>JBEKER010000011.1:0-39751 GCA_050013755.1 Halobacteriota archaeon
TTGTCAGGTTTAAAAACAACCTTGAATTCCTTCTTCAAATTGCCCCAAAAGCCTCACATTGTGTTCAAAATTGACGTGTCTTTATATACTATATTTTTATATATAGGTTGCGAGGTGGGTAGCGTCGTACGCGCGAATGCGAAAGCGTTAAAGCGTTACGCACACCTAATCACTTGTCACTTTAGCGAGGGAGTTCTCCATGATAGTCATTGGCGGTAACATCAACGGCTACTCAAAGTCAGTCGAAGTGATTATCGATCGACGAGATACGAAAGCCGTTCAGGAACTTGCAGTTCGGCAAGTCGACGCCGGGGCGCAAATCATTGACCTCAACGCGGGGCTTGGCAGGAGCGATGCCGCTGAGCTGATGAAATGGCTGGTAACGACCGTGCAAGATGTGGTTGACGTAACGCTTTCCATTGACACTCCTAAAATCGATGTGATGAAAGCGGGTATCGACGACGTCAAGGGAAAGTCGATGATCAATTCGATTCCCGCCGAGCAGGAGAAGATGGCCACGCTTTTTCCATTGGCCGCGGAGCACGATTCAGAAATCATATGCATGACGATGGACGAGAAGTTCATCCTTGGTGATGTCGACAAACGGGTGGAACAGGCGGCGACGCTTGTCGCAAATGCGTGCGAGTACGGCATCGATGTCGAAAAGCTTTATGTCGATCCGGTCTGTCTGCCGGTGAGTACGGCGCAAGATCAAGCTCCCGTGGTCGTCGAAGCGGTGCGGCGAATTGGCTTGCTTACGAGCCCCGCGTCAGTGCTAAAGACGACTGTTGGCCTCAACAATATCTCGCACGATACGAAGAACCCGCGGCTGATAGAAAGAACGTTTTTGGCGATGCTGATCGGGGCTGGTCTTTCATCGGCAATCATAAACACCGAGGATCGAGAGCTGCTCGACACGATAAAGACGTGCGACGTGCTTCTCAACAAGGACGTATACGCCACGGACTATCTGAGAGCGTAGCGCCAAATGCGCTCATAAGGGTGGTTTGTCAAT
The DNA here is from genome assembly GCA_050013755.1 of Halobacteriota archaeon. Lineage (GTDB taxonomy): Archaea > Halobacteriota > Bog-38 > Methanoflorentales > Methanoflorentaceae > Methanoflorens. Next base: position 1,016 of record JBEKER010000011.1, read on the forward strand.
TTGAGCTTTCTAGCAGCGCGGTGCGGCTCAACTAACTTTTGCTAAAGCTTAAATAGCATCCCCATTTATTATATCGGATGGGTTTGGTCACATGAAGCCAGAGGTACTCTCCGAGATTAAGGCTGCTGAAGCAGAAGTCCAGCGGATGATCGACGAAGCGCAGACCCAAAAGGAAACGACAATCGAGGACGCAAAGAGGAAATCGTTTGAAATTGTCGATTCTGCAGAGAAGGAAGCGAGCAGGATAGCAGAGCATTTAAACGCGACCGCCGATGCAGAAATAGACAAGGCCAAGCAAGAAATCCACAAAGCGGGAGACGCAGAAATTTTAACAGTCAAAGAGCGCGCAGAGAAAAAGCACGCTGAAGCGCTCTCTTATTTGGCTGAGGAGTTTAAGAGGACGCATTATGTTTGAGCCGCAAGCGATGACTAAAGTCATCATTGCCGGATCGAAAGACTATATGGACGTCGCGATAGATGCCCTGCACAAGCATAACGTTGTCCACATTGCTGACTTCGTTGATGAAGATGACGACTTCAAGATCGGCAAGCCGTACGCTAGCGCCACGAAGCTCTCAGAGCGGGCCGTATCCCTGCGCTCAATAGCGAGTTACCTCAGCATCACGGGTAAAGAGGACATTGAAAATAGGTACCAGGAAGACGCTATTACCAATGAGATCGATGAGAAAACGGAGCGCCTCAATTTTGAAGTTACGCACGTAACAGACAAGATAAGCGATATAGATTCGCGCATCAAAGACATCAACGACAAAAAGCGGTTGCTCGACCCTCTAAAGAGCTTTGACCTGCCACTCGATCTTTATGGCGGCTATCAGTCGTTAGCGGTGTTTGTCGGGACACTGAAGGGGGCGCCTGCGATCAGCGACATCACCAATGACTATGAGATCGAAACTGCGCCCTATGGGAGGGGGGACGCCATCGCTCTTTTTGCACCTAAGGAATTTGAGGATGATGTTCTGAAACGCTTGCAGGACCAGAGCTATTCAGCTCTTTCGCTCCCTGAAATGGAGGGCGCTCCCAAGGAGATACTCGCAGATCTCGATGCACAGCGTATCGAACTTGAATCCGAAAAAGAAAAGCTTCAGGAAGATCTAAACGCGCTGCGGGAAAGATACATCGATTACATTCTCGCTTCAGACGAGTACCTCTCGATAGCAACGCAAAAAGCTGAAGCTCCGCTGCGATTCGCCACAACAAAGAATGCATTTATCATTGAGGGCTGGATCCCGACAAAGAATCTCGAACGCGTCCAACACGACGTCGATCGCGCGACTGATGGACACGTTATGGTGGCCACTGATGCATCAGAGGCAGTCAGCGCAGAAAAAGTACCCATAGCACTCGAAAACCCGGTGCCTTCAGAACCTTTTGAGGTGCTCACGAAAGCCTTTTCACTTCCGAAGTATAACGAAATCGACCCAACGACGTTCATCGCTCTGATTTATCCTTTTCTCTTCGCCTTGATGCTGGGCGATATTGGCTATGGGGCCGTGATTATCGGAATAGGCTTCTTGGTGCAACGAAGACTGAAATCGAAAGGCATTCGCGATTTAGCTAAGATCCTAGTCTATGCGGGAGTACTATCTATCGTGTTCGGATTTATCTATAATGAGTTCTTTGGCGTCGAGCTCTTTGGGAAGAGCGGTTTGATCCCGTCCTTTTACGCTTATCCGACTATTCCCCGTTTTGAAAACGTTCTCACGCTGCTTCTGGTTACCTTAGTTATCGGCATTCTGATGCTCACGCTTGGGTATGTACTCGGATTTGTCAACGAATATCGACAGCACGGGCTGAAGCACGCGGTGTTCGCGAAAGTAAGCTGGCTCCTTCTGCTGTGGGGCGGGGTGCTCGTGATCATTGAGATCTTGCCGCCTCTCACCACGGGAACTGCGATCAGCATATCTCCAGCGTTGGTGGCCGGCTTGGCAGTCGCCGTAGTTGGCTTCGTCTTCTTGATAATGGGCGAAGGCATCATCGGCATCGCTGAGCTTCCGACGCTTCTGTCAAATGTGCTCTCTTACTCGCGATTGCTCTCGATAGGCATCTCTTCGGCCGGTATCGCTCTTGCAGTGAATAAGCTGTCATATGCGCTTTTCTTCTCTAAGGGCGGGATTTTTGTCATTTTTGGAGTGCTAATGCTAATCGTTGGCCACGCGGTGAATACTGCGCTCGGCATTTTGGATTCAGGCTTGCAATCCTTGAGATTGCATTACGTGGAGTTCTTCACGAAGTTCTATAGTGGAGGCGGGACGAAATATAGGCCGTTTGGTTTTAGAAGAAAATATACGGAGGAACAGTAAATGGTAGATCCAATTGGAGCAGGTATGGTCGCTTTGTCCGCAGCCATAGCGGTCGGCGCCACGGGAATCGCAGCCGCCTTGGGCGAGCAAGTCATTGGTTCGGCAGCCATAGGGGTTATGGCGGAAGACGAAGGCTTCTTTGGGAGAGGTCTGGTCATGACCGTCATTCCCGAGTCTATTGTAATCTTCGGGCTCGTCGTGGCCTTAATATTGCTCTTCGTGACGCTGCCTACAATCTGAGGACCTATGGGCTTGGAAGTCGTCGTCAAGGACGTTCTAGCGCGAGGAGAGGAGGAAGCGAACCGCATCAGGCAACAAGGAACGGACGAAGCCAATGCTATAATCGGAGGGGCCGAGAACACGGCAAGTCAGATCCTCGACGAAAGACGACGGCAGGCAGTCCAACAAATTGAGCGTCGAAAAAACAGAGAAATATCCAGCGCGAATCTTGAAGTTAAGCGAGCAATCCTCAACGCGAAGAAAGAACTGCTTGACAACGTATATAGCGAAGCCTTGGGGTCGCTAGCTGGGCTTTCTGAGTCGGAACGAGAAACCATCATCAAGAAACTGCTCGAATCACACACTGACTCAAAGCGTGTATTTTCAAATAAAAGCGACGAGTCGATAGTGAGACGAATCACCCACCTAGAATATGGTGGCACGATCCTCTGTTCGGGCGGCATAGTTTTGGAAAATGAAGATGGCACAGTCATACACGACTTGACCTTCGACACCCTTCTCAGAAGCGTGCGTGAGACGTCTTTGAAGCAGCTCTTAGAAATCTTGAACGTGTGAGCGCAATGTACGCGCGGCAAAAAAAAAGCAAGCATTCAGGATCTGCCAAAGCGAGATATGCCTATGGCACCGCACGAGTGCACGCGATGAAGGTGAAGCTCTTTCCGAAGGAGACCTATACAAAACTCCTTGTTATGGCCCTTCCTGAAATAGCGCGCTTTATTGAAGAGTCGGAGTACAAAGCTGAAGTCGACGAACTCGCGCGCGTATACTCAGGCATAGACTTAGTTGAGTTCGCTACGCACCTGAACTTGGCGAGGACATTCACCAAGCTCATGGAGATGACGATGGGCGAACCTCACGATTTGATCGTCGAATATCTCAGACGCTGGGACATCTGGGATATTAAAACTATATTGCGAGGAAAAACGTACGGAGCTTCCGATGAGGAGATAGTGAGGATCCTCGTCCCCAGTGGCGAGCTCTCGCGCGAATACCTGCAGACTCTCGTGCGGAAGCCGAGTGTCGAAGAGGTCTTAGCTGCGTTGAAAGGCACAGTCTATTACGACGTCATCAAAGATATCGACTACGCTGAATCTTCGATGAAGGTCGAAGACGAACTTGACAAGTTCTACTATGCAAGAATGGTGGACCTCGTATCTAAAATAGGGGGCTCTTCGCTGTACTTGGCCGTCATTAAAATGGAGATTGACGTCGCCAACTTAAAAACGCTATTCAGGTTGAAAAATGCAGACATTTCAGGCTCGCGCGTCCTTGAATATGTCATACCGGGTGGACTGTATCTCTCAGACAAAGAGATTGAGAGGATGGCTGATGCGCCCTTCGACGAATTTGTAGCTTTGTTGAGCAAATATCGGTATTGGAGTGCTATTTCCGACATCGTTGCAGAGCGAATGGAATCATTGAGCAAGATCGAACTGAGACTGGACAAATACTTGAACGAGCACGTGTGGAAGATCTCTACGTTCAATCCGTTGACTGTGCTGCCCATGCTGGGGTACATGTTGAGTAAGGACACAGAAGTAGACAACATCCAAGCGATAGTGCGGGGCAAAGAGGCAGGGCTCTCGCAAGAAATTATTAAAGACCATCTGATACTGTAGAAGAATACATTTTAGGGCAAACATCTTGTGAAGTGGTGAGTTGCGTGGAAGTAGCAGTTGTCGGCAGCGCGGATTTTGTGACGGGCTTTCTATTAGCAGGCGTGCGAAAAACGTTCATCACTACCGATGCTGATCTAGAGCCGACACTTAAGGAGGCCCTAAAGGACGAGGACATTGGCATATTGATCATGAATAGCGACGATGTGGAAAAGCTGTCGATGCCTCTACGCATAACCTTGGATGACTCGGTAGAACCCACCGTCATTTCAATCGGCGGCGAGGGAGAAGAGCGCACACATTTGCGAGAGAAGATAAAGCGATCTGTAGGTGTTGACTTGTGGAAGTAGAGCAAAAGGGCAGGATATATCGGGTTGCAGGACCTGTTGTTACGGCTACCGGAATCGAAGCAAAGATGTATGACCTGGTAAAAGTGGGTGACGAAGGCCTCTTGGGCGAGGTCATCGAGATCGACCGGGACAAGTTCATCATTCAAGTTTATGAGGATACGTCAGGCCTTAGGCCTGGTGAGCCTGTTGAGAACACGGGATTGCCGCTCTCTGTTGAGCTGGGGCCCGGGCTCTTAAGTTCAATTTATGACGGCATTCAACGGCCTCTCCCAGTGTTGAACGCAAAGCTCGGCGATTTTATCGAGAGGGGGGTCGCCGCTTCTGGACTCGATCATTCGAAGAAGTGGGACTTCGTGGCCGAGGCAAAGCCCGGCGACGATGTTCGCGCGGGCCAAGCTGTCGGCTACGTGCAAGAGACAGCGCACCTGAAGCACAAGATAATGATCCCGCCTAACAAAAGCGGGAGGATAAAAACCATCGAATCAGGAGAACACACGGTCGATGACGTTATATGCACGCTTGATAACGGCACAGAACTCAAGCTTATGCAGGAATGGCCCGTTCGTGTGTCGAGACCTGCAGTCGAAAAGTTAATGCCCGACACCCCCCTCGTTACGGGGCAACGGATTCTGGATGCACTCTTCCCTGTGGCGAAAGGCGGAACTGCGGCTATTCCTGGACCTTTTGGTTCTGGAAAGACGGTCGCGCAGCAACAGCTCGCGAAATGGTCGGACACACAGATTGTGGTGTACATCGGCTGCGGAGAGCGCGGCAATGAAATGGCGGACGTGCTCACGGAATTTCCGGAGCTCGAAGACCCGCAAACAAACGCGCCGCTCATGGACCGAACCGTACTCGTAGCAAACACCTCAAATATGCCAGTAGCAGCCCGCGAGGCGTCAGTCTACACCGGCGTGACCATCGCTGAGTATTTCCGCGATATGGGGTATGACGTCTCTCTTATGGCAGACTCCACGTCACGATGGGCTGAGGCTATGCGTGAGATCTCTTCACGTCTAGAGGAAATGCCCGGCGAAGAGGGCTATCCTGCCTATCTCGCCGCACGGCTCTCTGAGTTCTATGAGCGTTCGGGGCGCGTCAAGACACTAGGCGGTGACGAAGGTTCTATCACCGTTATTGGGGCGGTGAGCCCTCCAGGAGGCGATTTCTCGGAGCCCGTAACCCAAAATACACTCAGGATTGTGAAAGTGTTTTGGGCTCTTGACAGCAAGCTGTCACAGCGACGCCATTTTCCTTCGATCAACTGGCTTGATTCATATAGCCTCTATACGCAAAACCTCGCGGAGTGGTTCATAGATCATGTCGCGGGAGATTGGGAAGAACTTCGAATGCGGGCTATGGCGATACTTCAGAAAGAAAGCGAACTTCAGGAAGTCGTGCAACTGGTCGGATCTGATGCGCTCCCTGATGATGAGCAATTGACCCTGGAAGTTGCGAGGATGATTCGTGAGTACTTTTTGCAGCAAAACGCGTACCACGAGGTAGATACCTACTGCCCACTTCAAAAGCAACATGATATCCTAGCAGCCATAATGGTTTATGACGACCTCGCGAGAAAAGCTCTTAATATGGGCAGACTCGTCGATGAGATCATAAACGTCCCAGCAAAGTCAGAGCTGGCGCAAATCAAGTTTGAAGCAGAATACGGAACCAAGCTTGAAGAGATTGAAACAGCCCTGCGAGCGGAACTAGCATAGGGTGAAAAAAATGAAAGAATATCGAACAATCACATCCATTGCGGGGCCCCTCGTTTTCGTTGAGAAAACGGAGCCGGTTGGGTATATGGAGCTTGTCAACGTTATCCTCGAAGACGGAACGGTAAAAAGAGGGCAGGTTCTCGATACGTCCGAAAAGTTGGTAGCCCTTCAAGTATTTGAAACAACGGCAGGTATTGACCGAAACTCGAAAATACGGTTCACCGGCGAGGTCATTAAGATGCCCGTCTCGACTGAAATACTCGGTCGAATACTCTCAGGATCCGGAGAACCGCTCGATGGCGGTCCAGAAATAGTACCTGAAAAGCGACTCGACATAACGGGCGCGGCTATTAACCCCTATGCGCGGGATAATCCATCCGAATTCATCCAAACGGGAGTTTCCACGATAGACGGCATGAACACCCTCGTTCGAGGGCAGAAGCTGCCGATCTTCTCGGGATCAGGTCTACCCCACAACGATCTGGCGCTCCAGATTGCCCGGCAGGCGAAAGTGTTAGGCGCAGAAGAAGCCTTTGCGGTCATTTTTGTCGCTATGGGTATCACGGCAGAAGAAGCGCGACACTTTATGAACGACTTCGAGAGAACCGGGGCGCTTGAGCGGGCTGTCGTCTTCTTGAATTTGGCAGACGATCCCGCAATTGAGCGACTCATTACCCCACGACTTGCGCTCACAACGGCTGAGTACCTCGCCTACGAACACGATATGCACGTCCTCGTTATACTCACGGACATGACAAATTATTGCGAAGCGCTGCGGCAGATTGGCGCTGCCCGAGAAGAGGTGCCGGGGCGGCGAGGCTACCCAGGATACATGTATACCGACCTCGCGTCCATCTACGAACGCGCCGGACGAATCCGCGGGAAGACAGGTTCGATTACGCAAATCCCGATTCTCACCATGCCTGGCGATGATATCACCCACCCAATTCCCGACCTTACGGGGTATATTACAGAAGGGCAGTTCGTGATATCGCGTGAACTGCATAGAAGGGGTATATATCCGCCGGTGAACGTCCTCCCGTCGCTCTCACGCCTCATGAACTCGGGCATTGGCGTTGGAAAGACGCGTGAAGACCATAAAGCGGTATCGGACCAGCTTTATGCCGGGTACGCCGAGGGTAAAGATCTGCGCGGGCTTGTAGCCATCGTCGGGAAGGAGTCACTCTCCGATCGTGACAAAACCTTGCTCGAGTTTGCAGATATCTTCGAGGACAAATTCGTGCGGCAGGGTTACGAGGAAGATCGCGGTATAGAAGAAACGCTCCAGCTCGGCTGGGACTTGCTTGCAACGTTGCCAGAAGCGCAACTGACCAGAATTGACAGGAAGCTCATTGAGAAGTATCATCCGGCACACGTCGCAAAAAAATCTGAGGAGCCTGTGCCGGCAGTCTCTTCTTAGGCTGTCGGCAACGCCGCAGCGGCAACAGGTGAGTGCGCGAATAGCGGCAATACTCGTTTGACAAGGAGAACGTATGGCGTTAAGGGAAGTAAAACCGACGCGATCGGAACTGCTTGAAATTAAGAAGAAGATACGGCTGTCGGAGTCGGGCTACAACCTGCTGAAGATGAAGCGCGACGGGCTCCTTCTGGAGTTCTTTGACGTCCTTGAAAAGGCCAAAGATGCGAGCATGGACCTGGCGAACGCATATAAACTCGCCAAGGAGAAGATCGATATCGCGGAAATGGTCGAAGGCGTGATTGAAGTCTATTCAGCGGCGTTTGCGTTGAAGCATAAGCCAGAAGTCGCGTTAACGAGCAGAAGTTTGATGGGAGTCACGGTTCCCGAGGTATCGTTCACCGCGATTAGCCACAGCATAGATGAGCGCGGGTATGGTATAATAGGGACATCATCGGCGATTGACGAAGCTGCAGCCGCATACGAGGAGCTGTTAGACAAGATTATACGTGCGGCGGAAGTCGAAACCGCAGTCAAGCGACTGCTTATGGAAATTGAAAGGATTAAGCGTCGCGTAAACGCGCTCGAGTTTCGGGTTATCCCGGACTTAAAAGAGGCCGAGGCGTTCATCATGTTCAGGCTTGAAGAGATGGAACGCGAAAATATTTTCAGGCTTAAGAAAATCAAGAAAAAAGCGGCGAGTTCTGAAGCCGCGTGACACAGATCTTTTCGTCGTAACCAACGTATCTGTGGCGGTCGCCTTTCTCTGAGACACCGCTGTGGGATGTGTAGCTGAAACACTGCGCATAACCACCGATCAACGCAAAAAAATGGATCATGCGCTGTTCGCGCGAACCGCCGCGGTGCTAGGTTCGATAGGCAGCTCGTAGGAATTGATTTCCAAAAAAGATATCTAAACGTAGCTAGAATATGATTAGGGTAGTGTTATGCCTGAAGCCCATGACGAGGAAGTTGGAAGGCGGCTATTTCAAATACACAAGGAAAAAGCCGTTGAAGTTGCACTCGAAAAAATACGGCGAAAAATGCCGTCAGAGTGGAAGTCATTCACTTCAACAGACATTGACGTGCTCAAGCACATCCTAGGTGAGGCGTGGGTCTGCATCAAGCGGAGCGAATGGGAGGGCATCTCGTTCGCAAAGCTGACCCAGAAAGATTTACAGGTAATCATAGAAATCGCAAATCAAGTGAGTAGCAAGGAAAAACCGGAAAAAATAGCGGTTGATGAGGTTTGCACTGCGATAATAACTAAAGAATAACCCCTCTTACTTGTCCCGAGAAGGCGCAGCCCGTCGTTCTTACCAGTCGATGCAGGCTAGACGATCGGACTTACGCTGCGCCCATAGAAGCAGCTAGCTGCTTTTTCTTTGTAGCCTTCCGTCTTCGTTCGAGGATCTTTTTGACCTTCTTCAGCCGGTACAAATCCTCCCTCTCGCGCTCTCCGATGGATATCTTGATGTATTTGGCTTGGCTTTTCAGCTCAGGTATGAGTACTTGTTCGAGGGCGTTTACGCGCCTTCTATTCATTTGAATCTCGTCTCCGAGCCTGCGAAGAGATGTTTCAGTTTCTGCCAGCCCGATGATCAGATCTAGCTCCGCTTCATACCGCTCGGCCGCTTCGTCAATCCGGCCGCTCGTCCCTATCATACTGTAACCCCGTTCGAGGACACTTTTTGTGATCGTTTTACGCTCAATGAGGGGAACGGGAACCCCCATTATGTTTTTTCCCCGAATCTCAAGGGTCAGGAATCGTTTCGTTGCAAAAGACGCGGATTTCAGAGCTGTAAGATCGTCAACTGCTTCGGCGACGCACAGCGAGCGTTGCGCGGCGACGGCTGCGGTCTCCAGTTCTTCTCGTGATTTGGAAACCGAGACCATGATGTGAAAAAACTCCTGAATGAGGGCGTCCATTTTTTCGCGCAAGAGGTCTCGTCCTTGCTCCGCTAGCTTTATTTGAGCTCTCTTCTTGATGAGTTCCATTCTGGTCGGATTAACTTGTTCCATGTGATTCCCCCTTGTAGACCGGGTGGTATTTTTGAATGTAATCCAACTTGATCCGCTTGAGCTCTTCCCGGGGAAGCATTGAGAAGAGGTCCCACGCTATCGCGAAGGTTGTTTCGATATTCCGGTCTTCGTCTCCTTGTGAGATGAATTTCCGCTCAAATTCGTCTGCGAACTCGAGATATTTCTTATCCAATTCAGTCAACGCTTCCTCCCCGACAATCGCTACAAGTCGTCTCAAATCCCTGCCGTAGGCGTACGAAGCGTAGAGCTGATCTGCCACGTTCCGGTGATCTTCCCTGGTTTTTTCCGATCCAATACCCAGGTTCATCAGTCGAGACAAGCACGGGAGCGCGTCGATGGGAGGATCAACTCCTCTTCGGTACAGATCTCTGCTCAACACGATTTGCCCTTCGGTAATGTAGCCTGTCAAATCCGGCACAGGGTGGGTAATATCATCATCGGGCATGGTTAGTATCGGAATTTGGGTAATCGAACCCGTCTTTCCTTTAATCCGTCCTGCGCGTTCATAAATTGACGCGAGGTCCGTATACATGTATCCTGGGTAGCCCCGCCGGCCTGGCACCTCCTCGCGCGCGGTCGAGATCTCTCTCAAAGCCTCGCAGTAATTCGTCATATCGGTGAGAATAACTAGCACGTGCAGGTTGTGCGTATACGCGAGGTATTCTGCAACGGACAAGGCGCACCGAGGTGTTGCGACGCGCTCAATAGTCGGGTCGTCTGCCAAATTCATGAAGAATACCACGCGCTCGAGCGCCCCTGTCCGTTCGAAATCCGTCATGAAGAATGACGCATCTTTGTACGTAATGCCCATCGCAGCGAAAATGACCGCAAAGTTCTCCTCCTCGCCCAGCACCTTCGCCTGGCGCGCGATTTGAGCGGCTAACCTGTTTGCCGGCAAGCCGGAACCAGAGAATATTGGCAGCTTTTGTCCACGGACTAGCGTGTTTAAGCCATCGATGGCGGACATCCCCGTTTGAATAAAGTCCGCCGGTTTGTCGCGCGCGTACGGATTTATAGGGGTCCCAGCGATATCCACGCTTTCTTCTGAAATGATGGCAGGGCCCCCATCTCTTGGGTTGCCAACGCCGTCGAAAATCCTTCCAAGCATGTCAAGAGAGACATTTATTTTCGGCGGTTCCCCCGTAAATCTGACCCGCGTTTCAAGGTCGTCTATGCCGCTAGTCCCCTCAAAGACTTGAACAACTGCGAGCTCTCGAGAAATATCTAGAACTTGACCAGTCCGTTCTTCTCCATTGGGAAGTGTAATCTTGGCAGTCTCTCCGAATGACACTCCTTTCACGTTCTCGGTGAATATCAACGGCCCAGACACATAGTTGATCGTTTTGTACTCTTTGGTGAGCAGACTGGGGGAGGTCATTGTGCGACCTCCAGAGATGCGACACTTGTATCTATTGTGTCTAGGAGGCCTTTGATAGTGGCCACATCGTCTTGTTCCTTCATGCGTGCGATTTCGGTTTTGACTGGCAAATCGAGCAGTTGCTGGAGCGAGGCCCCTTTGCTCAGCGCATCGGTTATTGCATCGTGGAAGGTGAGGATCGCTTTTAACATCCAGTACTGCTTCTCAAGGGGGCAGAAAGAGTCGACCTCGTCAAACGCACTTTGCTGTAAGAAGTCCTCACGCACCATTCTCGTTACCTCTAAGATCGCCTTCTCGCTCTCTGGCAAGGCGTCAGGGCCCACAAGTTGAACGATCTCCTGCAATTCGACCTCCTTTTGGAGAAGAAACATCGTTTTGTCTCGGAGCTCTCTCCAGTCGCGCGCGATGTTCTCTGCAAACCAGTCCTGGACGCTTTCTATGTAGAGACTATAGCTGTTGATCCAATTGACGGCCGGAAAATGTCTCCTGTACGCAAGGCTGGTATCCAAGGCCCAGAACGCGCCGGCTATCCGCAGCGTGTTTTGTGTTATCGGTTCTGAGAAATCGCCTCCTGGTGGCGACACTGCCCCGACTACCGTGATAGATCCAGCTCGTCCCTCTGAGCCCAAACAAACAACCCTCCCGGCACGTTCGTAAAAGGCGGCCAATCGTGTCGCGAGATAGGCTGGGTATCCCTCCTCACCGGGCATCTCTTCAAGCCGGCCTGAGACCTCCCTAAGGGCTTCTCCCCACCGTGAGGTCGAGTCTGCCATTAAAGCGACGTCATATCCCATGTCGCGGTAGTATTCAGCCATTGTAATCCCGGTATAAATCGAGGCCTCCCTCGCTGCGACGGGCATGTTTGAGGTGTTCGCGATCATGATGGTTCTTTCGATCAGGGGTTGTTGGGTTCGGGGATCAACCAGCTCCGGAAACTCGGTAAGCACGTCAGTCATCTCGTTGCCTCGCTCTCCACAGCCGATGTACACTACAATCTGAGCATCTGCCCATTTGGCGAGCGTTTGTTCTGACACCGTCTTTCCGGTGCCGAATCCACCAGGAATCATGGCGGTGCCGCCTTTGGTCACAGGAAACATGCTGTCAAAAATGCGTTGTCCCGTGAGCAAGGGTAACGTGGGATCCAGCTTCTTGGCGTAAGGTCTCCCGATTCGCACCGGCCATTTTTGCAGCATGGTTATGTGTGTATCGTTGTCTAAGATACACACCGTGTCTTCAACGGTGAATTCTCCGCTCTCTATTTTGGTTACCGTCCCAGAGACGTAAGGCGGAACCATAATCTTGTGTTCAATGTGGTACTCGTGCACGCTGCCAACGACGTCTCCCGATTCGAGTGTATCCCCTTCCTTCACTGAAGCGGTGAACTCCCACTTTCGGTCTCTGTCCACGCCAGGCACCGCGATACCTCGCGAAATGAAATCTCCGCTTTTTTCCATTAGTATCGGGAGAGGCCTCTGAATCCCGTCATATATGGACGAAATTATTCCGGGACCCAGCTCGACGCTCAGCGGACTCTCTGTATTCACCACTGCCTCTCCAACTTTTAGTCCTGAGGTGTCCTCATACACTTGAATGACGGCTTCATCTGCGTCTAATCGTATGATCTCGCCGTTAAGCTGCTCGTCACCGACTCGGACGACGTCGTACAATCTGGACCCCCTCATGTCGAGAGCATAGACGACCGGGCCCGAAATCCGCGCGATGGATCCCTGCAACATGTCCTATCGCCTCACTACGATGTTGTACCCGATCGCCCTGCGGAGCATCCGTTCGATGTAGTCGGTGCGATCGATCTGTCGTGTTCTCGAAGGTATCGGAATGATTATTGGTCTGTGCGTCTTTTCGATTTTTTCCATGAGCTTAGCGTCCAATGAAGCCATAAAATCCTCGTTCACCGCCACAATGCCGGTGTCATCCTTAAACAACAAAGGAGGGATTATGTTCTTGGCCTCCTCTAAGGTAGCCGCTTCGAGAACATCAACTCCCGCCAGCCGAAAACCCGGTGCCGTCTCTGGGTCGGTTACGACTACAAATTTAAACAAAGACCAGTTCCTCCATCACTTCCTTCTCTGGCACGTACTCGGTCTTGCACATCGCTATGATCCGGATGTTAGTGATCTCGTTCAACTTGGCCCACAAATAACCAATGACCAGGGCAAGACTTAGCGGATCGCCAGAGAACAACCTCAGAGCTTTTTGTAAGAGAAACTTATCGAGCTCTTTTTCAAAAGGGGATATCTTTTCTGCGGTGACGTACTCGTCCGGAAGGCGGGCGAGGAAGTCGTAAGAGCTGCCCGCCAATTGTTTAGTAACGCCGTCCATCGTTCGAGTTTTGCTTAAAGCCGAGAGCTTGTCGACGTCTAACTCTTTTCCCCCGGAAATGAAGTAGTACTGGGGGTCTTCAAGTTCAACCTTGTCGCGAATGATCCGCAAAACGTTTTTTATGTTGGTCACGTCTATTTCCGTCCGTACTATCCCCCGAATGATCCCTTCATCGTACGAGTCACCAGCGACGGCGTCTAGAGCGTGGTTATAGTAAAACTTGTCTAGAGCATACTCCAACACAACGAGATCTCGCGTTTCGCTGAACTCCTTAAAATGTTGCGTTAACGGCCGTGAATATTCGATCCCCCACGTCGCGAGTAAGTCAATAACTGCTTTGACATCCGGTTGCTTAATCATCTCGGCCAGTGTCGCATCGCTAAGCGCTCCGGCAGGTGCAAGGCTCTCTGCGATCTCCTCAGGCATCTCTTGGATATTTATCCCTCTTAAGATCGTCTTTATGTTTTGGACGTCCCATTTGTTCAGGAATATGTTAATAAGCGTTTCAGCGTCTTCGCCTTTCACAAACCTGAATATCAGTCGAAAGGTCTTGCTGAGATTCCGCCGCAGCGCCTCTTCAACGCACGCGAGACCAGTGTATTTGACACTCGCATCTTCTAGGTCTTCTCGATACGGCGTGTTCCCTAACTCGTCGATAACCGAGCTGATGTCCATTTTGGCCCCTAAAGCCTCGAGTTTTTTTCGCTCAAGGAGACGGCTTTTCATGCCTCTTATGCGCGCATTGATGTACTCGTAGTCCACCTTAGTCACCGAATAGCGTGGAAAAGATCTCTCGTTTCAGGAGTTCTTTGGCATTGTTTAGTCTTGATTCAATCGTATTGGATACGACCACCTTTCCGTCTTTCGTGCTGACGGCTAAACCTCCTGCGCTGGTCAAATCACCGACGATCTCGGAGTTCCTACCAAGTTCATTTAACACCTGTCTGCATAGAGGTTCGTCCCGCGTATCGATATAAATGCTCACTTTCTCTCCTTCGAGTTCGCGAACCGCTTCTTGGAGCATCTTCTTGAAATCTTCTTTGTAACTGGGGTGATCTCTAAAACTGTCTAAACTTTTTTTCGCGTCGAAAAACGCTCGTTGTATGACTGCGTCCTTCTCTTTTATGATCCGCATTTTATTTTCGGCCTTGGCGTTGTAAATCAGTTTGTTTCGCTCCATCTCAGCCGATTTTTGTGCGTTCTCGAGGTGCGAAGCCTTAATCGCCTCAGCCTTTACTTCGGCGCTTCTCTTTATTTCTTCGGCTTCTTGATGCGCCTTTTGCATCCTCTCTGTGATGCTCTTTTCAGCGTTGACGTCCATCGACGCAATCAAATTCTCATACGTCATTGCCCAAACAGCCTTTTTCGGCCCTCCTTTGATGAGCAGTTTTGTTGCGCGTTAGCGACAAGGCTCCGATTGGCATTCTGAAACAACAGGAGATTTCATTGTAGACCGAATAGTGTGCAACGTCACTATTGAAAGGCCCAAGCGTTGTCATATCGTTAGACCAGAACGAAAAGGATAATCGCAGCGACAACGAAGCCTAAAATGACCAAAGTTTCTGGAAGTGCCACAAAAACGAGCGCTAAGCCGAATAATTCTGGTTTTTCTGCAATCACTCCTGCTCCTGCTGCACCTATTCTCGCCTGCGCTATCCCCGTTCCGAGCGCACCCAACCCAAAAGCTATTCCCGCACCAATCGGTATCATCGGTTCGACCATTTTTACCAACTCCGTGTAGTTTTTTTGTCAACACCGCGTCTTACGGTAACGTCGTGATCTCGCGCGGATTTGCGACTTGGATAATAACATTCTACTCGGTGGCATGCGTGCTTGTCGCATATCTGGGTCGTTCGCCCGTGTCCTTCACCTTCGCAGAGAGGTTTGATGATTCTTTTTGCCTCCGTTATACAGATAGCTTCGACGTGGGGCGCTGCATAAAAGCTACCTCCGGACGCTCACTTTGCCGTCCCCCGTTTGAAAGGATCGTACGGTCTGCCCCCTCCCTCGTAAAATTTTGAATAGAATTCTACGATATGCAGCCTGAGTGCTTGAATCGAGGGGCTAAACATACACAGCACGACATTTAATCCGTGAAGTAACACCGCTATCAAAACACCTACCAATACGATCCCCATTGAGCTTCCTAGCTTATTGGCCACAAGCGCGAGTACTACGGAAGCCATCCCTATTGCCATGAGTCTCGCGTACGAGAGGACGTTTGTGAACGCACTCATGACTTCTATTGCTCCCGCAATTCCGCCCCCATACATGACTAGCGGGAGTCCAATGACGAGTAGAACTATGCCGGGCGCTACGAGTATAGAGGGAATCACTGCAACTATCGCGAGCAGAATCACTATGATGCTCGCCAAGGTTAGCATCATGCCAGCCCTTGTACACACGAGCTTCTTGTTGCTGCGTCTGCGCGCGTTCACCACCCCTAAACTGAGGCCAAAGAACACGTGAAAGACCCCGACGGCCACTGTGAAAATGATCAGCGGCACGATAATGTTAATCCTGTCTAATGTCGTCCCAGCTATCGTTACAGGCTGTATCCAGCCCATCATTTGCCCGAGATTTCCGAAGAACTCACCATAGAGATAGCCAAAGAAGAAGGTCGGAATTGAGCAGATGATTAGGATGTTCATCAGTTGCTTGATTGTGTTGCTGCGTCGTCCATAGAACCACCTCACCACCAGCGCAAAAGCGAGTATACAGATGCCGTAGCCAATGTCGCCTACCATGAGGCCAAAGAAGAACGGGAAAAACAGCGCGAGCAGCAGTGTTGGTTCAATCTCGCCGCTCTGTGGTGTACCGATCAAGTTGCTGAGAGTCTCAAAGGGCTTAACAATTCGCGGATTGTCGTAACACGACGGCGCGTTGTAGCTCTCCTCTGGACTTACCTTAAGGTCGTTTACGATGACTCTGCCTTCAAATGCCTTTTTTAACGCATTTTTTGTGTTTGCAAGCTCCTTTTTTGGCACCCACCCCATCATTACGAAGGTGTAGTCCGTCTGCCCGAACTTGGTGAAAACACTGAGCTCTTCATTCCTGTCCTCAAGCACATCTTTGAGCACGCCGAGCTTCGGGTACCAGTGTCCCGACAGTTCTGCTAACTCCTCGTTGAGTGTGCTCATTTCTGCCGTTGTTTTCTGCCGTTGTTCTTCGACTAACGTCAGAACCTGGTCAAACGGCTTATCCAAATATTCGGGAGGGAGTCGAACTTCATTCACATTTTGGGACCAAATAAATGAGTGCACCTGGTCAGAATACCTTTTGTTAAACACCGTCACCGCGGCCGTCGTCGCCTCGTCGACATCCGCGGACATGAGCTCAAATTGGTTGTGCGTGATCTCGACTAGCGCTGCACGAACAATCTCGAGGACATCCTTAAACTCTCTTTGGATGAGAATTACGGTGACTTCAAACCCCTCTAAAATGGGCAGTTGAGCCTCCAAAGGCTGCAGTTTCCGAATAACTTCTTCGTAATGAGCCAGATTCGTCAGCGTAAACTCAATATCACTTTTTCGCGTTGCTAGCTCTTTGGTTATTGTCTCTAGCTCGCCGATAACCTGGCTTGCCTCCTCGACGAGCTCATCATCGTTTTTCCAGCGAAGTTCTTCATAGAGTTGGGCCTTTAGCGCCTCGTTCACGGGCATGGTGGGTAGCAGGTGAAACATCCCACTGACTTTGACCAACGCGCCCGCGATGTCGGCTTTTGGGCCCGCTAGCACGCGTCGCAGCATCGTATCTCCCGGAGCGATAGTCGTCGACGCGTCCTCTAAATGAACTGTCCCTAGGTTGTACAGAAAATCAACCGTGCTGTGCAAGTCGTGTTTTGGTCCAATGACTTGGATCTTGGTCATTTTCTGCAGCATATCGATCTACTCCGGAGTCACCGCTTTCACTATTTTTTCTACGGCTTTGGACAAGTTTTGCTCTCCGCTCTGTCCTGTCTGTTCTGCCTCTTCTGTGCCGAGCCGTTTCAGGTCTTCGACCTCATTAAGGACGCCCGCTAGTCTTTTTTTGGAGTACTCGTCAGCGGCTTGTTTTCCGTCAGTTTCCGCCTGTTTCAAGATATCAGCGGCTTCCCTTTTAGCGTCTGCGACAATCTGCTCGGCGTCCCGCCGCGCCTGGTCCGCTTTTACGCTTAGTTCCACCTCTTTCCTTCGTATCTGCTGCAATACCGACGGTTCTACTTCAGGCATTTTTTGCTTCCATCGGAGTTTTGATCCTATAGTCCGCGGCGCGCTTTTAGATGTGTTGTTATCGTCTGATCTGGAGTGTGTCGCTCGATCTTTTTTTGATTGTTGTACTTCGTCTTTTCAGCTGCGCGCAAAACGCGCTCGCGACATCTGTCTACTGCTCCTTGTTTCAGTTTATCGACCAGCGGTATAACACCGTTATCCACAGTGTGTCACCAAGGTACCACATTTATCACTATTAATTGTGTAACTATAAGTTGGGGAACGATATATTTACCGGTCAATATTGCTAAGAAAAAGCGCCTTTTTTTAGGCTTCTCTTAGACAATAAATAAGCAAAAAAGGCGCTTACGGGCCATCTCTTTTTTGAGACTCTGGGGGGCATTTTTTATGCTTATTCTTATACGTAAAAGCGCTTGATACGGCTGGGAATGGATGCGGTTGGTTGCAGTCAGTGCTCCCGCCATTATGCCAGAATTCCGAGGTTTTGTGGGTTAGGCAGTAGGCGTTTGAAAACCTGCACGCGTGAAATCTAATGAAGGCGTAAGGGTGCGTAAGCTCTTTCGCACTCCACTCTCAGCACTGTCCAAAATGCCCGAGCTTTTATGTACGGAGTTAACGTAATGACTCGTGGTGAAGATCATGAAGCGACTTAAAGTCAGAGACGTCATCGAGCACAGAGCGCAGACGATTGATCCGAGTGCATCACTCCTTGAGGCGGCAAGGCGCATGGTGGAAGACGCCTCCGACGCTTTCATTGTGTCGCCGCTTGAAAAAGATGAGCCATTCGGTATCATTACCCAGAGAGATATCGTCGATTTGTTCGCCGACGAGGTCGACATTGGCAAAGTGACGGTAGGAGAGATGGCCAGCAAGCCACTCCTCATCGTGTCTCCGGGAATGCCCATACTGTACGCTGCTAAGATGTTTCGAAAAGGCGGGGTGGACCATCTGGCCGTCTTCAACGGACAAGAAATCCTCGGGATTATCTCGTGTAATGACGTCTTGGGAAGCCTTCCCAATCTGATGGAACAAATCTACAGCGAGTTCGATTAGCCGTTGGCCGACGGTGCCCGCACCTTGAGTGCAGGTGCCTCTGAGCAGGAGGGTTGGGAGGCGAGATGTGCCTTAGGAATGCTTATTGACTAAGATCCAATCTCGGTTTGACTCGCTTTTTTTCCAAAACTATTAAGTAGCTATCGTGTAATCATATTACGAAATAGCTTGATGTATAAGCATTTTTGGAGTCTATCTGTTGTATTGAGGCGATCATAATGGCTGAACAACCCCCTAAGAAAACTGTATTTGAGGACTACGGTATCGATCCTGCGATCTCTGAGATTCAGAATTTCAAGGCTGAAATCGTGTTCGAGCTGAAGAAAGCTGAGGTGCCATTTCCGATAACGAGTCGTGAACAGCTGATGACCGTGTTTCCCAAGGGCTGGAGCATGCAGTGCTCGATGAAAGGTCAAAAAATAGAGCTTCACGATTACGTTTCAAAAATGAAGGCGGACGAGTTTCCCATCAGAACTGCCGGTGACGTTGCGGACAAGCTCGCGTCGTTCTGTACGATGTAGCTCAACGTCGTGTCGATTCTTGCCGCAACGGACTGTGCCCCCGTTCAAAGAAGCCTACTG
Source organism: Halobacteriota archaeon (assembly GCA_050013755.1). Taxonomy (GTDB): domain Archaea; phylum Halobacteriota; class Bog-38; order Methanoflorentales; family Methanoflorentaceae; genus Methanoflorens. The sequence goes on from JBEKER010000011.1 coordinate 20,284, forward strand.
TTCTGAGCTTTTTTGGACACCTGCTTTTTTTTAAATATTCTTATATAATTGAGTGTGCATAAAAGACATGTAAGGCCATGGGTGTTAAGCGCTGGTGGGCCTATGCATGCGACAATAATGCCGGAAGAATGGCAGTTTGAAAAAGAAGTCGTTTGTTTCAACTGCCATACAAGAGCAACGCAAGTTGTGCGGATCAAGGACAGGCAGGGCAGCGTTATCTGCTCGGCGTGTGGCGCACAGCGACACTATATCATACGAAGCGTGATTTATGGGACGGATACGCCGCCGATGCCCCCCGTAGGGATGAAATATGATGCGTGGGACTTCGCGAAGACCAGCGACTGTCTAAATTGTAAAGAACACGCAAGGCACGGCGTCCATCTTGACGAGTACAAAATGAACGTGATCTGCGACGAGTGCGGTTTTTCGCGAGTTTTGAAGCTCGATTATCTTGCCTTCGCGCCTGCCTTCCCGCACGAGTAAGCCCCGCCGAAGATGAGCACGCGGTTGTACGTCTTTCACGCAGGGCAGTGTAATCCGAAGAAGTGCACCGCCAAGAAACTTGCTCGATTTCAGCTCGTAACTCTTTTCTCGACGCCGCGACCCTTACGGGGCGCTCATGTGGCACTCCTTGATCCATCCGCACCCGCTCCTTTATGCCGCGCGGACGTTGTGACGACGCTCGTTGCGGTTGACTGCTCTTGGAAACAGCGTGAGCGCGTGTTCGAGTCGTTCCGGGCGCGGACAAGGCGACGACTTCCGTATCTTTTGGCAGCGAATCCGGTGAACTATGGGCGGCCGTACGAGCTCACAACGGCAGAGGCACTGGCGGCTGCGCTCTACATCCTTGGGGAATCACAACGCGCAAGAGAACTCTTGAACAAATTCAAATGGGGTCCGACATTTTTGAACTTGAACGCTGCGCCCCTCAGTGAATACGCCGGCGCGAACACCGTTGGTGAGGTGCTCGCAAGTGAACGCGCCTATATAGAAGGCTAAATGACTTCTTATCCGCGTTCTTGCGGTTAACGCAAACATAAAGATTAAATGCTGTTAGGCGTATGGTTCTACCGACGTGAGAGGTACTCTAATGGCACGTTTTCCAGAAGCTGAAAAAAGGTTACTCAATGTCAAAATCTGCATGCGGTGTAACGCCCGCAACCCGCCGCGGGCGACTCGATGCAGGAAATGTGGTTACAAAAACCTGAGGGTCAAGTCGAAAGAACGAAGGGGTTAGCCGATTGAAGATCGAGCAGCACCTTGAAGAGGCGATCAGCAGAGAAGGAACGATACATCTAACGCTTATCGATCCCGACTCACAGTCACCAGAGGAAGCCGCGCGAATTGCACGGAGCGCCACAGCGGGAGGCACGACTGCTTTTCTTGTGGGGGGCTCCGTAGGCGTTGGCGGACATGGCTTAGAGTACACCGTATCGGAAGTCAAAGGTAGCACGGGTGTCCCTGTCATCATCTTCCCTTCAGACGTAGGGAGTGTGTGTACCACGGCCGATGCGATGTTTTTCTTGTGCCTTTTGAACTCTAGGAGCACGGCGTATCTCAGTACAAACCAAGCGCTCGGCGCCGTGTTTGTCAAGAGCTATGGGATAGAGCCCATTCCAGTAGCGTACATCATCGTCGAACCCGGGGGAACTGTTGGCTGGATAGGTGATGCGCGTTTGATTCCGCGCAACAAACCCGAGATCGCTGCTGCATACGCGCTCGCAGGAAAATATCTTGGGATGCGATGGATCTACCTTGAAGCAGGTTCCGGGGTCCCCGATACGGTCCGCCCCGAAATGGTGAAGGCGGTAAAAACAGCCATAGACGATACAAGGCTCATCGTTGGCGGCGGGATACGCACCGACAAACAGGCCGAGTTGCTGGCGAAGGCGGGAGCGGATGTCATCGTAACGGGTACGGCAATCGAAGAGGACGTTGACATCGAAGACAAGATCGCAAGCTTTGTCCGTGTAATACAGCACTAATCGCGTGCGCAGCACCTACCGACACCTAACGCCGTGCTGTCTACGCGCTCTTGTTCTTTTCTTTCCAGTTGGTGTAGTTGCATTGTGGACAGCCGAGATCCCAAAATCGCTTGCCGCTCTGTACCTTGATAAGTCGCATGTCGTGCTGTTTGCACTTGCGCGCAGTTATGCGCAGTCTTCCTGATTTCGGCAATGGGAGTCCAAAGGTGCACTTCGGATATCCACTGCACCCTACAAAGCGTCCGCCCCGTTTTGAGCGACGTACGACGAGATCTGAGCCGCACTGAGGGCACGTCCCAACGGTCGCATCGCCGCGTAGCCCTTCTTGCAGCGATGTGCCAATCTCGTCGTGTTGCTCATCGAGCGTGCTTAAGACCTTATCGAGAATGTCCCTCGAGCTTACCACCACAGACTCCTTTGACAGCGTTCCCGCTTTGACCTTCTCCATCTCCTCTTCGAGGAGTCGGGTCATCTCAGGTTTCGTAATTGTGGGGGCGTAGCGTTCGAGCGATTGCGTGACGCTGCACGCGATACCGGTGGGACGAAGGGGATTCACGTCAACATAGCCCCGCTGAGTGAGTTTCTTGATGATCTCGTGGCGGGTGCTTTTCGTCCCCAACCCGAGCTCGTCCATCTTCTTGATCAACTGGCCTTGTCCCCATCGCTGTGGCGGCTGCGTCTCCTTCTCCACGAGCTGCTTGTTCGTGACAGTGAGAACGTCACCCTTGCGAAGGTCAGGGAGGTACCGCTCTTGTGTCTGCGCATATGGATAGTGATAGCGCCAGCCTTGATGTGAAAGTTCGAGCCCGGTCGCTCTGAACTGCTCCCCCTCGGAGTCCAGCGTGACCTTTTTCGTGCACCATCGCGCCGGGTCGGAGAGCGTTGCAAAGAACCGTCGCACAACGAGCTCATACACCTTCCAGCTTTGTGGCTCGAGATCAGCTTGTGTGGCGCGCATCGTGGGATAGATCGGCGGATGGTCGGTCGTTTGCTTTTTACCTCGGGTGGCGACCAGTTGCTTCTTTTGTAGTAGCAAGCGAGCATTCTCAGCGAATGGACCGCTTCTGAACATGCTCACTGAGAGGCGGAGATCGAGCTCATTCGGATAGACTGTGTTGTCCGTGCGCGGATAGCTTATCCATCCGGCCGTGTAGAGCCGCTCTGCCGTTTCCATAGCGCGGCTTGCTGAAATGCCAAGCGCGCTTGCTGCGGCGAGAAACTCGGTCGTGTTGAAGGGTTTTGGGGGGGCATCCACTCGCTCGGTTTTCGCAAACGTAACGACGGTGGCTGTGTCGCCGATGTTTTGTAGCGCCGCTGTTGCGCTCGCTTTGTTTGAAAATCGGTCTGCTTGGTGCTTTGCGTGAAACGTTTCGCTGCTCGTGCTGAGGTCAATATATATTTCCCAGTATGGCTCTGGCGTGAATTGTGCAATTCTTCGCTCACGATCGACGATCAGCGCGAGCGTCGGACTTTGTACGCGTCCCGCAGACAAGAAACGGTTGCCAAGTCGCTTCGCAGCCGTCGATATGTACCGCGTGAGCGCAGCACCCCACATAAGGTCCACTGCCTGCCGCGCCTCCCCGGAATGAGCGAGGTTGAGGTCAATTTTGGTTGGTGATCGAAACGCGCGTTTGACCTCAATGGGGGTCATTGCACTAAACCGCACGCGGTCCACCCCGACGTCCTTGACGGACTTGACGATTGTGCACGCCTCTAAACCGATGAGTTCGCCTTCCGTGTCAAAGTCAGTCGCGATGGTCACCCTGTCGGCATCCTTGGCGGCCCGTTTGAGTCCTGACACGATGGTCTTGTGCGTGGGAACGGTCACGACGTCAGCCCGGATTAGGTCGTGAAGGTTTGTCTTCCAGTCGCGGTATTCCTGTGGGAAATCGAGCTTGACGATGTGCCCCCGCAGGCCTAGCACTGTCGTGCTATTGAAGCGATACGCGTTAGCACTTGCGACTTTGGTCGCTGATGCCGCTCCGTCGGAGAGAATCTCGGCGATCCGCTTCGCTGCGATATCTTTCTCGGTCACGATGAGGTGCATCAGAGTTGCTCCCGAATAAGACGATTGGTGAGGGTGGGATCAGCCCGTCCGCGCGTCTTTTTCATGACCTGACCGACGAGGAAGTTAAGCGCGCCTTTCTTGCCGCTGTGATAGTCCCCAACGGCCTGTGGGTTCTCCTCGAGCGCTTGCTTGACGGCGATGGCGATTTGCTCTATTGGAACGGCCTGAAGCGCCCCGTCTTTGATAATAGCCTTAACGTTGCCGGCCGACGCAACCGCACCTACGCTATCGACTCCCACATTGATGCAGCTCCGGTCAAGAACAGTTCTTATTACATCGACGCCTGCCTTTTCAGTAATGGTTCCGTCGGTCACTCCGATGATCACGTCGATTAAGTCGTCAGGCTTGAAGGCGTCAAGCGTGAGGCTGCGGTAGTTCAGCTCGCCTTGGAGCACGTCAATGACCCAGCTTGCGGCCGCCGACGGGTCGACTCGTGCGGCGACCGTTTCGAAGTAGTCGGCCAAGGCCTTCGACGCGGTGAGCACTTTCGCGAGGTAATCTGAAATCTTATATTGCTCGACGAAGCGGAGACGTTTTGCGTCAGGGAGTTCGACTTGTTCTTGCTCGCGGAATTGCTTGGCGACCGGTATGGGGTCGATGCGTAGAAGATCAGGTTCGGGAAAGTACCGATAGTCGTGTTCTTGTTCTTTTGAACGCAGCGAGATTGTGATACCGCGCGCCTCGTCGAAGTGCCGCGTTTCTTGCGTGATATGGATACCTCTTCGAAGCAAGTTTCGCTGGCGAGTGATTTCAAACAGGAGCGCTTTTTCCACGCCCTTGTATGAGGAGATGTTTTTGACTTCGGCCCGTTGCCCGCCGGCGATCGAGATATTTGCGTCGACGCGAAGCGATCCCTCGAGGTTGCCGTCGAAGACGTCGAGGTATTCAAGGATGTTGCGCAACTTGTTCAGAAAGCGACGCGCTTCCTTGGGGGCGCGAAGGTCGGGCTCGGTGACCACTTCAAGCAGCGGCACGCCGGATCGATTATAATCTATGAGTGAGTACTGCGCCTTTTCGATGGTTCCGCGGTACGTAAGCTTCCCCGGATCTTCTTCCAAGTGCACGCGCCTGATCCGAATCGTCCGTTCCCGCCCTGCGCTGTCGACGGTCAAGTAGCCGTTAATGCCGAGCGGAAAGTCGTACTGGCTGATTTGAAAGCCTTTCGGCAAATCCGGGTAGTAGTAATTCTTCCGATAGAACTGCGTCTGTTGCACCGAGCAGTTGAGCGCTTTCGCGACCCGCTCGGCGTAAACGATTGCCATCTCGTTGACGACCGGTAGACTCCCTGGAAGCCCGAGACAGATGGGGCACGTGTGGGTGTTTGGCTCTGAGTCTTGATAACGCGTTGAACACCCGCAAAAAAGCTTCGATTGGGTTGTGAGCTGTGTGTGCACCTCAAGCCCTATGATAACGTCGGTTCTTTCCGTGGTCATGTGATACTTTGTCGCTGCTTCTCCTGCCGAGATCTGCGCCTACGACATCTAACGGCAGCATGGAGCGGTGATTGCTTGGATATTTAGTCAATTTGGAGCGGGACGCCTGTAATGTTTTGAGGCCTTCCGTTAAGATAGTCCCAGCTACTAGTCGGAACGCTACGTATTATAATTAACTGCGCGGGCGCGGATGGGTTGCAGCTCGTCGCCAAGACTGGGAAGTTTGAAGAGTAGGGTTATCACGTGATCGGACGATCTCACAGCGAACCAATTGAAAAGGTTTATCTGATAATCAGCAGGTTGTTTGTTAGAGGAGGAAATATGAGCGCGTATAAATGGGTCATCCTACTGTTGCTCACAGTCGCGTTGCTCGCATCGGCTTGCACCGTGGCGAGCGCGCAAAGCACAGGAGGCGTAGTAAAGATCAGCTCGCCTCCACAGAACGGCAAGGCCGGGCCTACGGAGCGCGTCAGCGGTAAAGCTCAGCTTTCAAAGGGGTATTCGCTTTGGATCGTGCCGTACGATCCAACCGCTGGCAAGTACTATCCGCAAGCCCCCTCGGTCACGGTGCGCAGTGCGAGCTGGTCGTCTCGTCTCTCGGTAGGCACCATATTTGGCGTCGGCAAGACGTTCCAGATTTACGCGGTCGTCGCCGATCAAAGTGCTAGCACAGCGCTGAGCAGTTACGCTGCGCAGAGAACGGCAATAACAAAACTGCCTTCAGGTGCACAGTCTGTCGATGCCGTCACCGTAAAGCGCGTCGCAGCAGACGTTACGGGCGCACCAACTGCAAGCCCCAGCGCCGTGCCGCGCACGGCATCAACCACTGGATCGAGCGAGACCGCGGGGGCGAGTTCTTCTACGGCGAACGTCGCTCAAGCGAGTGCAGCTGCAAGTAGCTCGAACCCGCTTCCGGGTTTTGAGGCGGTGTACGCACTTGGTGCTCTTGCTGCCGTGTTTCTGGCATTACGCGTCACCCGACGTCGCTAAGGTTCCATAGCCGCGATTGGCCAGTCTTAAAACGGTTACTTCGGGAACGATCAGCTGGAGGTGGTTAATCTACGGTGGTCACGACGAATGCTGTCGATCACCCTTCCATCGAAAACACAGTGGAGCAACTTGCTGCCCCAACGAGTGCGAGCTTCCTGAAGAAGATCATTGTGTGCATCACTTAGGTTAGATACGGCGCTAGGCCTCACTATCAAGCGCACTTAACGAAGTGGTATCACTTCGCCGTCGCCGCGAGCCGCGGTTCTATCAGACGGGACAACGCAGCGCGTCTCACCCGGGTGGAGCACTTGATTAACGGCGCACGTTAGGCGATCAGAACACTCTTGGCATTCTGGGGCCTGCAGTTCGTTTAAGCGTGCAACAAGGCGCCCATAATAGAGTGTCACACGTTCAGCCATCATAGTTTTTCCCCTCCTTGCAGAATACCGTGCTCTGGATGTGTTTAAGCTTGCGTGATCACTTTTTTGTGTCACACCTCGCGGCGACCGTTTGTGCATGCCATTTGCACGTCCGCTGAGAACCGCTGAGCACCAAGAAACACATGCCTTCTGAATCGCCATCGCTAGAGTGAAATGACGACGGGACGTTTGAAAGGAGCGATAAGCTGCGAAAACCGCGCACGGCGTGTCTGAAGGTCTACACGCGCAGGGCCGGGTGCAATCTGCGCTTAGCAGCTGAAGGTTAGCAGCATCGATAACCGCGAGCGACTCGTCTTAGTCGCGACCGGCTTCAACCTTCTGTTCGAGTACTCGCTTCGCGGCATTAGCGGCTTCTTGCTACAACCGCTCCGGTTGCCGATCTTATTCATTGCCTGTGCCAAGTGCTTCACGATTCGTGAAGCGAGACTGGCACCAGGACCTTCTCTCTGCGTGGCGGTGGGCGATGATGGTTGCACGTAACGGATTCGTTGTCGCAGTTTTTCAAGTGAATGGGACTGTCACGACTCGGCAGGCGCAAAGCTACGGGGGTACTGTGAAGAGCGCTGGCTTGGTCTCCGTTCACTATCGTTTCATCGCACGCTCGAATGCAAGGAGCGCCGCTGACAACAAAACGATCCCGAAACCGAAGAGTATGAAGATGTCCCTTGAAATTGCTTGTACGCCCACACCGAGCACTACCACTTGTCGCAGCGCGCTAATCGCGTAGGTGAGCGGAAGGAACTGCGCGATGACCTGCATAAACTGTGGCATCTGCGATATCGGGAAGAAGACGCCGCTGAGGAACATCATGGGAAACGTTAACGTCATCATGATCATCGTAGCGGTCTCCTCGGTACTCGTGAATGAGGTGATGAGAATGCCCAAGCCGACGAGGCTGAACACGCCCAGGAGCAATATTCCCAGTATGAGCGCGATACTCCCTTGTACGACCACGCCAAAGAGAACGATCGAAAGCGTAAGGACGATGATCCCCTGCATCATACCGCGTGTTGTCTGGGCGATGACCTTTCCGCCCAGTATCGACATCCGGTGTACCGGTGCGGCGAGCATGCCGTCGAGGGTACCTACCTCCCGCTCGAAAGAAATGGCGTGTGGGAGGCCGGTCATAAGTGACATCATGACGACCATCCCCATGATGCCGGGCGCGACGAACTCGAAGTAGTTGGTTTGTCCTGGAACGATGCCCGTCGTCTGTACGTTGTATGGTGCTACCTGGGCTAGCGAATAGTTCAGCGGCGTTTTATACGTCTGGTTCAGTCCGTACGTGGCCGTCTGTGTGCCCATTTGTTGAATGACTTGCGTGAGCTGCGTCTGTATGAGAGATGCCGTCTGAGGGTTCGACTGATCATTGACAATGGTCACGTCTGCTTGCTTGCCGGTTTTGAGGTTAGATGTGAAATTGCTTCCGATGATGATGCCCGCGCTCTGCTGGCCGTTTTGAATGTTCGATTTCACGTCGGCGGCGCTGCCGACCGTCGAGAGATCCATCATGCCGGTCTTGTTGTTCAGAGCCTCGAGCTGTGCGACGAATTTCGTGCTGAGGGATGCATTGCCCTGCACAGTGTCAAGGTTCGCGAGCGCAACGGGGACGTTAGACATGCCGCTATTTGAGGGGAAGATATAGCCGACCATGCCCATCATGAAGAGAGGCATCAGGATGAGCATCACAAGGCCCATGCGATTCCTGCTTATGTCTAACAAGTCTTTCCACGCAATCCACAGCGCGTGACGAATACCACTTCTAGCTCCCATGGCACAGCTCCTACCGTATCCTCGATTGCACTCTCGCTCCGTGCCGAGAACGCGGTTCCTTTGTGGTTACCTTATCGGCGACCTGCTCCCTCACCTCGTGCCCCGTAAGATAGAGGAACACGTCTTCCAATGTCGGCTCAACGTTACGAATGGAACGAATCTGCCCTGCGCCTGAGCGCACCGCATCAATGACGTTATCGCACGACTCGTCGCCCGACGCGTGAACCTTGATGTGCGTTTCGTCTTCTACCGTGACCGTTTGCGTGCACGACAACGATTGAATATCCGAGACAAGCGTTGGCGTAATGTTTGGAACGTCGAGCTCGATGACGTTCGTATCGGCACCGGTGATTACTTTTTTCAGATTTGACGGCGTATCGAGCGCGACGATCTTCCCGTAATCGACGATGCTAATCCGGTCGCAGAGCATGTCAGCTTCGGCCATGGCGTGCGTTGTTAAGATGATCGTTGTCCCAGCATCATCGTTGATGCTGCGCGCAAAGTCGCGGATTTCGTTCGTGGATTGCGGATCAAGACCGAGCGTTGGTTCATCCAAGAACAGGATCTCCGGCTCGTTGAGGAGAGCCCGGATCACATTGATGCGCTGCTTCATCCCGGTCGAAAACGTGCCGATCTGATGGTCTGCCCACTTTTCCATATTAACGACCTGGAGCAGCTCATCGATGCGTTCACGCAGGGCGTCTCTTGGGATATCGTAGAGCTCGCCGAACAAGCGCATGTTTTCACGCGCTGTGAGCCGATCATACATGATCATTTTTTCGGATACGAGTCCGATGTGCTCGCGCACCCTATTACCCTGATGAGCAATGTCAAAGCCGGCAACGGTCGCCGATCCTTCAGTCGGGCTACTCAGCGTGCAGAGCATCCGAATCGTCGTCGTCTTGCCCGCGCCGTTTGGCCCCAAAAATCCAAATATCTCGCCTTTGTTCACTTCAAAGGAGAGATGATCGACGGCGACGAAGTCGCGGAATTTCTTGACGAGGTTTGTGGCTTTGATTGCAACGTCGGCCATGTTACTAACCTGATTGATATATCTAAAGATATACTATAAGATATTTAGCTATTTGAAGGTTTCCCAGTTGGAAACCCGCACGTGCGCGCCATTCAGAGGCTTTCGTTCGAGCCCGCAAACCAGCGTAAGCATTCGAGAAACGTGTCATAGCCTTTTTTTGAGTGTCATTCGTCCGCTGTCTCGGTATGGCGGTCTCCTCGCCCTTCTTGCGCGAGAATCTCCTCGAGTTTGCCACCAAATATCTCTTGGACCACTTGTGAGAGCACGTCAGCTTTTACCAGAATGAACGCCCACGCACCCATCTTCGTGCTGCCCATCACAAGAAAACGGTCTCCCGTTTCAATTCCAAATTGTTTCCTCAATTCAGCTGGAATCACCACTTGACCTTTCTCGCCAATGATGGTGTCCCCATAGTACTTCATCTTTCGAAGCATTGGACCGTCCACAATCCTCCCCCCAAGAGTACGCGTAATCGTGCTAATCCTATAAATCCTACTTATCTTACTTGCTATATATATAATTACGCTAGGTGGCGATAGTTCAGAGACAACTGCAGAATATAACGCGCCGGCTTGTCATGCTATCAACTTAAGGAGGTGAGATTGCCCCGTTGATTACGATATTCTTTGGAGAAAACGTTCTTGAAGGCGACCAACTAGTAGATTTATCGAGCAAAGTGATTGACCTTATCGCGAAGGTTTCAAATTCACTGAGCCAAGGGTTCTGAAGATTGGCTTGATTTGAACAGACTGGCTCTCAATCTTAACAAACGCTTGCCGACATCTTCGACTTAAGTCGGCTTTATCAAAGCGTACGCGACGTTGAGCAGCTGCATAATGAACACGACCGGTAGTTTGACCACGCCTTGCCACGTAGTAGGGGGAGATGGCGTGCTGGCAATATGAGTGATTTTTTCATCGGCGCGGTTCGCTGCACGGGTTACCACAAGACTTACGACGATACCGACGAGCGCGCCGCCAATGAGGTCGGTAACGTAGTGAAGGCCGAGGTAGACTCTGCTGAAGGCAACAAGCAGGGCCCACGCGAACAGCACAACGCTGAACTTTCGATGATAGGACGAAAGCGTCGTCGCGAAGGCAAAGGCATTCGTGGTGTGACCACTTGGAAACGAGGGCTGGGCTTCTGGGGTTACGCCCAAATCGCTCGGCCGTGGACGCGCAATGGCGTACTTCAGTCCGAACGCGACTACATTTGCTAGCATGAAGACGAGCGCGAAGACGAGTGCTTCTTTGCGGGCACCGGCGAGATAGAGCGCGATCGTGATGAGCACCATAAAGGTGATGCTTCCCGTGAACGTGACCCACCAAAATAGTGTATTGAGAAAGCCGCCGTCATTGAGTCCTCGGATGAAATGCGTGGCATTGTAGTCGAAGCCACCGAGATATGCAGACGCTATCGGTGAATGGATAGGCGCCAAAAGAAGGAGCATCATTGCAAAATGCATAACGTACGGCATATAGTTTATGCAGGGCTCCACGCGAGATCGTAGGCGTGTGTCTTTTGTTGTTTAGGTAGGAGTCGGGGCGGTCAAAAGCAGCCAGTGAAGCGGAAGCTGGACGAGCAGATCATGAAAAAGGAATCCAAGATCGAGTTCGTGCGGCACAAGATCATATCTTGAAGATGATGAAGATCTGGATGGACAAGATGTGAGCGCCGACGCCGTCATTTGTCACTTAGCGTGCAGACGATCTGCGTCTAGCAGCACAGCTGATGACGAAACGTAACCTGAAGGATGAATTTTTTCTCCCTAACAGCAAGGCATTTAGAGTCGTTTTGCGATCTCGGGCCAGTCTTTGCCTTTCGTGAGGAAGCTCCCTTCGACGTTTGCCTCCATTTCGACGAACCGCTTGAAGGGCACGCTAAAGGACAGCACGTTTTTATCGAGGTACTTGCGTGCGGTAATGTCGGTGAGGCCGATGACGGCCTTTGGACTCTCGGAGCGCGCCTGATCGAGCACTTGCATCACTAGGCTTCCGCATCCTGAACCGAACAGCGTCGAGACGTTATCGTTGGTAGGTCGGTCGAAGTTCGCAAGGGTCGCGAGCGCGGACAACTGGTCGGCGTTCGCAACGAAGACGACGATTGCAGTCTCGGCAATCTCGCTGTCGGTTACCCCGCTGAGCGGTTTCATCACCAGGTACCGCGCCGGCAGGGTGATATCGGGGAGCTTCGCAATAAACTCGCGCACAAGCTCAGGGGTTTTCTTTCGATATTCGCCCTCAAACTGTCCTTCCTTTCCGGTTGACAGAAAGTAGTCTATATAGCCCAGCCGATAGGGGCCGAAGCACAGTCCCACCTGCCCGCCCGGGCAGAGGACAGTCTCTTTTTCGAGCACCGCCGTGCGCCCGCTCATGGCGGCCACGAACAACGGAATAATGCAGCGGTTCTTTCGTCCGCCCTCTTCCGTGAACTCCAACGCGTTTTCGGGTTTGTGATCGGTCAACAGGATGGCGACGGGTCCGCGGTGCAACCTGATGGCATCGGCGATTTTACTGTGCATATGTGTTGACTCCGAAGTCTAGTTGCCTTTCAGGCGTATATGCTTTTCACGCGAATTTGGTGATATGTGCAGCCTAACGGCGCAATGAGCTATGTCGCGAAAAAACGAGCTTTCCGTCCTTTGCGTAGCACTCACGCGCCCTCTCACTCCTTTGAGATGGACGATAGCCAGGCGTGGATGCCATCGATCTGCAGTCGGCTTTCCATCTGCGCGGGTCTAATATAGTTGATGTGCCACGTGCCATCGAACGCGTTCCTGATGTCACTTTGCGTGACACGCCGCGGACCGTACGAGCCGGGTTCCAGTTCGCTAAAACAAAGCATGAAATAGGTTCCGTAGCGATTAAGAACGCTTGTAAGATTACTGACAAACTGGGGACGTTCTTCGTCGTTCAACACGTGAAACAATCCTGAGTCGACGACAGTGTCGAATGTCCTCCCCAGGGTGTGCAGTTCCAGCGCGTTACGGGTGAGAAACGTCACGTTGAGGTTGCGTTCCGTCGCTTTATGCCGTGCTTTCTCGATCGCGATAGAAGTGAAATCAACGCCCCACACGTCATGCCCTTTAACGGCAAGAAATAGCGCGTTCTCTCCCGTCCCGCATCCGACGTCAAGGACGGACCCAACGATTTCGCCTGCCTCCTCAAGCCGCACGAGCTCCTTCTGCGGACGGCCGATGTCCCACGGCGGTGCTCCGCGGTAGACGGAGCTAAAGTCGACCATGCAAATCATAGTCTGTCGCAGAGCCACTATAAAGGTACGTCTGTCGCGTGCGTTTGCCGCACATCTGAAACGTTAATAATACGCGAAAATATACTGCACACAATTGAGGTATCATGATGAAGATTCTTGGAATAAGCGGCAGTCCCCGCAGGAAGAACAGCCGAACCATGAAACTCGTCCAGGCAGTTCTTGACGGTGCACAAACGCAGGGAGCAGAGATCGAACTGGTCGACGTCTGCGCGTTAGACATCAACTATTGTCTTGGATGCCAGGTGTGTTTCGCAACAGGCGAGTGCGTTCAAACGGATGATCTCGCTGAATTGGTGGACAAGATGCTCAGTGCCGACGGCATCGTGCTCGGATCGCCTGTGTACATCAACGGCTTGACCGCGCAACTTAAGACGATGATCGATCGCCTTGCCGACGCCATTCATTGTCAGCTGCTCTCGGGCAAATATGGCTGTGCCGTGACCACGACCGGCGGTTCCGGTGATGCAGGCGTGCTCAGCTACATGAACTATTTCCTGAATGAACTAGGCGTCGTGACAGTAGGGGAGGTCGGCGTGGCCCTTGGCAGCAATCCCGCTGCGCTTGATGCTGCTATTAACGAGGCTTCCACGCTCGGAACGACGCTCGCAGAATCAATCAAGACAAAGCGCGCGTATCCGGCGCAGAAGAAGGAGATCGCAGAGAGACGAGCGTTTTTCGTGCGGCTAATCAAGGCAAACAAGGAGGACTGGGCGCACCAGTATGAGTATTGGATGGAGAAAGGTTGGATGTGAATGCCACGTACGACCAGGAGCGCGTTGAGCGGCCGATGCGTGCGCTTCATGACCTTCATTTCCACAAAAAGTTTAAGTTGATCAAGGAGAAATATGAGATTCCAAATAAGTGATAGCTATGACGAAAAAAGCGGAATTATACTCGAGGAGAAGAGAGATGTACCGCTTGTACATCGCTAAGTTGAACAAGTCAGACATCCTCGAGAAGCTTTCTGCCAAGTATCGCGTATCCAAACGGGCGCTGTGCATGGATTGGCGGAAGCGGACCCAGTGGGTATACGACGTCTTTGACCTCGAGCGCGCGTCGTGACCCGTCAAACGCTGCCGTTGCGTAACAGCGCGTGGTCTGTGATTATAATGTCCTAGCTCGTGTTGTCGGAGCTGTGCACACGACGCAATCGCGGGACGCTCCGCGTTTCTTCTAAGCTTTTTTAAACTCGCTAGCTTTTTTGAGTATGTCGAGCACGTGTTTCCATTAACGTGGGCTGGCGTGCGAAGGTCATCGACTGTGACACGCATTCGTGGCACTTACGCAACGAAGCGACGTTGCGCAAGATTATCGAGTTCAAATAAAAACAAAATGGCCACGAAACCAGTTGGAAACTAGTTTCGCACGCATCAAAGATAAGCTAGATCATCAATGTTCTTGCTGGGCTGTGGAAGCACCATCATTCACTATGTAGGATTGGGGTGAGTCCGGGAGCCCTCTGCCGATGCCATCTACATGGCTTCTAGTGCAGATGAGGGAATGGAGGTGAGACTACACGAAGAAACGCACGATAGCAGTCACCGTTCTCGCTGTGCTGATAGCGTCAGTGGCGTTCGCGGGAGCGGTCTATGCGCAGACGACGAATACTACGACCAACACCACCACGTCAACAACTTTAGGCAGCGCGAGCAGCGCTAGTGGGCCCCTTGGGCCGTTCCTCGGACCGTTGCTCGGCACGCCAAATCAGAACACGAATCTCAACACCGTCTGCCACAACAAAGCAGTGAGGCACGAGCTAATTACGTGGTATAAGCAACTTCCTACCGACCAGAAGAACGCCCTGCAGAACGACCTCAAACAGGCGGTGACCAACTGGTATAATCAGTTGCCATCGGATCAGCAGGTCAAGCTTCAGAGCATAGTGAACCAGACAAGCCAAGCGCAGTAGAGAACAAAATGAGGTGAGGGGCGTCAGTGCCATACTTCCCCCCTTGAGCTCTATAGGATTCCCCCGCCTCTTCTCACTTTATTCCCCTTTTTTCACTTGCAACGGCATGGAGGCAATGAAATGCTGCAGAAGTGTCGCGTGCTGTTCACCGAATCCCCTAGGAGTGATTGATGCGCTCGATTCGGGGAATGCTAGGCAAGTGCCTCGTCTTTGCTTCGCTTCAAGGAGGCAACTGGCAAAGGTTATTATCCGATGCAAGAGATTGCTACGTGATTGTTGGTAGGACTTGATGTTATGAAATGGCTTCGTACAATACCTATTTTCTGCGTTCTGCTACTGTTGACGGTTGCGACTGCAGGATGCACAGCTAGTCTAAACCCGCCCTATATTCAATTTAACTCTTCCCAATCCTCGACAGGAACCCCGGCAGGAATCAACGCGCAGGGGACCACTAACGGAACAGCGCATATGCTCGCTGTGGAGCAAACGAGCTCCAACAGCTACACGGGGGCCGTGTCTAACGTTATCGTATATACGCAACCCGGAACGGGGCACGTTTTTGTTGAGACCGAGCCAGTGACGGGCGTCGATTTTCAAGAGACTGCGAGAACTGCAGTAACCGTAGCAGCTGAGCGCGCTCACGTCACTTCAAATCAACGGGATTTTGAATTCGTGGTAAGCGTGCCTAAGGGTGTCGATGAGGTAGATGGGCCAAGCGCCGGCCTTCCCATGACAATCGCGACATACTCAGCGATAACGAAGAAGCCAGCCAATGAGCACGTCTACAGCACCGGTACCGTTGACAGCAGCGGGACGGTAGGCGATGTCGGTGGCGTTTACTATAAGGCAGAGGCAGCAGCACAAAGTGGCGCTCGGGTCATCCTCGTTCCCTCCAATGAAACCGTCGTAAGCACTACTTCTCCGCTTGAAACAAACCCGACAACAGGGCTCGTAAACTTGCAATCACAGCTGAGTCACGATGGTTATAATGTGACCGTTGTCGGGGTAAAAACCGTTGACGACGCGTTACCCTACTACTTCAGTTGAAGTGGTCGGCGCACGCGCTGAACCATCGAGGAAAACAAGAAATGGAAGCCGTACACAAACGGCGTCTAGAATTACTGATCACGTTGCTCGTCGTAGGAATCGTGGCGGGAGCTACCATCATCGTCCTCGGAGCACAGAATGCCCTACCAGGAACCAGCAGCGGTTACATCAGCGTTGTAAAAACGCCACAGACTTCGCAATCGCCAGATCAACAGGCTCAGCAGCAAGCGCAATATGAGGCGCGCGTGAAAAGCCTGCTTGCGATCGCAAACAAGGATGAACGCGTGCACGCATTGGTCGCGGGAAAGAACTATACCGTGGTCGGAATTCTCGCACAGCCCCCTCCTTCGTCCGGTGCGCCGCCCATCTCTTCTCTGGTGTTGCGAGTAGAGGGCAAGTTTTACAAGATCGACATCGATATACCGCATGAGAAGGTAAGCTCTGTGGCGGAGCGCATCTGCTACGGTCCGGGGTGTAATGACTAACCTCAAGCCGCGCGACGTGAGGTACAGCTATGGCAGGAGGGGGAATTCGAGGAAAGACACTCTTTGCGGCAGCTGTTTTTATCGCCTCGGTGCTCGTGCTCGCGCTCAAGTTGCTCAATCCTACGCCGGTGCAAATCCTCGTTGAGGGCAATACTGCCATTACGACTCAGGTCCCCGGGCTCTTCACCTACGCCGATGTGCTCGTAATTGCTGTTGCGCTCGTTCTTATGAGCGTCAGCGGCACGTACATCTTGTTGTACGACTCAACCACCCCTGCGCCTGCTGCGCCTGCGTCCGTGGGGGACGTAATCCTTGAAGAGCGGCGGCAGCGGTGGGAAGAGGTTGCCAAAACGCTTAAAGACGATGAGCAGACGCTCTTCAAAGCGATTATCGACGAGGGAATCGTTCACCAGAGCGAACTGGTCGAAAAGACCGGCCTTCCGAAATCCAACGTCAGCAGAGCGCTCTACGGGCTAGAAAGCAGGGGCCTTATCGAGCGTAGGCGGCGCGGGATGGGAAATGTGGTATTGCTTAAGTAACAGCTCCGTCAGTTGACAGCTTCTTTTTTTTGACGGTCGGGAGCCTCGCTGCGCGGTTTTCTGCACTAACTGGTGCCGAGTGCGGGTAGAAACGTTGTCAATAGTTCCTTTTCCCAAAAACTCACAACTGGAAGGTAGCTCAACCGCCCGACGTTGCGATCGTAGCTCAGTTTTGAGCGTAAGAGTGTGCATTCACAGCACGTCTTGTCATAATCTTGCGCCGTCTCCCGCTATAGTGACCTATTCTTCGTATGCTAGAACCGAGGGAAAAACATTGGGACCGAGCTCTTGTATAACAGATAACGCTCGCCAAAAATCCGCTCTAAATCGCTTTCTTCGCTTCTGGCGATCCAATAGAGAACGAAAACGCTCGCAAAGGCCCAGATGAATGCCAGCACGCCCCGCGAGAGCACGGCGACGCCAAAGATCATTAAAATGAATCCGAGGTATATGAGATTCCTTGTTTTGGCATAAACACCGGAGGTTACGAGGCCTTTGATGTGATATGTGGAGGGAATCTCCTTGAACGCTAAGATGCGCATCGCTACCCCTACGAGCAGCAGCGCCCCACCAGTCGCTTCTAGAGCGAGCGATGGCGGAACTAGGAGCTCATAGCGGACGCTCAACATGATGCTTGCCCAGCCGAGTCCAAGCAGCGCGATTCCAATCACTAGTTGCCTGCTCCGCGGAGAGGGCGTTTTTCTCATCGTTCAGCCCAAGACTGAGCTATCTTTGTGGGCAGTTGCTCAACCGGCGTTCGGTTCACGTGCGAGCTTTGACTGCGGAGCGGCGACCATTATTTACAGCAGTTTTTCACGTTATTCCCTCTGAGCAGGGAATGCATACTGCTTCGCCGTTTTCCAGCCGCACTCTGTGTTCTGAAACCGGCTCTCCGCACTTGTGACACGTTACCGACCGAAATATCCGGGCCTTTCTCGGAACATCAGCGATTTCGATATGCGTGACGTCAAACAAATCTTCCTCTGGCATCTTCATGAGCGTTTCAGCGATTCTCTCTGCGCGTTTCCTGAATTCCTGCTCTTCTTGCCGCGAGGCAGATCCAGAACTCACCTTTGCCCGCAGCTGGCTCCATGCTGGATCCACGTGCTCGAGATCCACTGAACTCTTCAACGCGATTCGTACCGCGTCACCGGTGTCCCTGTTTATGAACGTGTACACGTGCTTTCCGTAATCTCGAAACACAAGATTGCCTTTTCCGAATGTGCAACCAGTTACAACCTGTACGGCGTCGACGCTGCAGCTGTCGTTTTCAACTATAGCTACTAATTCCTCGTCGACTGACGTATCAGAGGAAAGCTCCCGCGTTGCTATCTTTGCAGCGCGGTATCCGATTGCTGTTCCAGGACAAACGTGCCCGTGGAACGTCGTGACGTCCGCAAAAGAGGTCTGCTTTGCGGTTCCCATCTTAATCACCTGTCCGTCGTAAAACCCACGATTGACATGATCGTATCTGCCGTCAGTATTCATAAATTCGTGCCAAGCTTTTTGTCTCGCAATCCTTCCAGAAAGCTCATATCCGCTTCGCGCTAACCAATCTTCGTGACGATGCGCTAGCCCGCTTGCGCCAGGGACCGATGAAAAGCTGGTTAGGACGAGCTTGAGCAGCGTGTCGGGCTGTAATGCTCGATATGACCTGCGCTAAGCGTTTACCGCAGAAGCGCTAAAAAAAACAATCTTATAGGATCGGAAGCGCACGAATTGAGACAGAGAAGGTGGAACTCTGAGCATGAATGAAGCCGACGTAAGCTCGATAGCGTACTGTGGCCTTCATTGCGGCTGTCCGAATCACTCGGGAGAGATTGCTGATTTGGCGCGCGATTTGCGTAAGAAGCTGCGCGAGTATCATTTTGAGCGGGTGGCTCCAGGGCTTGCCACGTTCTTCAAGCCATTCGCCAACTATGAGCCGTGTTACGAGATCCTTGGGGCGATGGTGAAGCTTCGGTGTAAACGCGGGTGCCGCGACAATGGCGGGCCACCGCAGTGCAAGATCAGGAATTGTTGCAGGAAGCACGACTTTCAGGGGTGCTGGCAATGCACTGATTTTGAGACCTGCGAGAAGCTCAGTTTCCTCACGCCGACGCACGGAGACGCTCATACGAAGAACCTCAGGACGATAAACAAGCGAGGGCTTGATGCGTTCCTCACGGGGAAGAGATATTGGTGAGCGTTGATGCGCTTGGCGATCTTAGTGTCTCAGGTAAAGACGACGGAGTACTTTATGTGCGTTCGCGCGCATAAAAATCGATTAGAGCGTTCCTTTTCTGCGTTCATAGCCCACACTTTGGAGGCGGGAACCGAGTCGTTTGGAAGGGGAGAGGTCGTTGTTCGGTAGTTGTCCTGGGACGTCGCACTTACGAACGCCCACCCTGACGATCAAGAAGTGCCCGCGGTGCGGCGAAGATGTCGAAATCTTTTCATCAGACGTTAAGGTCAAATGCGGCAAGTGTGGGCTCACGGTGTTTAACGACATGA
>JBEKER010000012.1:0-35515 GCA_050013755.1 Halobacteriota archaeon
CCTTCGGCTTGCACACCTCGATACACGCCGGGTTTTCACATTGTTTGCATACGATAGGGAGCGCTTCGTCGTCGAATATGAGCCCCCTCGACTGTAGCACGTCTTTCACTCTCAGGCGCGCTTTTCCGCCGTGTCGTTCCGCGCACGCCATTTCGCAGACGCCACAGTTTTCGCATCTCTTCAGATTGACGGTCACTACCTCAGTCATAGAGTCACTCTGCTCTTCGTGCGGGGTTCAATAGCCGACAACGGCATGTCGCCCCTCTTTCAATAAGTATTTGTAGGCGCTTATCGCAGCCTTTGCGCCCTCCCCAGCTGCGACGATGATCTGTTTTTCGGGAACGGTGGTAACATCGCCTGCTGCGAAAATGCCAGGCACACTCGTCGCACAGTTGTAGCTGACGATAATCTCTCCATTCTCGTTAAGTGTGACGAGGTCCCTTACAACATCCGAATTCGGAATCAGGCCGATTTCGATGAATATGCCGGTGACCGGAAGTGACACCAATGAGTTGTCAGAGAGGTTGCGGAACACCGCTGCATTAACCACGTCGTCTCCTTTCACCTCAGTGAGCTGATACCCAACAAGTAGTTCTACGTTTGGGGCGTCGCGGACTTTCTCCAAATATACCTCATCTGCCTTCCAAGGGCTTCGGCTGATGAGATACACTTTTCGCGCAATGTTCATTAGCTCGTATGCAGCGGTAACAGCGGAGTTCCCGCCGCCAAGCACCGCGACGTCCGTGCCCATAAAAAGTGGCGCGTCGCACGTAGCACAATAGCTAACGCCGCGACCAACGAATTTCTCTACACCTTTGGCATTGAGCGTTCGTGACGTTTTTCCCGTGGCAATGATAATCGTTTTTGAGCGATACTCTTCGTCTGTCTCGGTGCGAGCGACGAATGCGTCGCGTTCTTTGCTTACGCTTTTTACTTGCGCGAAGGTTCGTTGCACGTTGTACTTTTCGACCTGCTTTTCGAAGCGATCCATTAAGTCCGGGCCTGATATGAACTGATAGCCCATGTAGTTTTCCACGTTGAGGCTGTAAAGGACCTGACCGCCGATGTTCTGAGTAATCAGCCGTACGTTGAGCATCTTTCGAGTTGCGTAGACTGCTGCGGTCAACCCCGCGGGGCCGCCGCCAACGATTATTAGGTCATGCAGTGCAGCGCTCTGTTTCATGGTGAATTCCAAAATGAGATTTGCACGAAAGCTTTTAAGAATATTGCTTGCTACCGTCGATCGTCACACAATGAAGCTGGCGTCGCTGCGTTAAGAAAAAGCAGCGGGTCTTTTGGCCATCGCCTATTCGGGGCCGCTTTCGTTATCTGCAGTCGGCGTTTGCGCCGGATCTTCAGCCGCCGGTTCCTGACGCTCTCTTCCGACGCTGCTGGATGCCTGGTTCCCCTTCGGTCTTGGCCGACGTTTTATTTCGCGCTCGCTCATCGTGTCTCGAGAAAGCCTGTCCGTAACCACGGTGTCCCAGACATTGCTCATCGTGATGGCGGAAACGGGACAAATCATAGCGCACTCGCTACAAAATACACAGTGTCCGACGAAGATGCGCACACTTTTCTCAGAGGCACTTGTACGCAGTGCGATGGCTCCGGCAGGGCAGACTTTTCCACAGCGTCCACACAAGATACATTTTTCGGGGTCAATAATCGGCGTCCCACGATAGGCTGCCGGGACTTCAATCTCTGACGCGTTCTTTA
Organism: Halobacteriota archaeon; assembly: GCA_050013755.1. Lineage (GTDB taxonomy): Archaea > Halobacteriota > Bog-38 > Methanoflorentales > Methanoflorentaceae > Methanoflorens. Next base: position 1,717 of record JBEKER010000012.1, read on the forward strand.
CGGTTGCCGTTTTGCCTGCTATGCCGACTGTAAATGAGCGTATCAGATCTCTGAGAAATCCTGAAGTCATTTTAGAGCCCCGCCCATCCGAACAGGAAGTGCATGTACCGCACGCCTGCCAGATACAAGATGAGATCTGCGACTGCGAGCATCGTAGGAATGGTCCAATAATACCTAAGCACGCGGGTGACACGGGTTCTCGCGGTAGTCGCCTGCCAAAACGCAATGAAGGCGCTGACGAGCAATGCTATGATCGCGAATTGAATGATAAGATTTATGACAGGCTCGAAGTGGTAGATTGTTGTTCCAAAGAACACTGTGGCTATGAGCGACGCGTAGAGAAATGTCTTAAGCCACTGTCCGAGCCGCAAAAGGGCGAGATTCGGTCCCGAGTACTCGACGTATGGGCCAGAAACGATCTCCGTCTCGGCTTCGGCGATGTCAAAAGGTTGAACTGCTGCTGCGGCAGGCAACGTCCATATTGCCGCAATCGCTGCGAGCGGCAAGACGGTGATCCACGCGGTCGCCGATATCGTAGTTAACTGGAACGATCCTGCCGCGAGAGCGACCGTTACCATGGCGACGATGAATGGAGTTTCGTACGCGATGAGGAGCGCGACTTCACGTGCAGCGCCAATGGCGCCGTACGGGCTTCCGCTGGCCGAACCGCCGAGGATCAGGGCAATTGGCGGTATTGCTAGGAGGTAAATCACCAATATGAGATCGCCCGCGCCGACAGCCGACGCAGAGGCTGCCAAAGGTATAACCAGTGCCGCGAAGAGCATAGAGGCGACGCTGAGGATCGGTGCGAGGTTGAAGAGCAGGGGGCTTGTCACATTCGGCGTCAAACTCTCTTTGCCCATCAGTTTAAAGAAGTCATAAAACGCCTGGAAAATGCTTGGACCTTTGCGAAACTGGCTATGCGCCACGACGATGCGGCGAATCCCCTGCAGCAGCAAGGCAGCAACAAAGGCATAGACCAGCGCGACGGCTATTGAAGCGATCATCAAATCCTCCCTGTTTTCAATTCCTGTGCGCTGACGATCTTGCGCTTCCCGTCTTTTATCACGGTCACCCGATCCGTGCAGCTGAAGCAGGGATCAATTGATGCGGCGATGATAGGGATATCGGCTACTTCACAGCCGATGAACTTCGGCACGTAGGAGGGGATATTAGCGAGAGTCGGTGAGCGTATTTTTATGCGCTCAAAGAACCTCGTGCCATTCGTCTCCGTGTAGTGGATCAGCTCACCACGGGGCGCTTCAACTCGACCGACGCTGCGCCCTGGGGGGATCTCACCGTACTCAACTTGGATCGGCCCGTCAGGCAGGTTCGCTATAAGCTCCTTGGTGAGTCCAATGGATTGTTTGAGTTCGGCTAAGCGCACGAGTGCTTGAGCCACGACATCTCCGTCTTTTGCTATCTGTGGCTCGAGATCGAAATCGCCGTATGCTGCGTACTTGCACATAACTCGCGTGTCTTCGGGAACGCCGCTCGCACGTGCGTTCGGGCCCACCGCCCCTAAACGGATCGCGTCCTCTTTGCTAAGGCAGCCGACGCCCTTACATCGTTCTGCGATGCTGCTGTCCTTTAGAACTGATTTAGTGATCTTGTCGGCAGCGGTGTCGAGATAGCCGAGAACACCTAGCGCGGAACGTGCTTGTTCATCTGAGATATTCCACTTGACGCCGCCGATTTGGTTACATCCGTGCATCACCCTGTTCCCGCTCAGCATTTCGAAGAGATCCATGACCTTCTCGCGCTCGCGCCAGGTGTACATGAACAAGGTATGATAACCGATTTCTTCACCCGCAATTCCCGCCCACAGCATGTGCGAGTGGATCCGCTCGAGCTCTGCGTAAATCGTCCGTATGTATTTTGCCCGCGCGGGCACCTCGATATCAGCGATGTCTTCAACGCGTTCGACGTGGTTTAGCGGGTGGGCGTGTGAACAGATGCCGCAGATGCGTTCAACGAGATATACGATCTTGGAAAATGGCCGCTCTTGGCAGAGCCGTTCGATGCTGCGGTGGTTGTAGCCGATTTCGTAGTCGACGTCGACCACCTTCTCTCCCTCAACATCAAACAAGAATCTCGCAGGCTCCTCCAGGGCGGGGTGGCTTGGCCCGATCGGAACCTTCAACTTTGCAAAGCCGCGGTCGTTGACCTCTGCCACGGTCACACTCTCCTGAGCGGCGGCGTCGGATCGGTATATTTCGGGGGCAATTCGAGCGGCCTTGAATCAGGGATCCCGATCACGTTGATGCCAAGCAAGCCGATGAGCTCTCGCTCATAGAGCACTGCGGCGACAAAGTGGTTGGTAATCGTTGGGACGCTTGGATTGTCATAGGGGAGTTCCACGATGATGGTGTGAAGCTCTGCCGACACGGCAAAGTGGTACAGCACTTCGAGATGATCTCGCGCATCTTTGCCGGTAATGGTGCCTATTCGTGCCCCCTCCTGCTTAAGAAATGCGAGTGCTGCATCAAGGTCGTCCAGCGCCACACGGTAGTATGAGTTTAACCCCTTGTGACTCGATTCTATGACCCGTACTGCGTCTTCAAGCGATCGCTTCATCGTCCTGCCTCGGGAACGTTATCTGATGACCGGAACTTCGGATCGATGACCGTTTCCTGTGACATCGCTTCGTCAAACCGTGCCGTAGGTCGAGCGCCTCTGCCTTTTCTCTTTGAGTCGAGCATCTTCGCTGCGGTGCGAATGCCTGACAGAATGTTGAGCGGCCGAGGAGGGCAGCCCAAGACGTAGACGTCGACGGGGATGACCGTGTCAAGCGGCCCCGTTAATGAATACCCGCCGTCAAAGATTCCGTTTGACGTGGGACAACTCCCCACCGCGACGACGGCTTTCGGATTTGGAATCTGGTCATAGATCATCGTCAAGCGGTCCTCCATGCGTTTGGTAATCGGACCCGATACCACGAGCACATCAGCGTGCCGCGGAGACCCAACGCGTAAAACGCCGTAGCGCTCCGCGCTGTACCGCGGATTTTGAATCGCGAGTACCTCAATATCGCATCCATTGCACGATCCGGTGTTTATAAAGTAGACCCATGGTGACCTTGCTCGAAACATCATCAGCCTCCCAGCACAGCGAGTGACACCTTGTTGATTTGGTCCACGATTGCTGTCGGAAACACACCCATCAGCACACAAAGAACGCTCAAGATAATTATGGGGATTATTATATAAATAGATAGATACGACACCGTAGGCGCTTTTATCTTTTGATCAACCGCGAGGAAAACTCGCTGAAAAACTCTGATGTAGCCCGCAAACATAGGAAACGTCAGCACGAGCAACGCCACTGACAAGGCAGGATACAATCCTCCCTTTTCGAAGCCCGCTTGAAGGATCAAATACTCGCTGATAAATCCGTTGAGTGGCGGGATCCCCGAGAGCGCGAGTGCGCCAATCAGGAACCCCCCCGCCACGATCGGCATCTTCGTCACCAAGCCACCAAGCCCGTCAACGTTTCGTTGCTTAGTGGCCGCAATAATGGCCCCCACACAGAGGAAAACGAGTGATTTCATAACCATGTTATTAATTATTTGAAAAATCCCCCCCGTCAGCGCAGCAGATGAGCCAATGCCAATCGCAAATAGTATAATTCCGGCTTGTTCTATCGATGAGTACGCGAGGAACCGCTTTAGGTCCTTCTGTGTGTACGCCATAAGGGCGCCTACCCCCACGGTAAGCACCGCCGTGACGGCGATGAACAATAGCACAACATCGGCAGCCGGGCGTAACGCAAACAAGAATCGAATGAGGATAAAAGCGGTGGCCGCCTTGACGGTGCCCGCCAAAAATGTGCTGACAGGCGTCGGAGCCTTGCCGTACGTATCAGGAACCCACGAATGCATCGGAACGACGCCGATTTTCGTTCCCAGCCCTATGAACAAGAAGAGGCTCATCAAAAGAATCGCGTTGCTCGATGTGGTTCCGAAGCTTCCTATGTTGAGCGTTCCGTAGTTGAGGAACATCAAGATGAGCGCGATCAGCGTGAACGAGCTTCCGATACTGTTTAAAACGATAAATTTTGTTGCTGCCTCAAACGCACGTCCCTTTCGGTAGGTCACAAGGATTGCCGTCGAAAGTGTGCCGATTTCCAAAAAGATGTATAGCGTCGCAACGTTGGTGCTGAGGACCGCCGCGGCTGTGGTACTTATGATGATCAAAAGGAGAGGGTAGTAGATGCGCCCTGCGTTCCCGATGTAAGGGAGACTAAACCACGTGACAAACGTTCCGATAACGATCACCACGTACGCTACCATAAGCCCCACTGTGGACAGCCCGGCCGCGGTTGCAAATGAATCGAGACCGGCAGTCGCGCTTGTGGGGACAAACAAATTGGCCGTGAAAAGGACAGCGCTTAGCGTCATCCCAATGACAGCTGCATACGCTGCTATTTTCGTTTTACGACCGAAAAGCGCGCATATCGCTGCAGTGATCAACGGAATGGCCAGGGTATACACAACATACATTTTGGTTCTCCGCTATCCACGAAGGTTAGTCAGCTTGCTGCTATCAATGGACCCATATTCGGCGAAGTCCATGAGCGCTATCAAGGCTATCGTGAGCGTGATTAACACCACGAACACCTCGGCGACTACGGAAAGCAGCGCGGTATTTTCGCCCCACGCTATGAGAAGTGTTCCGATGTTCTCGAGGACGAGTATACCAAGCAGGAGCTTTACGATGCTTGTTTGGCTCACAAGGATCAGAAAGGCGATACCGAAGAGCGTTATAAGAGCGTAACTTTCAGTGATTCGTCCGAGCGGAAATTGCGATTGCATTGAAAAAGCTACCAGATACGAAAGCGCTAGGGTTAAAAGCGCGGCCGATATCAGTGGCACCGTACCAAATCGAGGCCGGGGCTGTTTTGTACGAGCGATGACGAGCAGGATAATGATGGGCGACGCGATACCGAGCACCGCTTTTACGAGTGCCCCTATCAGGTCGTTTTCCGTCAACAAGAATGCGGCGATTAGCAAGTTTAGAGCGAGGAGTGCCAACGTTGACCATTTGTCGCTTAAGATCACGATGAGAATCGCGCATATCACCCACAGGATCCCAAACGCTAGTATGGCCTCCATTACAACCCCCTAAAAACGAGAAAAACGGCTCCCGCGAGGAGCAGCCAAACGAATATCCACGTGGCATAACTGATCACGTTTCCGTTTTGTGCTCGGCGTAGCAATCTCGATAGCGAGGCCACGCCTCGCCCGATTGCGGCGTAGGCGTAGTCAGGGTCAATCCAGCGCAATCGCTCGAAAGGCTGTGTCACTTGGTAAAGAAAGTGCCGTCCAGATGCATACACGTATCCTTCAGGCAGCTCGTATCCCGCTCCAAAAAGCTGTTTGGATGCTGGAGCAGTCTCACGAGGTCGCCGCGTTAGGAATTCGTTAAGGATTAGGCCGGCGAGTATAGCCGTCAAAAGGAGAATCGCTGCCAGGGCAGGAGCAAAACTGGATACGCCAGGTATTTCGATATTGGTAAGCACAATCGCGGACTGTGTGACCACTGTCCCACTGTACGGGACCTGCGTTATGATGGCAAGGGGATATTGCGCGAAGACTCCCAATGCGACGCATCCCGCCGCAAGGATTGCCTGGGGCACCCACATCGTGGCGGGCGCCTCGTGCGCGCCTTCCAACTCGGCCGGAAGCTGACCATAGAATACGCTAATCGTCGCGCGGAAGATGTAGCCTGCAGAGAGCACGCTCCCTGCCAGCACCACGATCACGAAGGCCTGTAAGCCCGCAGTCGTCGCGGCGATGCTGCTCGAGTAAATGAGCCATTTGCTCACAAAGCCGACAAGAGGCGGCACCCCTGCAAGTGTCACCGCGGCGATCGTGAACGAAGCTGCGGTATACGGCATCTTTCTCGATAGCCCGCCCAGCTTGTTGAGATCCATCGTATGCGCTGTGCGATCAACGGCCCCTGCCCCCAGAAACAGGCAGGCCTTAAAAAAGCCGTGCGCAAGGAATTGCATTAATCCCGCGACGAGTCCTATCGGCCCGAAGCTGAATGCAAGGAACATGAATCCGAGGTTTGTGATGGTGCTGTACGCGAGGACCTCTTTCAGGTCGTTAGCGCGCATAGCGAAGGTAGCAGCCAACACCAACGTGAATCCGCCGATGATAGCGAGCACCCATGGCCAGGCACCGGTAAACAACGGAAAGAGTCGTGCAGCGAGATACACACCAGCGGGGACCATCGCTGCGCTGTGCAGCAACGCAGAAACTGGTGTGGGGCCTTGCATTGCGCTGGGTAACCACGAGAAAAACGGCGTTTGTGCAGACTTGGCGAATATAGCGATGAGTGCAAGCGCGAGCAGCGTGTTCATCTGCCACGCTGGCGGCGTCGACGTTAACAGGGCGTTGATGTTAACGCTGCCCGTCCACGCGTAGGCGCCGACGGCAAACAGCAACAGTGCCTCTCCCGGTATGTGTGTGAAGAAGAAGACCTTTTTTGCGGCCTCGTTCTTTATGGGGTCAGCATACCAGAAACCGACCAAAAGGAACGAGCAAATGCCCACGATCTCCCAACCGATATAAAAAACGACCAGATTGGCGGCGTTGACAAGCATCAGCATGCCGCCGATGAAAAACAACATGAGGAAGTAGTAACGCCCTCTTCCGCGCTCATTTTGCATGTAGCTATTTGAGTACCATATGATCACGCACCCCATGAGCGCAACAACGAGCGAGAACAGAAGGCTAAGCGCGTCGAAGTTGAATGAGAAAAGTTGCGCATTGTTGACAATCACGTTTGGCACGGCTGCGGTAACTGGTCCGGTGTACGCGACGGTAAGGACTGAAGCGAAGACAAGGGTAATGAGCGCGATAAGGGTCGAAACGTAGTCGACAATTTTTGACTGCGTGAAGCCGCCGAGAATCAGAGGCACGAGCGAAAGCACGGTGGGAGTGAATATTAAGGCGAGTAGAAGGTACGACGTCGATAAACCATCCATAGGACGACTCCGTTTGCGGGTCGTATAGATGTGATGGTTGCTTATTAAACTGACGCTTTTTGCGAGAGCGCTGCGCCCGTTTCGAAAGGGGCAATGATCGCGTCACGGTCATATTGTCCGTTAAAAGCTTGTAAATGAGCCACGGTCATATTGTCCGCTAAAAGCTTGTAAGTGAGCTATTATTATATTAATGATGGTTATATTAAATTCAGCGGCTTTGATTCTAAATCTAAGCCGTTTTATTTTTTATTTGCTTTTTTTATAAAAAAAATGCACAGGAACTTTTAAATAGGAACCCCATCGTACCTTGAAGGCACTGAGTTACCATACCGAGGTGTTTAGTTGAAACATGCGAAAAGAAATGCTACTAAAGCGCTTTTTGTATTGGCAGTTTCATTGCTTGTTGCGGGGTTTGTAATTCCACCTGCTGCAGCAGCCAGTACGACTAACTCGGGGGGAAGCAACGCCCAGAGCCTCATCGATGCAAGCGCGCCGCATACGTACGTCGATTTCAAAAGCAGCTGGGCGGGAGACACAGCTGCAACTCTTGCAAAATATGACGTCGTTGCCTTGGGCTACACCGAGACGTCGCAGCACATTCAAGCTATCAAAGCAATCAATCCGAACACCGTTGTTCTCGCTTATTTTAACCCGCTCTTTGGCGGTCCAGAAGGTACGCCGCATACAGAATGGTACCTTCGAGATGCTTCAGGCAACACTCATTCGAGTGGGTACCCGAATGAACCCCTCATGGATTTGACCAATGCAGGCTGGAGGGCTATGTGTGTCCAGATTTGCCAGAACGCCTTATCAAAGGGCTTCGATGGACTCGTTCTTGACAACGGTCTTACCTCCCCCAACGTTCTCTGGCCGGGAAGTTGGTCAGGGTCAGACAGCCAATGGCAATCGAGCACGATCGCTCTTTATAAATCTGTAAAACAGGCAGCTGGGAACAAGATTGTAATATACAACGGTGCCTACTTCATTCCTGGGTACGTTGAAGCTCTCGACGGATATATGGACGAGGGATTTCCGTTTTATAAGGGCTGGGACAACTCGATCGGATACGCTCTCGACGCGTCTGCTAATGGCAAGCTAGCCCTTTTTTACGCCCAGGGCAGCGTGTCTGAGCGGTACTTCGTCTATTGTTCGGCGCTACTCACCGACGGTTACTTCTTCTACGCCCCGACAGGGACCACGTGGTTTAGCGATTACGGCATCCACCTAGGAACCGCCTTAAGCAAGGCTGAGAAGATGTCAGACGGCACGTGGCAACGGGACTACCAATATGGCACCGTCGTGGTTGATCCAAGCACTCAGACGGCACACATTGATTTGAAAACGGGGCAAAACGTGCAGTCCGCGGCAACGCCAAAAGTTACGACAACGGTAAAACAAGCAACGCCAACGCCAAAAGTTACGACAACGGTAAAACAAGCGGCGCCAACGCCAAAAGTTACGACAACGGTAAAACAAGCGGCGTCAACGCCAAAAGTTACCTCAACAACGGTAAAATACGCGACGCCAACGCCATCGCTGACAAAAACAGTCCCCACGAAGGCCAAGGCCACCTCGACGCCCCGTCTTGTAGCAGCTTCCAAGCAGACATCCGGTCAGTCAAGCAGCTCAGGCTCGAATTCCCTGATAGCTGCGAAAAGTGCGTCTGAAATGCCAGACAATGCCTCGGTGCCTGGACTATCTGTTCCAGCCGCTCAAACGAGCGTTGCAAGCTCGCCGCCGAAGTCCGTTCTAGAATTCTCACTGCTTGGGCTCGGAATACCGGCACTTGTCGCTGGGTCGATATACCTGCTGATCAGGCGTAATTGATCCCTACACGAGATCTTTCTTTTTCTTATTTACAACAAGGCGTCAGAGCCTCAAAACCTCGTTATTGTGAAGGCGTTTTGCATCGAATTGCTGCGGTTTTGATGTTTTTGTAACTTTTTGTAACGTCGGGCGTATTCAAGGCGCCGCACCGTTGCAGATACGATGGTCACAGTGGAACAAAGGTTTATAAGCGCATCTTTGCTAATCTATCCAAACGGGTTTTTCAATGCGCATAACTTTGCTCGGTGGCACTGGAAACATCGGAGAGGGGCTAGCGCTTCGCTGGGCTCCAAAACACGACGTGGTCATAGGATCACGAAGCGCTGAAAAAGCTGAGGAAGCGGCAATTTCCTGCGAAGCGCGACTATTGAAGGAAGGCATTACGTGTGCGTTGTGCGGGGAAGAAAACGCTGAAGCCATAAAACATAGCGATGTAGTAGTCATTGCACTGCAATATCAGTTTGCAATCCATACGGCGGTTGCGATCAAGGATCAGCTAGAGGGCAACGCAATTGTCGTATCTCCGGTCGTACCAATGACGAAAGATGGGTTCTTGCGCTATGTGCCTGCCGACAAGTATGGAAGCGCTGCTGTCGAGATACAAGCTATTCTTTCGAACAATGATGTCGTTTCAGCGTTTCACACAACGCCTGCGGCACGCCTGATTGATCTTAAAGATACGCTCGACCTAGACGTTCTCGTGTGTGGCTCTGAACAACCGAAAGAAACCATTATGGAGCTAATTAAGGATATAGATGGGCTTACTCCCTTCGATGCCGGACCGCTTGAAGCGTCATATATGGTCGAATCGATAACGCCTCTTTTAATAAACGTATCAGCGCGAAACCGCCTGAAGAACAGTTCTATTCGCATAATCGGGCAGAGCATCGAATAGTAGCTCTACGCGCTATGCAAAATCTTTCCCGTCAACGCGTCTATTTTCACGCGTCTTTTTGAAGACTCACCCGCGTACAAGACCTCAAGAACCGGCGAGTATATAATATTTGCATCAGTCACCTCACAGCCAGGATACAGTCCTCGTATCAGTCCTTTGAGTTGTTGCTTTGACAGCCTGGGCTTTATGACATCTTCTGCGCGACCCTCTCTAAGCTTCAAACCATCAGTGCTCTCTGAAACGAGGGTTTTTGGATAGCTTATGTCATAGAGGGAGAAATAGAGCCCATCCTTTATGCCAATCAGGCGCCGTTCTTCCAGCTTCTTCAAGCTCGATTTGACGTTCTTATCGGGCAGAGCTTCGCGCAATTTCGCATAGGTGGTGCCGCTGCTGTCCAATATAAAATCCATCACTTTCAGTTGCGTTGGGCTGAGGTCTGCGAGAAGGTGTAGGTTCTTAGACTGCCGCCGCTCGCCGTTAGGGCTTAAGATATCCCCGGTAATGGCATCAATCAAGATAGTGTAGTCGTTGAACCTCACGCCTAAGAGTCGTTTCTTCATCTCTCGAACAGAAACCGAGAATATCGGCAACATCAGCAGGTTGAAGTCATTGACTCTCTCATTCCTGCCGAAGAACTTCAAGTGCTTGTGCTTCTTGTTACTGTTTAAGGCGCTGAGGAGCTTGGTTTCGTCGAATGGTATATAATCAACCTTCTTACTTCCCGTCGTCGTATTAAGAGCAAGTCGCGCTCGCATGTGCTCGGCCTTGTCCAAATCCTGTGCTGCGCGAACGCCACCGTGCGGTTTGAGGTCCGATGCGTGCTCGGTCTGACGTTGAATGGTGGGGGTCGCCCCTCCGTGGCGCGTGTTCCGCTGCCGCACTTTGATGAACGAAGGATCAGCGATAGCTCCTTGGACGTAAAACTGTCCCGGTTCAAGTGCTGTCAGCTGGCGTGCATCATCCATCGAGGAGAAAAATATACGCACCGAATCGATATCGTTTTTTAACGTCAGCTTTCCGATGAACACGTTGTTGCACTGGCTCAAAACGTTCTTGTTGACCAAAGCAGGCCTCTGCGTGGCAAAAAGAATACCAAGGCCCCGCTTTCTGCCTCTTCTGCTCATTACCTGCAAGATATCGAGTCCGCGTCCTCTCTGCGGAACGTAAATGTCAGCCTCTTCGACGATAACTAAGAAAGGGTTCTGCCGATGGCGCCCCTCTCGGAACATGTCGGTGGCGACTTGATAGACGCTTCCTAAGAACTTATCTATGACCTTTGGATCAGTCTCGGAAACGTCGAGGACTATCCTTTTTGACTCTTCGATGATTTTTCGGACCCGCTCTTCGTCGGTCGAAATGCCTTCAATCTCATCAATTACAGCGATGTTCTTGTAACCGGAGAGCCCAGCGTATTCTCCTTCAGTATCGATCACGACGAATCCGAGATTACTCGCGGCAAGTTCTTCGCAGATCACACTGACGAGATAGCTTTTGCCGCTTCCGCTTTGGCCGATAACGGCGCTTCGTTCAGTTACAAGATACCCCGGGTCGATGCTGAACATCTCCCCAATGTGGAGCTCCATTGGTTCAACATGGCTTATTTGTCCGATATAAGCTTAGTGTAATGCGACAAAATCTATCTAGGACCTTTTTGACGCTAAACTCCTGCTCAAATCTTAGCGCGCGAGCAGAATCGAGTTTTGGAAAGCAGATCCTACGAGTAATTGCGGGAGGCTACCAGGGTAACAGTATCGTTATCCAAGAGCACGTGGTTTAGCCCGACGCGCTGCCCCGCGTGTCTCGCGCTCGCACCCCACACATGAGCGTATCGGAATCGTCTGGAGATACGTGCGTGCATGAGATTACAGACCTCCTCGATCGTGGAGTTGCGGCGCAAAATCAGTGGGTTTTCCATATCTGCCGCTTTGCCCGGGGGTTTTAGGTACACCCGTATGAATCTCAGTTTTTCAAAGATCAGGTCTTTTAGGCCTTCGATGTTGATGCCGTGCTCCGCGGAAATGTGAACGTCCCCGAATGTTGCTGACCCAGAAGACTGATCTATCTTGTTTACAACCGTTATTGCGGGTACGAAAAGTCTGCCCGGTATTAGGGCATCGACAAATCGATCGACACCGATGTCTTCTTTGAGAATGACGTCCGCGTTGTGGATCTTGAAGTCATGTAAAATCGCTTTTATCGTAGCTTCGTCGATTTCAGCAGCATTGGGAGTCCCGCTAATCGTAACCCCCCCGCGAGGTTTCTTGATTATCGCTACGTTTGGAGGGCTTTGATTTATCCTGATTCCTGCGTCATGCAATTCTTTTTTGACTACTTCGACTTGATATTCGCTGAAAACGTCGACCATGATCAATATTAGGTCCGCGCTTCTCACAACTGAAATTATCTCTTTTCCTCTGCCTTTTCCGACTGCTGCGCCGCCTATCAGTCCTGGTACATCCAAGACTTGTATGTGCGCTCCTTTGTGCACCATAGAGCCGGGGATGACATTCAGTGTCGTGAAATCGTAAGCTCCAACTGGCGATTTTGCGTTTGTGAGCGCATTTAGCAGGGTTGACTTTCCCGCGGACGGATATCCAACTAACACACAGGTAGCATCACCGGACTTTCGTGGAGCAAATCCAGTTCCCTTATGTGAACCTCTAGGCTCTCGCTTCTCCTTAAGCCGTGCAAGTTTCGCCTTTAGACGACCGATGTGGAGTTGTGTCGCTTTGTTGTATGGTGTCTCGCGTATCTCCGTTTCTATTTCGCTGATTTGCTCTTCTATACTACTCACACGATCTCCTGATCGTCACAATCATCAACGTCTTCAGCGAATGCAGAGAGGAGGCCGTATATCTTTAAAAAAGTTAGGCTTTGCTCCGGGAGTGAACTTTCGTGTTCACCAAAACGAACTTGGTTCTCTCTCCTCGGATCGCGACGAGATAAACGTGCGGCTCATTTGATGCCATACATTCCATCCATTTCTTGTGCAACGTCCCGTCTGAGGAAATGGGGGGCGATCCGTTTCTCGCGCGAAGCTCGTTGATGCAGTATACAAAATCTGACTCAGATAAGCGCGCGACCTTAGATTTCATACCGATGTTGCGAGGCCACCACACTTGCAGCTCTTTCCTTATATCATTTATAAAGCTGACATTTGGCATCTTGCTGTCAAGACTCTCAATGACTTCGATCTCACAATCTCCGTCATCTAAGCCATAATAGCATTTAGCCACCTTTTTGGCTAGCTCTCGGTCGCGTTTTCCCAAAAATAAGTCCCATATTAAGATTTGCGATCAAAGTATTTCAACGTTGCGTAATACGTCGCACCTGACGCCCGTTTCTCGTGTTTAACAACTGTGAGTCGCGTTTTTTCAAAAAAAGTGTCTGCTAATCGAGGACTGAAACTGAACGCAGTTTGGTTCGTACCTCGTAAGAAATCACGCTTTCACGTTGGTGATCGTTACAATAGAGGCCGGTTTGCCCTCAAGCAAATAAATTCGTGGCTCCTAGCGAGAAAACGCCAAAATAGAGACTTCTGTCGCTTCCTGCGTCATTCGACGGAAGATGCTAAGGCTAGTCCGCATGTTACATGAGTAGTTCTAGCCACTCATCGAGCAGCGAACAGTACTCTGGATTGCATACTTCGTGGCATCCTATACACGGAGCTATCTTGGCTTGCGCTAAGAGTAGGTCGTGCTTGCTCTTTTCGCTTTGTGTTGCGTTCACGGTTTGCACCTTTCTCGGATGTGTAGCAACCTAGCTGCGCCACAGGGGAGGTTAGACAATATATGACTGCGGCTGTTCTCTCGAAGCAGGTTCAGGTAATTCCGGACTAGTCGTTTACAGGGTTTAGAAGAATGATGTTGTTGCCGCGAAGTACGACCGATCCCAGAACTCGGGACTTTTGTCCATCAACAACTTCAGTGGTGTTCGTGAGATGCAAGTTTAGATAGTCATCTGCACTCATCAATAGGCCTTCGAGCACGCATTTTTCGCCCTTCATCTCGACTTGGATCTTGGAACCAACCAGATTTTGAACCTTCTTTGACGGGAACAATTTAAATCCTCACATAAAATTGGCTTTTCGAATACTTTAATATTTTGTTCGTCGGTGTTCGCCGAAAATGCTCCACAAACAATCAGTCGCTGATAATTCAAGCCTCCTTGTGGCCACACAACGTCCCACGTTTCACAGATTAGCTCGCGAAGAAGGAGCCCTCCTACCCATAAAGCACGAAGACGACGATTGCGGCACAGGAGAACAGGATGATTGATGTATTGGCCAAAGAGCTGTCGTACTTGCACAGGTGGGCCGAAAAACGGTGACGGCTGAGCGGCCAGAGCAGCGGACAGCCTGACACCGTCAGCGAATCGAGAAGGATATGGCTTGTAATGGCCGCTGTGACCGCGGGTATGACGATTAGATCGAGTGGCGGGTATGGCGAGAGCAGGACGTAGGAAAGACATGCGCACGCCGCTGCGGTGAAGATCGAGTGCGAAAATCCACTTCTGTGACCGATGAGTCGTAGCGGCAGACGCGCGTCAATGTCAGGAAGTGACGCCAGCAGCAGTGCAACTGTGGCAGACAAAAGCAAGAACAACTTGTTTGTCGTAGTCGGGGGGAGTGCGATCTCGCTAACGACGATGCAGAAAGCGAAAGCGAAAATCGAGTGTGTTAGGGCCTTCACAACACCACGTTGTTAGCAGCTTTCGTTAAGTAAATATATGGTCGTGCGTGACTGTAGGTAGCAGCGTGCGCTGCTCGGATGAGCAGTTTTGCGCTCGTATAGATGGTAGCTATAGCCCGGTAGTGTAGCGGTCAATCATGTGAGACTCTGGATCTCACGACCACGGTTCGAATCCGTGCCGGGCTATCTGTTTTCAAGTGAGTGGTTCGAGTCGTAGCTTCCCATGCGTACGCTCCCACTCCTCGAGAGGGATGCTGTACTTCTTTTCGATCGCATCTCGGTAGCAGGGGCCACTATTGTACGCGCAAAATGGGATGATTAGTCCGCCAGGGACTGCGTAGTGAATAGCGCAACGTTTGACCCGTTCCACATCGTAGTTGTAAGCGTCCATAAAATGCATGCCGCCGATAAAAAGAGTCTGCTTATGAAAGTCTCCAAGCGCTGTGTAGTCGTGCGTCAGCAATACCGTCTTAATCATTTCCTTAAACTGAATGGACTTCGGCTGATTCTCCTCGTTGACGACCGAATTTAGTGCTAGCAGTCCTCGCATAAGCGCTGCCGGCTTGCGCAGCACACCGCCATTATTCAGTTTGTTCGCAAGCTTCTGGGTAAGCTCAAAGAATTTGTCAACGTCCACGAATCTGTTTATCGGGATGAGCTTCCCGTCCTCGACGAACAAATAAGTGGCGATGCCACAGTGCGGATGGCAGCTAAACTCGATCTGAGGGGCTCCTGTGTACGCCTCAATGAGTTTTGAGATCGAAACAACACACGGCACGGGATAAAAGTCGTCATCCTTTACTTGTCCGCCAGTCTGCTGTTCTATGTCACATGCGAGATCAGGTAGAGTAAACCTCTGTGCGTTTCTTACGGCCGGTGCTAAATCGTTCGCAGCGCCGGTGAAAGCCATTGGTTGGAAGTTGACCCCTCTGATTACGTCCACGTTTTGAGCTGCAAAAAGGATTATTTTGCCGACTTCGTGGTCATTCAGCCCGCGACCGATCGTAGGAACCAGCACTACGCCTTGGCCGACATCTCTGCAGTTCTCAATGGCTTTCTTTTTTAGCTCGATGAGGCTGTCGGTCTCCTTGGATACGCCGTTGAATTGAAGATATACTGTGTTCAGCCCGGCGCGCCTGAGCGTGCCCGCGAGGGTTTCATCTTTTGCAAGCCTGATGCCATTAGTGGCAATTTGGGTCTGAATAAAGCCCATATCAACCGCCATTTTAATGATCTCGGGGAGATCGTCCCTCAGCGTTGGTTCGCCGCCCGAAAACTGCACGGCAAGTGTCGGAACAGGTCGTTCTTCGCGCAGTGTTGTAAGCATATCTGTAAGTTGCTCGAAAGTAGGTTCATAGACATACCCTCGTGCGTGGGCATTAGCAAAACACCATTCGCAGCGCAAGTTGCACCGGTTGGTGACATCCACGTTTGCAAGACACGTGGACGTGAGATGGGCATCACAGAGGCCGCACTCGAGTGGGCATGCGTCGTGCAGCGTCAGTTGTGGGTTCTGTACCCCTTTTCCAGCGTACGAAAAGCGCTCGGCCTTGTGGTACATCTCTGCGCTGGACCAGTACAACTCATCGAACACGCCGTGCTCAGGGCATCTCTTGGCCATCCACACCTGGCCATCTTTCTCGTAGATGGTTGCATCTATGGGTTTCAAGCATTCGTGGCACAAGGAGGTCGTCTTCTTCGGCAATGTGACAGGCGCTTCATAAATTGACATGCAGTTCTCCAACCGTTTCTTAATAAAGCTTTTATTTTGTTACTATTATTATTTTGTGCTTTGGTGTGCGGGTGTAGAGCGGCAGTTGCACCGCGCTCTTCGCGATTACGGACCAATTCGACCGTCTCAGAGACAGATTTAATATGTATGATGCGCGTTTCGCAATGCGATGCTTGCGCTCATCATTGACGCTTTATGGCTGATGCTCCCTGCATACGTGCCTAATTCGAGTGCCGTCCTATTTGCGGGACGGACTCCACTCGATCTCGGTCGGAACTTTGTCGACGGAAGAAGGGTTTTTGGACCGGGTAAGACGTTTAGAGGATTAATCGGCGGGACGTTGTCAGGAATCGCAGTCGGTCTGCTCCTGCAACTGATCAAAAACAGCACACAAATCGGCGTGCCCTCATTTGAGCCCATTTCCGTGGTAGTCACTTTAGCACTGGGGGCGATGCTCGGAGACCTTACCAAGAGCTTCTTCAAGAGAAGGTTAGGGATGGAAAGGGGGGATCCGCTGCCCGTTTTCGATCAGCTCGACTTTGTGATCGGCGCGTGGGTGCTCACGTACGTTTTTTTTAGCGGTTGGTTCACCCTCAACTTTACACTCCCAATAATTATCGTCGTCCTGATCTTAAGTCCGCTCTTGCATCTCGCCGTCAACTTTGTTGGCTTCAAGCTTGGTAAGAAGAAGGAGCCGTGGTAACTAACGAAGCAGCTTTAACAGCAAGGCCTTGTGGGTGTGCAATCGGTTTTCTGCTTGATCAAAAACGGCTGATTGTGGTCCATCCATCACTTCATCAGTGATCTCCTGCCCCCGGTGAGCGGGCAGACAGTGGAGAACGATCGCGTCGCTCTTTGCTACACCGAGCACCTTCCTGTCAATGCGGTACTCAGAGAACGCGCGCGCACGCAGTGCAGAAGTTGCTTCGTCCCCCATAGAGACCCAGGCGTCCGTATATAAAATATCGGCAGCGGAGGCCGCTTCGAGCGGATCGCGAAGGACTCTCACGGCGGACAGCTGCTGACCTCTGCGCAGAATCTCGCCGTCCGGTTCATAACCGGGGGGGCATGCGACATCAACGCTCATCCCCATTAGCGCGCACGACAGTATTGCTGAATTACAGACATTATTTCCGTCTCCAATCCACGCGAGTTTCATACCGCTGAGCGCCCCCTTCTTTTCATAAATCGTCATCAGGTCTGCGAGTAGCTGGCACGGGTGCTCGATATCCGAAAGGGCGTTAATCACGGGGACTGAGGCGTTTTTGGCCATGTCTATGACCGTTAAATGGCTGTTCGCTCGCATGAAGATGCAGCTCAGATACCTCGAGAGCACGCGCGCCGTATCCGCAGTTGTCTCCCCTCGTCCCAACTGAAGATCATTCCAGTTCAAGTAGATCGGGTACCCGCCCAACTCGACCGCCGCAACCTCAAACGCCGTTCGCGTTCGAGTTGAGGGTTTCTCAAATATCATCCCTAAAGTTTTGTGCTCTAAACCGTTCGGGAATATCCCTTTTGATCGTTCTCCTTTGAGGCGGATGGCAAGCTGGATGATCTCGAAGATTTCACCTTTCGTTAAATCGCCGATGGAAATAAGATCCTTCATTGTGAATCCTTTGAGGGTCGCACTGCTAAGCTACGCGTCCCTGATGCGCTTCATGTGCTCAATGCGACTCTGTACCAGCTCTTTTTTCCCGATGTCATGCCGCGCAAATACGTCACCCTTTATAAACTGAAGTGCCCGCTCTGCTTGGTGCTCAGCATTTTCTATTGTCTCTGCCACCCCGAGGACTGCCACAGCTCGAGATGTGGTGGTGGTGATCGCGCCGTCGCGGTCGTTGACGCTTGCATAAAACAGCGCGGCATCGATGTGGTCCATATCGATGGTGATCTCAGTTGGCTTGGGGTTCGTTGGATAGCCGGCCGGCACAACATATTTACAGACCGTGGCACGAAGTTCGTAATCAGCCTGCTTCAACGTGCCATCAACAGCCGATTCTGCGAGCTCAATGAAGTCGGATTTAAGGAGTGGAAGAATGTTCATAGCCTCTGGATCCCCAAATCGACAGTTGAACTCCACGACCATCGGTCCTGTTCGCGTAAGCATGAATTGGCCGTACAAGATACCCTTGAACGTAATACCCTCACTTTTCAGAGCGTTTATCGTATCTTGCATTATGGTTACAGCGGCACCGTAGTCGTCTTTATTCATGAAAGGTAAGACATAGGACTTGTCTGTGTACGAACCCATGCCTCCCGTGTTCGGTCCGAGGTCGCCTTCAAAGGCACGCTTGTGATCTTGGACCGCTGGTGCGGGTGCTAACACGCTCCCGTCAACGAATGCTTGCACGGTGAATTCTTCCCCAGAAAGGCGCTCTTCAATAACCACAGGCCCTCGAAGCGTTTTTAGGTAGTCCTTGCCATCAGAATAGCTATTGATGACTACAACTCCCTTTCCGCCAGTCAAACCAACTGGCTTGATCACCAACCCTTCTTCATCGATGTTGTCTTTGATGAAGCGATCTGCGTCACTTAAATCGTCGAACAGTGCGTACTTGGGGCATCCTCTAATGCCTTTTTCGGACATGAAAGAGCGGGCCCACCCCTTATCTGATTCGATTGCAGCTGCCTTTCGCGTAGGTCCAAAAGCGCGCACACCGCGATGGTCGAGCACGTCCACGAGCCCCTCTGCCAGGGGCGCCTCAGGCCCGATCACTACCAGATCGGCGCAGCGGGCGTAATCTGCCACCTTCTCTAGGTCAGTTTCGTTGACGAGGAGGTAATCTTCGCATAATTGGGCGATGCCTGGGTTTTTGTACTTCATTGCGGCGTAGAGCGTCGGCTCTTCGACGCTCCGGGCAATGGCCATCGCCAGGGCGTGTTCACGACCGCCTGAACCTACTAGCAAGACCTTCATGTTGTGGTGGGTAAGTCATTTTCCGATAAAAAGCTATGCAGATCGGGACACAGACAAATATAAGATAAGTAAGGTAATAACTAAGATAAAGAACGAGTTGTTTGGATTTTAACTATTAATAAAATAGCATAATAGTTAAATGCTTTGGCAAGTCTCATTCCTTGTGTGCGAAGATATAAATTCTCAGTGCTGTTCGCCAGCAACAGTTATATGAGCTGCTAATCCAGAATAAATTAGCAAAAGCAAAAATCGGAACTTTTATAGATCATCAAGACTGCCAATGTTTGGGGCCTTCGAAACAATTTCAACGAGACGGTTGAATGTGCGGCATAGTAGGATGTATCGGCAACCGAAGCGTTACGCCAATCATAGTTGAGTCACTAAAACGGCTCGAGTACCGAGGCTATGACTCAGCAGGCATTGCCACGCTGAATGGCGCGGAAATTGATATAACGAAAACAGAAGGAAAGATCTCTGATCTTGAAAATATTTTAAATTTGACCAACAATGCCTGTGTTGGAATCGGTCACACCCGCTGGGCCACACACGGGATTCCATCTTCCACCAACGCACACCCACACGCCGACTGCAGTGGCAGTTTCGCCGTGGTTCACAACGGCATCATCGAGAACTTTCAAGCTCTGAAAGATGAACTTACGAGCAAAGGCCACATTTTCAGTTCTGACACGGATACTGAAGTGTTAGCACACCTCTGTGAAGACTGCTACAATGGCGACCTTGAACGCGCCGTGCGGGAGGCGCTGCTGCGCGTCGAAGGCTCATATGCCATTGCGGTCATATCAGACAACGAACCGGACGTCATCATTGCCGCGAGAAAGGACAGCCCACTCATCGTGGGATTGGGAGACGGAGAGAACTTCCTCGCGAGTGATATTCCAGCAATCAGGAAATACACGAATAAGGTCATGTACATTAACGATGGCGAAATCGTCCGTCTTACCAGAGACAACGTGACCGTATCAACATTACAAGGTTTGAGTGTTGAGAAGACCGTGACACTCGCCGAAGGAAGCATCCAAGACGCGGAGCGAGGTGGTTACGAGCACTTTATGCTCAAGGAGATCCACGAGCAACCGAAGGCGTTGCGGGAGACCATGGAAGATCGCTTGTGCGAGCTCGAGGGTAGCATCGATTTTAAGGAACTTCGCTCGCTCGAAGGTGAGATTAAGGATATTGAAAGCATTACGATCATTGCGTGTGGGACTTCGTACCACGCCGGGGTCCTCGGAAAGTATGCGCTTGAGGATTTGCTGCGAATCCCGGTCAAGGTAGAATACAGCTCTGAGTTTCGCTACAATAACTTCTTGTCGGGCACAAGATCCCTCGCAATCTGCATCAGTCAGTCAGGTGAGACCGCAGACACGCTCGCCGCGATGAACGAGGCAAAGTCGCAAGGCTACCTAACGCTCGCGATAACAAACGTGGTCGGAAGCACGATCACGCGAAAAGCCGATGAGATTCTGCTAACGAAATCGGGAATAGAAATTGGCGTCGCGGCCACAAAAACCTTCACGGCGCAGATACTTACGCTTTACATGTTCGGCGTCTACGTGGCGCGATTGAAGAAGCTCATCGACGTTGAGACGTCACGCAATATCATAACCTCAATGAAGTCGGTGCCGGGCCTGATCGAGTCACTTCTTGACAACATTAGCAACATCGAGAAAACTTCCTCTCGAATTTGCGAAGCGGATTGCTGCTATTTCATCGGACGTGGGCTTAGCTATCCCATCGCGCTCGAAGGCGCACTTAAAATGAAAGAGATCTCCTACATCAAAGCTGAGGGATTTCCAGCAGGAGAGCTAAAGCACGGCCCACTCGCTCTTATCACCGCGGATACCCCCGTCATCGCCATCGTGCCGAAAGGTAAGACATATTACAAAACGCTCGGCAATATCAAAGAGGTAAAGGCGCGAAACGCCTACGTCATCGCGATCGCGAACGCATCTGACGACGAGATCGTCAAATATGTGGACTCTGTGATCAAGATACCGGATGTCGATGAATTGTTCTCGCCGATGCTCGCCGCGGTCGCGCTCCAGTTACTCGCGTACTATGCAGCTAAGTACCTAGGCGCCGAGATCGATCAGCCGCGCAATCTCGCCAAGAGCGTCACGGTTGAATAACTGCTGACGCTTCGAATTTGGTATGCAAGTCTGACCACACTGGGTCTTCGATCGGTCGTATTACGGCCACATTAACGTAATTTCACACACAGAGGACGACCGTTTATGGTTATGCAAGAGACCGTGCCGCCTGGACGGGCCCTAAATCACCCTGCTATTGGCATCAGACTCGTAATTCACGGGCCTGAACTCATAGACTCTGGAAAAATCGCTGATATCGTAGACGCTTTGCGCGCCCTTGGGCCATTGCGTGTGCTCGCTGGAGGTACAATGGCCCGCGTCGCAGCCTTAGATAAGCATCTGACGTTCGTTGATACCTCTCAAAATATACACACAAGCGATGCACTCAACCACGTTTCAGACAAAGAGGTACTTGTTCTTGCCAACTGCGGCAAAACTTCTGAAACAGGACGCGTCTTCGGCCAGATAGTATCGTCGCGCGTGCGACGCTCTGTTATCCACGTAGAGCGACCAGGCTTAATCGACGGCAGTGTTATCCTTTGGCGGGGCGCTGACGGGGACACGTCCCGCGACGTTCAGTACGTCGCTAGGCATTTGTCGGATCGTCTATCGCTTAAGCTCGTCAAAAAGCACAAAAGAGAGTTGTCCGTGGAGCAGACCGATGAAGTTGTTACGCGACATATCTATGGCGCTAGGCTAGGGGAACCGTTGTTGGTGCAGGGAATGGTCGTCGGGACGGTGGTTGATGAGGACGTTGCGGTCATCGTACAACGAGGCAGAATTGTCGACATTGCAGGCGTTGCTACGAAAGCCCACGGGCTTGAGAAAATTGGGAATATTGACTTGAGCACCGCCTATGTTAAGACCGGACGCCTCAGAGCGAGTAACGAAGCGTGCGTTCAACGTTCGATGGTGCCTGCGCGCCCGTTACAACGCGGTTCAGTGACATTTGTCAACCACCGTGCGGACGAAACATTGGAGTCTGTCAATGAAACAACAATTTGTGCTATTACTATCGGAGACGACACGACAGCCATCTGCGGCGACATCTTATCGCGGGCGGGCATTCCGATCGTTGGTATCACCGATGGCGACGGAGATGGACTCTACACTGGCGCGCGCGAGGTTGAGGGTTCGCTTGTTCTGCGTCTTAACAACGCAAGCGACGACGACATAGGCTTCTGTCTCGAACGAAGCGGCGCGCTTAACGGCGGAAACTACACTTTGGGCAATGTTATCAAAATTGTCACGGATTTTTTGCGCCAGAATGGCGTAGAGTTTATGGCGATATACTTGGGGGGAGACGGGCTGCAATGAAGACCTGTTTAGGACCAGGAAGTAAAATCGAAGGAATTAAGACTACGAAAAACGCAAACGAACGTGTTCATAAAGACTCTTGTGCGCGCCCGCCTATAAACGGACTAGTCGCGTAAGCACTATGAAAATAAGAATAAACTGGTACTGGGGATTTATCGGCGTTCTTGGGTTCCTGGGAGTACTCCTGAACCAGCCGCTGCTCTATTTCTTCTTCGTCTTTTTCATATTCTTCATACTACCTAGAAAACCGCAGTAGTGCCTAGACGATCATCGAACTGGCTCAAAAGTTCATTCATAAAACCAATCCCACAATCGAGCAGCGCATAGGTAATTTCGGCCAACTACCTACTATGCATCATTTTATCGCAGTTTCGAAAGTGCCCAGGGTTTCGGGTGTTGTGTATGTCAACGCTATTTGGACACAAACAGCCACGACGAGACCATAAGATATAGCAGTATTCGACTACAACCATTTGTCCGGACTCATATCGCGGGCCCGCCTACACTTCAGTCAGGGAAAGAGCCGCAGCTTTTTCAACGGAGACCCTGCCGCAGCCGCTGAAAGGTCGCTTGTCTGTCTCCAGTTCCAGCGGATCTCAAGTTTTAGAACTAGCTTAACCCCACTTAACGGAATATCGTGCTTATTTCATGAAAATAGCGAACCTGCCGACGCTCCTTGGCTGCAGAGTTCTTGAAGGCAACAATAAGGCAAATGTTGGGCTGACAAATCTGTGAGCTCAGCTCCGGTCTTGCTCACGCTTAGTTTACCTCTCGAAAGTCCTTTCGCTCGAGGAAATCGCAACCGATTACGTATTCGTCCTGATTCTACAGGATATCTTGTATCACAAATGCACAGTTGCTCGATGCTCTCACGGGCGAGGTTCACTGAAAACACTGACGTATACTATTCGTTAATGTGTGCAGGGCCACGAGATGCTAAAGTATAATTATGCAGCCGAGGATTGGGCACCGGAGGCGTGAGACTCTCTGCCAATTATGAAGCTCTTTAGAAGCGACCATCCTTCCAGACGCATCTACAGGTATGTTGACGATTTCCAGCGAGAGGTGCAGAACGGCAACTACTGGGCAGCGCACAATGCTGTTGACAAAGCGCTGAAGATCGACCCGCTCAACGAAAAGTTGCTAGGTATGAAGCAGACCACGTTAGAACTCATCCAAATGCAAGAAGCGCAGCGAAAACCCTCCTCGACGGAAGTCCCACCTGCTATCAAGCACGGACAGGAACCACGACCGCGTGCCCTACAAGACGAGTTTGAAAGCGTTAAAGCGACTCTACAATCGTACAGGGGGGCACTAGCAGCAGGAGATGTTGACGCGGGAGCGTCAATGTGGGACGAATCGAGCAAAAGCCTAACGTATATTTCAGCGGAGGATGGTGCCGTCTACAAAGGACATGATGAGATCCGAGAGGCTCTTCGATCTGCCGCATCCAAATACAACTACGCAGCGTATACGTTGATGGAGCAAGGCATTGAACACTATGCCAACCTCGCCTATGCTTTTTACGAAGTTCGCTTTGAACGACGACTACAGGGCGCCTCTGAGAACGTTCTCGGAATCAAGTTTGTGACCCTAGTGCTCCGCAAAAGAGGACACACGTGGAAGATTGTCCACGGTCACGAATCAGCCTTGATGCCTCAGCGTTAAGAACGAGAATCGCCCGCTGAGCGTGAAAACGGCAAGATTCTTGTTGTCGGCTGAAAGACGCTCGTGGCATGCACTCTTCATCTATAAGCTTAAAATAAAAAAGCGTTTGTCAAGTCACACGCTGTGGCAAACGATGATCAAATACAAAGCCGCAACAACCTGGATGGATCGAAAAACCACGTATCGACGAGACTGCTTCTTCGTCGATCAGCCTAAGTAACTTGGAGATTCACGCAAGCCTATTTATTTGGCCAAATACCTCAATACGGGAGCGATGGCGGGGCGATCATAGTCGGCGACAACTCTAATACGCAAGAAGGCGTTGTGATGCACCTTAAGAGGAGTGCCCGATGACAAGTTGTGCAGAAATGCAATTCATTAACACGCTTGAGCTAGCTGCTACGCGTGGCGCAGTTCCCGATTCACAGCGTGAGCTTGCAGCTGAAGTCGTTGAAGTGAATAAAGAGTTCGCTCAGGCATATCAGCTTCTCGCGCGCTAAGCGACGACTTCAGAACGTTAGTTAAAATAAGATCGATGTGAGATCAGCCGTCTAACCCATCTTCTCAACGATTTTTTGTAAAAGGCCTTTGATCTCTTTGACATCTTGGTAGAATTCAAGTCTCATCTCAAATTCCGACTTGTCGTGAAAGTGCGGAGAATGCTCTTTATTGTAGTCGTCAACGACCTCTTGTACCATTTCTTCACGTGTAGCCATACAAATCACCAAACGTAGTTTGACTCAAACTTCTTTAAACTTTCTAATTTGAACCCAGATTGACAGTATCCGAGCGTAGTCCATCGGACTTTCTGCCTCTGATGTTCGTTGAGGGCGCTCTTTTCTGACTCTCTAGCGTGCCTCTTTCCAAGACTTGAACTCACAAATGCGTAGCTTCGCGAGCGATGCGCAAAGAGCATAAAGGAGGATAAGCCGCTGGGGGTCGGATCTGGTGCCGTTACTTGTATGATATCAGACCCGCAAGCTGAGCGCAGCGAGCGGCTGCTCGACTAGTCGAGCCCAACGACTTGTACTCTACTAGAAGTCGTCTCGCGGCTGCGTCGTCTCACTCGGTCCGCGCTAAGCAGAAACGAATGAATTTATGAGGAACAAGTCCTCGTGCACAAACGCCCGTGTTCCGTGACCCAAGGCTAATCGATCAGAGCACGATCAGCGATGATTCTGTCCTCTTCTGACTGCTCTAGCTTTTTTCGAATTCGTGTGAGCAAACCCTCATGTGTCGCAACTTTGCTCAAATCGCACGCGATCCCCTTGGTGAGTAGTTTGTTTTTGTCTACGTTCTTGAGGTAATTATCGAAGGAATCTTGAGGCGGCAGCTGCTTTAGCACTGCAAACTTACTCAGTCGAGTAAGGTCGAGATCGCGGTAACGGCCAAGTAAGGCACTACCCTGAGGATCTTCAATCACCACGAGTGCGCCTTCAGGACTCGCCACAAAATTGTCTATAGCGCCAAGACGAGAATTGGTAGTATCACGTACCTCCACTCCGTAAAGCGCGCACAGGAAGTGGGATCGTTTAGCCACGTCGTCCGTAAACTCGCTTGCGCTGCGCGTTATCACCCGTCCATCGGACGTTTGAACATCTTGTTGGCTGAAGTAGTATCGCTTGTTGGGATTCTCGCCCTTTTCAACGAGATAAAAGACGTCTCCCTCGTTTGATATAGCGACGTCACTTACTTTCCCCAGTTCTAGGTTGTCTCCCGTCGCTACGTCTTTTCCTAGATACATGAACCACTCCCCTCTTTTTCTTACAGGAAGGTACGGGTGTGTGCTTAAGTTAACTTCCCTTAAGACGGGCAGAATTATCGAGGAAGGGCATTTGAAACGGCGCCTTCTTGCTCTTTAGGCAGCTCTTTCAGAGGGGCTTTTTTGCCATTGCCCGTCTGCGAGCAAAGAAATCGAAAAACGTTTTAATGAGTTGTTCTTTTATTTGTGTGGTAGATGTCTCTTCTAGGGGTTACACGGAGAGCTGCGTTTTGTCGCACTACAAGCGCGTTGCAATTTGAGTATATGGGAGTTGGTCAATTAAAATGAAGAAAATTGTTTTGAGCAGCGTTTTGGCACTTTTATTGATACTTGTTTTTAGTCTACCATCAATGGCACAACAAACTACAAATGCTACGACAAATGCGACGACGACCACAGCGGCCGCAAACACCACATCTGCCGTAGCAAGTACCAACGCGACGACCGCGGCACCCTCAAGCTTCCTACAAGCAGCCAATAATACTACCGCGCCCCCAGTACCAGGATTCGAAGCTTTATTGGCGGTTTTCGGGCTTTTATGCATCGCCGTGCTACTCATACGGAAACGGAGTGATTAGGCGGTTCGGCTTGTCGGGTTTCGCAGAGCGGGGTCCGTTCGTTGGCTAGGACGCCCGCCAACTATTCCGTTGCACTGGTTGAGTCGACCAATGGCTGCGCTGAAGCTAAAATCCAATGACATAGCATGTCAGTTCGTTTTCGTAAGGAGGGTCGACCTGCTCTGGTCCGGTTGCCGTTGCAAGACAAAAGGAATATGCAGTGGACAACGCAGCCTGCCGTCAACCGACACGAACAGATAGCGAAATCTGTGATTTCGGCGCAGCAGTTGCAACGGCCACTCAAAACTACGAGACACTTAAAAGAGTTGCTGATGCATGGATCGGCTAAGCTCCGTGCTTGCGTAAAACAACTACTCCGCGCTCAAAGCCTTACCATAAAAGAGGTGATTGAACTGGGCGCAGTTTTTTAATCTAAAACGAATTTTAAAACTTCAACTCGTGTCAACCGAGCAAAAAAGCAAAGAAAATGGGGGCACAGGCCCCCAACGTTTCCTAACCCGATGTTAGTTCAGCGAATCTGGCCAGGAGCTTAGCTGTGTCCTTCGTCGATTGATGGAAGAACGTCGAGAGGGGAATCTCGACAGGACACGCGTCCTCGCACTGACCACAGTCCACGCAGTCGGCATCCATATGTGCCGCTCTCGTGTACTGCAGCTTCGGCGAGGGAGGAAGCCCTTCTTCAACCCAGCGCGGCTCACAGCTCTCGAGCTTGCAGTCATCGCAAGTGCACACGGGACACGCCTTCCAGCAGCCCCCGCATTTTATGCATTTCGCGAATTGCTCGAGCCAGAACTCGTCGCGGTCTTCAGCGCTCAAGAAGTCGTGCGCTTGCCATTTAGCCCCAAGCTTAAGCATCGCCTTTTCGATGTTGTCTCGAACCTCAATCCCCTTCGGAATCGGATCCTTCGTCGTTATTGCGCCTGCCTTCACGGCGTCCTCGAGCAGTTGCGCCCCCGCTGCAGAGCAGACCTCGACAAACGTTGCCTTACCCGCGTCAGGACCGATAACTCCCCAGTTTCCGAACGCGAGGTCCATAGTTCTCGGGATCTTCTCCTCACAACGGCGGCAGTTTGCCCTTCGGCCGTACCCCTGCTCTTCAAGATCGTCGATCTTGACCTCCTTGTGCTCGTGATCCTTCGTCTCGATGATGAAGTTCCCCTTGGCAATCTCCTCCTTGACGACGTCCATCGGATCGGTCTCGTAGAACTTCTGGATCATTTCCTGGGCCTGCACCGGTGGGAAGGTCCCCCCGCAGTTGAGGCCGATGCGGACGAGGTTGTCAGCGTTCAATTCGCCTTTTCGTATCTGTACTTGCATGGCGAGCGAGTCACACCCGACGCCAACGACGGCGAGCTTCATGTCCTTAGCGCCGTCGAGGTACTTGAAAAGCACGTTTGACTCTATGATCGGGGCGCAGTGCAGCGACCCGGACAGCTCAGTGATCTTCGCCGGATCAGTAATGAGCGTCGGCACGCCGTCATAGATGTCCGCTCCGCGTCTCATCGCGAGCACGCCGTCGACAATTTTGTTCTCAAGCAGATACTTCAGCGTCGCCGTAACGGCGCCTCCACACTCACCTTTCTCCTGAATGGCGCTGTCAGCCGCTTGCGCGTAGAACATATCTCCTACTTTTACCATTTTCTGCACCTCCTTACGCTTTCTCGAGTGACACAGCGCAGTACTTCAGCTCTGGCATCTTTGACATTGGGTCCAGTGCCGTATTCGTTAGCGTGTTCGCCGGACCTTCACTGAAGTGGAAACTCATATAGAGCGCGCCTTTAGGCATATCGCTCGTGACGCGTGCCACCGTTTCACTCTCACCGCGGCGACTTCGAAGCTTCACCCGGTCATGATTTTGTATGCCGAGCTCTTTCGCATCTTCAACACTGATCTCAACGTATCCCGTTGGGACTTCAGCGTCAAGCGTTGGCGATCGTCTCGTCATAGTTCCGGTGTGGTAATGGAACAAAATCCGGCCCGTCATGAGTTCATACGGGTACTCGGCATCTGGCAGCTCCGCAGGTAGTCTGTCTTCAATGCCAAAGAAGTGCCCAAGCCCGTCGGGCAATGCAAATCTCTCTGTGTGGAGAATCGGCGTTCCGGGATGCTCTACTGTTGGACACGGCCATATGAGGGCTTCAGGTTTCTCCAGTCGCTCATATGATATCCCTGCGTACGAAGGCGTCACCTTTCGCATGTCGTCAAAAACGTCTTCTGCACTTGTGAACTCAAAGCCGTCTAAGCCTAGTTTGTCAGCGAGAAGCGTAAAAATTTCCCAGTCAGCTTTGGCCTCGCCTGGCGCATTAACTGCCTTTCTTATGCGCTGCACTCGGCGTTCACCACTGGTAAACGTGCCGTCCTTTTCGGCAAAGCAAGCGCCGGGGAGTACAACATCGGCGAGTTTCGTCGTTTCTGTTGGAAAGATGTCCAGCACCACAAGAAAATCGAGTTTCTCAAGTTGCCTGCCGACGTGGTTAGAATCCGGGAACGACATCATCGGGTTTTCACCCATGATGACCATCGCCTTTATCTCATCGCCCGCTGCGTCTATTTGCTCGGTCAGGGTCAACCCATATTCACCAGGAAGTCCCTCGACGCCCCACGCCTTCTCCATCTTCTCGCGGTTTTCAGCAACTTCGCATTTCTGATAGCCGGAATACACGTTCGGGTAGGCCCCCATGTCGCAGGCGCCCTGGACGTTGTTTTGACCTCTAAGCGGATTGACGCCAACACCAGGCCTTCCGATGTTACCGGTCAACATCGCAAGATTCCCGAGTGACCTAACGTTATCTGTCCCAGTAGTTTGCTCGGTAATGCCGAGGCAGTAGATAATTACCGCATTTTTAGCGGTCGCGTATTTCCGCGCTACCTCTTTCACAAACTCAGTAGGCACTCCTGTTCGAGCTTCAACGTCTGCGTACTTCTGAACGGTCTCCTTTAAGTCCTCAAATCCATTCGTCCGATTGGCGATGAAGTCCTTATCGTGCAAGTCCTCCGCAATAATCCAATACATCATTGAATTAAGGAAGGCAATTTGAGATGAGGGCTTGTAGCGCACGTAAGTGTCCGCCTGCTTTGCCGTCGTCGAGTACCGTGGATCGCAAACGATTAAGTGCGCCCCCTTTTCTTTAGCCTGGATGATTCTTCGCCCTGCGAGCGGGTGCGCTTCCAACGCATTTGAGCCGATTACAAAGATACAATCGGCGTTCAAAGTGTCTGCAAATCCGTTTGTTGCCGCGCCTGAACCGAAGGATAACGAAAGCCCTGCAACGGACGGACCGTGACAAATGCGCGCGCAATTATCGACGTAGTTGGTCTTGAATCCGACCCGCGCCAGTTTTTGCATAATATAGCATTCTTCGTTCGGGGTTCTGCACGAAACTTGAAATGCGACTGAATTGTGGCCGTTTGCTTCGTGAATTGCCTTTAGTCGAGAGGCGACAAGATCAAGCGCTTCGTCCCACGTTGCCTCAACTTGCTTGCCATCTTTTTTGATCAGGGGGGTCGTGAGACGATCCTCATCATGGACGAATTCCCAACATGAGAGGCCTTTTGGACAGAGTTTTCCCTCATTTACGGGAGATCTCTTCCATGGCTCAACCCCGACGAGCTTCCCGTCCTTAACCACTAGATTAAGTCCGCAGCCCACCCCACAGTAGGGACAAGTTGTCGGCACGTATGTTAGTTCCATAGTTTCCCTCCAAATTTATCTCCTTCAAACGTAGCTTAAATCTTTTGTAGCTTGGATTTCGTGTCACGCAGCCTTACGTGGCGACTTATCTTGTTCTAGAGCGAAGAAGCGGACTTCGGGGCGCCCTGCGCAGCATATCCTTTCCCTGACCATCAACGCACTTAAATAGAGTAATCGGCAAGAATGAGATAACCGTTAAAAGAACCAGAGGTGTGTAATAAACCATGAACGTAGAAGATGCAAAGAAAATCATTTCCACCGCAATCGACAGCGAAGTAGAGGCCTATGCATTCTACAAGAGCGTCTCTGACAGGGCAAAGGATCCGGCATTAAAGAAACTCTTTGAAGAACTTGCAGGTGAAGAGCAGAAACACCGGGTGATCCTCCAGACATTCCTTACTAAGGACACAGCCAATCTCCACTTTACGGCAGCGAAAGACTACAAGGTCGGCGACGAGCTGCCGACTCCGAAACTGACCGATGACTTAAAACCGCTCGAAGGTCTCGTCATCGCGATCAAGAAAGAACTTGAGGCAATGCAGATGTACACCCAACTTGCCACGCTTTCCACCGATGCCGAACAGGAGCTCCTCTTCTCCCAGCTTGCAAATATGGAGAGGGGCCATAAGGCCCGGCTCGAGGATATCTACACGAACATGGCCTTCGTCGAAGCCTGGTAGGCAGGAAGAATTCTTTTTACCCGCTCAGTGTCCGGTCTTTTTTTTGCCTGACCCAGTAAAAATTAGGTACGACGCATAGTCAAATGCGGCGGAGCACTTTAGCAGACCTTTCGAGGTAATTTATTCCAGCTCACGCTCTGCACACGCCGTTTTCAGCCAAATAATCCGGCATCATCTCTTTGCATACTGGACATAACACAGCCTGCCCCGCCGCCTTTCTGTTGAAGTGCTTCATCCGCGGCTTTTGCGTAGAACCTATCGCCAACTTTGCTACTGTTCACGCCTCCTGCTAGGCTCGTTCAAGAGCCGCAGCGCTGACCTTCAGCTCAGGCATCTTAGCAGCCGGACCAAGAGCGCTATTCGTCAGCATGGTGGCGGCTTAAATCTTTGGTCTTCAAAAAAATGAGAGGACGGGCGCGAGCCCGTCATATAGCCGAAGCTGAGCAAAAGCCGGCTAATTGTGCTGCTTACGAGTCGATTTCAGCTCTGTCGGCGATGATCTCGGCCTTTTCACTCCCGCGAAGGAGCGTCCACCAGTAGATCATTGCCACGAATATCACCCCGCCTACAATATTTCCTAAAGTCACGGGGAGCAGGTTTACAGCTAAGAACTGTCCCCATACGCCGGGATTTCCTGCCATGTGGTTGGCGAAGATGTATGCGGGAATGAAGAACATGTTAGCTACGCTGTGCTCGAAGCCGATCGCGACGAAGGCCATTATCGGGAAAAATATTCCAAATATTTTGCCGATTGTGTCGTCCGAGGCGACCGCCAGATAAACGGCGAGACAGACGAGCCAGTTGCAGCCTATGCCCCTGTAGAAAGCCTCCGAAAACGACAAACTTAATTTCGCGTTATATACTGCCTGGGTGTTAAGGAAAGCGGCTGACGCTGCCGCGGTTCCGCTCGGCGCGATGATCAGGCTGGTCAGGTACGACAGCACCCCAGCGACGAACAACGCTCCGATGAAGTTGCCGATGTATGAACCTGTCCAGTTCTTCAGCAGTCCCACGATGGAGGCTTTACGGTGAAGCACTGCAACTGTCGGGAACAAGCAGTTTCCCGTGAATAGTTCTGAGCCTGCGATAACCACCAACATTAAGCCGACGGTAAACGTCGCACCAAAAACGAGCCGATATAATCCTACCGGATATCCCGCTTTTGTCATGCCTGCCGTCACGATTAAGGCCAGCAGCCCCCCAAACGCGATATAAGCGCCTGCAAGGAACGCCATGAGCAAGAGTTTGTCCCACGGGAGCAAAGTCTTAGCTGTGCCTGTGACTTGCACGGCTTTAATTGTCTCTAAAGGGCTTTTAAAAGTCATTAGATCACCAAAAATGCAATAAAAGTGTCATGTACTATATAATCGTTGATACATCCGCGAATTAGCAATAGTTATATAGAGGATAGCGGTAGTTGTGTGCCACAAACGCTGCACGGCCCTAAAACGGTCTCTAAGATTTTTATACTATTTTTGTTATGCGTAAACTTGCCTTCTTGAGTGCACAGCGAAAGATCTCACTCCGTTGCCGATGTCGTCTTTTTCGATCGACAGCATCGCGTTTTAATGTTTTATAGTATGAGCGGCATTAAACTTTGACTATCTGGTAAAGCACCAAAAGGAGGTTACTAGTTTGGCCAATGTAGTTGAAATCTCGCCGTGTACTCGTGTCGAAGGGCACGCCAAGTTAGTTCTAGAGACAAACGACGACGGCATAGTGGAAAAAGGGAACTACTTCAGCATTACACCGGTCAGGAATTTTGAGAAGTTCCTTATCGGCAAGCCGATGGAGTTCGCCCCACTGGCAACGTCGCGGATTTGTGGCATCTGTCCTATCTCTCACTCGTGCGCTTCGGTAGAGGCTGTGGAGGACTCAATCGGTGTTGAGCCACCAAAGGACGGCATGATATTACGAGAACTGGCTGCCATTGCTAACAAAATGCACAGCCATCCGCTTCATAACATTTTGATTTTCCCGGATTTCGGGTGCGGTGTCGGCTTTGACAAAAACGTCTACACAGACGCCATGAAGCGCTGTCAGGGAATGAGAAAAATCGCCCAGAACATCATTGATGTGGTCGGCGGAGAGGGCCTGCATGCGCCTGACATCGTCATAGGCGGCATGGAACATAACATAAGCGATCTCGCAAGAGCGAAATTGCAGATGAGTCTGCGAACCTACGAGCAGCTTTCAAACGAACAGACTGACTTCATGATGGGGCTGATCAAGGACTCTGACTATCCGTCTGATATGGGGCTGCACGACTACGACGTGTTTGCTTCAGACTTGACTTACGGGGACAGAGCGGCCTTCCCGTGGGAAACGTTCAATGAGGAACAGCCGAACAACTGGTACAGCTCGCTTGAAGTCGGGCAAGAGGCAAATAATACTATATGCCTTGTTGGCGGCGAACCCGTAGAAGTCGGCCCTCGCGCGCGCGCGGTCACGTTCAAGGGATTCACTGAGAAGGGCGCACTGGCGATCCAAAAGGCTCGGCAGCGTGAACAAGGCACGCTTGTTCATCGAGCAGAGAATCTCCTCGATGAGCTCAATACGAGCGGCGTAACAAAGGAAGCGTGTGCCGGTCGCGGCGACAACGAACTTGGAATCGGAATCAACGAAGCAGCTCGTGGCTCGAACGTTCACATGGCGCGGGTCAAGGACGGCAGGATTACTTACTACAACTGCATCGTTCCGACGACGTGGAATTATCCAACGATTAGCAAAGCAATAGAAGGGGACCACTACAAGTTCGCGGAAGTCATAGTACGGCTGTACGATCCATGCAACTCGTGTGCAACGCATATGATCGTGCTGGATCCAGAAAAAGCCATCATTCAGAACAAGATGATCTAAAGTGAGCGAATCGATTTGCGATGCTGAGGCGGTTATCGCCTGCTGTGGAAACCCACTGTACGGTGACAACGGCTTCGCGAC
>JBEKER010000013.1:0-34660 GCA_050013755.1 Halobacteriota archaeon
TTCGTAGGAAATTATCCAGTGTCACTTATTCTACTTTTTGCCGTGATAAACGTCGTATATTTTGGGCTAAATCTGTTCAAGTTTTATGTGTCGTTCCTCGGATTCCAAGGCTCACGATCAGAGGTCCCCGTACGAACTGAAGACATTGAGAAGCTTGATGACGCTGTATTGCCTGTGTTCACCATATTTGTGCCGGTGTATCACGAGACAGAGATGCTCCCGCACTTAATCAGGAACCTACATCGGTTAGACTACCCTAAAGATAAACTCGATATTAAGATTCTGATGGAGGAAAAGGATGACGAAACACTCGCTGCAGCCCGCAGATTGGGTCTATTTGGCGAGCCAGAGACGGTTATGGAGTCCTTGAGCTCCGACGAGTACCGCGAGTTTCTCAAGCCATTTGAACCGATCATTGTTCCAGATGCTGATATACACACAAAACCCCGCGCCTGCAATTATGGCCTGCAAAGGGCACGAGGCGAATTCTGTGTTATATTTGATGCTGAAGACGATCCCGATCCCGATCAATTAAAGAAAGCCGTGCTGGCCTTTTCTCACGTTGATCCTGATTGTGTGTGCCTGCAATCTCGCTTGAACTTCTATAATCCAAAGGATAATGTGCTCACGCGCTGGTTCACTTTGGAATACTCATATTGGTTCGATTTCTATCTGCACGGGATAGATCGAATCGGGGGGCCGATCCCGCTCGGAGGAACAAGCAACCACTTTAGAACCAAAGCGCTCCGTGACTTAGGTGGATGGGATCCCTATAACGTGACAGAAGATGCCGATCTCGGCATACGGATCGCACGAAAGAAGCTCAGAACGTCCATGCTAAATAGTTACACCTACGAAGAGGCGAACACAAAGTGGTGGAACTGGATCCGACAGCGATCTCGCTGGATTAAGGGGTATATTCAGACATATCTCGTACACATGCGCTATCCACGTGAGTTACGTGCCGACTTAGGATGGCGCAAATTTGCGCTCTTTCAACTTGTGCTAGGCAATAGCATTTTTGTCGTCCTCATTAATCCCATACTATGGCTGACTACGGTTCTCGCGATCTTGATTCCAGGCATCTTTCCCTTCTTGTTGTATTATCCATTGGCGTACGTATGTCTCTTCAATTTGATCGTCGGTAATGTTTTCTTTATTATCACACAGGTAATTGCTACCGTAAAAGAACGGAAGTACTCGCTCATTCCCTTTGCGCTGCTTGTCCCTATATATTGGGCTTTGATCAGCATAGCGGCTTGGAAAGGTGCTATACAACTCCTCACAAAACCATTTTACTGGGAAAAGACACAACACGGGATTAGCAAGTCGGACCGGCAAGAACGTCAAATAGAAGAGGTGCGCGTTTCAGTCGATTGATTGAACGTTGAAGCTCCACCACCCAAAGAACTCGCTTAACCTTCTAGTTGACAATTGTCGAAGTTGATAAGGAACAGACCTCGGATCTTTCAACGCCAGCAGTTGCTCAAACGTGCGTTATCTCGAATACACGCATAATAGAGCGATCCTGCTGAACACATCCTAGTCCGTCATCCTGGCTTCCAAACTCATTGAGTTGTTCATTCGGTTGAACGCACAGTTACAAGGTGAGGTTCGCACTCTTCTCATTACCTCAGACGGGATTAGAAGCGCGGAAGACTTCTCGAAACTTGGGTAATTCCTCGGTTCACCGAACCACCAATGAAACGCTCAAAGGGCAAACTGCGGCGAAAAGAGCCGTAAGGTTAAAGAGTCATCATTGTGCCATTTGCTTTTGAGGAGGGCATCATGGTCAATGTGTTAGTAGTCTACTATTCGCGCACCGGAAATACCAAAACGATGGCAGAGACAATAGCAGACGCGGCGCACGAAGAAGGCGCTGTGGTCAGACTCAAAGAGGTGGCCGATGCGTCAAACGATGACCTTGTATGGGCCGACGGCATCATTATCGGGTCACCCGTGTACTTCGGCCTGCCGGCAAGCGAGATCAAGAAGTTCATCGAAGACTCGATCAGTGTCAGGAGGCAACTCGAAAACAAGATCGGCGCTGCCTTCGTCAGCTCAGGGCATCGTGCAGGAGGCAGGGAAATCACCATTATGGCGCTCCTGCAGGCCTTCATCGTACACGGCATGCTCGTGTGCGGCGATCCTCTCTCCTCGGGGGGACACTTTGGCGCCGTTGCTACCGGGGCGCCTGACGATCAGGCCGCTCAGGAGTGCAGGGGTTTGGCGAAAAAAGTGGTGGTGCTCGCTACGAAGTTGCACAGCGGGTAGCACGCCTGTTCGCGGCAGGATCGAACGTGCGCGGCAGTGGGGCTTTTTTGATCGGCAACGGGAAGCTCGAAATTTCACGCCAGAAAGGCTTAAGTCTCTCGCTACAGAATCGGTTTGAGAACGTCGTACTTTTCGTCGTAACGCTACACAACCGACCGTCGGGAACAAACTCGTGACAAATATACTCCAACTCGCCCTCGCATTCATCTACGTGCTCTTCGTGCCCGGATTTGCCATGACGCTTGCGGTCTTTCCCAGGCTCAACCAGCTCGAGATCACTGAGCGAGTCGCGCTGTCGATCGGGCTAAGTCTCACCATCGTCATCGCCATGGGACTGCTGCTCGGTTATTCCCAAACCCTCATCGCCGCAACCGGCGGCATCACCGCGTACTCGCTGCTCTTCGGCATCGGCTTTGTAACCGTATTTTTCCTTGTCATATGGGCACTGCGAAGGGCGAATCTGGCGTTTGTAGATAGGCGCGAAGCGGCCCGGTCTGAACGCGACATGGTTTTAGACGCGCGCACTGCCAAGGCTGTGCGCCCAGAAGACACGACACAGGCAGAGGTCAGACCGCGGAAACCTGCGACGCCTGCCGCAGCAAGGCGCGAAGACGCCCGACGCAGACGTAAAGAATATCCACCCAAGCGCGGTCCTTAACCGTAATCCCTGCCGAAGCACCGGTCAAGTAGTACCCGCAGCGACGGAACACCGCTTCTCATCATAGCACGCACAATCCGGCTCTGGAACGTCGAGTTCTTTCATTTAGCGCGTCCGCTGGGCCGTGCCAATGAGGCCCAATGGCCACCGAGCGCCCTTCTTCGACATTTTTAGGATAGTGGCTTAATATCCTACGTCACCCTTCTATTGGATGGCCGTGATCGAGGCCTCATCTGTATCGAAAGGAGGTTCTAGACAATGGACTATGAAAAGGAAATAAATGACCTAACAAAGCGCATCGACGAGCTGGAGACGTGTTGTGCAGAGTTCCGCGCCTGTAAGGGCAAGATAGGAGAGCGCATCGACAAGCTCGAGCATCGTTTGGACGACTTGCGATCAGAGGTAAAAACGCTGTATAACGTCATGGAGCGCGACAGCGCTGGCTTGCGATGAAGCTGTGCCCCACGCGCAACCGCGATGAGAACGCGGCTAGTCTTACGCCTCTAACGCGCGTCGTCGTTACCGGTTGAGTAGGTAGACCGACGCGTTCAAGGCGGTGGCGATGGTTACCCACACGATGTAGGGCACGAGTAGGTACGACGCCCGCCGGTCCACCTTGAAGAATTGATAGATGGTGGCGGCGATCAGTATCCACAGCGGCACGATGGTGAGCAGGCCGTATGGTATGTTCTGCAGCCCAAAAAAGGCGAACGTCCAGACAACGTTGACGATGAGCTGTGCAGCGAAGAGAGCGATCCCGATGTCTCTTGTGTGCGTTCGAGGCGATCGCCATATAAGGAACAACGCCAGACCCATCAAGATATAGAGAATCGTCCAAACGGGCCCGAAAGCCGCATTCGGTGGATTGAACCAGGGCTTGTTGAGCGCGGCGTACCACGTTGAGATGGAGTTGATGGTAAACACTGTCGATCCCAAACCCGCTAACACAGGCACCGCGATCGAGACGATCAGTTTAATGATGTCAACAACTTTCATCAGTCGTGTGTGGCACCGCCTCCTATAAAGCGCTTATTAGTTGTTTGAGCATACGAGCTGTCAGCGCCACATGATAAAAGATGGCATAAAAAAACTCGTTTGGATACCTCTTGCTCTAGCAGCGTCGTTGCGTATACCAGTAGGCGGTTGCTGATGCCTACCGGTTATTCGCTATTAGTCACGATCGTCGGAATGCAAATTCGGCGAGACGATCCCAGCCGCGATCCACACGCCTAGTATAACGATCCCGGCTCTAATCGCAGCAATCATCGCTGAAGAAGAGTGGACCGGCGGCTTTTGCCGAGTTAACGCGGGTTATGGTTTTTTATACGCGCGAATCGACCTACACAAAGGAGTGTCCTATGGACGCAAAAGAAGAGAAAAAGGAAGAGTACTACAAGGGCAAGGAAGTAAAGGGCAAGCTCGAAAAAGAGAAGGAAGAGTACTACAAGGGCAAGGAAGTCAAAGGCGAAAAATAGCCGTCCGCCTAGGCAAGCCGTCGCACGATCAGCGTGGAGCGTCCGCGTTATCGATGCCCAAACTAGTCTCCGTTCAAAAGACGCCGAGGGCACAGAGCGCCCTGCCGTAACATGCATCGTGAGGGCACGAGCGGGCAGCGGGGCAGGAGACTGTGGCTCCTGTTTCAAAAGCGGATTCGCTCAAGGGCTGATTCGCGTCCACTGTCTGCAGACGTCCAGAACGTCGCCTCGCCGTTTTGGATCCGGAATATGACCTGATCGTCGGCGTGAGGACGCAGAAACGGTCGCTCTTCAAGAAGGCGCTCAGTGAGGTTCACGTCGTCAAGAAAAACCACGTCGCCTGACGCTCGCATCATGGTTCCGATATCTGTTGAACCCTCTTGGCCAAGCGACCCTTTTGGCGGGGCATAAAAGCACACCTCAGCCTTCCGATTTGCCGTAAGCTCTCGAAATATCTTTTTCGTCTTTACGGTACTAAAATAGAAGCCCCGTGTATCCGCAAACCACATCCCGAGCATTCGGACCCGTGGCTGCTCGCGATCACACGTGGCGACTGAACAGATCATGTGCTGATTAGCAAAGCGCACACAGTCATCAAAGTTCGCCATATCATCACCCTTAGATTCGTTAGTGATTGTTTCGGAAACAGCCAGAAGGCCTTCTGCTTTCACGCGCGCGGCCAGCGGCACCGTTCAGCTGCCATCCGTCATGCAAGCCCGCGTTTCGCATCGCGTCGATTCGCGCAGTGGAAGGATACGAGCCTTGGACGAGGGCAGTCATTCGTTCGCCTTCCAGTACACGCGATGGTCGGAAATGTCATACGCAACTTTGTAGGTGCTGACGAGTCCGCTCAAGTGACCTTTTATGGTCGTGACGGAAAGCCAATACTGGGCCAGGTTGTCCTGCACGTTGAGCTCTTTGAGCACGGCATAGATGAGATCCTCCGTTGATCGGGGACGCTCCAAAAGTCGCAGTATCATCCCGTCAATCTCGGCAAGCCGCTCTAAGTGAACCGCGATCTGGCCCGCACTCTCGTCCTTTGACATGACCTCGCCGTGACTCGGAACCAGCCAGTCAAACGCCGTGTTCTTGATCGCGTTGAGCGAGCGACGCGTGAGTTCAACGTCTATTGAGTAAGGGAGCTTGTGCCGTTCCCACACCGCTTGTGTATACAACGCGTCTCCCGCAAAGAGCACCCCGTCGCACAGATAACCCGTGTGCCCCATCGTGTGACCAGGCAAGAGCAGCGGGGCAATCTTTCCTTCGAACGGATAGTCTTCAGTGTAGCGATCGATCGTGCACGCCTCCCCGATGAAGAATCGCGTCGTCATCTCCAGCGGTGGACGCGCCCAGCTGAACATACCCCGAACGTTTACCTCTGGAATTTCGATCAGAAACGCGTCATCTTTCGGAGCCACCACGATCGCTCCCGTGCGTCTCTTGAGCGTGCTCGCCGACCCAAAATGATCGGCGTGTCCGTGCGTGATGAGAATCGCCTCAAGATCGAGCGGGGTGTCAATAACTGCTGTGTCGATCAGGTGATTTTCGTACAGACCGACGTTAGTCTTCCCGAGAATGCACGTGAC
This sequence comes from Halobacteriota archaeon, assembly GCA_050013755.1. Lineage (GTDB taxonomy): Archaea > Halobacteriota > Bog-38 > Methanoflorentales > Methanoflorentaceae > Methanoflorens. The sequence goes on from JBEKER010000013.1 coordinate 5,994, forward strand.
GTCGTTCAATTCGATGACTTTTTGCTTCAAGCTATGGCCTTCCAGAAAATCGCCAGCAGTTCGTGCCGCCCGTCCCGGAGAGTGAAGAATGGAACAGGCTACACTTCGTCTGCAGATGATCGAGTGTTTACGGGTACTCGGCGATAACTCTAACGGCATAACAAGCTTCTGAACGCTAACTCAGTGCACCCGTCACAGCCAAGGGTGTTGCTTCGCCCACAACTCCGTGTGCCGTCCCAACGTGCCTTAGCTCTGCAGGTGTCGTCACGGCGAGCACGCCACCAGGTTATGCTCCGTAGAACGACTCTGAATCCACAATTCGTGCACCGGCATGCACGAGCATCTCAGAACGAGTTGAATCAAACTTAGTGCGTCTGCACACCGTGCGTTCTATGAGCGATTCGCACGAGCGACGTGGATGAACCCGTAGTCAGCTTCCCCGCCCAAACAAGAGCGTGCTAGGTAGCCACGTTTGGACATATGAACGGCGCACCGAATCCGGATCTCCATTTGCGGTTCTCTCGCTCGACTCGCTCAATCGTTGAATCGCTTGTACAGGTAGTTCGCAATTAACTGGAAGATCAGAATGAAGACGATGAGCATCGCGACGTCAACAATCGGGTGAAACGTCATTTTACCGTTGTATCCGCCCTGGATAAGGTCGTTTGCGTACGTGAGCGGTGAAATGTACGCGATCATCTGCGCGACGGCAGGGAGTGTCGCGAGCGGGATGAAGACGCCGGATATGAAGATAAGGGGGAACCTCACGACGTTCACCATCGAGATGATATCGCCGGGGTTTTCCGTCGGATATGCCGCGAAAAGGGTTCCCAGCGTTGCAAAGCACAGTGAACTGAAAAGGACCCCTAGCGCAATGAGGAGTATATTCGTGATGGGCGTCATCAGGATGACTAGCGCGGCGACAAACACCACAACCGCAATAAGAAGGCTATAGAGAAAACCGCTAAGGCTCTCGCCCAACACCAGCGCGTTTAAGGAGATGGGAGCGGCGAGCAGCCGGTCAAAGGTCGCCATTCTCCGTTCGACCGGGACGGATACCGGTTCTATCGATGAGGCGGAGAAGAGCGTCGTGATCCCGATGAGTCCTGGGACCAGCGCAACGGGCGTCGCGAGCTTCCCTGCCGTAAACGCAAGGAACATAAAAAGGGGAAAGAGCACCCCGCCGACGATGACGCCTGGCCTGAGGTAATAGATGAGGACGTCTTTTTTCGCAATCGCCCACGCGGCGACAAGCTCGCGGGAAAGGCGGTCCTCGATCCCCGAAAGGCTAATCGATGGCACTAATCCCGCCTCCTCGCTGCAGCCCGGTTAGCCTGACAAAGACGTCTTCAAGGCTCGGACCGAGCGTCGTGATGCTTATCACCCGTGTGTGGTGCGTTTGCGCGTACGCCATCACGCCGTCGATGACCTCTGTGGGGTTCTCTGTGAAGAGCTTGAACTTGTCACCTTCCTTGCGAGCGTCGTTCACCATCGGGAGCCTGCGCAGCTCGTCAAGCCGCTCAGGCGATGTGCCGTCCAAAAAGGCGACCTCGACAGACTGGGCGCTTTGAATCGTCTTTTTCAGCCGTTCGGGCGCGTCGATGGCGGCGATGTGGCCCTTGTCGATAATAGCCACCCGGTCGCAGAGGACGTTCGCCTCCTCGATGTTGTGGGTCGTCAGGAATACGGTGACTCCTCCAGCGATAAGGTCGCTGATCATGTCGCGGATGATAAGGTTACTCTCGACATCCAGCCCGGAGGTGGGTTCATCAAGGAAGAGCAGACGCGGGCTGTTGACCAGGCCCATGGCGATGGTCAGCCGCCGCCTCATTCCCTTGGAGTACCCGTGCACTTTGGTATCCCGCCGTTCATACAGCTCAAAGCGCTTCAGAAGCTCGGTCGCGTTCTTGTCCCGCTCGCTTCTTCCGATGCGATAGAGCTGCGCGGCGAGCATCATGTTCTGCCACCCTGTCAAGTCAGTGTACACGTTTGAGGTCTCGGAGACGATGCCCATGGATTGCCGCGCGGCAACGGTCTCGCGCACGATATCGTGGCCGAAAATGGTTGCCGTTCCCGAGGTCGACGGCGAGATGCCGGTGAGCATGCGGATGGTCGTCGTCTTGCCGGCGCCGTTAGGGCCTAGAAACCCGAAGATCTCCCCGGCCGCCACCGAAAAGCTGATGTCATTGACCGCGGTGAGGGTCCCGAATTTCTTGACTAGATGAGAAACTTCAATCGCTTCCACGGGTGCTCCACAAGATGATTTTTCACCAGCTATTTAATTTGTTCGCTTGGTGCAGCTAAATAAGGCGCTTACCCGGTCGACCGGTCGTACCTGCAGGGACCCGTCACGCTATTAAGCGGGTGCGGCGTAACGCACAGCGATGAAAACACTCGTAGCCTATTACTCGCGCACGGGAAACACGAAAAGGGTCGCCGAGGCGCTTGCTGAGAACCTCAACGCCGATAATGAAGCGATCGTGTCCGACACAAAAGGCGAGGGCATGGGCAGGTTGGCGATGCAGGCATTCCTGCGGGTCCGCGCAAAAATCGCACAAACGACGAACGACGCCGCGTCCTATGATATGGTAGTCATCGGCAGTCCTGTGTGGGCGGGGAAAATGTCCAGCCCGATACGAACGTATCTTGCACAAAACAAAGACAAGTTCACCAGTGTCGCCTTCTTTTGCACGCACGGAAACCCACGCAGCGAGGGCAGCGTAAAGATGCTCGAAAGCATGAAAACGCTTTCCGGAAAGAAGGCGGCGGCCGTGCTTGACGTTGCGGCTAACGACGTGGAAAGCGGGGCGTACGTGGAGAAGGTGAAGCGCTTTGCGACCGCGCTTCTAGAACTACCTGCTTCGCCATAGTCAGACGCTAGGGCCCACAACACCCGGTCGCTTGAACACAACGCTCAGCAACACGCCTGAGATAACCAGCACGACGCAGTTTATCGTGATGACTGCCACCTCAAACGTGACAATGGCATATCCCAGCAGAGAAATGCCGACAAACGATCCGACCGCCACGACAAAACTCGCGACGAACAGCCATCGCAGCGCGCGCTCAAGCCTTCCCCCGGCAAAAACAGCGGCGGCGAAGACGAACGCCCCGTTCATCATGAGGTACGCAAGACTTTCGAGACTAACGACGAGCCCGTGAGGGTTGTACTGGGTGAACAGAGCGAGACCGGCCGTCCCCCCGCTCAAGATGCTCGGTTCTACGACGGTCCACTGAATGAAGTAGTCTGTGGTGATAACGGCCGCATAGACCACCGCGAACGACAAGGCGATCTGACTGAATACCTTCCTTTCATCGGCCGCGTAGGAGTGGATGCACGCCACGAGCACGACGAAGGTCGGCGCCAACAGGAATGCCGGATACATCCAGAGGTAATCGTTGGGAATGAATGAGGCTACGTAAGGGTAGGGGATAGATCGCACCGGGGTCGCGATACCGACCGCGAAAAATGCCGCGGCGAATACAGCGGTTAGGGCCGCCGACCAGAACCCAAGCCGGCGCACGGCTGCGTTGGCGTTCCGACTATCGGCTGCGGCAACCCGATTCGTCAATTCGCGCCATCTCCTGCTTTCAGCAATTGGGCGAAATGTTCCATAAACGTCTGAATTTGGTCCCAATCTCGCAAATCGTTCCGAGCGCCTTCCGTCAGGTGAATACCCGTATCTTTGACCATCTGTTTTGCCGCCATACCGAGCATTCGCTTGTCGAGGAAGCCCATTGGCGCCGAGGAGGAGAGGTCTAAAACGCCGCCAAAGGCGTCATAGATATCCACGTCTGCTTTGATTCCAAGATCGGTCAAGACCTTGTCTACGTACCTGTCCTTGGCCTCCGCATGGCCTTCAGGCGTTGACGCGGATCCACAGCTCACGAAAACGCCTATCACCAGCCCTTTCGCTTTGAGCGCTTTGAGCTCGTCCGCGTGCTTTTTGAGAAAAATCGTTGCGTCTCCAACCCATCGAAACATCTTGATCCCCGAGCCGATGAGGATGCCATCGAACGATGCTAGTGGGGGCCATTCCTTTTGCTTCGTATGTCTAAGATCAAGTAGCTGTGTTTCTAGCCCTTCTTTTTCTAAGATCTGCACCATTGCGCGTGCGATCTCATCGGTGCTTCCATAACGGCTTCCATACGCGATCAATACTCTCTTCGGCATACGCCTCACCAATTGATGCTCAAAACTGGCGTGTCTTGCAATAAAGCTTGTTCTTTTGACGTGTTTTGACGGTGATCAACGCCCATCTTGACCAGCCAGTTGGTGTTTGTCCATCGCTGAGCGCTTTACGTTGCCACGCGTGAGGCGTCCGCTGTTGCCCACAGGCGGCGCGTTCACCCAAAGCGATGGAAACGCTTATGGGCCACGGCGCTGCCCCTCCTCATACTCAAAACGACTCCGGTTTTGGAGGGACTTTAAATGAGTGTTCAGGGAAACAAGCAATTGATGATAACGTTGGATGATTCTTGGAACAGCCAGGACTGGGACACGTTCAACAAACGGCACCACGAAGAAGTCGCCGTGTACTGGCCGGGGCAACCCGAACCGACGAGAGGACTAGAGGCGCACCAAGCAGAAGCTGAGCAATTCTTCAGGACCTTTCCCGACAACCGTGTGGGGAACCGTCCATATCTGGTGCTTTTCGGCGAGGGCGACTGGACGTGTTCGATAGCCAATTTCACCGGTACGATGACAGGCCCTATGGCTGGCCCTGACGGAAACGAGATTCAACCGACGAACAAGAAGTTTAAGGTCGAGTTTTGCACGGTTGCCCACTGGAATGAGAAGGGTGAGATCACCGAAGAGAAGCTCTTCTACGATTTGGTCGGGCTGATGCGACAGATTGGTCTTGCGTGAGGGTATCTCATTTAGATGGATGGCGAAATTTGACGGCACCGCTACACGTGCTCAAAGAAAGAGGCCACAGTAGGGGGTCCGCCGTGCCAAAAGGTCGGTCGATTCGATCATTAGTGTAGCATTATTTGAAGAAGAACCATGTCTGCAGACGCACTGCCTACCTTATTTGTATCGCACGGCGCCCCCACTCTGCCCCTCGAAAACGTCCCGGCGCGGCAGTTCCTGGCCACGCTCGGCGACCGATACCGGAACGTGCACGCAATTCTATGCGTATCCGCCCACTGGAATACGTCACGACCTGCGGTTAACGCCGTAGAAGCCCCCGAAACGATCCACGATTTTTACGGGTTCCCCTCTGAACTCTACCGGCTGCGCTATGATGCACGGGGTTCACCAGACCTTGCCGGGCGGGTGGCTGATCTTGTTCACGGCGCTGGCTTACGCTGCGACCTTGACCGCCATCGTGGCCTTGACCATGGTGCGTGGGTGCCGCTGATGCTTATGTTTCCCAACGCGGACGTCCCCGTCGTGCAGCTCTCGATCCAGCGCCACTTCGACCCCGCGCAGCATATAGCGCTTGGTGCAGCTATCTCATCGCTACGGGATGACGGCGTTCTTATACTCGGCAGCGGTGGAGCGGTCCACCCACTTGGCTACGCTGCGGCATCGCTTCGCGAAGGAGCCGCCACCGATGAGTGGGCCTACGAATTCGGCGGCTGGTTGACCGACGCGGTGACTCGGGGCGATCGCTTAAGCCTTGTGAAGTATCGGGAGCGCGGTCCTTACGCTGAACGTGCTCACCCGTACCCCGATCACTTCATGCCGCTTCTTGTAGTATTCGGGGCGGCAGGAGACAAGGCGCGCGGCAAGCTCCTCCATCACAGCTGGTACTGGGGCGACTTGGGCATGGATGCGTATGCGTTTGACTCTGATCGACCATGACGGGGCCGGCGCCGTTCTTCGATCAAGGCCGGAACTTTAGAGCACGCCGTATATTCTGAGCACAATAAGCACCAAAGCGACGGCGCCCCACCACTTGATCAGATCATCGAGCGAAGGTTTCACAGCTCTACGTGACCCGCCACAGCAAAAAACGTGCCGGAATGCTACGCTGCCGCCTCTAATGCGCGAAGGTGAGCACCCGAAACGCAATCCCGCCAGCGATGAGCGCCAAAACGATGGTGAAGATCGAGATGCCCACAGCCCACCGCGCGTTGAGCTCCCGTGCTATGACGCCAAACGTCGCAATGCACGGAACGTAGAGGGTGACAACGAGACAGAAAACGAATATTTGAACCGGTGTCATCACCGTGCTAAATATGAACGTTCCCGACGCGATGGCTAGCATTTCCACAGCCATCTCCTTTCTCAGCACTCCGTAGATGAGACAGATGGCCGTGAAGGATGGGAGTCCCAGAATACCGACGGTGATCGGCGCCATCGGCGCCTCGATGAATTGACTGAGGCCGGTCAGATCGAGCCATCCGAACACGATGCTTCCCACGATGAGCAGGGGCACGGCGATGTAAAGAAACTCCCTCATCCGCAGCCACGTCTTCTTCAGGATCGGAATGGGCGCCGGCCTCCGTATGAGCGGAATTTCGAGTACGAGCCCCGCCGTCCTTCCCGGCACGGTCGATCGCAGCAGCCTCCCGGATGCGATGATGAGCACGAACGAGATGAGGTAGATGGCAAGCGCGTACTGGATTCCCGCGTAGGTCGCCGCCACGCCGAGGATTATCGCGGTGCGCGCCGAGCACGGAATAAGCGTGATGAGAACGGTGGTGATTATCCGCTCCTTTCTCGTGGGAAGGGCCCGCGTCGCCATAATCGCAGGCACGCTACAGCCGTAGCCGAACAGCATGGGGATGATGGATCGGCCGTGCAGGCCGATGACGTGCGCTTGCCGGTCGAGCAGCAGCGCCACGCGCGGGAGGTAGCCGACGTCTTCGAGGATCGCGAGGAAAATGAAGAAGATCAGGATGTAGGGAATAGCGATGGCGAGTACCGCCGCCAGGGCGAGCAGTGTGGAGTGGACGGCGGACGTGACGAACGGATTGGCAACCTGCGCGTCGACAACCGCGTAGAGCGGTGGGAAGACGATTCCCTCGAAGAACGTGGTGATCAGGGTGCTCAGATAGCCGCCCACGTAGAAGATAAGTGCCAGCATGCCACCAACGAGCGCGACGAGCAGGGGGTACCCCGTGCGCGGACGCGTCGAAACCTCACCAAACTTCTCGCCGAGCGTTGGTTTGTGAACTTTCCTGACCAGCACGGCGCTCGCGATGAGGTCGGCCGTCGAGTGTTGTCCTCGGGCGATAGTAACGGCGACGTCCTCACCGTGGGCCCGCTCGACCTCCCCCCTAAACGCTTTGACGAGCTCAAGCGCGTGCTCATCCACACGCGACTCAAAGTCTTTGTCGCCCGCGAGGAGCCGCACCGCAAATCCCCGTTTGGGGATGCTCGTTTCGGGAAGCAGGGGGATAATCGCTGCTATGGCGCGTTCGACGTGGTCGTCATAGCTCACCTGCCGATGGGTCCTTTTCGAAGGCTGGTCGGCGTAGTGAAACGCCGTCTCCAGCACCTCGTGCACGCCTTCTCCCTGGGTCGCGATGGTCGGCACGACTTGCACCCCAAGCTCTTTTTCGAAGTCAGCGACGTCGATGTCAAGGTCAAGCGTCTTTAGCAAGTCGACCTGGTTAAGGGCCACGACGACTGGAAGGCCGAGTTCGAGGAGCTGCAACGTCAAATACAGGTTTCGTTCGAGCCGCGTGGCATCAACGATATCAATGACGGCTTCCAATGAGGTGCTCAGGAGGAAGTCCTTTGTCGCCGCTTCGTCTTCAGTAACAGCGGTGACGGAATAGACCCCGGGCAGATCATACACCATGACGGTGTGCTCGTCAAGGTGCGACAGCCCCTTCTGCACCATCACTGTTGATTGCGGGATGTTGGAAACGATGACGTTGACTCCCGTCATCTGGCTGAACATCGCGCTTTTTCCCGCCGACGGGTTTCCCATCAGCGCGATACCCTTGGGAGTGCTCGTTTTTGACGTCGTTTCGGCCATATGCGTGGTAAGCTATCCGCTCCGCCCCTTTTACGCCAAGTCTGCGTCGTGCATCAGGGAGATGATACGGATTAACCTGGGGTCGCCGTAGCCGGTGCGCCTCTCCGTCTTCGCTTTCGTCGCCCTTGTGCTTCCGCCCCTTCCGGGCTTACGAGAAGGGACTCTGCGACGTCCCTGCCGAGCGCGATTTGCGTATCCTTCGTCTCGATGATCAGGGGGCCCTTTGCGATTGTGCGTAACACGCGCACGGTGAGCCCCGGGATAAGGCCGAGCGAGCACAGCCGACTGATCGTCTCCGGCTCACGGGAGGTCAAAAACCGAATCGTATACGCCCCTTTCCCCACATCAGACAGCTTTGAAACCTGTGTCTCGTCCTCGCTGTCGCTCTCGGGTATGGCGCTTCCGCCAGGGCACGTCGAGGGGTGGCCCAGCTGGGCGGAGAGGTTATCTATCGCCTTATCTGAGATGACGTGCTCGATCTCGCACGCCTGCTTGTGCGACTCGTGCGTGTCGATTCCACAGATGTCCACCAAAAAGCGCTCAAGCAGCCGATGCTTGCGCTTGACCTTTGTAGCGATCTTGCATCCGGCCTCGGTGAGCGTTGCGCCGCGGTAGGGTGTGTAGTCTACGAGCCCCTTTTCGCTCAATTTCTTGAGCATCTCGGTGACGCTTGCATCTCGCACGCCGAGGCATGCCGCCAAATCTCCCGTGGTGGCGACGCGCGCTCTCTCTTCCTGCTTCGTGTAAATGGCTTCGAGATACTCCTCTTCCGAGGGGCTCAACTCGTATTGCTGCGACATGTTTCTCTATATAATATTTAGGCTAACCTAATATATAAAATTTAGGTGAACCGAAACTGGTGTGAGGGACTTCGCCGGATCGTCCGTTTGCATGTTCCCCATTCCAGACCGCTCAGGAGACTGAGCTGTACGCCACAGAGCGGGGCGGCCGGAAGCGCAGCCCTGAGTACGATGCTTTCAAGCGCGCTTTTTTGCGGCACAGCGTTGCAGCTGCCGCCATCGCTGAACCAGCGGCGCCCTCAGCGGCGCACCAATTCGTCAACTATATTACGGGAACGCACCATTTCCTGCAAGCAGGTCGTTGAACGCCATAGGAGAGAGGCCCGTGTTAAGCAGACTCAAAGACTCAGTTGATCGGCTCCTCTCGCGACCAGCGAATCTCCTCGTCGGTCTCGGCGTCACCCCCAATATGCTTACCCTCGCCGGCCTTGCGATCGGCGTCGTCGCTGGCATCGTTCTTGCCCTCGGGTTCTTCGCCGCAGGCGGTGTCCTGATCCTCATCACCGGCTTTGTCGACACGCTCGACGGGGCCGTAGCCCGCAACCGACGCGCCGCAACGACTTTCGGCGCCACCTTCGATTCGATATCTGATCGCTACGTCGATTGCATTGTGTTACTCGGTCTTGGTATCGCTGGCATCAACTGGATCTACGTCGGCGCTGCCCTTATGGGCTCCCTCCTCGTGAGCTACGTCCGCGCGAAGGGCGAAGGAATGGGATTTGATTGCACCGCTGGGGTCGCCGAACGAAGCGAACGGCTCATCATCCTCGCGATAGGGCTGCTCGTTGGGTTGGCTGAACCTGCAGTGCTCCTTGTCGCAATTCTCGCGCAATTCACCGCGCTGTGGCGGGTCGGCCTCCTGCTCAGGCGAGCGACTTATTGAGTGCCACGTGCGCGTTACGAGCGCGTGCTGCGCAAAATAGTCTCACGTGCTCGGCTCTGCGCCCGCGTCGAAGGCACTAATCGATTCAAACGCGGCAACAGCAGTCGCGCGCTGTTCATCCGTGAGCGATTTGCCTCCATAGTGGGTGCGTTCAAATGCAATCGTCAGCGTGCGCAAGGGCTCACGCACCTCCGGAATTGCAGCCTCGATCACGGCGTAGTGCTCCCAGTGCGTCATGTGGGGGGCGAGCGTCACTCCAGCACGGGACGCGAGCAATGCCAAAGCCGCGTCGTACAGCGCCGCGATCGCCTGCCGGTCGTTTCCTTGTTCAAGCAACTCGCGAGCTTGTTTGAGCGGGGTCACGTCGCCTGCGTCCTCCAAAACAGCTGGTTCTGATTCAGAGACGGCCGGCGCTTGTTCTTCGGTTGCCTCGCCTGCGAGGGGGTGCACCCCTTCGATCTGCGGGGCCGATCCGCGCACCTCCTGCGGCGCCTCTTCCGCCTTTGTCTCTGATGCCATGACAGGCGTCTGAGCCTGCGTTGATGGCGTGTGAGCCTGGGTTGATGGCGTCACAGTCTGCTTTTGCTTAATGACGCGGAGCGCGCCGGCGGGGTCTAAAGGATAAACGATTGCTGCAGCGGGAGAGCCGCGTTCGGTGTCTAAAGGATAAACGATTGCTGCAGCGGGAGAGCCTTTTCCGCGGAACCGCCGCACGAACAAATAGCATACAATGACCACGGCTGCGGTGATAAGGGCGATGATCGCGTACAGTGGCGCTAGATTGACAGGAACGCTTGTCGCCGCGCTCGGCGTGTCGACAAAGGAGGAATCGTGAGGCTCCACGACCGTGTAAACCGTCGCCCCGTTCAAAAGCGCCGCTGGGAAGTAGTACGCCCCGACGGGAACCGAGAACGCGTATCGGCCGTTTTGGTCCGTCTGCACGGATGCGATCTTCACGTCGCCCATGTGAAGTACCACCGACGCGTTCGGAAGCGGCTTACCATTGGCGCTCACCTGGCCGTTTGCTTCCAGCACGCTGCCAAGCGAGATGCCGTTTGAGCCCACCGTGACATTATTCGTCACGCTTGTGCTGTTGGGTGCCGGCGGTGCTTTGGCGTCAACGAGGTGTAGCCCTCCAGGCAGGGGGGCGTACGCCGGTACAAGACTAACGGTAACTGCAAACAGAGCGAGCACCGCGAAGATGAGTCGCGCTTTGCGCGTGGAACGAAGCACGATTTGCACCTATGTTGTCGTGTCCAGGTTCCTGCCGGAACCTGTCGCCGCTACAATACGTTCGAGGGACGTTATTAATTATGCGATTCAGGTTGCGCGCAAGGTGTCAGCTGAGTATGCGCTTGGCCGCTTCTTTGTACGCCGTTATCAAATCGCCGCGCTCGTAGCGGAAAACGTCCTTATCAACCGACTCGCCCGAGTCCTTCAGCCACAGGCGACAGGTATCGCAGCTTATCTCATCGGCAACGAGGATCTTCCCGTCGCTTCCCTTTCCAAACTCCAGCTTAAAGTCAGGAAGCAGCAGCCCTCGCCGATTTAAATGGTCCTTCAAGATCGTGTTCACGCGTAGCGTAAGCTCGCGAATGGTCGCCAGCTCCTTCTCGGTAGCGAGCCGTAACGCGCGTATGAGGTCATCATTGAGCATCGGATCGCCATAGGCATCAGACTTGAAGTCGATAACGAGGAGGGGCGGGGTAAACTTCTTGCCTTCCTTAAAGGGATACCTGCGAACGATTGATCCCGCGGCGATGTTTCGGGCGATGATTTCGAGCGGAATGATGTCCAGCGCTTTCACGAGCATCCGTGTATCGCCCACCATCCCTTTGTAGTGCGTCGCGAGCCCTCGCTGCTCCAAAAGCTGAAAGAGCCGTGCGGAAATTCGCGCGTTGAAGTAGCCCTTCTGTGGCACGGTCCTTTTCCGTTTCCCATTGAAGGCCGTGATGTCGTCGCGAAACTCGATGATGTACTCGTCGGCGTCCTCGGTGCGGTACACGGTTTTTGCTTTACCAATATGAACAATATCCATGGCGTCACCCGTCCCTTGTCTCGTCGGTCGTTTTTCGTCGGAACCCGCGTTCGTCAGCTAGCGCCCCGATGAGCGGAGCGAGCACCTCGCTGTACCATCCGGCACGCACGTACTGTGGGTAGATCGGCAACCGCTCGGTCAGCGCAATGCCGAGGTCTGCCAGATCCGGCCAGGCGTGCTCGGGATTAATGTAGTCGACCGTCACGGTCGAGATCCCGCCGAGGTCGGACGCTCCCGCGCCGAGAAGCGGGGCCACCTCGGTGAGGTTGGGCGGCACTTGAACCGCGACGTCATCGGGCAGGAGATGACGCGCCAGCGCGACCGTCCGGAGGAGTACCTCGCGACTGGGGCTAGAAACGTCAGCCATCCGCGTGCCCGGCTTCGGCGCGAACGGCTGGATGATGACCTCCTGGAGGTGCCGGTATTTGTGCTGCAGCTCCGCGAGGAGTTCGAGTGAGCGGATGCGATCGCCCCAGTCTTCTCCTATGCCGACGAGGAGACCTGTAGTAAACGGAATGTGGAGCTTGCCGGCATCCTCAATGGTCCAGAGTCGAAGTTCGGGCTCTTTGCCAGCACAGCCCTGGTGCGCGTCAACGGAGGCCGTTGTCTCAAGCATGAGTCCCATGCTCGCATTCACGGCTTTTAGCCGCTCGAGCTCCTCAAAGGTGAGAATGCCCGGATTGCTGTGCGGGAGCAGCCCGACGCGAATTGCCATCGTGCAGAGGTCATAGAGATAGTCAAGAAAGCTCTCGTAGCCGAGGCTCCGAAGCTTCTCGACAAAGCTGTCGACCTCATACGGACGTTCGCCAAAGGTGAGCAGCGCCTCCGTGCAATCCGCATCCTTGGCCTGCCGCAGCATGGTCTCCACCTCAGCAGGCGCCATCAGCTGTGCCTCCGCGTCGCCGATGTCCCGCCGGAACCCACAGTAGCCGCACGCGTTGCGACAGATATTCGTCACAGGCACAAAGACGTTGCGCGAGAACGTAACGCGTGCCGGAAGGGCAAACACGAGCGTCTCCAAAGGCGCACTAATGATGTCTGCGGTGCTCAGATGCTCAAGCGACATAGAAAGCGAGGCCGTTTTACCACTACATGGCCGCGGCAATATATAAATAACGGGGACGCTTACGCCACCGGTGAGACGACCATGAACGCGGCAAAAGCGGTAGTGCCGTTTAAGACGCGCGGAGCGAAGACGCGGCTCGCGCCATTTCTCTCCCCCGAAGAACGCATGGCCTTTTCAAAGGCGATGCTGCGCGACGTGCTCCGCGGCTTGAAGGGCATCGACGTGACGATTCTGGCGACCGAGGACTTCGACCCCGAGTGCGACTGGGCGCACGTGGAGCTTAACCACCGCGACCTGAACACCGCCATAAACGCCTACATCAGGCACGTGCGCGAGCCGACCCTCGTCGTGATGTCCGACATCCCGCTCATCCAAGAGTGGCACGTGCGCGAGATGTACTCAGAGGGCGTCACGCTCGTCCCGGGGCGCGGCGGCGGCACCAACGCGATATTCATGCGCGACCCCTCCCGCTTCAAGGTCGATTTTTACGAAGTGAGTTTCCTAAAGCACGTGGCCATCGCCAAAGAGCGCAGGCTTCCGCTAAAGATCCTCGATTCGTTTTACATGAGCACCGATATCGACAAGCCTGATGATTTGGCCGAGGTGCTTATCCACTGCCCCGGCGACTCGTGCGCGTACCTACGCTCAATTGGTGTACGGCTGAGCTACAGCAAGAGCCGTATCGGCGTAGAGCGAAGCTAGCTGCGCCGCGACCTTGTAGCCAAAAAAAGGCGCACGACTAGAAAGCGGCCGTCAACCACTGCGAGTAGCGCGGCTCGTTGCCGCGCGCCGCGTTGAAATACGCATCCTTTAGCTCGCGTGTTATCGCGCCGACCGCACCGTCGCCGATCACGATGCCGTCGACACTCGTTATGGGGGCCACCTCTCCCGCAGTCCCAGTGAAGAAGAGCTCATCCGTGGAGTAGAGCTCAGACCGGCTGATCCTTCGCTCCACTACCTTATAGCCACGATCCGCGCAGAGCGTTATGATGGCATCGCGGGTAATCCCCTCGAGAATGTCATCTGACGTCGGAGGCGTCATAACGGTGCCATTGCGCACGAGAAAAACGTTTTCGCCGCTCCCCTCAGAGACGAAGCCGTCTTTGGTTAGCAGTATGGCCTCATCATATCCGTTTTGCACCGCTTCGACCTTTGCGAGCACGCTGTTCACATATGCTCCGGCGAACTTGCCCGTCGGAGGAAGGGAATTGTCTGAAAGGCGGGCCCACGAGCTTACACAGACCTTAAGGCCCGCGTCGATGTCGTCGAAGTACTTGCCCATCGGTTCAACGTAGATGGCATAATCGTTTGCCCTGCCGTACGGGTACAGGCCGACGGTGCCGGCCCCCCAATAGACGATCGGTCGTATATAGACGTCCTCTTTGAGCGCGTTTTGGCGCACCACGTCAACGATGGCATTAGCGAATTCCTGCTTAGTGAGGGGGATGTTGAGCCTGAGCACGCGCATGTTGCGGTAGAGCCGCTCGACGTGCTCCGTCAATCGAACGATGAAGCTTTGCCCTACCTCATCGTTGTAATAGGCCCGTATGCCCTCGAATACGGCGGTGCCATAGTGGAGCGCGTGCGTGCTTATGTGGACGGTGGCATCGCTCCACGCCACGTAGTCCCCGTTCATCAGAACTTTACGACTCATCCAAGACTCCTTTTGCAAATGACCGGCAGCATTTGATTTGGTGTGTTCTCCAATGCGCAACTACCCATTTAAACCTTTTTTTCTCGTGCGCGGCTATCAGATCAGTTATATACCTGCCAACGCAACAAGTAGTGCACGGGCCTGTAGTATAGTCTGGATAGCACAGCGGCCTCCGGAGCCTCAAACCCGGGTTCAAATCCCGGCAGGCCCGCTCTTGCTCGCAGCGCAAGCGATCTTGGTCTAAGCAATTTTGGTCTTATACTCGGCTGGACCGCCCCCGAATTTTACGTCCGAGTCACGTGAAGCTACTCGCGCTTAGCCGGACCGTTGCTCTATCCAATGCCTTCGAGGGCGCGACGCTTCAATTCAAGCCTCAGCATGTTAAACGGGACGTTGCAGAAGGGAAACAATCGAATCTCCGTTATGTCGCGCGTTTTACGATCGATGACGAAGGGGAACTCCGCGCAGACTGCGGGTCGACCGGTATATACCCTGCATCGGCCGTCCTCGTCGAGAAACGCGCACGGCTGAGCTTTCTTTAGTGCGTGCGTATAACGGCGGTCGTGATCATCAACGTACGATACGCAGTACTGCGCGACAAACTCCTCGAGCGACAGGTCAAGGTGTGCGCGCAAGCGCTCCACGTCATCAGACGTCAGCCTGATGATCTCGAAGTGGCAACAGCCCGGCAGCGAACAGTCAGCGCACAGAAGTCGCGACGAATGATCGTTCGCGCGAAGATCGTTGAGCAGCCGTTCCGGTGACAACGAAAAGTGCCACCCACCTTTACGTTCGCTGATGATCTGATCAACGATGCTAAGTATACGTTCGCTGGCGGGTGTCTCTTGCGCGTTAAGCCCCTCTGTCACCTTTGCCGCGAGCGTGCGCCGCAGGTCGTCCTTTCGTCCCGGCTCAAAGAGACTGCCGTACGACTCATACGTCGCCGCGCCGCGAGACGCACGGTATTTGGCCCACCGACCTGCATCACCTACTCGTTTCGTCACCACATGCTCATCGCTCCCCGAGATCCGCAGTCACGATCTTTCACAGCACCTTTATAGAACTTCCCACGCAGCCACGGGTCAGCCGGTAGAGCAGAACGCGTGCCTCGCGCAGAGTCTTCCAAACGAACGCTGGCTAAAGCCCCTTTTTCGTAAGAAACCTATTAATGTTAGGATGCGCTCTTGTAGAATGATGTCAGACAAGCTCGATGATTTGCGGAACTTGCTTGAGCGGCTGTCAAATGCCCACGGCGTTTCCGGGCACGAAGGGAGTTCCCGCGACATACTCACGCACGAACTCACACCCTACGTCGATGAGATCAGGATTGACGCGTTCGGCAATCTGATCGCCACAAAATCAGGGAAAGGACCCTCCGTTATGCTTTCTGCGCACATGGATGAGGTGGGCCTTTCCGCCAAGTACATTGACGAAAACGGGTTCATCTACTTTATCGGTATCGGCGGTTGGTTCGACCAAACGCTGCTAAACCAGCGCGTGCGACTTCACGGAACCAAAGGCGCTATTCCAGGAGTGATCGGTTCGAAGCCACCGCATATTCTTGAGGAGGAGGAAAAGAAAAAACCAATCCCGATGAAGGACATGTTTATCGACATCGGTGCCGCGAGTGCCGAGGACGTCGAAGGCCTCGGCGTGCAAATTGGCACGCCCATCACGATCGATCGCCAGTTTACCCCGCTTTCGAGCAACTTCGTTACAGGAAAAGCACTCGATGATCGGGCCGGATGCGCGATGATGATCGAAGCTATGAAACGCACCAAGGCGACGACCACCGTGTTCGCGGTCGGTTCGACGCAAGAGGAGGTCGGCTTGAAGGGTGCCAAAACGGCGTCATTTGGGCTAAATCCCGACGTCGCGATCGCCACGGAGACCAACATAGCAGGGGACCACCCAGGCATCGAAAAGAAGTTGGCGCACTTGGAGCTCGGCAAGGGCCCCTCGGTCACTGTTGTCGACGGCGCTGGGCGTGGCCTCATCACCCCCGACTCGGTGCTTCGCTGGATCGAAGAGACGGCTCAGAAGGCGCGGATCGCGTACCAGCGCGACGTCAGCTCAGGCGGCACCACAGATGCCACAGCGATCAACCTCACGCGGGCAGGGATCCCCGCCGGCGTCGTCAGCGTCGTCACGCGGTACCTCCATACCCCCGTCGAGGTGCTCAACCTCGAAGATCTCGACGCCGCCGCCGAACTCATCGCCCGCATGCTCGAGACCGTCGCGGACTATTTTTGACGCTCGGAAGCGCTCAACGGGGCCGAAACTCGCGCGCGTGAGAGCTTTTATATAGTTACGGCTTCCTTCTACAGCAAGGAAGTGACTACCGTGAGGGATCGCTTTATTTAACGACATCAAGTTTTTCGACACGACGCTGCGCGATGGAGAGCAAACCCCTGGTGTGTCGCTCACTGCCGAGAAGAAACTGTGGATTGCTAAGGCCCTAGACAAACTCGGCGTGGACGTTATCGAAGCGGGATCCGCGGTCACGTCGGAAGGCGAGCGGACCGCCATCAAAGCGGTCGCCCATGAAGGATTGCGCCCCGAGATATGCAGCTTCGCGCGCGCCCTTCGGGGGGATATCGACTACTGCCTCGAATGCGACGTTGACTCAGTGCACCTCGTCGTGCCCGTGTCGGATTTGCACATCGAAAAAAAGTTGCGCAAGGATCGAGACGCGGTGCTGCGCATGGCCGTGGACACGACGGAGTACGCCACCGAGCACGGCCTCATAGTGGAGCTTAGCGCCGAAGACGCGTCACGAGCGGACGGCGATTTTCTGCGCGAGTTCTACCGTCAAGGCGTCGCCGCAGGCGCTAAGCGGCTCTGCTACTGCGACACCGTTGGCGTGCTCATCCCCGATCGCACGGCCGCACAGTTGGCCGACCTCGCGACGATGGCGCCTCTGAGCATCCATTGCCACGACGATTTCGGCCTCGCGACGGCGAATTCCATCGCGGCCCTTGGCGCGGGCGCGACGCAGGTACACGTAACGGTGAACGGTCTGGGTGAGCGTGCGGGAAACGCGTCGCTCGAAGAGCTCGTGATGACGCTCGAGTCACTGTATGGCTACACGACGCGCATCAACACGACCGAGCTCTACCCTATTTCGAGGCTCGTGAGCAGGCTTACGGGCGTGCCCGTTGCCCAGAACAAACCCATTGTCGGAGAGAACGCGTTCACGCACGAGTCAGGCATCCACACACACGGACTGCTGGCAGACACACGGACGTACGAGCCGATCACCCCTGAGATGGTGGGTCGAGAGCGGCGGATTGTGCTCGGAAAACACGCAGGCAGCGCGTCAGTGCGCCTCGCGCTGCAAGAGATCGGTCTCGACGCGGACGAGGAGCAACTGAGCGACATACTGAAACGCATCAAGGAGCTGGGCGACAAGGGAAAACGCGTCACCGACGCCGACCTACAGGCCATTGCCGATGCCGTGCTCGAGATCAATCGCGAGGCGCGCATAAAGCTGCAAGAGCTGACGGTCGTGTCCGGAAACATCGTTACCCCGACGTCGTCAATCAAGCTCTCAGTCGACGGCCAAGACGTCGTCGAAGCGGGCATCGGTCTCGGCCCGGTTGACGCCGCGATAAACGCGCTTAGAAAGGCGATAGGAAAGCTTGCAGATATAACGCTCGAAGAGTACCACGTTGATGCCATCACCGGCGGCACCGACGCACTGGTCGAGGTGTGGGTGAAGCTCAGCCGAGACGGTCACGTCATCACCGCGCGCGGCGCGCGCGCTGACATCATCATAGCGTCGGTTGAAGCGGTCGTTGAGGGCGTGAACAGGCTACTAACGTTGAAATGATAGGTGAGATGCAATGAACCTAACCGGTGCCAAGGCACTTATGAAAAGTCTCGAATACGAACACGTGGATACGATTTTCGGCATCCCTGGAGGCGTCATCATACCCATCTACGACGAACTCTTTAACCAAGATGCCATTACGCACTACCTCGTGCGCCACGAACAAGCAGCCGCGCACGCGGCGGATGGCTACGCGCGAGCAACCGGGAAAGTAGGTGTGTGCATGGCCACCTCCGGTCCCGGAGCAACGAACCTCGTGACAGGGATCGCGACCGCCTACATGGATAGCGTGCCCATCGTCGCGCTTACGGGTCAGGTGACCACCGATCTCATCGGCAAGGACGCTTTTCAAGAGGCCAACATAACGGGAATCACACTCCCGATCACGAAGCACAGCTACTTGATTCACGAAGCGAGCGAGATTCCACAGACGATAAAAGAGGCGTTTCACATCGCATCCACGGGTCGGCCAGGCCCCGTCTTGATCGATATCCCAAAGGACGTACAGACGACGAGTGCCCGGTTTGAGTATCCGAAAAAGGTGCACTTGCCCGGGTATCAGCCGACCTACGAAGGACACCCTGGTCAGATCAAGCGCGCGGCAACGGCCATTAACGAGGCTCACCGCCCCGTAATCTACGTCGGAGGCGGCGCCAAGATCAGTGGGGCTTCCGAAGAAGTCCGTGCGCTCGCCGAAACCATCGTGGCGCCGGTGACGATGACGCTTATGGCCATGGGGACGTTGCCCGCTGAACATCCACTGTCACTAGGGATGCTCGGCATGCACGGGACTAAGTACGCGAACTATGCCGTTACCGAATCAGACCTCATCATCGCGATCGGGGCGCGCTTCGACGACCGCGTAACGGGCAAAATCGCGAGCTTCGCGCCCAACGCGAAGATCATTCACATCGACATCGATCCGGCCGAGATCGGCAAGAACGTCAGAGTCGACATACCGATCGTCGGCGACGTGAAGCGGGTGCTCCAAAAACTGATCTCGCTTCTCAAGGATACGCGCACAAAAGAGTGGATGGAAAAGGTGCAGACATGGAAGCGCGAGTACCCACTTGAATTCGGCGAAACGGGCTTAAAGCCACAGTACATCGTGCGAGAGATAAGCAGACTGTGCCCAGACGCGATCGTATGCACCGAGGTCGGGCAACATCAGATGTGGGCTGCGCAATACTTTAGCCACCGCCACCCGCGAAACTTCATCTCTTCCGGAGGCTTGGGGACGATGGGGTACGGGTTCCCCGCGTCCATCGGAGCGAAGATCGGTCGGCCCGAAGAGACCGTCTTTGACCTTGCCGGAGACGGGAGCTTCACCATGAACTGCCAAGAGCTTGCCACAGCAGTCGCCTACGACGTTCAGGTCAAGGTCGCGATCTTCAATAACGGCTACCTAGGCATGGTGAGACAATGGCAGGAGCTCTTCTACGACCGTCGGTACTCCCAGACAAAGCTCTCCGAGATCAACTTCGTCAAGCTCGCCGACGCGTTCGGCGCTCACGGAATACGCGTGGACTCGCCGAGCGAAGTAGCGCCAGCCATCGAAGAGGCGCTTGCGGTGCCAAAGCCCGTTATCATCGACTTCAGAATCGAACCTGAGGAGTGCGTGTTCCCCATGGTTCCAGCAGGAGCGGCGCTCAACGAAATAATCGACGCAAAGAACGGGGCGGTGTAGCGGATGAAACACACCGTATCTGTCCTCGTTCAAAATAAGCCCGGCGTACTCGCGCGAACCGCAGGCCTTTTCAGCAGACGAGGCTATAACATCGAGAGCCTGACTGTCGGCGTTACCGAAAACGAAGCCGTTTCGCGTATGACCATCGTTGTAACCGGCGACGATACCGTGGTCGAACAAGTCACCAAGCAGCTCAACAAGCTCATCGAGGTCATCAAGGTGAGCGATCTCACCAAAGAGTCGTACGTGAACCGAGAGCTCGTCCTTATAAAAGTCACCGCCGACAGCTCAAATCGAGCGGAGATTATGCATATCGTCAATATCTTCCGGGCGCGAATCGTCGACGTGGCGCCCAAGAGCCTCATCATCGAGGTAACCGGTGATGAGGGAAAACTGGACGCACTCGTAGGTATGCTCAAGCAATTCGGCATCAAGGAGATCGTAAGGACGGGCACGCTCGCCTTAGGGCGAGGACCCAAGGTGATACAAAGCGGCAAAGACTAGCGCGGGCGCGCGGCTAAGAGCCGCCAAGCGACGAAAAATCGCCAAAGCGCAGCAGGACGTCATCCCCCGACAGAGTGCGAGGGATGCGCTGCAAGAGATCGGTCTCAACGCGGGCGGCACACGCTCGGCCATAAGCTTTTTTATGCGGCTCATAAACTAAGACACGATTGATGGAAAATGGAGGGGTAAACATGGTTCAAATCTTTTATAACGAAGACGCTGACCTGAAACATCTAAGCGACAAGAAAATCGCAATCATCGGTTACGGCAGCCAGGGGCACGCCCAAGCACAGAACCTCAAGGACTCGGGACTAGATGTTCTCATCGGTCTGCGCAAGGGGAGATCATGGGATCAGGCGCTAAAAGACGGTTTTGAAGTGCTCAGCGTCGCAGAGGCGGCAAATCGCGGAGACATCGTGCAAATGCTTCTGCCCGACGAACGCCAGGCGGCTGTGTATACGGCTGAAATTGAACCGCAGCTCCAAGAGGGGAACACGCTGTCGTTTTCGCACGGCTTCAACATTCACTATAACCAGATCGTTCCCCCAGCAGACGTGGACGTAGTTATGGTTGCGCCTAAAGGTCCCGGCCACCTCGTGCGGCGCATCTATACCCAAGGGGAGGGCGTCCCAGCACTGGTGGCCGTGTACCAAGATTACACGGGTAACGCGTTTCAGACGGCGCTCGCGTATGCCAAGGGCATCGGCGCCACGCGAGCGGGCGTGCTGGAGACGTCGTTTCAGGAGGAAACAGAGACCGATCTGTTCGGGGAACAAGCTGTTCTCTGCGGAGGAACCACCGCGCTCATCAAAGCCGGCTTTGAAACGCTTGTCGAAGCAGGCTATAAGCCTGAAATCGCGTATTTCGAGTGTCTGCACGAATTGAAGCTCATCGTCGACCTTATCCACGAAGGCGGGCTCTCATGGATGCGCCATTCAATCAGTGACACGGCAGAGTACGGCGATCTCACTAGAGGCGAGCACATTATTACCAATGCGACACGCGACGCCATGCGGGGGCTGCTCAAGGATATTCAAACAGGAGAGTTCGCACGCGAATGGATACTTGAGAATCAAGCGGGCCGCCCCGTGTTTAACGCACTCACGCGACGAGAGAGGGAGCATCCAATAGAGACGGTGGGCGCAAAGCTCCGCGCGATGATGACGTGGCTCAAGTGACGGGGTGCTTGACTGGTCCCGGTTCGTAGCGCATCCGTCACTGTGCGCCACAATGATCAACCACTCTGAGCAGAGTTTCACGAATCCCGTCGCCGCTTAACGTCTCTATTTGACGGTCTGCAGCTGACGGGCTCCTGTTGCTTGGCCGCGCAAATAGCTGGCGCATACGTGCGCAAACTCTTATACTCTCGCGTAGAATTAGACGCTAGAAGGCTACGGTGGCCGCCACATGACCCAACCAAAGCGTATCTGCGCTATCGGAGCGATTGTGTTTCTGATTTTGCTGCTTACCGCGCTTGCAGCTCACGCTCTGGTAAGTCCTAGCGTCAGTTCGCTCGCGCCGGTCGCGACGCGCGACCAACGCTTGTCCCAAGCGTGGTTTTTTGGGCAGAACACTGGCGCCCCACACAGCCCGGCGATGATATGCGCGCTGGTAATAGACGCTCAAATTGCTCAGAACGAGATACCTAATGTTTTGATCCCCTCGACGATTCCGTCTGCTGAACCGTCGCTTCCTGCAGCTAGTCCGACGCCGCAACCGACCGCGGCCTCAACGAACAGCACCAACGGCACAACACCGATCAGCGCTGGGAATGGCATCGACCTTGGCAAGGTTTTCGGCAGCATTTCGCCCTACCTTATCATCGCTCTAATTCCGCTTCTTTTTGTCATCGGAGCCTTGTTTTATTTCTTTTTCATGGGCGATCAAGATCGCGGGGCTCCGAGCGACGAAAACGAAGCAAACGTTCAATTCACCGATGCGGGCGAAGATACCGGGTGGAGAGAACTCAGGTAAGCTTAGGTTTGGTACTTTCACGGTTGCTCCAGACAGACACCGCTACAGCGCTAATAACGCTACCAACAGTGCGATTTCTGCACACCACAATAGGCGATCGACCTCCCAAAGGGGGTCGCATCACCGCCACAAAACCTCGTAGACGGCCAATCAACGGTATTTCTGCTTCTAAACAGGCAATTGATAAAACGTTATATAATGTGCGGATCAACAGATGGGTGTGAGCTAAGGCTTGCTCAACGCGCACAAAAACAGCGCTGGACGTCGGAGTGAACGCGATGCCGGACAAACAAGATACCTTAAAAAAGAGCGTCGATATTCTCGCCCATATCGTTGGGGATGATTCGGTGCCGAGAAATATCCGCCGCGCCGCCGAGGAGGCCAAAACGAGGCTGCTCGATCGAGAGGAGTCCGATGCCGTTCGCGCAGCGTACGCGATTTCGATACTCGACGACATAAGCAACGATCCGAACATGCCGCTCCACACGCGAACACTCATTTGGAACGTAGCAAGTCAGCTTGAGAAAGTTTCGATGGAATGATTCGTGGCTCAATGGCCCAGAGTTAGGGGGCGCTTGACCCCAGCCCTCGGAATGGTCACTTTTTTTAGGTAGATGTGCAATCCGAGTCTGGTGCCATCGTTAGGGCGCCGCACGGATCAACGTTCCTAAAGAAAGGTCGTCGCAAATAATAAAACGACCTGTAAGCATTTTTTCTGATTTAGGGCGCGATATGAGATGCGAAAAAGTGCGGCGCGCTCATCAAAGAGGAATAATAATATAACATAACGTACGAGTAGTTTTGCGCTTCTCGGAGCGTAAGTAACGTACGGTGACCAATGGACGTTGACGAACAGGCCAAGAAGATAAAGGATTGGGCCAAAAAGTATGCCGAGAAACGAGGGATACAACTCAATCCTGACGAAGAGCGAGTCGATGAGGTCGCAAAGGGTCTCGCTGCGAGGCAGGAGAAATTCGGAAAGCGTTACTGCCCGTGTCGCATTATTACGGGAGACGCCGATGAGGATCGAAAGATAATCTGTCCGTGCGTTTACCACCAGGAAGAACTCAAAGAGTTCGGCATGTGTCATTGCAAGCTTTTTAGTGCAAAAGAACAGTAGAGGGAGTCAGTGATGAATCTAAAGTCTAGTAAACGCTATGTCGCGGTCGTTGCCGTGTTATGCCTGCTGTGCGTTGGGATGAGCGGTTGCGCAAGCATCTCATCGGGTGGCTACGAGTTTAAGAGCGGAATAACGCCTCCCAAAGCGGTTAGTGACTTGATGCAGAACAGGACGGTCATCCTGTTCATCACGCAGAACAACTGCCCTGCTTGCGAGCAGACACGGCCGCTGATAGCGGGTCTTCAGTCGCAGTACAACGGCACGAACGTAACGTTTGTTAACTTCAACATCGACAACAACAGTACATCGCAGAACGTCGGCAGAGCGTATGGCGTGACCGCGACCCCGACAACCGTTGTGTTACGGAAGGACGGGGCCGCCGCCATCTTCGTGGGTGCTCTTGACTCGAGCTCGGTGAACACCGTGAAAAGCGCCATTGACGACGCGCGCAGCACGTACTGAGGAGACGCGCGCACGTGGAAGTAAACCCACTAATCGCATTCGGAGCAGGGCTGATAAGTATTTTTTCTCCCTGCGTGCTACCTTTGCTTCCGGCCATCGTCGCCTCATCAACGGATCGCGGTCGATACCGGCCTCTCGCCATCGTTCTGGGCTTAAGCATATCGTTTACGAGCATGGGACTCGTCGCATCGGCTTTTGGCGCCGTTTTTACGGCGTATAGCTATTATCTCTTTGCCGCGGCGATAGTCTTGATTATCGCGATGGGGTTCTGGATGCTCTTCGATCTCCATTTGCCCTACGATATGCCGCGATTGGGCATAATCGACAGGGTGTCAAGAAAGACGTACGATATTCCGACTGAAGGCATACCAAGCGGGTTGGCTTTGGGGCTAGCACTCGGGATCGTGTGGCTTCCGTGTACCGGACCGGTTCTTGCTACCATATTAACATGGGTGGCGGCAAACGGCAATATTGCGACGGGCGGACTGCTGCTCCTGATCTACTCGCTCGGCTTCGCGGTCCCTATGCTCGCTATCGCCTATTCGGCCCGCCTCTCGTCGTCTCTCGCCGGCAAATCGTCTAAGACCATTTGGATCAAGCGCGTCGCCGGCGCAGTGCTCATTGCCGTGGGCGTGTACTTGGCCCTCCCGTACCTCTCCATGCTTCCGCAGATATGATCCGGTTTTCTAGCTAGGTCTTCAAGCGAGGCTTACCCCAAAAAAACTGCGATGCTCAGAGCGGGGCAGCGAGATAGCGCGTCTTGTGGGCCCGCTCGGTCGCTGCATCCACAAGAGGCTGAGAGGCCGTTGCTCTCGTTTCCGGCGTCCATGCAATGCTATGGAAGACCAGCGATGTCAAGTCACGAGGCGGTGCGATCCTCAAGACGCGGCTTCGAAGCCAAGCGCGTAAGATAATAAGAGTATAGTTCAACTAGTAGGATACGTTCTATCTATACAGTGAAAAGGTTGTTCAGCATCGAAAGCGCCGGACAGGTCGGATGGGAATTATGAGCACCGCGACCATCGCACACAAAACAAATGGTATTGTGATCGCCGTTGTAAAGGAACACGCCCCGTGCGAGCAGCGCGTTGCGACCGTGCCCGAGGTGGTCCGGAAACTCACGACGTCGGGGTACGAGGTCCGAGTCGAGCATGATGCGGGAGCGGGAGCTTTCTACCCAGATGACCTCTATGTTGCCGCCGGTGCGAAGATCGCGCCCGGTCGGGCCGAACTGCTGGACGGTGCAACAATCGTGTTGTGCGTACAGCCCCCCACCATAGCCGATGTCGAGATGCTCGCAGAGAGCACGATCGTCATCGGATTTATGAACGCGGCAAACAACCTTTCAACCGTCGCACGGATGCGCGACCTGAAGGTCACCGCCTTTGCCCTCGAGCTTGTCCCGCGGATCACTCGCGCCCAGAGCATGGACGCACTCAGTTCCCAGGCAACGGCCGGCGGGTACGCAGCCGCGATTCTCGGCGCATACAACTGCCCCAAGTTCCTCCCGATGCTGACAACGGCCGCAGGCACGATCCGGCCGGCAACGGTGCTCATCCTTGGCGCAGGCGTTGCCGGCCTCACGGCGATCGCCACAGCCAAGCGTCTTGGCGCCATGGTCGAGGCATATGATGTACGGCGTGCCGCGGGCGAACAGGTCCGGAGTCTCGGCGCGAAATTCCTCGAGCTTGAGATCAACGCGGAAAGCGAGGGCGGCTATGCCCGCGAGCTCACGCCGGAAGAGAAGGTGGAGGAACAGCAGATGGTCTCTGCCGCGGTTGCGCGGGCTGACATCGTTATCACGACTGCCAGCATCCCCGGCCAGAAGGCGCCGGTCCTGATAACGAGAGAGACCGTCGCAACGATGCATCCGGGCGCCGTCATCGTCGACCTTGCTGCTGAATCGGGCGGCAACTGCGAGCTTACACAAAGTGGAAAGACAGTAAAAGAGCACGGTGTCACTGTCGTGGGCCCGCAGAACCTCCCGGCCCGGGTCGCGTTTCACGCAAGCCAGATGTACGCAAGGAACCTCCAGTCGTTCCTCTCGCTCCTTGTTAATGAGGGCGGGGCGCTCACCCGTGAGTTCACTGACGAGATCCTGGCAGCAAGCCTCCTTGTGAACGCAGGCGAAGTGCGGCACCAACCAACGCTTGACCTTATCAAGGGAGGGAGGCTGTGACCGAGATCACTGCGTTCTGGATCGCTATCTACATCGCAATGCTGGCAGCATTCACCGGCTACGTTACCATCAGCCGTGTGCCCGCCATCCTACACACACCTCTGATGAGCGGCTCGAACTTCATCCACGGGATCGTGCTCGTTGGGGCGATGGTAGCGCTCGGCCTTGCCAATACGCCTACAGAGCAGGTGATCGGGTTCACGGCAGTTGTTCTCGGAGCAGCGAACGTGACTGGCGGGTATGTTGTCACGGAACGGATCCTTCAGATGTTCGACCGTAGCGGAAAGAAGCCCCGCAAGGGGGCGTGACGTGGCGGACTTCTCCTTTGCCATCGAACCCGTATACATTGCGACGATCTTCTTCTTCATCGTCGGGCTACAGCGGATGAGCCACCCGCTCACGGCTCGGAGCGGGATCGTCTGGGCCGGCGCCGCGATGCTGATCGCAACGCTCGTTACGTTCTTTACCCCGAATCTCACCAACATCGACCTGATCGCGATCGCGATCGTGATCGGTGGCGGCTTCGGCTATATAGCAGCCAAGCGCGTGGCGATGACCAACATGCCCCAGATGGTTGCACTCTTCAACGGGATGGGGGGCGGCGCGGCAGCCGGGATCGCGGCAGTCGCGCTCCTTGGTCCGACCACCCCCACCAGCTCGCTTGCGGTCGTTGGCGGCCTTATCGGGGCTGTCTCGTTTTCAGGCAGCCTCATCGCGTTCCTGAAGCTGCAGGGCTGGATGCCATCGCGGCCGGTTACCTTCACGGGCCAGCAGATCGTCAACATGGCAGTCCTTGTCCTCGCCATCGTTTCAGGTGTGTTCGTCATCTTGCAGCCCTCATCTCTGCCGCTTTCCGTAAATGCGTCCCTCCTGCTCTTCTTTATTCTCGCTCTCGGCTTCGGGCTCCTTATGACGCTCCCGATTGGCGGGGCCGACATGCCCGTAGTGATCTCGATGTACAACGCCTTTACCGGCCTGGCCGTTGCGCTTGATGGGTTCTCGTTTGTCACCCCCAACTATGCGATGATCATAGCGGGCGTTATTGTCGGCGCTGCGGGTGCGCTGCTCACGCTCAAGATGGCCAAGGCAATGAACCGATCGCTCACCAACGTCTTCTTCGGGGCCTTCGGCGCAACGGAGGAGCAGGCGGCGCAGGTATCGGGCAGCGTGAAAGCGATGGAGGCCGACGACGTCGCAGTCCTGCTCGCCTACGCGAACCGGATTATCATCGTCCCCGGCTACGGCATGGCAGTCGCCCAAGCCCAGCAGAAAGTGAAGGAGCTGACCGACCTGCTCGAGCGTAGGGGCGTGCGGGTGAAGTTCGCGATCCACCCGGTTGCCGGGCGCATGCCCGGACACATGAACGTCCTGCTCGCCGAGGCAGGGGTTGCCTACGACCACCTCTTCGACCGCGACGAGGTGAACCCCGAGTTCCCCAGCACTGACGTCGTCCTTGTCATCGGGGCTAACGATGTCGTAAACCCGGCCGCGCACCGGCAGGGCAGCCCGCTCTACGGCATGCCAATCCTTGATGTCGAACAGGCAAAGAATGTGGTCGTCCTAAAGCGCGGGCAGGGAAAGGGCTTTGCGGGGATCGAGAACGACCTGTTCTACCGGGACAACACGCGGATGCTCTACGGCGACGCGCAGGAGACGGTCGGCAAGCTTGTGCAGGCCCTCAAGAAACTCTGAATCCCAGGGGATCTTCGAGACCGACCATAGGCCCCCCTCAAGGTCAACGGGAGCAACTTGTACTCGACGCAGCGTTTATCGATGTGATCGGTCAAGACCCCCCAACATTCTTCCTCCTCTAACGTGCGGCAATCCATAGGGGAACAGATGTAACACCCTTATTGATGATGACTGCCCTACCTTTTTGCAACACGTCGTTACCGACGCAGATGTTGCTACAAAGCGGCAACCGTAATTAGCGCAATGGGTGTCGGAAAGCGCGCTGCGCGCCTTAGGGATATTCCTAAAGCAGGGTCCGTGAGGGCTATAATAGCCCAAAAAAAGACTGAAGGCAGTGCTTTCGAGATAAAGCGCCCGAATTGACTTACCTTGCAGAAAATATTTAATTAATCAACGGGATACTACCAACCATAAGTACGTATGGAGTGTTTTTTTCAAAGTGTCAGAAGCGGAAGAAGTCATCACCGACCCGGAAGCACGAGAAGTCATCACCGACCCGGAAGCACCAGCTCCTGAGCACAAAGCGTCAGCTTTGCTTGGAGGCATGGACATCGCGGTTACGGACGAGATCGCCGTGCCCCCAATGCTTGTCGATCAAGTGATTGGACAAGAGCAGGCCGTTGAGGTGATCAAAAAGGCGGCCAAGCAGCGAAGGCACGTCATGCTGATCGGCTCTCCAGGCACCGGGAAGTCTATGCTCGCCCGGTCCATGGCAGAACTTCTCCCCAAAGAAGAGCTGCAGGACATCCTCGTATATCACAACCCGGAGGATAGCAACAGCCCTAAGGTGCGCGTCGTGCCGGCAGGGAAAGGACGGCAAATCGTCGACTCACACA
>JBEKER010000014.1:0-34039 GCA_050013755.1 Halobacteriota archaeon
AAGCGCGAAAAACTATTGTGCACATCATCAATTCACTGAGCCCGTCAAGCAGGCTGAAAGGTGTCCATATAGATGACATCGTAAGCTACAGCGAATCTCTTGGAATCTATCCTGAAAGCGTTATCGGGGTGATTCAGCAATTAGCAAAAGAAGGTCTTGTCGTCGAACCGTCAAAAAACCGTTTTTTGAACCGATTTCCTCCGATCACCATCCCCAAAAGCAACCTACAAGAGGGCCCGCCTAGGTCAATAGAGCCAGCAATCGATTCTCGGCGCGACACTCATGATGACCTTGAAAAGAAAGCCTTGCTTCTTGAGAAGAGTCATATTCTATTGACTCCAAAGCAACTGCTTCAAATTGAACGGGAGTATAAAGATATAATGGCATCAGGCGACCTCAATTTTTTTTACGAAGGTTATCCGAGCGACGCTGAAATTGGAAAACGTGTTGGAATAGACAAGAGAAAGATTCAAGGAGCACGCGTCTTGCTAGGCCTTTTGACCGAGCGTGACGTGAAAATCACCTTCGATCGCGACAAGTTTTTGCAGTGGCTTTCGGCGCCTAAGTCTGCGAGAAAGAGTTCAAAGGATCTTGCCGACGAGCTTGGCGTAAGCTATTCAACCTTCAAGCGAAAAAGAGCTCTGTGGGAGGCTTATCTATCCAAAAACTCCGTCAGCGATAAGTCATTCAAGTAATGACGTGAGCACATGAAGTTCTTAGCTGATCGAATGCTAGGGCGCCTCTCTTCTTGGCTCAGAATTCTGGGTTACGATACTTTAAGCGCGAATTCCTTCGATGGCTTGTCAAATGCCGAGGAGGACACTTTGATGCTCGAGCTTTCAGGATCCGAGAAGCGGGCGTTGCTTAGCAGGGATACACAGCTTCATACCCGCGCAAGGCAAAAGTGTGGCATCCCGTCACTTCTCGTTCAAGATGGAGACGTGCTCAGCCAATTGAACCAAGTACGAAACCATTATGGCTTGGTCTTCCCCGAAGAACCCGAAACTGTTCGATGCAGCGTTTGTAACGGCATGCTTGAACTGGCGTCAAGCGAGGAAATTTTGCGGTCTCATGAGATCAATAAGCTGCGCGCGAAGGGCGTCGATATTGAGAAATTCGTTCAGAGGTACGCTCGCTTTTATAAATGTAGCCAATGCAGCAAAATATTCTGGAAGGGGCAACATTGGCGAAACATGGTCAATAAAACACGCCTCCTTAGTGGGCAGCACTAAGTGCATTTTTTAGAAGTTCTTGGCAGCAAAATGCGTATGTGCCACTTTTATCCCCAGGGCCGTCGTTCGGTGCTCTAAGTACCTCGGGCCAGAAAGTCACGACTTGCCTTTACAGCTATGTAGTCGTTAACTTCAATTATCGCTTTGTGTATCCCATTTAACTGAGTCCAGTCGATGGTTCCTTCACCGATTGGAAGATGCAGATCACGTTCGCCGTCGTTATCACTCACGTGATAGTAAGTCACGGGAAAACCTGCCTGTAGAAAGTCTGTTACGGCGTTGTTCGTGTGTGCGTGTCCAACGTCGATTGTTGCAGACGTGCCGCACGTTTCGATAAAAAGCTTGTGTTGCATAACCTCGGTGCAGAAGTACTTCGCGTTACGGGGCATATTCTCAATGGCAGGCATTATTCCAACGTCGGCGGCGTAGTTTGCCCACTTTTCAAGGCTATGCAGAGCTAGATCGAGCGATCGCCTCGTCAGTCTGTCATTTATTCTCTTTACGTAACCTGGGTGGGTCGTGATCGTCGAAGCGTTTATAGCTGCAGCAAGATCCACCGTCTCGGTGAGTTGTTTCGTAGTTTCCTCACGTATTCCGACGTTGACACTGGCGGGATTGAGATCCACGGTAGGCGAATGAATTGTTAGTTCAATATCGTACTGCGATGCAATTTCAAATTGAGAGACATTTCTTAAGGCGTGTCGCGGCAGGTAGGGCCCCTCGCACAGCACCTCGATCACATCAAACCTGTCTTCAAAGGCTCTTTGCATGATCCTATCAAAAGGTGCGTCAAATAAAGCAAGCGCCGTGAATCCCACTTTCATAAAAAAATGTGTCGACTACCGAATATAAACGTGTTAGCTACGGGTAGCACGGAGTGCTGGACTCTTATTCCCTGTAGTTCCTGGAAATCCAGAAAGGCTCGAGCAAACAAAGATGCAAGCTGTTAACTTAGCATTAGTGAAAAGTGACGGCACGTTAATTAGCGGGCAGGATAGTAATCTTCCACTCGCACGATATCATCGCCAAATGGTGTTGAGACACTGTGCATAAGAGAGTTTTCTGTGGCCACGATTTTGTGCAAAGCCCCCCGCGGAATATCCATTGTATCGTTTCTTCCGAAGAACTCCTTTTTGTGCTCAAACTGAACGTAGCAAGAGCCTTCGAGCATGTAGATTGACTCTTCTTTTTCTTTGTGATAGTGATACGAGGTCGTATAGCCTTCTTTTATGTATATCTCTTTTGTGAGGTAATTCTCGGTGCTGATGAGAACCTTTTCATAACCCCACGGTTTGTCACTTCTGTTTGCGTACTCCTTTTTTATTTCTTCGAGATCCTTGGTCGTATCTATCGACATCCAAAACGTGTTTTCCTTGTAATATCCGAGTTGATTGGTGTCTGCTAGGACAGGAAAAACAGTCTTTTCTATTTCGCCCTTTTCAAAATTGCTAAATGGAATGTCAGAGTCGAGGAGATATATCCCTCCGTTTATGTAATACTCGAGGAGCGGCTTCTCCTTGAAAGAGCGGATGTGGTCCTCTCCCAGTTCTACAATGCCATAAGGGCTGCGCATTTTCGTGACAAACATCATAGCTTTGAAATCGCTGACGCTGTACTTTTTCATCATCTTCTTCAGATTTATGTCGGAAACTACATCGCCGTTGCGGATCAACACTGTTTCTTTATCTTTCAGCAGATCAATTCCAAGTTTGATTGCATTGAGGGTGCCTAACGGTTTGTCTTCAACAGAATACTGAATTTCCATGCCACGATAGCTGTTCCCATATCTCTGTTCTATCAGCTCACTCAAGTACCCCGTCAGCAGTATCACGCTCTCAATATCGCTATTGGCCATATCGTAGAGCTGTCGGTCGAGAATTGTGTAGTCATCCGTGATGTCTATGAGTGGCTTGGGTATGTCCTCAGTATACGGTTTGAGTCGCTTGCCATACCCCCCGCAAAGGATCATGCCTATCATATAGATTTGCGTTAGTCCTGCTGTGACTTTACTTTTTCTGTAGCAAAAACTGAGCTAACGCTCTTGCTGAAGTCTATGGACCTCGGAAAAAACGAGGGGGGGGAATCAACCGGCCGCTTGCACGGGCTTCTAAATCAAAAAAAATTCTGGAGGCTCAATTAACTAGCCGCACCCTCCACCGCACGACCCGCATCCGGTGAGGCTCGGGTGCTTGATAGTAAATCCTTTCCCGAACATTGGGTCATCGACAAAATCAATCTCTGCACCATCGAGTGCCGTCTCTACGTTCTTTTCCACGAACACTTTGACGCCGTTTGATTCTTGCACGTCTTCCGCTTTCGTGGGGTTTTCGTCAAGGGACATCGTGTACTGCGGGCCGCCGCAGCCCATGCCGCCGTATGATATCCTCAAACCATATTCGGACTTGCCTTCTTTTACGAGAAGGTCTTTCAACTCTCTTGCTGCTGTTTCAGTTACTTGAATCATTTCGAACTCCTATACATTTCTCTCTCGTCGCACCTATTTAAAGCTACGCAACACGCTCAGCGCAGTCAAAATCCGGCCGCGTACAAAAAAAGGGACGGATGGCCACCTCACATTGGCGGCATGCCACCCATGCCACCCATGCCACCCATGCCACCCATGCCACCCTCAGGCATCGGCGGAGCTGAAAGCTTACTGGCCGCTATGACATCATCAATTCTGAGAATCATTATCGCAGATTCTGACGCAGAGCCGATTGCTTGAGTTTTTGTCCTAAGTGGCTCCACAACGCCTGCTTCGACCATATCGATTGCATCACCCGTAAAGACATTTAGTCCAGCAGTCGTCATTCCTTGTTCGTGTTTTGACCTGAGTTCAACAAGCGTGTCGATGGTATCAAGACCAGCATTTTCCGCTAGGGTCTTTGGAATGACTTCCAAAGCGTCAGCGAATGCATTGATGGCGAGTTGCTCCCGACCGCCTACCGTAGAGGCGTAGTCTCTGAGCTTTAGTGCCAGTTCGACTTCAGTTGCGCCGCCTCCGGCGACCAGTTTCTCATCTTCTATCGCGACGCCGACTACTCGTAGCGCGTCGTTTACTGCTCTCTCTATGTCGTCCACGACGTGCTCGGTCCCTCCGTGAAGCATGATGGACACTGCTTTAGGGTTCTCGCACTTTTCTACAAAGATCATCTCGTCGCCGCCAACTTTTCGCTCTTCAACAAGCCCTGCATTGCCGAGGTCGCCTTTTTCCAGCTCGTCGACGCTCGAGGCAATCTTTGCGTTGGTAGCTCTCGCGAGTTTTTCCATGTCGCTCTTTTTAACACGCCGTGCCGCGAGAATCCCGGCTTTCGACAGGTAGTGTTGAGCGAGGTCATCAATCCCCTTCTGACAGAATACTACGGTAGCACCTTTGCTCTTGATCTTGTCAACCATGCCCTTGATCATTTCCTCTTCTTGACCGAGGAACGCCTGGAGCTGATCCGGCGACGTGATCGAGATTTCGGCGTCAACCTCTGTATCCTTAAGCTCGATTGCGCCGTTTATCAGAGCAATCTTTGCTTTTTCGACGCTTTTTGGCATACCAGTCGAGACACGCTCTTTATCTATAATCATGCCCTCGACGAGTTCGGATGAGTCGATGCTTCCCCCAACCTTTTTCTCAATCTTGATGTTGTCGATGTCGAAGGTGTTCTTCCCGTTTTCAGTTTCAACTACGGCTTTTACCGCTTTAACAGACATGGCAGCGAGTTTCTCTTTTGACGCTTCTGCGCCTTTGCCAGTCATCGCCGTAATCGCCACTTTTTTCAGAAGTTCTACGTCATCAGGTGATACAGGGATCGCCACTGTGTCGAGCGTTTCTCGCGCTTTTACTGCAGCTAGCCTGAATCCCGATGCTATGATGGTGGGGTGCACGTCTTGTTCGAGAAGGTTCTCTGCTTTTCTGAGCAGTTCGCCAGTGATAATGACTGCTGTGGTCGTTCCGTCTCCGACTTCGTCGTCTTGGGTCCGGGCGACTTCAACGATCATTTTCGCTGCGGGGTGCTCAATATCCATCTCCTTCAGGATCGTAACCCCATCGTTTGTAATGACGACATCACCCAGCGTGTCCACGAGCATCTTATCCATGCCTTTAGGGCCTAGCGTCGTCCTCACAGCCGAAGCAACCGCCTTCGCGGCGGTTATGTTCATGCCTTGGGCCTCTTTGCCTCGAGTCCTCTGGCTGCCTTCTTTAAGAATCAATATGGGCTGTCCACCCAGTTGTCCGACTTGTCCACCAAGTTGTCCTGCCATGTTTTCTCTCCGTGTAGCGTGATCAATCCTAATGCGTGTAGGTTTTCGGCCTTAACTATGCAGAAAGTTCTATAAAAGCATTTTGCCCGAAACAAGCCTCGGATAGGCAGCTATTCTTCCGATCGCTCTCGCACGAGATGCATCAATTCAGCCGAGCTATCCAAGTCTTCGAGCTCTTGTAGGCGCACGATAACCGTGTGCAAGATCCTGAAACACTTAGGCTCATCGTCAGTGATGTACAGCGAGTGAGCGGACACGACTCGCGCTATGCTACTCATCAGTTCAGCCCTTTTTGCCATCAAGCTCGCGTTCTTGCTGATTCCGGTGAGCAAGGTCTCTTCCTTGGTCTGCGACAGCATGTCAAACGGTGCTTGAAACATCGGGAGCACCGTGAATCCTAAGTCAACGAGCAACGATATTGCCTGTCTCTCCATGGGCGGAAGTGAATCAGCTTTCGCTGTTTCCTTGTGAAAACTGTGTCGCGCAAGCAGGCTTATTGGCACAGCAAGCGGTGCGTCTAGAATCGCCTCTAGCCTGACAGCTATTTCGACTTTAGCATCCATTCCTTCTTCGTATTTGCGAATACTTCTTCGTGAAACGCCTAGCTGCGATGCTATTGCACCTAGAGATAGGTTCTTGCTAGTGCGAGCTGCATACAGTGCAGCCTCATCCAATTTCACGTATAGTCCGCCGGGAGCGGCGTAAATGAGCGGTGGAAGTTCATCTATGAAGAAATCTGAAAGCGTGTCAACGTTAACAGCGGGGACCCCATAACGCACATACACCGCACCCTCCTGGAGTTCATGATTTCGAGCTTTCTCGCCGACAAGCAAAGGTGAGGCATAGAAGCACTCCGCTAGCTTCTTCAGTTCAAAGGCTGTTTCTTCACTTAGGCCGTCGATATTTGACAGCATCTTCAAGAAAAGTAGAATTGAGCCCCGCCTAGCAGTGATGTCGAAGCATCGAGAGCGAACGTCACATCTCTTCGACGTTACGAAGCCTGCCGTGTGCAGCACATTAGCAGCTTGATCCGCTAACAGATCCTGGCGCATTATCAGGGTTCTCCTAGGTGATTACAAGCCGCTAGAGCTTGCAGATCTACCCTACCTCAGATAATATGTTCAAAAAGATACTTATATACTTCTATCGATAAAAAAATGAGGCGTTTGCTGGCATGCTTATCGGAATCGACGATACTGATTCTAAGCGGGGGATGTGCACTACTTACTTGTGCACTTTGTTAAAGAAAGAGCTGGAGCAAGAGCTTAACGAGATCATTCAGCTTCGTTTAGTGCGGCTCAATCCGACAATACGATTTAAGACCAGAGGAAACGCCTCAATTTGTATCTCGATCAAGCATTCGTATGACGTTCAAGATATCGTGCGAAAGCACATCGAACGAATGGCGCACCTTGATGATGACAATACACATCCTGGGGCTGTTTTTTTTGATGAAGACGCAATTCCAGCAGATATCCAGCGCTTCGCGCGCGACGCTGTGCACGCCGAGCTCTGCTTGGAAGAGGCAACCGGACTGATCGAAAGGCACAGGCTGGATTTTTTATCATTTAAGAGCGGCCGAGGCTTAATAGGGGCGCTTGCTGCAATAGGCACGACTGTTGAAAGCTGCTCTTCGTACGAACTTGTTGCGTATCGTTTTGAGCAGAATTTTGCAAAAAAACGTCATATAAATGTGCAATCAGTTTGGCATGCCGACGCTTCTACTTACCCCTACACGTGGGACACGCTCGATCGAAACGATGAAACGGTCATCTGTGCCCCGCACTCTGCAGATCCTGTACTTTATGGAATCAGGGGAGATGACCCCTACCAAATACTCGCAGCGCACAGTAAGATTATCTCAGAGCCATTTGAGTATCTAACGCTTTACAGGACCAATCAGGGGACAGATGCACACGTACGGCCCAGTCAAATTCGAGAGTTGGAAGAAGGGTGCTCCTACAAGGTCACTGCAGCGGTGATCGGCGCACCGTGGACAATCACGGGGGGGCATACTTTTGTCGTGGTTGGAGACAACGGCGGCAAGCTACTATGCGTCGCATTTGAACCCACTAAGCAATTCCGAACCACGGTCCGCGATTTGCGTGTCGGCGACAAGGTGGTGGTTCAAGGCAGCTACGTTAAAAACTGCCTGCACTTAGAGAAATTGCGAGTTGTGGAACTCTGCGATCAATATAAAATCGGGAACCCTCTCTGCTGCGACAAAAGTATGAAGTCGCTCGGGCGCGATAAGGGATACAAGTGCTCAAAGTGCAAGGCGGTCACGCACATTCGACTTAGAGACCAAATATCGATAACGAGAGAAGTTGCGCCTGGCGCGTATGAGGTCACCCCGTCTGCGAGACGCCATCTCGCAGAACCACTCGTCAGAAGCCACAATCTTGGTTACGCAGTATTCCCAAGCAGGTAAAGCAACGCAAGCCGTCAGGTTCGTCCCCCAATGTGTAAGAGGTCCTTGGTTTTGCTGAACAGCGCGGAGTCCTAGATTCATGTGCGCAAGAGTTAGCAGACGGGTTCTTAGAGGCCTGAGCCACTTTGACGGGCACATAGTTCACTTGACGCACACTGATCTAGACGCGGTATGCTGTGACGCACTTTTTAAGCGAAAATATGGAAATGTGTTTACGATCTTTTCGTCAGTACAAGATTACAGCTCCTACTTGGAGCTTCTCGCTCAGGCCGAAAAAACGGCGAACCTGACGTTGTGCCTTTCTGATCTTGGGGGGAGAACAAGCGCTCTTGAAGTTGTTGCACGGTTGAAAAACAAAGGATGGCGCATTGAGTGGCGCGACCATCACGTGTGGGATGAGCGTTTTTTCGAAGATATCAAGAGCGTTGTCGACTACTTACGCGTCGATCGCGAACTATGTGCGTGCGAAATCGTATATACGGACCTACTAGATGGCGATTTGATCGCCAAGGAAATCGCAGCGATAGGGAGAGACAGAGATTTCTGGATCAACAACGACCCACGTTCTGAAGTGCTCTCTACTGCGACAAGTGATGACAAGTCCCGAGAAGAGATAGCACTAAAACTGTCGCGCGGGGCTTTTGCAGACGCCGAGATCGAAGCAATGTATACGCTTCAAATCGGTCGGAAGAGCGAAGCCATCAGCAAAGCGATCCAAAAGTCGGTTCTGCTCGGTAGTACAGCGGTCACGACCAGCAGCGGTTACACAAGCGATGTGGCTGCGAGGCTTAGGGACAAATATCACTCAACTACGGAGATCATTTTGCGAAGGAATGGTGTATTCTCAATCAGAACGGTCGCTCCGGTGAGTAATCAAATCGCAATGCTTTTTAACGGAGGTGGGCATCCACACGCTGCTGGCGGCAACCTCTCTTTCACGAGACGAGACCAGATAGGATTTAGGTTGTTCGGGTATCGACTTGCGAAGGTGCGCAAGCTTATCGAAGCGGCATCGAGGTTCGATCATTCTTGACCGACCAGGTGCCTCCACGCAACTCAGCGATTAGAGCAGCCACCTCTTCTGGATCATAGATCTCCTTAAACACCATAATATGACCACTAGCAGTCTTAATAATAAGATTTCCCGTCCTCAGTAGCCTTTCTAAGAAGCTCTGTTGCTTTGCGTGCTTCGCAACCTGATTGATTGGGATAACTGCTGTCTTCTTCAAAAAAAAGCCTTTTTCGATGGATATATCACGCGAGGTGATCCCATATCTTTCCGAATAAACGGTAAGGGCGGTTCGAGCGGCGACGAAGAGAAAAAGCAGCACTGCGGCCCCCCTAAGGGCGGTTGCGATCAAGCTGACGTTTATGAGGCTCTGGACAAAAAAAGACCCGAAAAGGAGAACCACTAGTAGCAGCACAAGTCCTTTATGTTTCAGCGTGCAACCCAAAATACTGGGACGGGCTAAATACAAGAGCTCTTTATCATCTATGTCCAATCCGCCTTTAAAGACCGGATAGGCGGGGCGGGGGGCGCTAGTCCGCTCGGTGTCATAGCGGGCGTCATAAGAGGAGCGGTCGCGAGTAGCTTGCGTTGAATATGATGCAGCCCCGGTGCGGTCATTGACATAAGTCGCGATATAATCACGCATCTCTTCTGACACTGTCAAGGCAATTCGTGCGATTTCGGGGGTGATCTTAATCTTCTGAAAAGCGATGATGCCCGATTCCCACCAGTAATCTAGCGAGTCCGAGTTTTTCTCTATCTGAGTTCGCAAGGCTGGGTTGAAACCAAAGCGTCCTCGACTCCTATATTCATCTTGGAGGCAGAGCTGGTACAATTCTTTAATCCGGTGAGCGTTTAGAATGACTTCTTCGTAATCGCCCGATTGATAAAAACGTCGCGCTTTTTCTATTAATCGATCTACTGCCAGAGCAGCCGCCGCAAATTCAGTTGTTGAGGGGGTGCTGTAGCTGTCTCTATCTTCTGCACGTGGATATTCCCAGTGGTCCGTCAGCATACGCTTCACGCCAGCCCCAGTAGTTTGTGCACTTGCGGTATGATCCTTACCTGACTTAAATGCCTAGCAGCGACGTCCATCAGCCGAAAGAGCTGCCTGCCATCCGGCGGAACAGCGCTAAGCGTATGTGCAACTGGCTGCAGCACCAGCAGTAGATCGGTGCTGATACCCGCGAGGCGCTGCGCAACGAAGTCAATCATCTCGCTCGAAGTTTGCTTCAGCACAACGACTTTGACAAAAACGTCAGTTTGCGAAAGGTAGAACGCTTCTATAGTGCGTAGCTCTTCCCGAAGCAATAGATGATAGGAGGGGCTAGCACCGTGTTCGGGCAGTTTTACATCGCATGCGGCAACATCCACCACGTGTTTAAGGCGCATCGCACCGCGTGAATCCATTCCGTTCGTCTCAAGATAAAGAGGTTTGGACAGCTGTTGCGCGAGCTCTAAGATGAAATTGGTATATAACAAGGGTTCGCCGCCAGTCAAGCTGAGATGCGTTGTCGCTGGGGTCCACAAGCTTTCAACAATTTTGGCGAGATTGTTCGCTGAAATCGGATTCTGAAGTTGATCAGCGGTGCTGCACCTCACTCGACTTTCGCTCTCGACAGGTCTCGCAGATGTTGAATCACAATAAACGCACGTAAGCGGACAGCCTTGGAATCTGACGAAAACTTGGCGCGTTCCGATATAAGGTCCCTCTCCTTGCATCGAATTGAATACTTCAAAAACGTTCGCTGTTACTACCATTTTTGCGAGCGCGAATTAGATAGCACCCAGCCGTGTTAGCAGCGGGTCTTCTTTCTTCAAGTCCTGAAAGGCGCGGCGTCTGCGGAGACAGGACTCGCAAACACGACACGGAACGTCTTCGGCGGCGTAGCAGGACCATGACCATTCGAGGGGCGCTCCGATGCGCAAGCCGAGTGCCGCGATCTCTGTTTTGTTGTATTCTATAAGCGGAGCAACAACCTCTACTTGATTTAGAGTGGCATATTGCAACACATGGTTGAATGAAGTCACAAAATCGGCCGAGTTATCCGAAAACGTTTCAGCCTCCTCTTTGTTAAATCCGACGACAACGTTTTCATATCGATAATTTTCGCAAAATGCTGTCGCAATTGAAAGAAAAACCGCATTTCGCGCAGGCACCCATACGGCTTTTGCAGTTTCACGCACTGCCGAATAGTCTTCGAGCGTCTCTTTGGTGAGCTGTGGCAGTTCGTTGTTATCGGTGAGTGCTCCCTCAAAACTTGCATACCACGGCAATTCGATGACGTGATGGCTCACGCGGTACGTCGCGCATATTTTGGAAGCAAATTCGATTTCTTTGCTGCGCGCCTTCTGACCGTAATCGAACGTGAGACACTTAATACTGTCATAGGAATCACGCGCGAGTTTGAAGGACACTACCGAATCCAAGCCTGCTGATAGCAAAACAATGGCTCGTGACATTTTAACGCCTCGCACTCGCAGCTTTCTATAAGGCAAAGCATTAATTAAAATTGCCTATCCATTTATTCACATGCACAAAACTGTAGAGATTCTTGTGTCTGGCTATGTACAAGCGGTTGGCTACCGCCTCTATACTAAGAGATATGCTGATCAATTAGGCCTCACTGGTTCTGTACAAAACTTACCTGACGGAAATGTGAGGGTGGTAGCATCAGGCGCTGAACAGGATCTCGAGCGTTTTATTGAGAGGTTGCGAGAGGGCCCACGAGCTGCAATAGTTAAAGACATGAAAGTGACGTCGCACAATGGAGAAAAGAAATTCGGGGAATTTGTCATGATCTGAGCTGCGCTGGGCCACTGGCATCAGCTGCTGTGGCTTGGACTATTTTCGGTGGCCTCGTCCATCTCTAGTTTCGCTCTGTTTCACAGCTGAGGTCTTCGATCTATACAGTTGCAGTCTCGTTCGCTGGCTGTTAAAGCTAGGCGAATACAAATTTCGAAACTGCGCCACGCTTTCAGGCCCACCATGATTCAGATGAGGCTTATCTCGCTATCGTCGTCGCCGTGTTTTGGGCACGTCAGCACGCTGGTCGGGCAAGCGTCCTAAGAAGAGACGAATGCAAGCCCCAATTCTCAACCGCTTTTCCAGGACCGCAGCGGTATCCAACACCCCACGGATTACGCCCATCGTCGCCGGGGATCAGTCATTATGTCGACAAGCGTCGCTTTTTTCGCAGAAAGGGCATTTTTCAGTGCCTCCCTTAGATCTCGAGGGTCGTCAACCGTAAATCCTTCCCCTCCGCAGGAATCTGCATAGCGCGCAAAATCGATCCTGTGCAAATCAGTAGCAAAATGCGGGACGCCGGCTTCATCTTGCTCGTGTTCAATCATGGCGAGTTTGGCGTTGTCGAGCAATACAACGGTTAGCGGCAGCTCGTTAACGACAGCCGTGGCGAAATCGCCCATTACCATCGTGAAGCCCCCGTCGCCGGTCGTACAGACCACTTGGCGATCAGGACACACGAGTTGTGCAGCCAGCGCTGCGGGCAGGCCAAACCCCATAGAGGCGACATATCCGGATATTAAGATTTCTTGATCTGTTGCCACGAAGTTTCGCGCAAACCACAGTGTATTATCTCCGACATCGTTTGCAATGATTGCATCGCGCTCGACAACCTCTTGCAGCGCGTCCATTATTTGTGGCCCTCGCACAGGGGATGCGTCTGAAGCGATTTCTTGCTGCTTTTTTTGCTCCCAGCGTTTCTTAACGCGGGCTACCTGATCTAGGTAGCCACCTGCGTGTTTATCAGTCACTTTCTCGTGCAATACAGGCAGTACCATCGCCGCGTCTCCGACGAGTCCGACGCTCACCGGGAACTTTCGCCCAATCATGATTGGCTCGAGGTCAATTTGAACTTGCGGTATGTACGACGGCACGGCGGTGTTATCTGAATAGGAGCATCCAACAGTGACCAGCAAATCCGCGCCAAACACAACCCTCTTCGCGGGATCGGTGCCGATGTTCCCCATCACGCCTAGGGCGAGAACATGATCCTCCGGAATGATGCCTTTGGCCTTGTAAGTCGTGGCGACTGGAGCACCGATCTTTTCCGCTAGTAGCAAGACGGAGTCTCTTTGTCCGCGAGCGCCGTATCCAACGATCAGGACCGGCCGTTGCGCCGCATCAATCGCTTCCGCTGCAGCAGCAATCAGCTGAGGATGAGGCATTAGTCGCAAATCGGGCAATCGCCCTCCTTTCGGCTTAGTTTTCACGTTGGGAAGCACGGGGAGCGTCTGCACGTTCGTTGGTATGCCCAAATGAGAGACGCCGTGCCCAACAATCGCTTGCTTCATGGCTACGGTAAGAAGCTCGGTTACTTGCTCTGGTGCGTCAATAACCTCATTGAAATCGGCCACTGCCTCAAAGAGGGCGTGCTGATCGATCTCTTGGAACGACCCCAAGCCCAAGAACTGCAGCCCAACTTGTCCGGTGAGGGCAAGCACCGGAGCGCGGTCCATTTTTGCATCATAAAGCCCCGTGACCAAGTTCGTCGCTCCTGGTCCGGCTATTGAAAGGCAGACACCTAAGTTGCCGGTGAGCTTAGCATAGGCAGACGCCATGAATGCGGCGACTTCCTCGTGCCGCACAAGCACAAAGCGTATCTGGTCGCTTCTTCTCCTGATCGCATCAACGATTTGAAGCGACGTCTCGCCGGGAATTCCGTAAACCTGTTCTACGCCCCATTCAACGAGCTGCTCAACGATTACGTCGGCCACCAGCCGCTGAGGCTCACCTTCTGCCGTTTCACCACTCACGTCTGCTGCGCCTCCTTTCTGGTCGGCTAAACGCCGATAGCTCGCTGCCTCCGTGCTAAACAGCTACAAGCTTATCGTGCGGAGCCCAATGTCCAGTTTCTCCTAGCAGCTGTGACTATTTAAAGATTGCACGCAGAAGAAGCTCGATCTCATCTTTGGCGCACAGACAACAATTGCCGCGCTAAGGCCTCCCTAAATTCTGTGTCCGACATACAACCGCAGCTCTCTGAATTGTGCGCTTGCGCGTGACGCGATTTCGGCATCGTGGCGACCTTTGAGGCCTGAGCAGAATCACGTCATTGCGGGGTAAGTCACACCTGACAGTTCACTCGTGTCGCGGGTTAGGGCAACCAAATCCTGCACGTCCAGCCTGTGCACGTCATCCTTGCCTACCGCCCTTGAAATATCGGCAAGCTCCGACGTTGAAACGCGAATGAAATTCTCGAGCTTCCGCGCGCCGCGATCAATGTTGAATCGCTTGACGAGGTCGGGGTCCTGCGTCGTTGTGCCGGTGGGGCATTGGTTGGTTTCACATATGCGGTAGTATTCGCAGGACATTGCCCAGAGCGCAGCTGTTGCAATGTAGACCGCGTCCGCTCCCAAAGCTAGGCACTTTGCAAAATCACCGGACGTGCGCAACCCTCCTGCTGCAATGAGCTCTGCGTGTTGGCGGTACCCAACCTCCTTGAGATAATGATGAGCCCGAGGCAAGAAGTTGATGAGGGGGAGCCCAAAGTTATCTCGGATATGGCCCGGGGGGGCGCCGCTGCCCC
This sequence comes from Halobacteriota archaeon, assembly GCA_050013755.1. Taxonomy (GTDB): domain Archaea; phylum Halobacteriota; class Bog-38; order Methanoflorentales; family Methanoflorentaceae; genus Methanoflorens. The sequence continues at coordinate 14,479 of JBEKER010000014.1, forward strand.
CTCCGAACCCGTCAACAACGATGTAGTCGGGCTCAGCATAAACGATTGCGTCGAGGTCTTTCTGGACGTGTCCGCCCGCAAACTTGATGCCCACTGGCTTGCCCTCTGCAGTGTCTCGGAGCGTATCTATCTTCTGCTTGAGATCTTCGGCGCTATTAACATCTAAATGTCGCGCGGGGCTTCGCGCGTCGGAGCCGACAGAAATGCCGCGTGTCTTTGCGATCAGCTCGGTAACTTTCCTGGCCGGAACAAGGCTCCCTGTGGCAGGGTACGCAGACTGACTGATCCGAAACTCGATCATGTCGGCTTGTTTAAGCCGTTCATCCCAGACGCCAAAATGGCCGGTCGAGTATTGCAGTGTGAGGTACTTAGCGGATTCTCGCTCTTCGTCGAGCATACCGCCTTCGCCGGTATTTGCCGCCGTTCCTGCAAGCGTCGACGCTTTCGCGAGGGCGATCTTCTGTTCTTTGTTTAGTGCGCCGAAGCTCATTCCCGAGATCATTATTGGCGTTTCGAGCAGAATTGGCTTCTTTGAGCGTTTTCCTATCGTGGTGCTTGTGTTAACTAGCTCTTCTGAGTCTAAGGGGAAGAGATACAGTTGAGCTGGGAGGAAGTTGAGCATGTCGAGGCTTGCCCGGATCTGCTTCATCGACCCCATACCCTCACGAAGTGATTTGTTAAGTGTTGCCGTTTTCTTAACGTCAAGAATCTTTTTGTACTCCAAAGGATGCTCGTAATATGACATTTCTCGCATGATTACCCCTCGGCTTCTGCGCCGCTTATCAAAGTGGCCGAGTAATACTTATTGGTTTCTAAACCCTATAATGGAGCGAATACCCAGGAAGCACGGCAGGAGCTTCACGATTCGTGAGGGTTTCGCACGTTGTTGACCGACCAAGCGGAGGACTCGCATGGCAGGCAGTACCAGACGAAACAGATTAGCTGAGAGTAGGCGTCGATTGACGAAGCTGCTTATCATCGCGGCTTTGATTGAGTATGGACTTCAGATAGGCGACATTGATGTTGGGAAAGTCGTCCAAGACGACATCGACGAGGCAGCAGATCTTGCCAAACACGGTTCAGTCCATGTGCCAACAGTCGTAATTAACGTCAAGCAACTCGACGGTTTCGAGAGGTACGTTCTGGCTTGGTCGAATTTGTCGATCGAAACAGGCGTATTGGACGTTCTCGCCACGCTCGATAGCGGAGAGATAATCATCGGTCTGCCGCATGACACGGAAAAACGATGTATCATGATCCCAAGCAGGATAGCGAAAGAATTTGAGGGGCTGAACGCGCCAACTGCGTAAGCTGACATGAATGAAGCGCAAATTGCAAGCCGGCTGAGGCTTTAGCGCGCCTGTCTGTGGACGCTCGAAAGGTGAACCGCCACAACGGCGACGGTCGTTACAGGAAGCTTTATGTCTTCCGCGCTCTTCGTAGCAAGCGTGCGGAAGGCTGTCCTGCTAACGCTGTGCATCTTAACGTGCTGCTGCCTCGTCAGCGGTTGCACGGGCAGTGCGCCGAATCAAACTGCAAGTAGCCAGGGATCAAACCGTCTCCAAGCATCGCAAATCTCCGTGAGTTCGGCTCTGACGGCGCTCGACGAGCCGGTGTCGATTCAAGCGACCTTGAAGGATGGGAACGGGCGGGCCTTGGATGGCAAGACAGTCGAATGGTTCATTGATGGTGCGTCAGTCGGAAAAAGTCAAGTTGAGAGTGGAGTCACGATGATGAACCTGACGAGCGAGTATGTCGACAACTTAGGTATCCAAGCACATCAGGTGCGGGTAACTTTCTACGGGGACCAAAGTTACGAGAGCAGCACGGCCTCTTCGTTTTTGCAGGTTACCGCGACCGGTGTGCCAGAGGGAACGGCTTCAACCAATTCCACCGCGAGTGCCGTTTGAAGGTTCTTGCCAAGCCTCGAGTGCCCGTTAGCTCTGATTTGCGCGTCGGTGCTACAGCTTCGTTTCTAGTGCACCAAAATTGAAGCGCCGAGCACGTACGCAAGCTCGACGTACTACACGGGAATAGCTCCGCGCGTCGTTAACCGTCAGTCGATCTTCGTTTCGTTTACGTATCGAGAAAAGTTCGGGTTTTTGAGGTCAATGAGATCCAGAAAAGTCTCAAAATCTTCCTCAAATTCTAGCCCAAAAAGCTCAGTCTCAATGGTCGATGCTTGACAATTCATTTCTCGTAATAGGATTCTAGCTCCTACTTAAACCTTTTCTTTTGCTTAGAATGCAAAAAAACAGCGTCATAGTCCCCATAGCGGCAGATCGCGCGCAGGGAGCACCCAAGCGCCAACGCCGCACTCCAATGGAAACAGCGCTATGCGCGGATTGGCTAAACGCGTTGCTGTAACGGTCCATAGTGCGTACCATGCAGTTCGACGGCAGCGAAGGTTATATACAAAGTATACAGGATCATGCTTGATGAACCCGGAAATAGACCTTAATCAGCTCGTCGAAGAGTTTTTGCGATTTGAAAAGTACGTTGAAGAGTCCAAAAGCTACGAACGCGTGGTCGCCGCACCGTCGGTGTCAGATGATCAGTTGTATCTCGAACGAGACTGGCAACGGTTCGTGGCGTACAAGTATAATCAGGTGGGCGTGCGTGATGGTCTCCAAGACGCGATGCGCGATGGCTACGTTTTGCTGCTCCAGAAGCTCACCGAGCTCGCCCAGCAGGTCGGTTCCGAGCACAGCGAGCTCGACACGAGTAGCAAAGACGGTTAAGGTCGGTGCTTCGCGTCTGCCAGCGAGGGCAACGTCGCCTTTTTCGAGTGCGAAAGCTTCGTAGCTCGCGCTATCATTGGTTTTGTCTCGGTTGCTTACGCTCAAATTGGCTCAAACCTAAATACGTGGCGGTGCTAAATTGCCAATAACTTACCACCGAGGCAACCAGAATGAAGGTAGAGAAACTAAGGCAGCTCTTTAAAGCGGTCCTTTCGGAAATGAAGAAGGAGCTGCAGAATTACGCGTGGCTTTTTTGCGCTGAACGCGGCTATTGCATCGACGATTCACTTCTGTTCGTGGACGATGCAGGACTTTTGCCGGCAATTCGCGTCGCGTTAACCCCAGCGTTACGGTACGAACTGCCGCAGCTTGCGCACCTCGCCGCTGAACTCGAGAATGACCTCACCAACATCGTTTTCGACTACGCCTATAACACGAGGCACAAGATAGGCGCAGAAGATCTGAAGACGGTCGAGCATATTCCGTATATCAGTGAGCACGTCTGGGAACTGATGACCGCACCACAAAACTAGTTTGGCTGGCATTCGACGCGCCGGTCTAGCCCGCCAAATTCGTTCTGAACGATAGAACTTTGCGTTTTTTAGCGCTCACGTCCTCCGGCGCTAATAGAAATGCTTTTATACAGTTTAATAAAATTGGGTGACGGAAGTAGGTTTCCTACTTCTTACTTTCCGCACAGGTAAGATTCGTTTATTCGAACACGGAGGAACACATGGTTATTGCCGTTCTCAGTTCGGGAGATACCGCGTGGATGCTCATGTCTACGGCTCTCGTAATGTTGATGACGATTCCTGGATTGGCCTTGTTCTATGGCGGGCTCGTAAAGAAAGAGACCGTCTTAAATACCCTCTTCCTGTCTTTTTCTGCGTACGCGGTGGTGAGCATCATCTGGTTCGTTTATGGATACCCCTTGGTGTTTGGCCCTGACGTGCACGGATTTATCGGCGCTCCAGGAGACTTCTTCTTCCATAATGTGGTAGAATCGAATACGTTGGTTGGGTCGATACCAACGAGCGTTTACGCGGCTTTCGAAATGACGTTCGCGGCGATTACCGTAGCACTTATTTCGGGCGCTATCATCGGACGGATGAAGTTTGGCGCGTGGATGCTGTTTGTTCCGCTATGGGCGACCTTTGTCTACCTTCCTGTCGCTCACTGGGTGTGGGGCGGTGGTTGGCTCGCACAACTCGGCGCCCTTGATTTCGCTGGTGGCACCGTCGTTCACATCAACAGCGGCGTTGCGGCGTTAGCCCTCTGTTTAGTGCTCAGAGGCCGAAAAGAACGAAGTATGCTGCCACACCAGCTCGGATATGCTATCATAGGTGCCGGTCTGCTCTGGTTTGGGTGGTTCGGTTTCAATGCTGGATCCGCGCTCTCTGCCGGGTCGCTCGCCGGCTCAGCGTTCATCGTTACGAACACTGCTGCGGCTGCGGGCATGCTCTCGTGGATGCTGATCGAATACATTCGATTCGGCAAAGCGACCATGTTAGGCGCGGCCTCAGGCATTGTCGCGGGCTTGGTAGCGATCACTCCGGCGGCGGGATTCGTCAACATCCCCGCTGCTATGGTGATCGGTTTCGTCACCTCCATTGTGTCATACACGGCGATTTCCTACCTCAAGCCGCGGCTCGGCTACGACGATGCGCTCGATGTGTTTGGCGTGCACGGGTTCTCAGGCATTTGGGGTGCACTGGCCGTCGGGATCTTCGCGAGTCCGCTTATTAACGCGGCGGGAACCGGCCTTGCGTACGGCAATCCCGCACAGCTGGGGATACAGGCCATAGCGGTGGCCGCAACGTTTGCGTACTCCTTCGTGGTTACGTTGATCATCGCTAAAGCACTCGACCTTACCATCGGGCTGCGCGTGAGCGAGGCTCAAGAGGCCCAGGGCTTGGATCAGGCGCTGCACGAGGAGGCTGCGTATCACATATAGCCTTCGGGCGCGTATGCATTAGCAAAGATTTGACAGAGGTGGAACATGAAGAAAATCATGGCTATAGTCAGACCAAATAAGCTCGAGGTCATCAAGGAGGCGCTCGACGATATCGGCTGTCCCAGTTTGACCGTCACGGAAGTGAAAGGCCGCGGCCGGCAAAAGGGGATTACCGAAATCTATCGCGGACGCGAATACGCGATCGACCTGCTGCCGAAGCTGGAAATCAACATCGTAGTCCCCGACGGTGCTGCCAGCAAGGTGGTCGATACCATAGCGAAAGCGGCACACACGGGCGAAATAGGCGACGGCAAGATATTCATAATGGATGTCGAACAGGTCGTGCGGATTCGAACGGGCGAGCGAGACCACGACGCGATTTAGGCGGCACGGCTGGTGATGGCATGCCCATCACCTCTCTCTTTTTTTAATCAGGTGCGTTGTCTCCGTTCTGACAGCGCGACCGCGCTGCGCCACGCTGCTCGCTACGTCGCTTGAGTTTTAGTGCCTAAATTAGAAGAGCGATCAAGGACGTCAGCCGGTTCGAGGACCCAGACTCCCTTAAGGTCTACGGTACGTGCCCGTAATTCATCGAGGAACTTCTCATACAGTGGACCGGCAGTTTGGAACTCTATAACGGAGCAGATGACCTGATAGGCGATCTCACGCTCTCCGCTTGTTGAGACGCACAAGATGGATACCAGGCTGCTGGTCTCCATATGGCGCATGAGCTCCTTGTCGATTTGTGCCCCTCCCGGCTGGGCGAGCACAATGATGTTTGCCTCAGGCGCCTTCACTCCTCGAATATTTACGAGGCTGATCGTGCCGTCGAGGGCAGTCGTTGCGAGCGTCGTCGTCGCAGTACGCTCGTTGAGCAACCGCATTGCTTCATCGGGAAGATCCATGTCCAGAACAGCCTTACATATAACCGAGCGCAGTGCGCTAGTCTTTGTCCAGTTCAGAGACATATAACACATTGTTGCCGCGCAGAATGAGCTTACCGAACGCCACGCGTCGGTGATTTCTGCACTGCTCAGCTCCATCGAGAGAAATGTTCCAGTGCGGGTCGTACCCCAGAAACGTTCCTGTGAAAACCTGCGCGCCCTTCAACCGCACCTTGACATTCTTGCCGATGTTGCGCGACAACACCTCAAAAGGCCTTTTGGTCTGCGTCATACTCTGTCAGCGCTGCTCAGTAGCCCACGGATTGAGCCTCTCACTCACGTCAAGACTCTCCGTCCACCTACATAAAGCATGTTGCTTGCCGAGGCCTTCATAATCTTTATCTCCTAAAATGGGAGAATGATAGATGATGCTGAAGCCTTTTGTCGTTTTAGCTTCGATTTTGCTTATCGCGGTCTCCGTGGGCTGTCTGGAACAAGCGCACACGAACGCGCCGTTGACAACCTCAGCGGCGACGACAACGCTGAAGATCAATGCGCCACCAAACGTCAACCAGAGCGAGTATGCGACGTTTACGTGTCAGCTCAACGTGACGCACGGCCAAGGCTTGGACAACAAGGCGATCCGCTGGTCTATCGACAACGTAGACAAAAAGACGACGAGTACTATATGGGGGTACGCGGCGTTGAACTTGACCATACCTGAGACTCAGAGCTTATCGATCGGCAAGCACGTTCTCACGGCTTCTTTTGACGGGGATCCCGACTACACCGCGTCGCACGCGACGACGACCTTCCAAGTGCAGAGGGCTCCGACCCCCACCCCAAGTGCGTCCCCTAAGCCGGAGACGCAAAATGCATCAGTAACGCTGAGCGTGCCTGCCACGGTGCAGCGCGGCTATGCCGACCTCACCGGCACGTTCTCAGGAATGGAGAGGAATGCGCACCTCTACGTGCTGGTGAGGCCTACCGGGAACAGCACGTGGATTGTGCAAGACGTCCCGCTTATTTACGTCAACGGCACGTACGCCGACCACGTGTATTTCGATACGCACGGGAACGATAATCGTCAGCAGTTTGACCTGCTGGCCGTCATCACCTCAAACACCCTTAACGCAGGGGATAGCATCAAGAATCTGCCAAAAACACTCGCGCAAAACCAGGTGACGACCACGGTGCAGTAACGCTCCACCTGTCCGACGTATTTTTCCGCAGATACCGTGGATTCAATTTTATTAGGCGCCCATTGCGGCCCGCCGCGCTTGCCGACGGGCTGCTAACGCGTTCGTTACTAACATCACAAATTATAAATAAAAACAGCGCGAGCATAAGCCATCATTAATAATGACATTTGCACGATTTAGCCTTTGAAGCTGAACGAAAGTGGTCTTCAAAAGGGGTGGGACATTGGCAAACCGAGCGGATTACGAATGGACTATCAAGACCGTGAATGATCGAGAGATCATCGAGAAGCAGTGGCCAGGCAACATGCCGAGCTATGAGCAAGCCTGTGCCGAATTTCGCTTCGAAGATGTCGAAAAAGAGTTTACGTGGTACGAGACAGGCCGCGTGAACCTCGCGCACGAAGCGATTGACCGGCACGCCGAGGGGTGGAGGAAGAACAAGGTAGCGCTCTACTCTGATGGTCCTGACGGCGCACGCAAGTACACATTTCTCGAGTTAAAGCTGTTGTCGAACCAGTTCGCCAACGTTTTGAAGAGTCTCGGTATCGCCCGGGGTGACCGTGTCTTCACGTACATGGGGCGTTACCCTGAGCTCTACATCGCGGCCATTGGCACAGTCAAGAACGGTTCCGTTTGGGGGCCGCTGTTTGGAGGGTTCAGGGCAGAAGCCGTCATGGACCGGCTGGAAGACAGCGGCGCTAAGGCCTTGGTTACCACTCCTGATCTCAAAGCATCGAGCGTCGACGAGATCGTGGATAGCCTTCCTGAGCTCGAGTACGTGATCGTTGCAAAATCGGACGGTGTCGAACTCACCGGCGACCGCACCATCAGCTTCGAGAAGGAGATGAAGGGAGCCTCATCAACGCATAAAACGGAATGGATGGACCGGGAAGACCCTGTGATGATGCACTACACCTCAGGAACGACCGGCAAAGCCAAAGGGGTTATACACGCCCAGAATGCGATGATCGGCCACTACATCACAACGCGGTTCGTGCAAGACGTCACCGAGTCTGACATCTACTGGTGCACGGCAGATCCGGGATGGGTCACGGGCACGTCGTACGCGTGTTGGGGTCCGTGGCTGAACGGCACGTCGCAGGTCTCATACGGCGGCCGATTTGACTCCGCTACGTGGTATGGCATCATCGACAACTATCAGGTTACTATCTGGTACACCGCACCAACGGCGCTCAGGCTCCTCATGAGAGATGGGCTTGACGTCGCGAACAAGTTCGATTTCGACAGCTTGCGGTACATCACGAGCGTTGGTGAGCCGCTCAATCCGGAAGTGATACGCTGGGGACTTAAGGCATTCGGGCTGCCCATCCACGACACGTGGTGGATGACTGAAACGGGTCAGATTCTCATCGCGAACTATCCGTGCATGCCTATTCGGGAAGGGTCGATGGGACGCCCGTTTCCGAGCATCACGGCGTCGATCGTCGATGACGCAGGCAATGAGCTCCCTCCGAACACGCCGGGGAATCTCGTCATCAAGCCGCCGTGGCCCGCGCTCTTGCGCGGCATCTGGAGAAATGAGGAGAAGTACAAGAGCTACTTTGAGATTCCAGGCTGGTTTAAGACGGGCGACAGCGCGTTTCGCGACGAGGACGGCTACTTCTGGTTCATGGGACGCGTCGACGACGTGATAAAGACCTCAGGAGAACGCGTTGGCCCGTTCGAGGTGGAAAGCGCCCTGGTCGAACACCCGGCTGTCGCCGAAGCGGGCGTTATCGGAAAGCCCGATGCGCTGCGGGGGGAGATTATCAAGGCGTTCGTGAGCCTCCGGGCGGGACAGAAGCCGTCTGAAGATCTGAAGCAAGACATCTCGCAGTTTGTCAAAAAGCACTTGGCAGCGCACGCGTTTCCGCGCGAGATTGAGTTTATGGAAAACCTCCCAAAGACACGAAGCGGCAAGATCATGCGCCGGGTGCTGAAGGCGCAAGAGCTCGGACTGCCCATGGGAGACCTCGCCTCACTCGATGAGGACTGAGCGTCTCCTCCTTCTTTTTTCTCACATCCTTAAGTATGAGCCGGGCCTTTTGCCGTACAGGGTATGGCGGAGACCGAAGCTGGCATAACTGAGTTTCGCATTACGTTGGGCGATCACGAGCGCCGTCAGCCTCAGCTGTCTGGAATCCAGCAGCTGACTAAGGATAACATCCACCAGTCGGCGGATTTAAGCGACGTCTACTACGCTCCGTCGGCCGCCTATGCCGAGCTGGAAGCGTCGTGGTCGGCCGCACAAGGAACGCTCAGCGTGGTGAAAACGATCCGTGCGGACGAGGTTGCGGTGCTTCACTGCAGCACGTACGTGAAGCGCTTTGACCACGCGAGAGAAGAGCTCAACATCAAGTCGATCATACTGAGTAAGGGGTTCGACATCGGCGTTTGTACGGGGCGAAGCTTTGTCAAATACTACTGCAGTGATATCATCTACATGGACCGCTTTTTTAGCTACCGCTTTGGAGACCGGAAGTACTGGTTCATCTGCTATCTGAGCTCTCTCGACGATGCAGAACTCATCAGCGACAAGTTCTCTGAGCTTTTTGGCCCGCGTCGCGGGCCTGAGGTCTTTGCGTGGCTCAAAGAAGCGCTCAGCTTGGGAGGGGCTGGCAGATATAACGCGTGACCCGAAGGTGCGTGTTGCAGCGCATCGCTGTAGCCGTTGGGATCACTTCATTATCTGGACGCTGCAGCACATTGATCGCCGAGCTAGAGGCAAAAAAGCGTGATTTTGATTTGGGCAGGTCTCCTCCTATGTCGATGGCACGGCTTTTGTTAACCTCGCGCAACGCAGCGGAGGGCATCGAAAGCAGGTGCGCTTTAAATAGACGGCTCGCCACATTTCTATGGACGAACTTGAGGTGATATTTATGGACGACTGGAAAGAAAGACTCGAAGACCTCTTTCAAAAGAAGGCGGCCTACGAACAAAAACTGGTCGAAGACAGACAGAAAGCTGCTGGCGCACACGCCCAGCAATTGTCGCTCGTTGCGGCACTCTTCGATTCGATGATCAATCCGGCATTTGAAGAGGTACGGTCGGAACTGCTGAAACACGGATCTGAACCAAACATCGTTCTCGCGCATCCATCAGCCAGAGCCGGTTCCCGATTGGCCAGTGCAATTGAGATCGACGGGGGGTTAACCCGGTTCGGTTATGAGATTTATGCCATGATCTCTCCGACGGGGTATAGCTTGAATACGCGCGTTCAGCTAGACAACTACGAAACCGCCCGGCACGACCTCACGCAAAGCCTCCTGCCTAACACAAGCTCAAAAGACGACATTATCAATGACGTCGTCGATCGGTACGTGAAGGCCATAATGCCACACGTATAGCGGTGCATCTCCCCCACACGCAGCCCGTGTGATCGGGCGAATCCTTGCCATTGCTGTTGAGAGTCTGCTGACGAGCAACGGATCGTGGGACTGCACACGCAGAAGGTCAAAACACTCGTTAAAACGCGTACACAACACCACATGACTGATGCGGCAAGAATTGAGGGGAATTCAGAGTCCGGCCCCGTAACGGTCGTGATCAGGCGCAGAATCAGATCGGGCTTTGCTCAGGCATATGAGGCGCTAGAAAAAGAGATCTCATCCGATGCCGCAGCACAAGAAGGGTATCTTGGCTCAACTTTTTTGCGCCCGGAAGGCGGCACTGACCGGGACTTCGTGACAATCGTTCGGTTCGATAGCTACGAGAGCATGATGCAATGGGAGCACTCTGCAGCCGGCAAAGCCTTGATCGACCGCGCTGATGCGATAAGCGAGACTCCAGCCGACATTCACAGATCCGCAGGATTGTCTCTCTGGTTTACTCCGCGACATCCCACGTCCCCTTCACGCTGGAAGATGGTGCTGCTGCTCACCGTGAGCATCTTTATATTGGCTGAGATTATGACACCTCTCCTTAATCCTGCTCTTAGTCTCTTACCACAACCTCTGGCGTTGTTTATTTCTTTGGGAATACAGATTGCCCTGCTTACGTATTTCGTACTACCGTGGCTCACTACTTTGCTCGCGAAATGGCTTTGTGACGTGCCACAATCCAAGGAATAAGTATCGCAGCAATGTGCAGCGGTAACTGATGTTTAATATTGGTTTGTCTGCTATTCGCTCTCTTGACGATACTGAGCCTTTTCGCGCGCGTCGCGGGCCTGAGGTGTTCGCGTGACTGAAAGATGTGCATAGATTGAAAAGACATCACCAGCATACCTCGTAATGTGCTGCCAGGTTTCCCGGCTCATTAGTCGAGTCAGGATGAAGCGGAAAACAATGATAATCCCCACTTTCGCAAATCAACACCGCCAATGCAATGAATGACCTCGTCACGATCAGCTACGTCAATAGTTGTTTTTTCAAGCTTGTAAGATTCGACGATTGCCTCTCCCGTATCTGAGATTTTTTCTATCGGCTTCCAATGCAGCGTCACTCGAACGGGCTGTAGTATCGGTTTGCTTCGACGCGCCTTCTCTTTTGCGCATATCCACACAACGACCAGCGAATTGAGCGCATCTGATCGGTCTGGTAAAGTTCGGCCCGGAAAGAGCGTTTTGGCGCGCAAGTGGCCGTCATCCCCTCAATCCTCACCGATAATTGCTATGTGCTGCGCCCCAGCGGCTACGTCGGCCAACTCCCCATTTCTAGCATTCGAAACGCTTTTAACCGTCTTCTAAGCAGCTAACATTACTATGTCCTCCCTTACGTTCTACGGAGGAGTCAACGAAATCGGTGGCAACAAGATACTGCTCGAAGATCAGGATACGCGCCTGTTTCTCGACTTCGGCATGAGCTTTAGTCTCGCAAACCAGTATTTTGACGAGTTCATGCAGCCCCGCAAGTGCAAAGGTATCTTAGATCTCCTCGAATTCGGACTGCTTCCTGGATTTTAGTGGGCTATATCGCTGTGACTATCAGTCTCACTGCAACTTGTCACCTGATCCAGAGCCCAGCTTCGATGGCGTCCTCTTGAGTCACGCCCACATGGACCACTGCTCCTACGTCCATTACTTGAGGGACGATATTCCGCTAAATTATACGCAGGGCGCCAGGGATATCGTGCAAGCTCTGGATGAGACGGGTTCGACAGGGACGTGCGAGCTAATCTCGCTGAAGGAATCGTTTCAGACTTACGTAAACAGCAAGGGCGCAGACTCGAAGTTGTATGGCGAGAAGGCGAAGAAGCCTCGGCCGTATAACATAGTCGAATTACCTTCAGCGTCGGGGAAATCGAAGCAGAGGCGCTTCCGGTAAGTCACTCGCTTGAAGGAGCAACCGCCTACATCATACACACGAGCGCAGGGCCCGTCGTCTACACGGGCGACTTCAGGTTCCACGGCTATAAAGGAGATGAGACAAAGCGTTTCGTCGAACGAGCCGCCGCAATAGAGCCAGTCGCCATGATCTGTGAGGGCACACGCGTCAATTCGACGCAAGCAGACAGCGAAGAACGGGTCAAGGAAGTTACAAAAGAGCGCGTCGAGAAGACTAACGGTCTTGCTGTCGTCAATTTCCCGGCGAGGGATACAGATCGCATGCGTAGCTTCTATCAGGTCGCCCAACAAACCGACAGGGCGCTGGGCATCAATCTGAAGCAGGCGTATCTGCTCGAACTCTTCAGGGATTCCGGCATTGCAGCACCGAGAATTGATGATGATGATCTCCGAGTGTACATTCCCCGGAAAACGTGGGGCGTTTACAAGGACGACCGGTTCTCGGAAAAGATACAACGCGAAGATTACGACTATTGGGAGCGTGAGTTCCTCGATCACGCCAACGCAGTGACAGCACAAGATATCAGAGAGAATCAGGACGAGTACATCTTCCGCTGCGATTTCTTCGAGCTGAAGGAGCTAATCGACGTCAAGCCCGAAGCAGGCAGCTGCTACATCCGGAGCGTGTGTGAGCCGTTCGACATTGAAATGGAACTTGATCTAAAGAAGGCTGAGAACTGGCTGACACACTTTGGGCTTTATCCTTATACACAAATCCACGCGTCCGGACACCTGAACTACGACGAGATACGAGACGTGGTCGAGACCGTGCAGCCGCAAGTGCTGATCCGGGTGCATACCCAGCACCCTGAGGTGTTTCAGAACTTCCACGACAATGTGATTCTTCCAGAAAAAGGGGTCGCGATTAACATCTGAATGCTATGCGGGGCGAATCTAATGAGTCGTCCCACTTTTGTGAGGGAAACGACTCTTTTTAGTTAGGGCTCGCCCTTCTTGCAATCTGCGCTTACATTGCACTTACGCGAATCTCGCAACAAAGTACGGATTATTAATTTGTCGTTTTTTGTTGTTTGCTTTTGCTGCCCACGCCATTGGGAGCATGATAACGCGCAGTGTTGTTGAGTCACTAGTAACGATTCGAAGGACAGAACTATATCTCACAAACGCGCACGCTTTTGCACAATCGAGCAGAGGTAAGACTTACCATGGCAAATCAATCACACGTACAAATGCTCCTGCAGGGGGTATCGGTCTGGAACCAATGGAGAGCGGCGCACCCGGAGATACGGCCAGATCTCAGTGGGGCGTACCTTACCGGGGCCGGCCTCACCCAGGCGGATCTTATCGAAGCTGACCTTAGAGGAGCTGACCTCACCCAAGCGAGCCTTCACGCAGCTGACCTCACCGAGGCTGACCTCACCGAGGCTGATCTCGAAGAGGCTGACCTTACTCGAGCAACCCTTATCAAGGCGGATCTTACCGGGGCTGAATTCAACGAGGCCGACCTTTCTGGCGTGAATCTCACCAAGGCGAACCTCACTAATGCTGTGTTGCGAGGCGCTAAACTTGTCAACGCCGACCTCAGTGAGGCGACCTGTGTCGGCGCCGACCTCACCGGGGCCGACATGACGGGGGCGGACACGACGGGCGCGATCTTCGAGCTTCCTTGATCGGCGAGACGGACGCGAGGGAAGCGTTACGCGAGTCCTTTGAATCAGCAATTATCGATGTCCGTTGCCTGAGCACGTGTGTGATGTGTACATGCGATATTGGGCTGACACAATGCTTAGATGACGCTGATTATTGCAGGAAATCTTTGAAAAACTAGCCAGCAAAATTTGAACCCTCCTCGGGAAGACGAAAGTCGTGAGAAGTATATAGTCAAGTAGGCTTGATCGAAAAGAAATTGCTAGCCGCAAATCTTCAGAACAGAGACGGAGTATATTATTTTCAGGTAACGAGTCAAAAAGGCTCGCGAATGCTTGCCTATAAGTCTTAGAGGTCAAATGATGAGTACGGGCACAAGACGGAGGGACTATCAGGATTATCACAGGCCACTCGCGACCTACTCAGAAAAAGAACGAAACCGGATTTTAGAGAGCAAAGCACAAAGGAGGGCCAGGGCACAACTACACAAGAAGCTTACGGGTGCGGTTCCTGGCGTTTTTAACGTGATGCAAGAAACCCGCTGTTAAGCTTGCAAAGGGTGCGGACATAGCTAGGCTTCTTAGAACACGTAACCAACGGCCTTTGCAGAGATGCTTATTGTGCAACCCCATATTCTATGCATAAAGCGGGTCACTCGCTGTAACCTAGATAAAGATTAGACACCTTAAGCATGACTCGTACTACTACTGAGGACGATGCCGTGCCAGAAGAGGAAATAGATGCGAACCTTGTGCCTCTCGTCAAAGTGCTTAACAGCCTTCCGTGCGTTACCACGGTGTGCTGCTGTGGTGGACATCCCAGCGAACGTGACCTCGGGAAGTGGCCAGAAGGAACCTGGTACGTTACGTTAGAGATTGCACAAAAAGAGCAGGGGTGGCGCATGCTCGCGTTTCTTGGATGGGCGATCAACCGCGAGTACCGTAAGGCAGGGCATCACGTCTTCTTTTACCCGGACGCCTTGCCTCCACGCGCTGTCGGCGACGACAACACTCTCGGTTTCCAGCTGGAGGGATACCGATACGAGCGTCCTGAAGAGCTCGCGAGCTGGATAACGAAGATGCGACACAGCAACGACAGCTTCGCACGTGGAGCACAGGCAAAAGCGCCGCGTAACTAGGAATCAAGTTCGTGTTTACGAGGTCGTGAACGTCACTATTGGCTCTGCAGCAACCTTTGGAAGGCGCTCCGTTTTTCACGGCTCTTTTTTGACGTCTGACGCATATACAGGCGTCCGGAGCAGTTCGACGGGCAAATAATGTAATTAGATTCCTACATATGGGCAAGATGGTTCGTTTCGGGGCTTTCCATCGAGCAGCAGGTGTTTCTTTTTGATGATCTACGCTCATATAGCCCCTCTTTTTCGAGATGCCGCAGAATCCATGGGTCATTGCATAACAGAACGACACGCAAAAAAAATAAAAGAGCCGTTCACCCACTGCAAAATGAGATTCTCTAGTGTTAGGCCCGGCAAAGCTACTTATTCATTTAAAAAGAATTCTAAGCGGTGATATGATTGGCTGAAAAAGAACGCATTTTTGTCGCACCGAATGCATTTTTGTATCACGACAAGAAAAACTACACAATCGAAGTAGAACTTCCCGGCGCAGACAAGAAGGACATCAAAGTTGAAGCTGGCGAGAACGGGTTTTGTCTCTCGGCGCCTCGAGACGATATCGAGTATGCTGGCTGCTGGACACTTTCTCACACCGTAAATCCGGCAGGGGCAACGGCCGCGTTCGAAAACGGCCTTCTGAAAGTGACCATACCGCTCGCGGAACGACTTGAGGGCGTCAAGGTACCCATAAAATAGTCCATCGTGTTCATTGGAGCGCGGCTGATTATCGTGCTGCGAGGCTAGTTGTGGCCCTGAACTCTGGACAGCCCGTCTTGTTCTAGCGCCAAATTCGAACCGGAGGAAAGGATTAAAAATGAATTGCGAAGAGATATTAGAGGATGTTATAGCCTTCTGTAAGAAGGAGATCGAAGAGCTAGAGGATAAGACAAATGTTGAAGACCCAAGCGGTTATGACAGTCGTAACACTCGCCGCGGGCTTAGAGACGCGTACGAGAACGTCATAGAGCGCATAGCGATAAAAAGGGCCGCGGAAAAATGATTCTTCCGAAAGTGTTATCGTAAATCGCCGCCTGTGGCAACTGATCGTGTCATCGTCCTCTCGCCCCGACCTGTATCAGCGCTGACCTCACCGAGGCCGACATGACGGGGGCGGACACGACGGGCGCGATCTTCGAGCTTCCTTGATCGGCGGGGTGGCCCACATTTTTTTCAAACTAACAGCGGCAAGCCACTCATTTTACATGATAAAAGGTATGAAAACATGAAGTCCGAAGATATTAAACTCGAGCGCAGAACGCAATATAATCTTAATCCCTCGCCAGGGTATATTGAGGCGGTTCAAACGCTCGAAGAATTAGACGATTTAGAGAATGTATATGCCGAAGTTATGAGCGTAAAACGGAACCCGGGCGGTAAATTCCCGAACGGCGCTCAACTAGGTAAACTACTGCATAAGCGCCGCGTGCGGATACCTGGGCGCGAAGAAGAGGTAGACGCGGACGATGTGGGCAATTTTCTCGGCATATTTGACCACTCGACTACGCACAAGCATCCCGACGGCGAGTATGTGATAACGACGGAACCTTACGGCGTATCGTTCGAGGATTTATGCGAAATTGTTGATTTTTGCCGCTATCATAAATTGCGTGTAGATATAGATGCGGATTCGGCATGGCATCCTGGAGAAACCATACGGGCCACAATTAGGCGTGATGACGCGCAACAACGCTAGACGTGAAAAACGTAGGCGATTGAACGCAGAGATACTAAAGTAACTCTAGGTTAACCACACAAACCACTGTTTATTTACGTACTGCTGGCCCAGAATAACATCTCACCCACGGTATAATGTGTATGTGGAATAAGGTATAGCATTTTTCGTGGCGTCGCCACTGCTCTTTGCATTCAATAAGTTGCTTTTCGTTGACACTGAATATGCGCGTGCTTACTTATCCTGATAATACACTCATTCCTGCTCGTGACTATTCTATCAAGGGAAAAATTAATTAGTGAGCATTTTCATTTTGCTTTCAGGCTTGCCAACGGGGCGTAAGGAAGATTTCATTCAGCATGCGTATTCCGGTGAGGCATACCATAACGTGCCAACGCGCCTAGATGGGGGGGCCGTTGAAGAACGAAGAGCCGCGATTCTGTTGCAAAACGCCTGCGGGTTGGCTGGAAAGATCCCTCAGGAATGGGGCCCATGAAAAACATTATTGAAACGTTCAATCTCACAAAGGTGTACAGCGGTAAGATCCGCGCGGTCGATAACCTCAGCATCGCGATCAAGGAAGGCGAAATATTCGGGCTGCTCGGGCCAAACGGCGCAGGAAAGACCACCACCATCCGCATGCTCGTGACCTTGACGAAGCCCACCTCGGGTCGTGCTGTCATCGACGGGCTGGACCTGGCCAAAGACGCGCGTAAGGTGCGCGAGATTATCGGGTACTCTTCCCAAGAAGCAGGGGTCGACGAGAACGCCACGGGCCGCGAGTACCTGGGGCTCTTTGGGAGCTACTATCACCTCGATGCCCAAACTATCAAGCGCCGGAGCGATGACGTGCTTGAGCTGATGGAGTTATCGGATGCGGCAGACCGGCTAATCGGCACCTACTCGGGCGGCATGCGAAAACGTCTGGAAATTGCGACCGCGCTCATCAACCAGCCGAAGCTGCTTATTTTCGATGAACCGACGCTCGGGTTAGACGTGCAGACGCGCCTTCGTGTTTGGGACTACATCCGCCAACTCAAAAAAGAGGACACGACCATTCTCATGACCACGCATTACCTGGAGGAGACCGACAAGCTCTGCGACCGTCTTGCAATCATCGATCACGGGCAGATCGTCGCTCTAGGAACGCCTGACGAACTGAAGGGTGAGATCCGTGGCGACGTGGTCGCCCTCACCCTGCCCCTCCAGGAGCCTGAACAACAGGCAAAGACCATTGAGCAGACGAAACAGCTCCTCACGACGCAATCGTTTGTCAAGGACGTCCGGACAACGAGCGACGGACTCAACGTCTACGTCGATGAAGGGAGCTCCGCGGTGCCTCCGATCCTGCACGTGCTCGAAGGAGCGGGGGTGACGGTGGAGGGTATCACCCTCACTCGCCCGTCACTGGACGATGTCTTCATCAAGTACACGGGCCGAACCCTCCGGGAGGAAAAGGGGACGGCGCGCGGCGCGCTTGGCGGGGTAAAACCGCGAGGCGGGAGGTGACAGGAATGCCGATTATCCGGGACACGTGGTCCTCGCTGCTGAGGCTCCTGCGCACCTTCACGCGCTCTCCCTTTTACGCTTTTATTTACCTGATCCAACCGCTGATATGGCTCTTGCTGTTCACACAGATTTTCAAAAGCATCACAGCGCTGCCTGATTTTCCGACAAGTAGCTACTTGCAGTTTTTCGCGCCAGGGCTCATCGTGACGCTCGCGGTGTTTAACTCGAACTTTACGGGCTTTGCGCTGCTCAACGACATCAATTTTGGCGTCCTTGAAAAGGTCTTAGTGACGCCTGTTAATCGGTACTCGCTCATCCTGGGCACGGTGCTCTATGTCGCAGTGACGGGGGTGTTGCAGGTGGCGGTCGTGCTAATCATTTCGCTGGCCCTTGGTGCGACCATAGCGACCGGCGTTGGCGGCATCCTGGTGACAATTGTCCTCGTCAGCCTCTTGGGGATTGGTCTGACTAGTCTCCTTGGTGCGCTGGCACTCCGCGCGAAGAGGGTCGAGCCGCTGATATTCGTCTCTAATCTGATCACGCTGCCGCTCATCTTCCTGTCGAGCGCACTGATCCCGGCGAATCTGACCCCTGACTGGGTGCAGACCGCCATGAAGTTTAATCCCGTCAACTACGCGGTACTCGCTGTGCGGCCGCTCTTCCTCAGCGGCTATGACTGGAATGCAATTGGGGTCGGACTGATTGTACTTGGCGCGTGGGCGGTGGCGGGAATTGTGATTGCCGAGTTTGCGTTCAGGCGATTCGGCGACTGAGAGGTGGCAGCGCGTGCTCAACCGCTGAACGAAAGTTGCGAAGCACAAAATATGAGCGAAACGCCGACTCTTGACGATTTTGACGAGGCACACGGTTATAAGCGCTTTAGTTTCAGCCTCATTGCCTTCGACTAGATTGCCCGACCGCATGTTACAAGAATCTAATTTTTGATATGGGACTACAATAGCCTTAAGGAATCCGACGCATTTTGTTCTGGTGATTAAAATACAAGAACGTGTTTTTGAAAGCGTCGGCGACGTTACCTTTTGCCTTAATGAGGTGCCTCACGCTGGTCGTGGTACGGTCACTTTCGCGGTAAAACAAGATGAGCTCTCGGAGTCAACCTTTGAAGAGCCACGCGCGAGACTTTCCGGATTAGAAGACACCCACGGGGTAATTAGCCTAGAGAGTCAACGAAACCAGGAGTTGATCCACCAGCTCAGTGCGTATTTCATCGCCAAAGAACCCCTCACACTGAAGGGAGAGTTTAAGGACCAACTCACCGGCACGGTAGCCGCGTGGATGCTCGAGGTGCAGCTTTCAAAAAGGAACTCTGCAGGTTCGCGTCAGGAAGGAACCACTACTTACGAATTTGATTCGGCCCTCGCATCGAAGCACCTTACGGGGGCGCATGACGTTAAGCGATGCTAGCGCGGTTCAAGAAATGCACTAACGGCGCGGTCAAAGCTATATCTGGGTCTCTAATCAGTGCCTTAGCTCTCTTTTTCTTGATGCCTTGGAGTACGTTACAA
Organism: Halobacteriota archaeon; assembly: GCA_050013755.1. Classification (GTDB taxonomy): domain Archaea; phylum Halobacteriota; class Bog-38; order Methanoflorentales; family Methanoflorentaceae; genus Methanoflorens. The sequence continues at coordinate 33,994 of JBEKER010000014.1, forward strand.
AAGGCTGGTTTTGTGGCTTTAACGCGCGGCAAAGCTATTTAAGTTT
>JBEKER010000015.1:0-33215 GCA_050013755.1 Halobacteriota archaeon
GCAAGGGTTTCGCCTTTTAGTACAGAGCTCTCTTCCGAGGTTAAGCTTAAAGTAGAGCCGCCGAGCCGCTTCATCGCCGAGTCAAACGAAAGTTGCGTTCTTGTACTAGGTTCGAAAAAAAGCAGCGCAAGTATCCGGCTTTGGAGCAGCCGCACGCCGGCTTTTGCGTACGGAATCATTTTTTCAGCATAGTCCAGCACAAAGTCCACATCATCGCGCGTTAAATCTCGCATTGAAACGATGTGTTTTTGGTTGAACATCCTATGAGTATTGTTAACTGACGCTTTTATAGTTTGTTGAGCGTCGTTTTATCTCGCTGCAAGTGCCTCGCAGGTGTTGTGGTTGGCAGATGTGGGTCACAGGCGCTTGATGACCGCCTCTACCTCCCGTCTGTAGGCGTCTTGACCGTAGCCACATATACAAGCTAGGGTCATGGCCCCCCCTGCGCCCACACCTTCTTTCACCTCCCCCCGCTCATATTTCTGAAGCGCATCAACCGAGCTTTTTGAGAAGCCTGGGTCAGCGCTAAACGCATCGAGGTCTAATGCCTTAACTAGCTTCATAAACTGCGCTGAACGATCGTCAAAGACGTACTTTGTCGTAGCTAGTACGAGGCCGGTGGAAACGTTGAGTGCACGCAACGCGGCTGCAACTGCTCCCATTTGCGTTCCGCCTGCTAAAATAACTTCTTTTCCGGAGCGGAGGAAACCCTCGGTGAGTCCGACCGCACAGGGCATCATTGGATCACCAAGTAGTTCAATAGCTCGTAGGGGATCGTTTTCTAAGTTTCCCGGACTAATGGAAGCCCGGCGCATCGCCTCTCTTGCGACTTGTTCTTTCAAAGCCATCGGATTCGCCGCGAGGCTGCTGCTCACGTTGGCGGTTAAGCCGAGCGCTCGCAGCACGCACAGCGCGGTGGTCGTGCCTCCGGGAATAGTCTCCCCTATTACTGCTAAGTCGCAGTCACAGCACGCAGCGAGATTTTTTGCAGCCTTTTCGATCTCGTAAGCGTCGGGCACTGCCGGCGCAAATCGGATGTCGCTGCCGTGTTCCGCTCGTAAGTCGTAGTAGGGGACTCCCGGGACAATCTTCAGGCCTGAGTTTATCAGCAGGTGTGCGCTTTGTGACAGATTAAGGCCGGCGCGTGTGAGAACGGCAGGAGTGACAGCTCCAGACGGCGCATCAGGCATTACTCCAATCGTTTTCAGTTTTCCGTTGGAGACAATTTCAGCATCAGCAGCTGGCGTGTGTTGAATGTACTCTTCAGTGCTTCCAGCACCTGATATGCCGGGAATAGTCGCTGTATCCGAATTAGAGAGAATCAAAATGAAAAGCGGGCGCTCAACGCCGCTGTACCTTTTCCGAACGTCTAAAGGTCGCCCTGAACCGTTATAGCAGTTCGTCACCCACATAGCAGCGAATCCCGTGCGCCCACTTTTTCGGTTACACCCGCGGCCGTTTTTTATTGAAGCCGCGGGAGGGTGAGCGCTCCAAACGGCATGACTGTAATGCGGGCGTCTGGCCCGTACTTTTCCGTAGTCGTGTGCAGAGCATCGTCCAAATCTCGAGCGCAGAGCAAAAATGCGCGCTCCACAATTTCTTCTTGAAGTTCAGACACGAGATAAACATCGGCTTTTTGAGTGAGCTTAGCCAGAATTCCAGCCTTATGTCCGCCGATTTCGAATGCATAGTCGAGCCTGTCAATAAGCTCTTGTTTGTTATGAGCTTCGTTGATCCATCGTTCAAACACTTTTTCACCCAACCCTTCTGGACACTCGGCCGCCAGCACGATAGCGCCACCCTCCTTCATCGCGTATTTCGCATTGTCAAGCGCTTTCTGTGCTTGAAAGAGGTTTATATCCTTTGGCGTGCCTCCAGCTGAAACGAGCACGACATCAGCAAGTTCAGTAATCGGAATTATGTACATCGAATCAACGACTTTGACCCCTTCGCGGTGCGCTGCAATGGGATCACCTGCGACAGCTTTCACGATCTGCTTTTTTGAGTTCAGCACGACATTTACAAGGAAGTCGCATCCGATCAACCGGCCAGCCTCCTCTAGATCTTCTCTTACAGGGCTGTCTAGCCTTCCGGCAGCCGCGTTTGGCTCGAGCATGAGTTTGTGATTTGCTTCAATAGTCTCTCGCGCGCAGATGCCAGGGAGCAGCGACTTGTATCCGCCGCTGTATCCTGCAAAGTAGTGGAGTTCAACCGCGCCCAGGCAAATTCTCACATCGGCGTCGAGCGCTACTGTGTTGGCGCAAACGCGCGTGCCGCGCGACGTTGTTCCTACAAAAGCGCACTTATTGGCGTCGTGGTTGACGCAGTGGTAATCGTCAAAGACGTCATCGCCGACGAGCGTTCTCATCTCTCGTTCGGCTAACGGCCTGTGAATTCCGAGAGCAAACAAAATCGTTACCGAGTCTTCGGGAATCCCGCCTTTGTGCAGGTCTGCTAAAACGTAAGGAAGCAGCTTCTTGGTCGGCGTCGGCCTCGTTACGTCACTCACAATGATGACGGCTGTCAAGTCTTTTTTGGAGGCCTTGCGCGCTGACACGATTTCGTTGAGCGTGGGTCTCTCGATAGGATGTTGCATCGCGCAGATAATCTCACCTTCTTCATCCCCAGCCTCGATTTCGTTTGGTTGGAGTACCTGAATGAGGTTTCTTTCGTTTACCGTGACGGCGGTTTTTCGGTCTCCGTAGTTGAGAGTCAGCCGAGATTTACCCATACAGGGACTGATACGTATTTTTAGTATATCAATATGCGACGCCCCACAGATGCACTCAAAACAAGCAGAAGTAGTTTCATATAGAATTATTGCCATAAAAAAGAACGCAGTTACGTTATATCGCATTGCGAGGAAATGGAGGAGCCTAAAGTTGTACAGATCATACGCTGAGATGCCGAAAATCGAGCTTCCGGGCAATTTGGAGGTCAAGATCAGTGACAGCACCCTAAGAGACGGATCTCAAATGCCGGGCATCGTATTAAAGAAAACACAGAAGCTTAAGATATTCGAGTTCTTGCACGAAATGGGCATAGAAAAGCTCGAGTGTTTTGTTTTCAATGAAAGGGACCGCAGCTTGGCCCGCGATATGCTCGATTGCAATTATGATCATCCTGATATCACAGGGTGGGCGCGTGCCAACGTCGCCGATATCGATGCGAACCTTAGTATGGAAGGCATAAACGAGGTAGGCATTCTGATGTCCATATCGGACACGCACATTTTCGACAAACTTGGCTTGAAAGATCGAGAACAGGCGCGCGACAAGTACACTGAAGCCCTTCAATACGCCGTCGATCACGGGTTGAAGGTACGATGTCATCTCGAGGATATTACGCGCGCTGATATCCCAAACTTCGTGATACCTTTTGTAAAGGAATTGCTAAGCATTGCTCCTGATGCGATTTTTCGAATCTGTGATACTTTGAACTACGGCGTTCCGTTCGAAGAGACTCCGCTGCCGTTCAGTATACCTAAGATAGTGCGCGCCTTCAAAGAGATCGGCGCGGAGGACCTTGAAATGCACGTTCACGACGACTTTGGACTTGGCGTTGCCAACACTTTGGCTGGGTACTGGTACGGAGCGAACTGGTCGAGTTTGACTTTTATGGGCATAGGTGAGCGTGCAGGAAATACCGAGCTTGAAAAGATTCTCACCTTTCTTTTTTGTCGCGTGAAGGGATTCGAAAAGTACAATCCCGCACCAGTTACCGAGCTCACCCGCTATCTCGAACACGAGCTCGCTTTTAGACTCCCGCGAAACAAGGCCATCGTCGGCGAAAACATTTTCGCCCACGAAAGCGGCATACATACGGACGGCGTATTGAAGAACCCTTTTACGTACGAGCCGTTTCCGCCGGAGGTTGTGGGCGGACAGCGCGTGCTTCTTATCGGAGACTCCTCTGGGAGGGAAGTAGTGCGCTACAAGATGCAAGAAGTCTTGAACGAGCTTTTGGGCGTTGAGGTGAACTTGAGGAAAAACGACCGCAGGATCAAGATGATCTGCAACGACATTCATAAACTTTACGATGAGGAGGCGCGCACCTCCAGCGTTTCAGATGATGAACTCAGGGAGTACGCGATTAAATACTTCCTAACGAGCGAGGAAGCGTTCCCGCCCTGGATTGCCCATACTCGCTACGAATAAAAGCCAGGGGGAAGCAATACGAAGGAGTGCCGCTACCGCAGGCGTGAGCGTGTCCTGCTCGGATCGGAAGGCCTAGATTTTTACTCTTGTGTCCTGGCCGGCGAAGGCATTATGGTTCACGAAGTGCAGTGCGATGAGTGCTCGATCGAAACGCTACGTGAAGGCTTCGACTGTCGATACATGTCTCCGAAAAAGCGCTTCGTAAGCGGGGGGCTTTCTCATGAGTGCGTGAGCTGCAGCAAGAAGCGTCTCGTGTTAGACCAAAGCCGAAGCGCTTGCGCGGCCTGTTCAGAAAAAGAATGAGGCTTTTGGTCGATCGCGTCAAGGAGCTGAGTCCTGGCCCCCCTCAACTTTTTCCATGATGCAGTCGGTCACTTGGCTTGTTTTAAGAGAGCCTCCGAGGTCGTACGTCGTGTTGCCTTCGGCAACGGTCTCTTGGAGGGCATTGAATATCATCGCGGATTCGTGTTTCAAGCCCAAGTAATCGAGCATCCATGCTCCGGCGAGTACGGTAGCCGTGGGATTCACCTTATCAAGGTTTTGATACTTGGGGGCTGAACCGTGAGCGGGTTCAAACATGGCATAAGCGTCGCCGAAATTCGCCGAGTAGCTCATTCCAATGCTCCCAACCAGCGCCGCACACTCTTCACTTAGTATGTCCATAAAGAGGTTAGTAGACAGCAATATCGATTTGTCGAATACCTGCGGATTCTTCACGAGTTGTTGTGCGACGTTGTCCACGTGGTACTCCCAGAGTTCTATGCTGGAGTACTCGTTTTTAACCTCGCGAACGGCGTTGAGAAAAGCGCCGTCCGTCTGCTTTAGTATGTTGCTTTTGTGGATAGCGACAACCGTTTTCCAGCTTCGTTTGTCCGCCTCTGCAAAAGCGAAGTGAGCTATTCTTCGACTCGCCGATTTCGTGATTTTCCGCAGGGCGACGTACATATCGTTCGAGAGCTGCACTTCACTGCCCGAGTACATGCCCTCAGTCGCTTCGCGCACGCACACAAAGTCGACATCTCCAAGAGGACGGGGGGTATTCGGAAACGTCCGTATCGGACGAACGTTTGCAAATAGGTCCTTTTCCTGCCTAATGGTAACCGCGACGCTGCGTGGGGAACCGGGCCCCCCAGGTGTTGTTGTCGGCCCTTTGAAACACGCTTGAGTTGAGTTGATTACGTCCCAGGTCTCATCGGGAATCAATGAGTTTCCTGCGTGAGACTCGTACCAATCGCTTCCCGCTTCACAAGGGACCATATTTAGGGGCGCCCCGGTAGCAGTAACGATTCGCATCATTGCTTTGACCAGTTCAGGTCCAACTCCATCTCCCAATATGACGGCTACTTCTCGCATTTCATCACCAGAACCTCAGTTGTTAAAAACGCTCAATTCGTTAGTCCGTGAATCCGCCACGGGCGTCCAAGTATTGCATTAGTCCGCCTCTTTCTAACAATTCTTGCATGAACTGTGGAATGGGCTTGAAGCGATACTCGGCATTTCGATTCTCGCTTTGAATCACCCCTCTACCGAAATCCACGTTAAGCATCTCGCCTCGGGTCACGTTGTTTGAGATGCTTTCGCACTCCACCAATGGAAGGCCGATATTGAAGCCATTTCGGTAGAATATGCGAGCGAAAGAGTCGGCGATGACGCAGGAGATACCGCAAGCTTTGAGAACCTGTGGGGCTTGCTCTCGTGATGAGCCGCACCCGAAGTTCGCGCCAGCAACCAGAATCGGATCTTTCAAGCGAGTGCAATCATCATAAAAGTGCGTATCGAGTGATTCAAAGGTGTGCCGAGCGAGCTTGTTCAAGTCCAGCTCATCATATTTGTATTTGCCAGCAATGATCTCGTCTGTGTTAGTATCACTAGGAAATACTCGGACAACAGGCCCTTCAATTTTCATGTTTTCCTCCATCGAGACAGTGTTCAACGCTCTAAACCTCGCGGATCTGTGATCTTCCCTCCGATCGCACTTGCTGCCGCTGTTGACGGACTCGACAGGTAAATGAACGAATTATCGTTGCCCATCCTGCCTTTGAAGTTTCTGTTTTGCGTGGAAAGAGCAACTTCGCCATCTCCCAAGGCGACCGTCCTTCCTATGCAAAAGCCGCATCCAGGGGGGCCTATCGAGGCGCCTGCCTTTAAAAGCGTTTCTAAGACCCCCTCTTTAAGGGCTTCTAGAAGGACATCGCGGCTTGCAGGGTAAATCACGAGGCGCGCTTTGCTCTGATGTCCATCCAGAATGCGTGCCGCCGCACGGAGATCTTCAATCCGTCCGTTTGTGCACGAGCCGATGCATACTTGGTCTACCTCCTGACCTTCAAGCTCCGTAACCGGAACGACGTTATCGACCTTGTGGGGTTTAGCGATCATCGGAACGATAGTCTCGGCGCGAATGCGGACCTCCTCAACATAAATTGCATCCTTGTCGGCGTACAAAGGTGTAAACTCATTGCTGCGCCCGTAGTGCGCTAGAAACGCTTTAACCTTTTCATCTGCTGCACACATTCCTACCTTTGCGCCGGCTTCGATCGCCATGTTTGACAACGTAGCGCGGGACTCGACGCTCATCGCTTCAACAGTGTCGCCGTAGAATTCAAGAGCCTTATAAGTGGCCCCGTCTGCTGTTATTCGTGAAAGCAGTTCCAAGAACACGTCCTTGGAGTGAACGCTTTTCGGCAGCTTTCCGGAAACCTCTACGTGGACGGTTTCTGGCACCTTTAACCACGTTTTTCCGTAGGCCATGATCGAAGCCACGTCAGTCGAACCCATCCCAGTGGCGAAAGCGCAGAGTGCGCCGTGGGTGCACGTGTGACTGTCTCCGCCCACTATTATCTTATAGGGCGATGCGTACCGTTCGAGGACAATTTGATGGCAAATCCCATCACCATTTTCATAAAAATCCAACCCGTACCTGTGGGCAAACTGCCGCATGAGCGTTTGGACGTTGGACACTTTCTCCGAAGGAGAGGGTGAAGCGTGATCGCAAAAAGCCACAACGTTTGCTGGAAACTTCACTGAGTGTCCGCCCAGTTCCTGGATCGCAAGCGGCAGTGTGCCATCGTGGGCGAAGACCAAATCAACTGGGACGGTGACGATATCGCCACTCGCGGCATCAACCCCGCTGCGCTTTGATAGAATCTTCTCTGATATTGTTTTCAACTGAACTACCTCGTCGTGCTAGCGCCATTCTTCAAAAAGCGGTCGTCCAAATCGCACAGAGCCAATGAATAACGTTGTGCTCCAAATAGTGGTTACGCTGAGTGAGCTATTATCTTTTCCGGTGTTCATCGCTCCTCTGCTTGCGTTTGAGCCGCGCGGTTACTTCGTCTGAATCTAAGGACGAGCACAAGGATAACGGCTCTCGCTTATCATAGATAGTGTGACCGCAGCAAGACGTAGAGCGCAATGGGTATGCCGAGAGCCGCGCCAAGACTCTGCGATATAGTCGTCGCGTACGCGGCACCTAAAGCGCCCATAGCCGGTATCAAAATCAAGTTCAGCCCAACGTTCACCCCCGTTAGATAGGTCGCATTCAGCACGTGTACCTTCTGATTGTTCGTTGCGTCCAGCAAGAGGCTGGTTGGGATGGTTACTAAATTCACGGCAAATCCGATGATAAGGATGTTGATGAACACGATAGACTCGGCGTATTTCGGCCCGAACGCCAAGATCATGAGTTCTCCCCCGAAAGCATACGTTACCGCCACAATGACAAGTCCTGCTACAGCGAAGTAGCCGAGATATTTAGAGAGTTCCTTTTTGGATACCCTCCTCTCGTGCACCATTCTCGAGACAATGGGAAAGAATGCGCCAGTGAGCGCGAGGACAGCCATGTCCCCTATTCCCACGTAGTTGACCGCTGGGGTGTACAGTCCGACCTGCGTCATATTGGTCAACAGTGAGAGCATAATGGTGTCCACCCGTTGCCAGACTGTCCCAAGCAGCCCCGCAATGCCAAACCAAAACGCCGGCATTAGTAAAGTATAATCTAATATGGGTCTGAAGTTCAGCTTGTAGTAGTGAATTCGTCGGCTGAGTACGAAACTCAACATCAGGCTGACAAAAGCGGCTATGATGATCGCAAGTATGACGCCGGGCACGCCAAGTCCTGCGATCAGAAAGATCAGCGCGAAAGAGGCAAAAGTGGTTCGTTCAGCGATCTGAATGATCGAGATGTACTTCATGTCCTGGTAAATGTTGAAAACGGCGCTGAACATGCTCCCGATGCCGCCCATCAAGAGCGTGATAGACATTAACGCGATCAGCGCCTTCACCTCGAATGAGTAAGGCGTGAAAAGAGCGAATACGATCACAGCAAGCATGGATGCGAGGGACATGAGATACTTGAGCCCCATCGCGCTAAAAATGAGGTTGTGTGTATCTTCAGGGTTTTTTGCTCCTTCGCGGATTATGACTGTGTTAATCCCGAAATCCGTGAAGATGCCGAACAAGGTGACAAACGAGATCACCGTAATATAGGAGCCAAAGTCTGAGACAGGCAGCAATCGCGCGATGTAAACGGTGATGACAAACGAGATTACTGCAGAGATCGCATTTCCACCAAACAAAAGCACGCTGTTTTTAATGCCGCGCACCAATGACCCGCGCTTCAGCTTAGCTGTTTTTTCGTCATTAGTTGATGCCATCTCTTATGTGCTCACGTCTTCCGGCCTATCAAAACAACAGCCCACAAAACTCGAAGGATTTGGCAGCGTGCAAATCACTTGGAGTCGACGAGGCTTCCATAGATTGCTTCAAGCCTATCGACCACGGCGCTCCAAGTGAATTGTTCAATTACCTTCGCCCTGCCTTGAATGCTCTTCTCTCGTTCCTGCTCCTCATTGTCAAGAATATCAATGATGTTTTCGGCAAGAGCTCGTGTATCTCCATACTTAAATATTCTGCCGATATCTCCGACGACGTCGGGGATCCCTCCAACGTCTGAAGCAACAATTGGGGTACCACACGCCATCGCTTCGAGCAAAACGATGCCAAAAGCTTCCCACTCACTCGGTAGAACGAATACGTTGGCAGCCGCATATCCTGACTTAAAAAGTTCATAACTGTCTATATGGCCTGTGAACTCGAAGTAATCATCCAAATTGTTTGCCCATATTTTCTTTTTGAGCCTTTTCAGCACGCCCCAATCTTCCCCTACTATGACGAATTTTGCTTCAGGATACCTCGCAACGACGTCATATGAGGCGTCTACCAAGTGTTCCAGTCCCTTGTTATCTGCTAATCTTCCAGTATAAAGGATCATCTTCTCATCGTCGTCCATCCTGTAGCGCCTCCGGAAAAGTCGTCCGTCGGGAATAGGGGTCCAGTCTTCTATGTCTAATCCGTTTGGGACGGTAACGCACTTCGTTAAGGGCGCGAATCTTCCGATAAAAGGCTTTTCACTGTCGGTTACAACCAGTACCTTATCGACCATTCTGTAAACGCGACGCGAAACGAGGACGTCGTCTAGTCCCATCAGGAATCGTGCGGCGGGTGATTCCACGTTAGACGGCGGATGAAAGTGAGGGGTGACCACTAGTGGCATCTGGTATCGTCCTTGTCGACGGCCCCGTTTCAATTTCGCTGCAGCGCACGCAAGAATCTGGTAATAGCGGTGCGAATGGGCGTGGACGATATCATCTTCAGCGTCGAAAATAGTCTTAATCAAGCCAGGAATGGCCGGGTATGCTGCGTAAGGGAATGGGTATCGTTTAACTGGCAGCCGGACTACCCGCACGCCGTTGACGTAACTATCTGCCGCGTAATCTTCAAAGCATTGCCAAGGCACCTGTGTTTTCAGGTTTGTTGTATAGACCGTCACGTCGTGGCCTCGTTGCACCAACCGCTCTGAAATCTTTTGTATGTGCGTTTCCACGCCGCCGGGAGCGAGATACCTGATGCAAACTTGCGCTATTTTCAACGTCATCACCCATTCTTTTAGCGACTTAAACGGAGAAAAAGGATTTTTTGTACAGTATTACAACACTACCAAGCTGTATTTATTTGTAATATGACGAACAGATGGTTGCTCGAAGTGCTTACTGTGCACCGCCTAGATGAACTCAGCAAAGGAGCTTGACTCACTTCCGAAATTAGAGCCACTGGAATGAAGGATAAACCGGAAATCAGAGGTACATGCCTTCGCTGCCTTCAGTCCAGAAGTGATTGCGAGTCGGAGCTCGGAACGGCATTATAGGCTCATGAAAGTTACTGTCATCGCACCTTTTCCCCAACAGAAAGATGGGATACCACGGGTCGCCGAGGAGCTTCTCAAAAGAATATCCGAGTCAGATGAAGTGGACGCGGTTTCAGTCCTCGCTCGTCAAGGCATAGACTTCATTACTCCTTCTCTCCTCGTTAATCAAAAAGTCTCGCTTTTAACAATAGCGCGTTTTCTTACACCTCAGACTATGGTGAAACTTATACGGTTGTATAAGGAAAGTGATGTGGTACTATTCCTGGCTCCACCGTGGGATGTGCTCGACCCCTTAGAGGCTTTGTATTTTTTTCTTCTGCTCATAAAGTACGGCTTTCTGCCTAGGTCAAGATGGATCCAAGTCGTGCACGATTTTATACCGTACGTTTTTTCTGAGGACGGTATCCAAGGCAGGCGGACCATGAAGCTCTTCAATACGTTTCAAAAACACTTCAGCGACGTACCTGAAAAATACATTGCGGTCTCACAATCAACGAAGAAGGACGCAATGCGTTTTTGGGGTCTGCAAGCGGACAGAGTTGTGGTGATTCACCACGGTTCGTTCATCGCTCCAAAAAGTCCTCGAGATGATTTCGGAAGCAACAAGATCCTGATCGTGTCTGATATCTCCCCACGGAAAAATCATCTCCGGCTGATAAAGGCGTTTGAGCTCGCACAAAAACGCTCTCAAAATCCTTTGCAATTAGTTATCGCAGGATATATGAGAACCGCCATTCCCGAATTAGAGGCCACCCTTCAGGATATCAAAAAGCGAAATGAAAACAGCCAAATCACATTTGCGGGATACTTGCCAGACGCCGATATACTGACCCTCTATGAGCAAGCCGACGTCTTCGTTTACCCTTCGCTTTACGAAGGATTTGGACTCCCTGTACTCGAAGCGATGGCGTGCGGGTGTCCGGTTATAGCATCGAACGCCTCCTCGCTGCCAGAAGTCGTCGGAGAAGCAGCTCTCCTCGTTGATCCGTATAACGTCGAAGCGCTTGCGCAGGCAATGCTCACCGTGCTCGAGGACGACGACTTAAAAAGAGAGATGAGTAGAAAAGGCGTAGTGCAAGCGCGGAAGTTTTCGTGGGACAAGGCGGGTGAGGAATTGTTGGCGGTTTGCCGTGAAGTGGCAGAAAAAGCGGGTCAAGCCACGTCTTAAAAGCGAAATAGTGCGCCTCTGAGTCGTATGTACGATCAGCGGGAAGGCGTTTTCGCCAGGATCTCCTTTCGTGTCACAGGTCGACGCCACAAGCTTCGAAAGCGCTCTTAAGTACTGCCACGATGCGCTGTCCTGAGTCTCCGTTACCGAACGGGTTATCCCAATTTCGTGGCTTGTTTAGCATCGCTCTTGCCCCTGTTACGATCTGGTCAGCGTCGGTGCCAACCACTAAGTTGCTGTGGACTGCTACTGTCTCAGGCCTTTCGGTGTTATCTCTAACCGTTATGCACGGGACTTTGAGAGTGCACGCCTCCTCTTGCACACCTCCAGAATCGGTGATAATAAGCTTCGCATTTGCTTCCAACAGCAAGAACTCGAGAAAGCCGATAGGAGGAGTCGAGATAACCCCGTCTAAGGCTAGATCGAACTCTGCCACGCGGTTCTTAGTTCGTGGATGCATCGGGAATATTATTGGCGCATCGAATTCATCGTGCAGCGCTTTTAATCCTTTCAAAATTCCGCTGAGGCGTGCTTTGTTATCGACGTTCTCTCGTCTATGCGCGGTTGTCAGAAAGTAGGCTCTTTTGTCAATATCCAGCCCTTCTAGAATAGTAGCTCTTTTTTGTGCAAGTTTAAGGTTCTGGCGGACTGCGTCCACGATAGTGTTACCTGTCACCGATATCTTGTTTTTAGGAATTCCTTCGGACAAGAGAGTTGCTTCAGCTTTCGCTGTTGGGGCAAAAAGAAAATCGGAGATATGATCAGTAAGCACGCGGTTTATTTCTTCTGGCATGAACCTATCGTAGCTTCTTAAGCCTGCTTCCACGTGCCCCACTTCAACGTGAAGCTTCGTCGCTGCAAACGCGCTAGCAAAAACGGAATTCGTGTCTCCTTCCACTAAAACCACGTCTGGCTGCTCTTTGATCAAAGCCCTTTCGACGCCAACCAGGATCCTGCCGGTTTGTTCTGCGTCTGTGCCCGATCCCACGCGAAGCGCGTAATCTGCATCACGAAGCTCAAGTTCCTCAAAGAAGATTTTATCCATATCGTACGAATAGTGCTGTCCGGTGTGTATAATCAAGTCATCTATTGACTGTTTTTCACATTCGCGTATCACCGGGGCCATCTTGATTATTTCAGGCCGAGTTCCGACTACAAATGCTAACGTGGACACTTCTGACGCACCTACTTCGTCTGACAGTTGCGCGAGTTCGACCGTTCTGTCTATTTGCGGTACGAAGTGATTAGTAGTGATTAGTCCAGCTATGGAACGGACTGATAGATAATGTTTGTTAGGAACTCGATATGCGTGCTGCGACCTTCAGTTGCAGTCGGGCGGCTTGGCGCGAACCTCGCTCTCAACGTGGAGGAATTACTGGGGCTGCATACCCGAAAAATGTCGCAACAATGCAAGTTGGACCAGTAACGTTGTGGGCTAACAGATAAAGGCGTCACTCCTAAACAGCTTCGCTCGGGGTAAAAAATACGTTAAAAAGCGAGTTTCTAGCTCTTTTTGCAGCCTAGGACACCGCTTACGTGTTTTTCTGTGTGAAAGGTCGCTCGCGAAACTTGGCACTAAGGTTTGCTGAGGCGGTGCAGGGCGTCCGCTTAAGCGCCCCATTTGGATCGCCCCTCATTAAAAGTAGACCACTTGAACTCTTGGGTGTTTTTTGCGAAGCTCTTGGGATAGCGCGTTGAACTGACGCTCGGTACCGGGAAACGGGTCTACCAAGACTATGTCAACTTGGGAATCTTGAATATTGAACTCCTGAAAATCACCGTAATAGAGCTCTATGACGCCGTTATCAGTAGTAGCTGTGCAGAATAGCTTAGGGGCCTTGTCGAACTCTTTTTTGGTCATTGGCGCGCGCTTTATCGTCCGTATGCCGAGTATTCTTTTGTTTACTCGCAAGTTGAGATACGCATTCTCCACGGCCGGCAACCAAGCGTCATTGAGAATGACTCTTTGAGCGCCCATGAGCACACTCATTAGACCGAGAGTACCGGGCCCAGCGAGTGCGTCAAGCACAACACGATCGGATACTGGAAGCGCTCCTAGTTTTGCCATCTTAACCGCGTTGTCGTGCTCTATATGAATCTTTGATTGACTCTTGTATATTAGGATCTGCCCGTAAGCTGAGGCGACTAGGTCGGCTCGGATGTCGCAACCTGCCAAGACGCGGCAGGTGTGCGGCTGGGCTTGGCTGTAAGCTAGACCAATTACTCGCTTTGTATCTCCAAAGATCACTCCTGCGACTTCTGGAACCTCTCGGAGAATTCTATCGCTCGCATCTGCAATAAGTCGTTGATTGGTCAGGAGAAGCAGGTTATGGTATCCGATGTGTGGCGGAGTGTATGTGGGGACGCCAGGCGACAATAGTGGGGTACCTACTTCTCGAAGCGACAGCTTTGGTCGGTCTTTGCGCCGAACCGACGTGGCGAGTATGTGCGCCATGACGGCATCGAGGGGTCTTCTTCCACAGTTAGTGCACGTCAAATCGCCAAAACCGATATCCGACAAATTGATTGCGTCTGTTTTCTGAAGGACCAGATCGTGACATGCCTGGCACTTTGCGTACATTGTGGGGGCAATTTTGAGGACGTGCTCGGCGGAAGTCACGCAAGAAAGGCTGCCACAGTTCGGGCAACGAAATCTCATCGCATTTGTATTGTTCGCTGCGCTATATAATGCTCAGCTAGCTCAGCTCATGCGCTGAACAACATCTGTTGAAGCGCGATTCGAGAACAGCGTCTGCGCAAACCTACAAATCTCGGGAAGCCTAGGCAGCTGAGTGTCCAAACGCAGCGAGTCCAATCTAAAGGCCCGCAAACAAAAGCGTTGAAGGACAAGCGCGTGTTAAAAAAAAGTGGACCGGTCGGGAATTGAACCCGAGGCCTCTACCATGCCAAGGTAGCGATCTACCCCTGATCTACCGGCCCTTCTCTGCGCTCAGCTTGCCTTCAGTAGGCCGCTCGAACCCTTCAACAGCGTTTTTAGCTCAATACATATAAGCATTGCTTTGCGCGAAGAAAGGTGCGACGCGACGTTGCCTTCTTAGGAAGGAGACAAGAATTCTTATATATTGCATTAACCTATAGGCATTGCGCTACCAACGAATGGGCCCGTAGCTTAGCCAGGTTTGATTCCATCCTGTGTCGTTTCAGGATGGAGAATATGCACACGGCTGATAACCGTGAGGTCAGGCGTTCAAATCGCCTCGGGCCCATCATTTTCGACTGCCCGGGACGGCAGCTTATACGCTAAACCTTGACATATGGCGACCGTGCGTTGATCGTCGGTCTTCACTACGATCTTATAAAGCGCGGTACTTTTTCCTGAGCTCTCTTCCACAGCCTCTGCTACAAGCCGCGTGTTAACTTGGACTGGTCGTCGGTAGGCGATGTGGAACGACAACGCTACTGCAGTCTGATTAAACGAGTTGCAAGCGGCAGCAAATGCCGCATCAGCGAGCGAAAAAATTAGACCCCCATGCGCAAAGCCATTGAAATTAAGCATTGGTTCAGCCACCGTCAGATTTGCTTGAGCGTACCCCCGTTCGATCTTTGTGATCTGAATTCCTAGAAAGTTCGCATAACGGTCGCTTTTCAGCTTTGCCAAGACGTTGCCGAGCTCATTGTTTTGAGTTTTTCTTTTCGGACTCATCACGAATCAACTGCTAAGGGCTTTCTTTTCGCTTTGACGTTCAGCTGCGCGGGCGCTGCCTATCCGCTTGTAGCAATTTGTTGGGTCGGTCCATGCTCCGAAACTGCTAAACTTTGGTGTGCGTGTATTTTGGGTTTTGAAGGGTTTAGCATCTGCAATACGGGCTTACTCTGGTTTAGCTGCGGTTTTTGCAAATATTTCATCTATCTTGGCTGCCATTATAAAATCGTTTTCAGACAAGCCGCCTATGTTATGGGTCGTAAGACTGATTCGCACATAGCTGTAGGATACGAAAATGTCTGGGTGGTGCCCTTCAGCTTCTGCCAGTTGCGCCACTTCATTGATGAAGCCCATCGACTCGATGAAGTTGTTGAACCTGAAACTTCGCTTGATCTTTGTTGTGTCTTCTAGCTTCCATTTGGGCACCATGGGTAGCAGTCCATTGATGGTTTCTAGATCAAAAGGTTGCGTGCCGACTTCGCATGGAACGCAGTGTTTCTCTGTGAGACGCGAAGCGTCCGTAGTCTCTTCGTTGCTCATCTTAACACCTTTTCAGTCTTGCGTCGTCGTATCGCTTAAGGTTATTGGAAACTGCAGCACAGCACTTGGCCGCAGGAGCACGTGGGTCAATTGGGGACGAGAATTTTCGTCGTCAGTTTCTGCACGAAAGTGCTGAAAAACAGCTTTGTTGGGCGTGCATCATCATAATTGGTGCGCGGGTCAGCTTCGGCTGCCTCGTTCAGAAGTAGAAAAGTGTTCAAGGCTACGGGTTTCTGACTCGTGCTGTCTCGCAAGCGCGACGTATTGCGAAGTACTCTTATGGACGAGGGGTTCTGGTAGAGTGGAAGCCGAGGAGCACGAAGGAAACACGTTAAGTGCAAACTGCTAGGAGACGCCTATCAGGGTGTATTACGCTGCCAAGTTGCTGGATTTGAAGCAGCGCTGCTCGAAAAAAGGCGTGCGCTTCGAGCACGCCAGTGAGAACCCCGTACAGTTTTCGCGTTGCGGATAACGGCGTAGGGGTGATTGACGAGATCGCGCGACGACTGATGATTTGTGCCTATCTGAAAGATGATTACGTTATATATAAGGTGGCCCCGTTGCGGTCGTCATAGAGATTCGGCCGACCTCTAATCGTTCAATTGAACGATCATTTGGCATTCGTACCGATCGGGGATGACCATCGTGAGGCAATATGCGGGGGGTGCGATTCGAACGCACGAACTCCTGCGAGAATAGGCCCTGAACCTATCGCCTTTGACCTGGCTTGGCAACCCCCGCTTTTAAGGCGTCCAACTGTGTGATTTACGCCGTGATATATACGTGTTACTCCAATCGTGACAACAGAAAAACGCTTTCAATTATGTGTTCAAAGGGAGCTTGGCTAACGCCTCGCCGAGATATTCCTGAAGGCGTTTCTTTGGCCCCTTACAATGGCCAAATTGAATGATAATAGCTAGTCCACTTATCAGCGCAATCTTTCTCAATAACGGCATTGAAGTCCACACTATGTCTTTATACGTATTTAAATAGAGGAACGCGTTTGTTTTGTCTGGCAGCTTGGATTGGCCGTTGTCAACGAAGGCAACTTGAGTGGTTTCGTAGTGTTCACTAAAGTTGGTTTGCGGCTTTCCGCTGTAGTTGACCCAGAAATGGACAGGAGAGACACTTAACGTGTACGGGATACCTTTCGCTTCAAACAAGCTTGCTGTAAGTACCGCTTTCGACTTACAGTCTCCTTGCTGCGATTTGAGCACGTCGCTCGGCGTGGGAAGGTACCATACGGCCCCATAGGCTTGAAAATCGTAAGTGTAATGAACGTGAGCGTCGACATATTGCTCGATAGCGCTCCCATTTGCCGGGAGCGACGCTGCAACGAGGTTCACGTCGTCTGTGGGCTTGGTCGGCATCTTAAAGAAGCGGTAGACGTCTACGGGCAGGACCATCGGGTTTGGAAAAAGAATCAGCAGAATCCAGATGGTAGCAATCGCTTTCTTGTGATGCAAAATCCGGTTCAGGTTCGTCTTTAAACTCAGCACTGCTATCTTTATGTACGATATACCAATTATTTAAGACTGGCCTCCGATAAGCACGGGGGTGCGCAAACAAGCTATGGAAATTGTGGTTTTGAGGGTAGGTCATCGAATCGAGCGCGATCGCCGCGTCACGACGCACGTAGGTCTGTGTGCCAGGGCGTTAGGAGCCCAAGGGATGCTTCTCGCCGCTTCCGACCGCTCTGTCGTGTCTACAATACGCGACGTAGTGCAACGTTGGGGGGGTAGCTTCTGGATTCGCGATAACGCCAACTGGAGGCGAGAGATCGTGAAATGGAAGCGAGAAATGGGCACGGTCGTGCACCTGACCATGTATGGAGAGAACCTTCCACACGCGATCGGTCGACTCGAAAGCGAGAAGCTTATGGTCGTGGTAGGGGCGGAAAAGGTACCTCCAGACCTCTACCGACTCGCGGATTACAACATAGCGGTTACGAATCAACCCCACTCAGAGATAGCAGCCTTAAGCGTCTTTCTTGATCACCTCCAGAGGGGGCAGGAGCTCAAGGCGGATTTTGAAGGCAAAATGAAGATCATCGGCAACATGAGTAACAAGGTAGGTGTAAAGCGTTCTGAGCAGATCAACTAGCACCGCCAGTCGAAGTGATGGAGACCAGCGGATCCTTGTCGTCGGATATAACACAAGGCATATAATATGCTCTGCGAAGCGAGCAGGGTACTACGTCGAGTCCGTAAGCCATTACGAAGATCGTGACTTGATCAAATGCGGTGACGTAACGCGTTTCATAAGAGACGAGTTCCCTGGAATAATCTCCGACTCAGACTATGCCAGCGTAAAAGCGCTCGTGAGGGGCTTGGACTACGACCACGCAATACTAGCCGCAGGTTTTGAGACACTTGAGATCCCGCGAACGGCTGGAAATCCTCCGTCGCTTTCGAGCTTCGTTAATGACAAGGGTCGTATGAGGGACAAGCTCCAATCCTTAGGCTATTCAGTCCCCGAGCACTATGGGTTAGAAGATAATCTGCCATTTCCCGTCATTCTGAAACCAAAGCGAGGTGCGGGGGGATTTAAGAACGTTCTCGTCAAAGATGAGGAGCATCTTCAAAGGAGTATTGAACAATATAATGAGAGCGGGTGGGGGGATGACTTCCTCGTTGAGGAATACGTTCGCGGTATTGATGCTAGCGCTTCGGTGCTGTCTACCGGCAAGGAGGCGGTCACTGTCGCAATAAACGAACAGCTCATCGGTCTCAGGAGTCTTGGCCCGATGCGGCGCTTCAGCTTCTGTGGCAGTTTGACTCCGCTTAAAACGACTTATGCGAAGGAAATCGAAAGAATTTCGAACTCGCTAGCAGTCGATCTGGGTTTGGTTGGTACAAATGGCATTGATTTCATCATCGGTCCAAGCGGCCCGGTCGCAATTGAGATCAATCCAAGGTTTCAAGGAACTCTCGATACGATCGAGGGATCACTTGGCGTCAACCTCGTCGAGGCCCACATAAAAAGCTGTCAGGGCGAACTGATCCCCCTCACAAAGTATCGGAGATTCGCGTGTCGCATGATCTGTTTCGCGGAGCAGGATTTTCAAGTTAGCAGAGCGTGCAACCGCGCGCATTACATGGACATACCCCAAAAAGGAGCTTACATCGAGCGGGCGAAGCCGATCATCTCGGCTATCGGATATGGTAAGTCGAGGGATTCCGCGTTCAACAACGCCACGCATTACATAGAAGCTGCAAGAAAATCCTACCAGAGCTGAGTGGCGCCGTTGTGGCCCCCTCGTGCACGAATACGCGCCATAAGCAGGTATAAGACACTTTAGCACACAAAAATAATATGATGGTTAGTGATGTCGCCGTTCGAGGTTATTTAAAGAATCTTGTCGGAGATGACGGCTTGGAAATGATTGAGCGTGCGTCCATCAACGAGTTGACCGACGAAAAAATAGCTGAAGAGACGGGTTCGAACCTCAACACGGTAAGGCGGACCCTGTATATTCTTTATGAAAATCGATTAGCAAACTATCGACGTGAGCGGGATAAGGACAGTGGATGGCTTACGTACCTTTGGAAAGTTGATTTGAGTGACATTTCGCGTAACATGGACGAAGAGGCACAAAAGCTTATTAGGAAACTTGATACGCGTTTAGACTTTGAAGGACAGAGCGTTTGCTACACGTGCGAAAACGGCTGCGGTCGATTTTTATTTGAGACAGCAAGCGACTATGATTTTGTCTGCCCCGTTTGCCATGCGGGACTTGATTATCAAGATGGCTCTGTTTTGGTCGACGCCGTAAGAAGAAAACTGGAAGAGCTGAGACGTGCTTTCGAGTAACCTCCCCTCGTCGGACAGAGCGCTTGAGCTTCTCAAGGAAAGCGGCTGCAGCGACGGACTCATGCGGCACGTAGAGGCCGTCTCCAAATACGCGGTCGAAGTTGCCGAGTCACTAGCGGATGCTGATGTGGCCCTTGTCCAAATTGGCGGGCTTCTGCACGACATCGGCAGATGCACGACCAACGGCATTGCGCACGGCGTGGTAGGTGGAAAGCTTTTGCGAAGCTTCGGAGTCGACGAACGCGTCGCGAAGATCGCTGAAAAACACGTCGGAGCTGGAATAACGGAGAAAGAAGCTGCACGCTTGCATCTCCCTCCAGGAAACTATATGCCGGAGACCCTCGAGGAGAAAATCGTAGCCGCCGTCGACAACCTCATAGAAGGCACGCGGAGGGTCACCATAGATAAGGCAGAAGCTGATTTGAACGCTAAGCTTAACGGAAATCCAGCTGTAATTCGCATAAGAAGTCTTCACGACGAAGTTTTTGGCAGCGCCAAACGGTCTGCCCCGTGACGCCAGCAAAGCAGCGATCATGAGAACGATTCATCTTATGCAGCTCGTCTGCGGCGACCCAGGTAAGGTAGCTCGATCGTTCGAGGCGATGCTGCGCAACGACCTAAGTGGATTGAGCGTCACATGCTCGCTCACGCTTACCTCGTGGATCTCGGTGACGGTGACCGGAAGTGAGGAACAGCGTGCCGCAGACTTGCTGGTGAGGCAATATGGCGAGCTGCGCGACGCCCGACCGGGCGACATCGTATGCGCCTGGCTGGCGGGGATCAACGATGATGGCATTGCCCTCGACACGGGCTGCAAACGTGTTTCGGTGCCCTGTGTCCGGCTCGAACCGTTCGGGCGTGGCACTGTTGAACAGATCGCCTCCAGATTTGGCCTGATTCATTGCATGCCCCTACAGATCCAACTAGTTGGAGAATTTGATGCAGAGTTTACGAAAAACCAAATCGACGTATTATGGCGGTGGAAAAAAGGGACCGACCGGATCAATGTCAACAACGCTTCCCGCGCGCAGATCCACGCGGCCCTGAAACGGAGTCGCCACTCGCGAGATGTCTATGCGATCGAAAGGCTCGGCATTTTGGAGCATTCTATCATCTGTAAAAAAGGGACTGACGCACCGGGCCTGGTCCCGCGAATCGGTCCTTACTTGGAATCGGAGCTGGCGTGCGTCAGAGGTGCCCTAAATGCTCGCTAGCCGCCTCTATGACCTGCTCAGTTACTCGGAAGAGCGTCTGCTTCAGAAGACCGAAACGCCTTTGACGCTGGCAAGTTCTAGGAGCTTATCAACAAGCGAACCTGGAACGCGTGTGTCGCAGATAATCGTCAGCGTGGGCTCATCAATAAAGTAAGGATCATCAGTCACCGCCTGCCTAATGCGCACACCAAACGCTGCAACGGTCTCTGCGACTTCTTCGATGATGCCGATCTGCGCAGCATCTTGCGGCGTTATGACGATTACGCCAAGTCCTAGAAGAGGGGCAACGTCGCGGAGAAATATCAGTGTTTTCAGGTTTGAAAAAAAGTGCCTAAGCATTTCGTCGCCTAGAATAGTGGTGGTCGTCTCGTCGACCGCTCTGCGATCGACTTTGGCCGCTCGCGAGATCTCGGTGTCAGGGATCCTAATGCTGCCCGAGACAACCTCTCCCGCGCTATTTACTTGGAATCCGTGCTCAAGCAAAACTTCTACAACCCGCTCTTGAGCGGGAAACTTGGCAAACCTTGCGAGCACTTCACTCCACATAAGCAGCGACTTTGTAAAGCTTTTTAGCTTGTACTCTAATGGATGGTACATACAAGAAGTTTGCGCACACCATGCGGCTAGATACGTATCTCGTTCGGGAAAAGCTTATCGCATCGCGTTCACGCGCGCAAAGGGCGATCAAAGGTGGGTTTGTTACGGTCGACGGCAGAACCGTCGTGAAGCCTTCGTTTGACATCACGCGTCATCAGCTGGTAACCGTTGGTGCTGCCGCCGACAGGCCGGCTGGGTATTGGAAACTAAGAGGAATACAAGAGGTGTTTGAGCTAATAAAAACTGATGACGCGGTACTTGACATTGGCGCGAGCGCCGGCGGCTTCTTGTCGTGCGCGGCGGAACTAGCGCGGGAGGTTTACGCTGTCGAGTTCAGTTTGTCGTGCAAGTCATATCTTGAGGCGGTCGCAGAACGGTATCCCGGCCAGGTAACTATCATTTACGCTGACGCATTTTCTTTTGATTTTGGGCGTCTTGGAGTGCGCTTTGACGTTCTGCTAAGCGACATTACAGCAGAACCAACCGACGCACTTAAGCTTCTCGCAAAGGTGTCAACGGTTCTGAAAACCGGAGGGCTACTCTTGCAGGTTTTTAAAGGAAAAGTAGCAGAACAAGCTGCAGGGGATCTTATGATGCGTATCGAGGACGTAGGCTTCAAAATCGTTAGGGTGCTGAGCGCGCAGAAAGATGAGCTTTACGTCATCGCTCAGAAGAAGAGGGGTGATGCGAACGCCGAGGAAGGGATTTGAACCCCTGCGAGGCGAGAGCCTCACCAGCTGTCTGATAACGAGACCTCCAGGCTGGCGCCGTAGTCCACTTGGCTACCTCGGCACGTCAGATGCGCCAGCCGGGATTCGAACCCGGGTTTGAGACTTGGCAAGCCTCAGTGATAACCACTACACTACCAGCGCAAAAATCGAGCATGCGATTATGCGCTCGTATCTATATAAAAGTTATCAGCGCGACGATAGGGCATTTCGCGCTAGTTTAGCGAAGGAGAGCGCACGATTACTGCGAGGTCAGCTTAGATAACCTACGCCTTCGAGCTTGAACTTCAGCTTGGAAACGATGGCTTCAATTTCGAAAATAGACGTCAGCGTGCCATCATAGGCGATGACGACAGTTGCGTTGTTAGTGTTGATCTCCACGCTGGCAACCCCGTGCCTATTCGAAAATGCGTTGCTCAGCACATCTGCATTCATTTGCTCACTGAGTTCTGCGATTTTAAGGCGTATTATTTTGAGATGTTCTACGCGAGTCAAAGAACCACGCTATTTACAACTTATTAATCCTTTATAAAACGCGCACCGACGTCGTTCGCACGACCTCTGCTCAATTCGTTTTTGCTCGCTCCTGTCTTGCTCCGCATGTGGTCGCACAGAGCGTCGCCATCGCAAAGTATAAGCTGAAAACTCGTCCAGAACAGCCTATGGAATATGAAATTTACTATAAACCAACGTACAGTCTCGCAGAAGTAAGACTGTCAGATGGCGAAAGCATTCAAGCTGACCGGCGATCTATGGCCTACATGAGTGTGAATCTAAGCGTGAGCACCGGAATCAAGGGAGGAGTCCTCCGCGGGCTCAAGAGGACCGTGCTCGGTGGCGCTGATATTTTCCTGAACACGTTTGTAGCGCAGGGCGACGCGGTCGTTGGCCTCGCTCCCCCTTACGTCGGTGATATCGCGTACAGGGAGATAAAGGATGAGACACTTCTTATCCAAGGAGACAGCTTCTTGGCGGGCTCGCAAAGCTTAGATTTAGATACAAAGTGGGGTGGCGTCAAAGGCTTCTTGTCGGAGGCGGGGCTTTTTTTCGTGAAAGTCTCTCAGTCCGGGTACGTGTTTATTTCAAGTTTTGGGGCCATTCAAGAACGAAGAATCGACGGACGGTTTCGCGTCGACACCGGGCACATTGTTGGATTCACTGAAGGCCTCGACTGGAAAATTGGGACGTTTGGAGGCGTTAAATCGACTGTTCTTGGTGGAGAGGTACTGGTTACCGAATTTAGTGGAGAAGGGACGGTCTACATACAAAGTCGGAGCGAAAAGATGTTCGTTGACTGGTTAACGCCGCTGTTGCCACAGCAAGAGAAAAAGTAGAAGCTCGTGTGTAGTGGGAATGCCCCAGCCCGGATTTGAACCGGGGACAACCAGATCTTCAGTCTGGCGCTCTCCCAGGCTGAGCTACTGGAGCGTCACTCGCGGGTGAATCCCGCCTCCCCGATTTGAACGGGGGACATGTCGGTCTACAGCCGACCACTCTGCCAGACTGAGTTAAGGCGGGTGACGACAGTATTGCGACCGTTATTACTTATTCTTTACTGTGTTCGATGAACGATTTTATACTACTAGAGTGATTCTGATTCTGGTTTCGGGTCGTTTGAGAGCTTCTTTATAATGCACAGCTAAATTTGGTAGTTTAATATACAGTTTTTTTTATAAAAAAGAGATAACAAAAGCTTAATATTGCAGTAGGGTGATTAAAAGTCAGACAAATAACAGACATGTGTCTGACACTAAGCAGCTTTTTGTGGTCTCTGAAGCAGACAGAAGTCAGCTCTTCGTCTGACACTACAAAAACTTGCAAATGGTTGCTATGGAGCGAATCACACTGAGATTGCCAAAACAACAGCTAGAACTCATAGATAAACTAGTGGTAGCGGGCGAATTCCCTTCGAAGAGCGAAGCAATCCGTGCAGCTGTTCGAGACCTGGTTGACACCCATTATGAGAAGCTCCTCAGCAGAAAGGAACGAAGTGCGGTTTTGATTTAGTACAGGTGGCGGTAGATATGCAAAGTATTGTCGAGGAAGCTTTGCGACGATGCGAAACGGAAAAGCAGCGACCTCAGATGCTTCAAGATGAGGAAGAAGAGGAATTTGGAGCCCCTCGGATACTCATTGTGGGCTGCGGAGGGGCTGGCAACAATACGGTCAACCGACTCTACAACATAGGAGTTGACGGCGCTGAGACCATCGCGCTCAACACTGACAAGCAGCATTTGGACATGATCGACGCCGATATCAAGGTGTTAGTCGGCAAATCGATTACGAAAGGGTTGGGGGCAGGTGGCGATCCTGAAGTCGGGCGGTGTGCGACCGAGTTAGGTCGTAGGACGCTGGAAACGCTGCTTAAAGATACCGATCTTGTGTTCGTTACCGCAGGGATGGGGGGCGGAACCGGCACAGGGGCTGCTCCGATCGTCGCGGAGATCGCGAAAGCGCACGGCGCAATCGTCGTTGCAATGGTATCAACTCCGTTCAACGTGGAACGCTCGCGGCTGATTAAGGCTGAAGAAGGACTTGAAGACCTGCGGAGAACTGCTGATACGGTCATTGTTCTTGATAACAATCGTCTGCTTGATTACGTGCCGAATTTGCCGATTGACCATGCGTTCTCGGTGATGGATCAGATCATTGCAGAAACCGTAAAAGGCATTGCTGAAACGATCACGCAACCCTCACTGATAAACCTTGACTACGCAGACGTCAGAACCATTATGAATAGCGGCGGGGTTGCCGCTATGCTAGTCGGTGAATCGGGAAGCCAAGATAAAGCACGCGACGTCGTGCGCGAGGCATTCAACCATCCGCTCCTCGAAGTTGACTTCCGCGGGGCAAAAGGCGCGTTAATCCATATCACAGGCGGACCGGACTTGACGCTGAAAGAGGCCGAAGAGATCGCAAAGGGCCTGACCTCTCAGTTGGATCCAAGCGCTAATGTAATTTGGGGCGCGCGTGTTCAGAGAGGTTATGAGGGCCGCGTGCGGGTGATGTCGATCGTGACTGGCGTGCAATCTGCTCAGGTGTTAGGGCCGATGTATGGCGAGCTGTTCAAGTTTCAAAGCGCAAAACAAGGCACCAGCGCCAGAAAAGGACCACGCGTGAGAGACTTCGCCAGGGAATTCGAATCCGGCGAGATCGACAACATTCTCTAACGTCCTCGTTCATTTAATACGCTTCGGCGGCGCCTCATTTGGCAGCTTCGTTTCCTCTCGGTTGCAGCCCTCTCAGGATTTCACAGCTCTGACACAGGGCCTTGACCGCGGGTTCTCCGCACTGTATGCAGTGCCCGAGCTGAAACGGCTCGCGACGCGTTAATCCCAAGATCCTTTCAAGGCCCTTGACGAGCGCGTACTTGGTGCCTGCATGATTAGGCTCTAACTCATTCAACACGCTTCGCACTTCAGCTCGAAACACCCCAGCAGAGTAGCGGCACTCATCAAGGCTGATAGGGATTCCTTTGAGAACAGCGTATAGCGCGACTTCTTTTTCTGGCACATATTTGAGTGGTTTGACGCGCCGAACCAGTCCTTCTTTAGCAGGATGGTCAAGCCGCAGCAGCCTGTCGATGTCTCCGCGTAAATAGTTCATAAGGACTGTCTGCGCTTCGTCATCGAGATTGTGGCCAGTGGCAAGTGTCGAGGCGCCGACCGTTTTTGCCATGCGATTAAGAAGTGAGCGTCGGAGGATCCCGCAAACCGTACACGGTCGCTCGTCCAAGCGATCGACTCTGACGTCAAAGTACTCCTCAAACGAAGCTACCTGCCATCGAACGCCGAGCTCTGCGACGAGCATTGCTGCTGATTCAAGTGCCTTATCACGGTATCCGGCAATACCTTCGTCGATAGTGATGGCCACAATTTCAACGCCACGGCGTGAGAAGAGGTCACTTAGTATGGATAAAGCCACGGCAGAGTCCTTCCCGCCGCTGAACGCAACGGCAAGTGTGCCCTCGATTCGTTCCTTTCTGACCTCTTTTTTGATCTTTTTTTCGACGTCGGCGAAGAAATGTGCCTTGCAAAGATGTAGCCCTGAATATCTCTGAAATAGAACAGCAGGCGCGCTACATTTATCGCACTTCATCTCGTGTATATCTCCGGATGAATACTAATAAACTGTTCTGCAGCGCGGGGAGAAACGGGGACTGACTATGAGGCTGTGAAGATGCTTCAAGATATCGCACGCGAATTCAAGGAGCTGGAGCGCTATGATTTCCGAGTGCTGCAAGCGGTCGAAACCGGCATGCGTTTTTTTGACTGGGTTCCCGTCGATGATCTGCCTAACTACGCTCGGCTGCCGCGAGACGAGGTGGAGTACCGAATCACACGGATTTCCAAATACAAGCTCGTTGAGCGGAAAACGGGCCATTACGTCGGCTACAAGCTAACCTTCGGCGGTTATGATGCTCTTGCCATTAACACGCTCGTTCGGCGCACGGCCATAGAGTCCCTTGGATCGAAAGTGGGCGTCGGGAAAGAGTCCGATATTTACGACGCTGAGCGCGAAGGCGGGCGGATCGTAATCGTCAAATTTCATCGTGAAGGCACGACGTTCCGGCACGTAAAACGATCGAGGGGTTATTTCGGAAAGGCCGAACGATGCTCGTGGATGCTTGCTTCGAGGCTCGCAGCAGAAAGAGAGTATGAAGCCATTACCACCCTGTACGGGAACGTCGCCGTTCCGAGGCCGATTGCGCACAACCGACATGTTATCGTCATGGGACTAGTAGACGGTCGAGAGATGAGCAGCACTACGCTGGGAGACCCTATCGCCATTCTTGACAAGATCATTGCGCAGATTAAGTTAACGTACCAGCTTGGCATTGTTCATGCCGACTTAAGCGAGTACAACGTAGTTGTGTGTGCCGACGGAGACATCGCGCTGATCGACTGGCCGCAATGGGTCTCAGTGGCGCATCCTAATGCTGATGAATTGCTCTATAGAGACGTGAGCACCGTTTTATCGTATTTTGCTAGAAAATATCAAATAGCAAAACGAACAGAAGATGTTTTAGCATACGTAAAACAACGCGATCGCGGTCCCGCAGACCGTTTTGCAGGTTAGTGAGAGTATTAGGAAGCGCGTTGGAGGTGCGACGCAATTTCGACCATTAAGGAAAACGGCGGAAATCTAGTTGCGCCAAAGAGGACGTACACTATCGTCGGTGTAGATCCCGGAACAACCACCGCTTTTGCTGTTTTGGATTTAAGAGGTCGAGTCCTTAGAACCGGAAGCTCAAGATCGTGGGGTTTTTCTGAGCTCGTCGGGCTGCTAATTGAATCAGGACACCCGCTTATCATCGCAACGGACAAGAATCCAGTTCCTGGAACTGTCGAACGAGTAAAGCGAGCTTTTAACGCGATTCTGCACACGCCTGCTTCATCACTTTCGGTTGAACAGAAACAGCGTGATACGAAGCTCTTCGACTATTCAAACGAGCACGAGCGAGATGCGCTCGCCGCGGCAATCGACGCTGCCAGAAGCCTCAGAAATAAGCTTGAAAGTGTGCAGAAGAGAGCTCCTGCCGATGTTGAACTCGACGAACTTCAGATGCTCGTTTTGCGCGGACATACGGTTGATTCTGCGATCAATTTGCTCAAAAAGCCCCTAGCGCCTACTGAGAATCACGTACAGCGCCTAGTTCCAGCCCCCGAGAAGGATCTTCTGGGTCCTGATATCCTGTACCTCAAGGCAATCATCAAACGACAAGACGAGCAAATTAGTCGACTTTTGAGCTACGTGGCTGATCTGAAGGAATCGTTGCAGTTAGGCCAAGAAAAGGTGGTAAAACTGCAAGACAAGATTAGTGTCATACGGTCTCAAGACGCAAAAAACGTCAAAAGGGACAGAGAAGTTACGTTCAGGCAAAAGGAAATCGACCGCCTTTCAACTGAGCTTGTACGCAGCAAAAGGGTCAATGAGGGCTTGCAGAAACGTATGCGTAAGCTGAGGCAAATCGGGTTAACTGAACGTAACAAAGCGGTAAAGGCAGTTAAAATCGTCAAATCCTTCAACCGAGAAGCGATTCAGGTTGCGGATGACCAATTTGGGCTGAGCAACGGCATCGTTTTGTTCGAGGATGCAAGCGGTGGCGGCATCGCTGCTGCCGAATTGTTGGTCCACAAGCGAATACGCGCCGTCGTCGTTAAAAACGAAATGTCGCACGTAGCACGAAAAACGCTATTTGAAGCTGATATTCCTATTTTTTCAATGCGAGAGCTCGCATTGGATCTTTCTGGCAATTTGATTACGATCGACAAGAATGCATTGGAGCTTATGATCGAAAAGGGTCAAACAGAAATCGCCAACGCAAAACAACATGAACAGCTTTGCCGGCTTGAGTCGCTTGTTGAAGCGTACAAACACGAGCGGATCATAGACACCCAGAAAAAAATTGATTGATGCGGCCGGGAGGTCATAGGCTGCGTTTTCGCTCAGCGATCATGTGTAGGAGACGTTCGCTCGAGCGCACACGGACCGTTTCGTAGATGCTGTCGCCTCGAGAGTCTATTGCTACCAAAAGTGGTCCAAAGTTGAGCACTTTGAGTTTCCACGCCGCTTCCGTAACGCCGAGGTCGGCGTAGTACACGTCTAAGACCTCCACGATTTTTTCTTGCGCTAGTATCCCACAGCCTCCCGTGAACGCGAGGTAGAAGCAACGGCCAGCGAACGAGCGGGCAACGTCTAGAGACATGCCTCCTTTGCCGATTATCGCCGTGACGCCCTGCTTCACAATGGCGGGCGTCTGCGCGTTCATTCGCGCACTGGTCGTTGGCCCTGCCGAAATGACACGATACGTGCCCCCCTCTTTCACAATGAGCGGCCCGCTGTGGTAAATGCACGCGTCCTGCAAACTGAACGGGCGGTGCGGGCCTGCAAGCATCCAATCGTGTGCTTTATCCCGAGCTGTGTAGAGAACCCCGCTGATACAGACGACGTCGCCGACCATAAATGGGGCCACATCTGCTGGCGAAATCGGGGCGTGAAGCACAGTTGACATAACGTTTGATCGATCCAAGCTACGATTCCTCGTTACAGCTTGATGCTGAATCTAGCCTTTCGATCGGCCCAACACTGGACTGCCACCGCTACAGGAAGCATGGCGGTGTGACAGGGGGCCTCTTTAACGAAAACGCGCAACGCGGTTGTGTCGCCGCCAAGGCCCATCGGTCCGATGCCTAGTTCGTTGATCTGTCCTAAGATCTCTGCTTCAAAGGGGCTCTCCTCTTCATCCAAAGATCTGACCAGCGTTTTTTTCGCCAGACGCGCGCAGCCGTCAAACGTGCTTCCGACGCCTAGCCCTACGATGATAGGCGGACACGGCTTGCCGCCACTTTTCCATATCGTGTTGAGCACGAACAGAATCACGTCTTGAAGCGGCTCCAACATAGCTAAGGCGCTTACGTTTTCTGAACCCGCGCCTTTGACTAGTACGGCGACCGATAGCTTGTTCCCATCGCTGACGTCACAAATCATATCAAAGAGCGGTTCATCGCACCTCGTTCTTGTGAGTGGGTCAACTGCGTGTTTCCTGAGAGGCACCGCGTCGGTCGCGCGCTGTACGGCGGTTGCAAGTGCTTCTCTAAGGCCGAAATCGATGTTTGCTTCTCGTCTGATATCGATAAAAAAAATAGGAATGCCCGTGTCTTGGCACATCGGAAGACCCGCGACACCCGCTAGCCTGACGTTTTCAAGGATCGCGCCTATCTGTTCTTTGGCCCGTTCGTCCGACTCAGCTTTTGCTGCGTTGGCGAGTGCCCGCGTAACATCGCGCGGCAGATGTATCTCAGCTTCTTGCAGCCCCTGTGCCGCGTGACGGATGAACGCTTCTCTATTCGACGGCATTAGTCATTCAAGATAATCCATTTGGGAGCGTTTCAGTTCCTGCCGTTTTCTTTCTAGGAAACTGTAGACCGCAGCGTGTTTGGCTCCTTCTGCGAGCATCTCGATAGCTGTTCTGACGGTCTGAACTTGATCGATGTACCCGATCGTGCTTACAGTCTTGCCGTAAACAGACACATTCGCGCCCGTGAGACTCTCAAGAGCCTCTCGCGTCTTTCCCTCTTTGCCAATTACGCGTCCCATAATCCGTTTGAGCTCCTTCGGCGTATCGGCAACCTTTGAAAGGTCTATGATGTCGAGGGTTATCTGTTCATCGTCGAAAATCCGGAAGGCCTTTTCTGGGCTAAAACCTCGAGCAACCGCATTAACGACTTCTGTTGCCTTCAAAATGCCGAGCGAATCACTCTCGATCGTGACCGTGCCCTCGGCGCTATCGATGTCAAGTTTTACTTCGCCTTTTTCCTCGATCTGGGCTTTCGTGCTACCACCGACGCCAATGATGACCCCTATGCGGTCTCTAGGAACCTTCAGGTACTCCCTCATTTAGTGATCTCTCTCAAAACCGTGATCGCTGAAGCCTGCACTCCGGCTTCGTTGAAGAACTTCACCACGTTGCTGACGTCCCGCTGCAGAAACTCCTGCGCACGGGGGTGCTCTACAAGCACGGACTGCCCCATATCAATGAATACCGGATCGGCTTGGTCGTCGACAAGTATGTTGTATTCACTGAGGTCGGCGTGGACCAAGTGTGCATCTTGATAAAGTCTCTTCATGAATTCGACCGTCGCGTCGTAAACCTCTTTGACGTTTTCTAAGTTTTCCACTGCCTGCTTCAAAGGCGGACAAGCGACGCCTTCTCGCCCTATAAACTGCATGACGAGGACATTTTGCCAATATTTGAGCGGCTCGGGGACGCGGACGCGTGCTTTACGCGCGCGCGTTAGGTTCCGGAATTCTTTCTTAGTCCATGCGAATACTATGTCCTTTTTGGTTCTTCTGACGTGCGCGAATCTGTAATCGCCTAGTATGTAGTCGTGCATAGCCTTAAAGTCGCTCGTTTTTATTCGATAGATCTTGATCGCGAGTTCTCGTCCGCCCCGCCCTATTGCGTGGAAAACGTTAGCTTCTTTTCCCGTCGAAATAGGGCCACCAAGCGCTTGTATAAGCCCGCCGCTCGCGAGGCGATACAGAGCCTTAAGGGTCAGCTCGTCGAATACTTCGGCTCGGACCTTGAAATCGTCTGCTTCTTTGTCGCGTACGCGCAGATCGTCAATGTCTCTCTCGATGCGTTTTATCTTGTCGTCAATCAAATCAGGCACGTCGGTCATTAGTTGTTTAGGGGGCCGAGAAGGCGCTGTTTAGTGGCGACTATAAGTACCCGTTCTTCTTGAGCCACTCAACCTGCGTTCCTTGGTATCGCCACACGATGTCCGCTTTATCGTCTTGAAAACTCCAGGGCACCATAACGATGACGTCGCCGACTCGTAACCAGACGCGCTTTTTCATCTTGCCGCGAATTCTCCCCATGCGAGTTTTGCCGTCCATAGACTGGATTTTCACCCTGTTTGCGCCGAGCATGCTTTCTACAATCCCGAGGACCTCCCCCTCTTCCTTCCGTGGCAGTCTAATCTTAGTTTGCGGCTCTTGACTCAGAGAAACACCTCGTTCGTGCAACGCCCTTCTTCTTTCCGTCGAAATAATTTAGTCGCTGCGTAACGCGCTGCGAATAGGTCCTATGATTCGTTCGATATATGTTGCTGCACCGTTTTTGAGATCCAGCGGGTGAAGCTTGCCAGCGGCGTAATCCAGCTCGAGCGTGGCGAAGTCCTCGTAACGAATCGGGCCGCCGTATTGTTGGGGTCGCTCGAGCTCGACTTGCTTGAACTGGGGAAAGACGTAGTACCGGTACAATTGAAGGAGGGGGTTATCTTCCGCGGTTCGCGGCGGACAATAAGCGGATTGAATCTTCTTTTTGATGGACTCAGGTGAATCTTCAATGGCCACAAGGTTGTCCCTTGACGACGACATTTTGTTCGCGTCAAGGCCGAGCAGGATTGGCGTGTGGACGCAGACAGGGGATTTAAATCCCATTGAATGGAGCTCTTCTCGCGCCAACATGTGAATCTTACGTTGATCGATACCGCCAACGGCGATGTCGATGTTTAAGTATCCTATGTCCGCTGTTTGCATAAGCGGATAGATCATTTGAGACACGACAGGGTCCTCAGCGTTTCTCGAAACCTCGTCCATGCTTCGCCGAGCGCGGTTTAGCGTGGTGTGCCTCGCCAGTTTCAGAATCAGCTTGGTGTATTCTGGTTCAAGCTGATAATCGCTCCCGCGTACAAATCTAGTTCCTTCAGTAAGGCCCAAAGCGGAAAAACACTTCTGGTAGTGGTCCGCCCAGTCGCGGATTTGATCCATTGTGCCCTTTTCGTTCAGGTATGCGTGCAAGTCCGCGAGCAGCACGATGACGTCGACGCCGACTGACTGAAGATCCATGAGCTTATACGCCGTTAGAAGATGTCCAAGATGGAGTGCTCCGCTAGGTTCGTAGCCGGCATAGGCAGTGATGTTTGTCTCATTGTCCAGAAGGGCAGCTAGCTCGTCTTCGGTTACGGCCTCTTCCACGTTGCTCATGACTTGTTCGAACTTCACGTTGATCACGCTGGTCGAATTAAATGCGCGTTTACAGACGCTATGGACCTATGACGCTGGTCCTGCTTGTAGTATGCCTAATGGTTGACCTCATATTTATTTAGCTCGGTGCCATTTGCTCTGTGCGTCCCGAACGCAAATTGCCGCTCGTAATGAGCGACAGGTCGACTTGGTCAGTTAACGCGGGACGTAGTCTTCGTTGAAAAAAAGTTGCCGCCGTGAGTTGAACGGGGTGAATCTCGCTTGTCGTCTCAGAATCTAAGAGGTGGGCCTGACCGGATTTGAACCGGTGACCGCCCGGTTATGAGCCGGGCGCTCTGACCTGGCTAAGCTACAGGCCCGCTGACGCCGCCAACAGGGCTCGAACCTGTGACATCGTGGTTAACAGCCACGCACTCTACCAACTGAGTTATGGCGGCTTGACACATCTCTCTAGTGTGTTTCTTTACTTAAGCTTTAAGGTCGTAGAACTGTTTGCGCGACGAGTGATGCTCATTGTGGGCGTCTTTGGACTTCTATCTCGTTTAATCCTGTAGTTGGTTTTCACTTCACTTAGCTTGTGTAAAAACTGGTCGAGAAGTTGCTCGTAGTTCTGAACAAACTCTGAAATCCTCGAGCTC
>JBEKER010000016.1:0-30429 GCA_050013755.1 Halobacteriota archaeon
TTCCGGCGTTAATACCGACGTTGCCTTTTACCGTGATCTTGCCACCCATCATGTATTCACCCAAGGTCACGCCAGCGTTGCCGTTGATGACGATGTTGCCGCCTTTCATGCCACGCCAATCGCCGCGGTAGGAAGCGCCGCAATAATCGCCGACGTTCCCTTCAAACAGGATATCGCCGCCCTCCATCTGGATGGCCGCAAATGCATCAGCGTTTCCTTTGACACGTATTCTGCCGCCCTTCATCCAGGCGCCGCAGTACATATCGACGTCCCCTTTGCAGAGGACAGCTCCAGCAGTCATCTTCGAGCCGATGTACTTAACACGCGGCACGTCGCCGTCGATAATGATTCCTTGATCCTCTGCTACATCTGCCACTTTGCCGGTGATCGTGAAAAATCGTCCAAGGGGCCATTTGGTATTCCCCTCGAGCACTGGTAGCTCGGCAATTTCCTCGAGCGTTTTTCCGCATACGGCGTCAGGCGTTATGACGGGAGCTTCGAGGACGAGGTATTCGACGTCTTTTGGTGTCAGCGTCAAGCGTTCCATTTAAGCGCCTCCTTCTGCCGGTGTTCTGCCTGTGTGTGTCGTGCGTTTCGAGTAATATTTTTCCATAAGCGTCACAGGACCGAGCACAGGGCCGCTGCCCTTTTCAATTACCACTTTCCTGTTCTTGTAAGCAGGACTGCCGGTTGACTCAGTGTATGTGGTGACAACGATGTTCGCCCACGGCCCGCGTGGGATGAAGATCTCTCCTTTTTGTTGCCTGTCGGTTTTTTTCGCGTGGAGTTCGACGCTATCACCGTACTCGTTCGTGACTTTTACAAACCACGGCTTCCCTAATGCGGCAAAGTCTTCAGGATTGATGTCGCAGTATGCTGCTTCCTGGGTGTATTCGTCTGTGAATTTGCGGCCCCCTTTGATGCACGCACCCTGAAATGCGGTGCCGCCCGTATTGAGTATAATTTCCAATTCGCTCACCTCGGTGCCATTAGGATTGGGGCTGCGACAGCAGCGTGTCCAGACGCTGCACGTACTCTTCTTCCGAGAGTGTCGTCGCCTTCGATCCGGTCTCTGCCGCCCCTTCTACCGTCGCCGTTGTTTTCCCGCGTGCGGCGAGTTTTCGCTTGATCGCGTCACGCAGCTGTATTAGCGTGTCTTCATTAGACTTCGTGAAGTCAAATGGCGGATCGATGAAGCTTCGTGCGTAGCACGGAACGTTGTCCATCCGATAGAACGTTCCCTCGCACTCCATGCCGTCTAAAACGCCGGGGAGTACAACGTCGCTGATGAAAGCTTGTGGCCCCTCCGCCGTTTCTATGGAGACGACGGGGATCTCACACATCCTTTCAACGGCCCTTTTCGGTAAATGGGCTCCGAGATCGGCACACATGCAGAACAATGCATCAACTTCGCCCCGCCGCAGTGCGTCAACGGTCGAGTACTCGCCTGGTTGATAGCGCGGTTCTCCTGTCGAGAAATCGACGGCGTACGGGAAACCACACTGCCACGCGAGGACTTCATTGAATCCAGCGACGTTACAGTGTCCTCTGTTTGCCAAGATGACGAACTTCCCGTACTTGTTGCCGAGCTGCGTCAGCCTCATCGCCATCGATGCGTTGTAGTGCTTGCCGCGGGTGCTGGCGATACCTAGACCGACCCAGATGACCCCAAAGCGTGCGTCCTTGATCATGTCGGCAGCTTTGTAGATATCTTCCCTGCTAATGCCGGTCACTTCAGTGAATGATTCGTGTGGTTCAAACCCGCTGAGGATCGTCATGAGAGCGTTCAATACTTCGAAATCGGTCCCGGGCTTGAGCTGGAGGTGGAGATCTGCGTGCTCGGCGGTGGTCGAACGTCGTGGGTCGACGACGATTATCTGTCGCCCGAAGCGTCCTTGTCCCGTGAAAAATCCGCGCTGGAACACCGAATGACGGCTTAAGTGTCTTGGATGTGAGTCTTCGGGGTTGGCACCCCAGTAGATATCGAGGTCCGCTCTGTTGCGGGTCTCGCCGAGGGTGCAGCCGACCTGGCCGACATCTTGGATGGCCATGACCGTTGGTCCGTGGCAAATCGTGGCGTTGCCGTCGACCAGTCCGCCAAGCATCTCTGCGATCTCGATGCCGACAGACATAGCCTCAGTGGCCGTTTCGCTGCCGATAAAAAAGAACGGTCGTTTCGCGTTTACGAAAATCTCAGCAGCTTTGTCGATTGCATCGCTCCACGGTGCTTCCTTTCCTTCGATCAGCGGAGCGGTAATTCGATGGCTACTTCGAAGCTCTTTGAACTTTGCGTCGCCCATGATGCAGGCGTTCCGCGTGACGACAGAGACATCATCGACTTCGACTTCTATGTCGTCGCACGTTATACCGCACACAGGGCACGTTACGTCCGTACAGGTAATTTTATTGCTAGTTTGGCCTTCTTGTGCTTCAGAACTCATATTTGCACCTCAATTCGCAATTCTACCGCCAGATTGTACTCTTCTGGTTATGAGCGAAAGACGAGAAACCGACTTTTTTCCGAATCGTGAGTGTGGTAGACACTGCGAACCCTGCGCCGTTAGCGATATTGCTTTATGATAATACCACTCTGTTTATATGTTGGCAACAGAAAATATAAAAGTATCGTTATAATCAACGGAAAACATCGTATTTGCGTGTAATCAGGCGAGGAGTCACCATGGGTATCCCAGTTGACAAACTTGAAACGTTGATGAACAACTACGGGACGGAAGAAAGAATTAGGGAATATATACGACGGTGCGTGTCTTTTCACGGTTTTGCTCCCCCTGGATTGCTTATTGGCGTGTTCATGGTCGATTTGGCGTTGGAAAAACTCGGGGCGAATCCAAATGAGAAGCTGTACGCGGTTGCTGAGACCCCGAAATGTGCACCCGATGCCGTTCAAGTCGTAACCAGCGCCACTATGGGCAATAGTCGGCTGCGCATAATAGAAACCGGCAAGTTCTCTATTACGTTAAACAGAGGTTCTACCGAAGAGCGTGCCGATGGGATACGCGTTTACGTTGATGCAACGAAGATCCGGCGTTACCCAACACTCGATCTCTGGTATACGAACGATCCACGTTACAAGCGCGTTGATGAAAAAGATCGGGTTTATGACGAGATTCTACAGGCTGGGCGAAGTATTCTGTCGTGGGAGCGGGTCAAAGTCTCGGTTCCTCAAAAGGCAATATGGCAGGCCGTGCAATGTCCAGTATGCAAAGAGATGGTGCCGGACTATCTGGTTAAAGATGGCGTGTGCACATCGTGCGCAGGAGCGAGTTACTACGATAGATCTGGTGAAGCGCTCCATCAATGAATGTCACTGTGCGGACGTCGAATGATTCAAAAAGCTGCTCTCGCGGTTTCTATATTTTCGCCTGAATAAGCGTATTAACTGTCAGCTGGTGGCGGGCCTCGGTCGAGCATGGATTTTTCTTCTTTGGCAGCGCCTTTCTCTCTCAAGGTGAGCACCTTGACGGTGATGATCACCGCAAATGATATTAGGACGAGAATGATTGCGAGGTAAACCGCGGCATCCAAGTCACTGCCGAAGGCACTATATATAGCAAGAGGCATCGTTTGGGTCACGCCCTGAAAATTGCCTGCAAAAAGGATAGTTGCGCCAAATTCTCCGAGAGCACGCGCCCACGTCATGAGTGCTCCAGAAACGAGGCCGTTCAGTGCGATCGGCGCTGTCACACGGAAAAAGGTTCCTGCGCTTGATGCGCCTAGTGTGCGGGCTGCCCGTTCGTATTCAGGGTCGACATCTTCGAAACTTGTTGTTGCTTGCCGGATATAGAAAGGAGACGACACGAATATTTGTGCTAGCACGACAGCGGTTGTGGTAAAGGCTATGTTTACTCCTAGGATGTCGAAGTACTGACCAAGCAATCCTCGTCGACCAAATGCCAGTAAGAGCGCGATCCCTGCCACGGCAGGAGGGAGGACAATTGGAAGATCGATTAGGGTTTCTATTACTCTCTTGCCGCGGTAGCTGTGGCGTGCGTTAAAGTAAGCCACTGGGGTGCCAAATGTGATAACAATCAGCAGTGTTGTTAGTGTAGTCACCAAGCTTAGCCTGAGTGCCTCCGCTACCAAATCGCTCGAGAAGGCGTTAAGAAAGCCAGAGGGGGTGCCGTACGCAAAGAGGGCCACGATAGGCAGGCCGACAA
Source organism: Halobacteriota archaeon (assembly GCA_050013755.1). GTDB lineage: Archaea > Halobacteriota > Bog-38 > Methanoflorentales > Methanoflorentaceae > Methanoflorens. Next base: position 4,179 of record JBEKER010000016.1, read on the forward strand.
ATGTTACGACTACGGCAAACAATAAAAAAACGATCAGGAACCGAACAGTTCTGTTCCACGTTCGAGGCAAGTGGGCTTTTCTAGTGCGAGAAGATGAAAAAGTATTGCGGGGTTCTTTCAAAGACTGCATAAGTCTCTCTCGCGCGAGGATTTCAGGAATGATCAGCCTCACTTTCGGCTTTCTAGGAGTTTTGCGCCCCTCATAGTGGAGGCCGCACCGTCACGAAGTCGAAAGAACTGCGTAAGACATTCGAGCTTCAAATCACAGCTAATTATAGGCGAACAGCTTATTGCTATAAAAACCTATGGCCAGCCGTTTCCACAGGCAATTTGATAAGATATTGCCCTTGTTGAGCTTAGTTCAGAAAGCAGCGCGTTAGGTCTGAATGAACCAGATGAAATGCCCCCTGACTCAATGATGGATGTTCTCGTAGAAGAGGGGCAAACGTTAGTACTGACCAATAATAACGCTTAAGTATATTCGAAAGCATCATGTTTCCGGCTAAGTGGAAAATGGCTCGTGCATAATCCTCGCGGCTTTCAACACCGTTCAAGCGATAATATAGAGCTGTTTTCTGCAAACTGGACCTAGTTGACAAAATTCAACTGTGGAGGATATTTATGAATAACAAGAAGTTAGTACCCATGTTGCTTTGCGCACTCATGAGCGTGCTCGTCGTCACCACGTGTGGCTGCACGACTATGACTACGCAAAGCACGAAGCTCACCGTCTATGCGGCTGCATCGCTTTCTGGCGCATTTAATGAGACAGCTCAGGCCTTTGGAGCTAATAACTCGGGGGTCACTGTCGCTGTTAATTATGCTGGTAGTCAAGTTTTAGCAACCCAAATTAAACAAGGGGCCACTGCGGACGTTTTCGCATCTGCCGATCAAAAGAACATGAAGATTGTGCAGGACGCAGGGTTGATAAACAACTCAAGCGTTACCATTTTCGCAGAGAACAAGTTAGCCATCATCGTCCCGACAGCGAACCCCGCAAACATCACGAGCCTGAGCGACCTCGCAAAGTCAGGAGTAAAACTCGACATCTGCAACAGTTCTGTCCCGTGCGGGAATTACACGCTGCAAACGCTCTCAAAAGCGTCTAATAACTCAACCTACGGTTCCGGCTTTAATACCAGCGTCCTAGCAAACGTTGTGTCAGAGGAAACCAATGTCAACGACGTCGTAGCCAAGGTCGCGCTTGGACAGGCCGATGCAGGTTTCGTCTACAAATCCGATGTACCAGCTGCGTACCAGAGTAAAGTAAAAGTTATCACGATCCCTGACAGTGTGAACGTCCTCGCCAAATACCCAATCGGGGTAGTCAGCAGTTCGTCGAACGCTCAACTGGCACAGAGCTTCATCAACTACGTTACCTCTCCCGCGGGTCAGGCAATTCTGCTGAAGTACCATTTCATCATTCCACTGACCGCGCAGAACGCGACCACCGCTGCTGCCACCTCAGCCATGACATCGCAGAGTTCAACTGCCGCTTCTGCGACTTGAGCGGTAACAAAGGCCTAAATGAAGCGTTCGTAGTAGGCTAGGCAGGTACGCCTTATAGCACTCGCCGCCGTGGGCGGTGCGGTGCCTCTTTTTTTAGGTCAGCGATCGATTGAGGTTAGCAAAGTCAAAACGAAGGATGCCTCCCCTAAACACATTAGAACAGTTTGCAACGAAGTTTGAGCAGCTTGGAATCGGTCAGCTCAAAGGCGGTCAAGACTGGCGGTACGACTGGCTAGCGCTTCTGGCGGTTTATATCCTAGCGGCATCAATCCTGTCAACGACCTCAATACGCCGTCGCCGAGGATGCTCGCATCTATTATCTCTATCAAAGAGCCGCTGTCTTTCGCAGGCCGGCTTCGAAATCTGGATACTTGCTCAAATTTGAAAACTAACGCTACGCAGGCTCAATGCGTAAAGCTAACTGCTTCGTCTCCGTGAAAGCTGCCAATCCTTCACGGCCGCCTTCGCGACCAATGCCACTCAGCTTTACCCCTCCAAAGGGAGCTTCAACGGCTGCGATTCGTGTATCATTCACTCCAACCATTCCAACATCAAGTCGCTCTGCAATCCGTATTGCTTTGCTCAAATCGCGCGTGTAGAGATAAGCAGCCAGTCCGTACTGCGTGCTGTTCGCGCGGTCAATTACTTCGTCGTCTGTCTCAAAAGCGGTCACCGCGATAACTGGTCCAAAGGTTTCTTCGCACGTTATGCGCATTTGTGGAGTCACGTCTGCTAATATGGTTGGTGCATAGAAGTTGCCCTTTGCTTGGTCATCCGCAGTGAGTTGATGTCCTCCCGTTAGCAGGCGTGCTCCGTGATCAATGGCATCGGTGACGTGACCACTCACTTTTTCGAGTGCGTCTCGATTTATGAGGGGGCCTACGTCGGTCTCAGGATCAAGACCGTTGCCTACCTTGAGTCTCTCGACGCGCGAAGATAGCAGCTCTAAGAAGGTCTCAAGCAAGCTTGAGTGCACATAGACGTGGTTTGGAGCTATGCACGTTTGGCCTGCATTCTGGAATTTGGCTGACATCAGACCGCCGATAGCTCGATCAAGAGCTGCATCACTCATAATGATAAAGGCCGCATGACCTCCGAGCTCCAATGAAACTCGCTTGACGTGATTCGCCGCTCCTCGCATCAGTAGTTTGCCGACTTCGGGCGAACCTGCAAACGAGATTTTTCTCACGCGTTGATCCTCGAGAAACGCTTGTCCAATGACACTGGCGTCGCCGGTGACTACGTTCAGGACACCTGGAGGTATTCCCCCATCGTTGAACGCACGAGCCAGAGCAAGAGCTGTGAGGGGGGTTTGTCTGGCTGGCTTTATGACGACTGTGCAGCCTGCGGCCAAGGCTGCGGTGGCCGTTCTCGCAACCATATAGGCAGGAAAATTCCAAGGAGTAATGATTGCAGCGACGCCTATCGGTTGTCGAATTGTCAGCAAGCGTCGGTCTGGAAGAGGATCGGGAATCCATTCTCCGTACGAACGCCTTCCTTCTTCGGCGTACCAACGGATAAAATCAGCTGCTACGTTGACTTCGCCATGTGATTGGCGTAAAGGTTTCCCACATTCTTCTGTGATTAGCCGCGCAATTTCTTCCCGGCGAGAGAGTAGTGAATGGCGTGACCTGTCGAGCAGTTCGGCGCGCTTCACCGCAGGCGTGTGTGCCCATGCAGGAAAGGCGGAGTGCGCGGCCCCAACGGCAGTGGCTACGTCTTCAGCCGATGCTGCAGGAATCTCGTCTACAAGCTCGCCCGTAGCTGGGTTATAGACGCTAATGGAACGGCCTGCTGCCGCAGGAACCCATTCTCCGTAGATCAGCATCTTCTGCAGAGCCACAGGCGTTCCTCCTAGAACTCCTTCGACACCAGCTGTCTGCGTGTGAGCTGTGGCCGTCGGAGCATAACGTTCGACAAGATGTGCGTGGTATCTCGCTTAGGAGCTATTTCGTTCTCCTTTGCACGGAAGTCAAGCCGGTTTTCAGCGTTCAATATTATTTTTGAATCATAACCGATGTTGATTTCACCAGCACAGTCACTTGATCGCCGACTTTGAGTGAGAGCTCCTCTGCGGCATCTTTAGTGATGGCTGAAACGAACTGATTACCGCCACCAACGTCTACAATGATCTCGGCCATTACAGCGCCCAACTTTACTTCTTTGACTGTACCGGGAAATTGGTTACGTATGCTAAGAGGCATTTTATGTCACCTTTTACAGCTTAACCTGCGGGTTCTTATCACTTGTCCTTGCAATATTCTGGCTGTCTGTTTTCGCGGATGCTCCTCTTGAAAGCAATTGCTCAGGAGAAGCTGTATGTGACGGAAAAACACAACGCACATGTGCGACGACTGCTAGCCAAAGAAGATGACATATGCACACGCTGTGCACATGCCGCCACTTCTTTAACAAATTTGGGAGATAAGGTAAGGGAGTTGCGTCACGTCCCAAACCTTGGAAGTAACATGTATTTTGTGCTATAAAAGCGTTATTACTGACTGGTAATAACGCTTAAGTATAACCAACGTTATACTATTCACAAAGCAACGAGACAAAACCGTTGCTTATTTCACCAGCTTAACGACGTTGAATAACGCTAACGCCGTGAAGCATTGTGGCCACACGGGAAGGCGTTCCCTCCAAAATACTGACCAAGAACAAAGAAGACCAGCTATGAACACAAAAAAGCTTGTACTGGTCTTTCTTTGCGCGCTCCTCAGCGAGCTCGTAGTCATCTCGTGTGGCTGCATTATTTCGTAAACGCCAACGCTTACTCTTTTTGCTGCTGCCAGTGATCGTTGCGCTCGTCTAGTTTGATGATAATTGCGACGCACAAGGCCAGTCGGATTTTGCGAGCTGTATTGCGAAGATCGCTACACAAGCCGTTAGCACCGTGCTGTTTTCATTCCGCAACTCAACCGACTAATTAGATGATAGAACAAACAAATGCACTTATCGGCTAAATTTTCCCTTTAGTAACCTTTGCGTCGCTCTAGCTCAACTGTAAGTGTTGAGCACTGGTACTGTTGTCTTTCTATTTGTGCCGTCTACGACGCAGATAATCCCAATATCGACTTTGTACGCCCCTGTCAAGTTTGCTGTGTAAGGACGTCGTCCATTTCGTGTCTCAATCAACGTCTTATCTTTCATGTTCGGGTAGGGTCTCCGCAAAGCGTAAAGGAAGGGAGTTCCAGCCCCACAAAAAATGCTAGTCTTTTTATATATATACAAAATTAATCCCACTAGAAGCCTAAATCATGCGAGGAGCTGGTAAGAAATGAACGTACTTATCGTCTATGCGCATCCAAATCCGCGCTCATTTAATGCAGCGATGCGAGAGGCTGCGGTCGACACTTTAACCGAGGCGGGGCACGCAGTACAGGTCTCAGATCTTTATGCTATGCATTTTAAGGCAACGCTGGATGAGCACGATTTCAAAGAGCGACAAAATCCGAATTTCTTCGATCCGATCAACGAACAGTACCACGCTGCTATGAGGGGATCCTTCGCTGATGACATCGCGAAGGAAATTGAGAAAGTTGACTGGGCTAATCTCATCATTTTCCAATTTCCCCTCTGGTGGCAGTCTTTCCCGGCGATTTTGAAGGGGTGGTGCGACCGCGTCTTGGCCAATGGCATAGCGGTAAATTTCGCGACCTATGACCCGCTGCTTTCGGGCAAGAAGGTGCTATTTGCCTTTACGACAGGGGGAGGTGCTGCAATGTACGCTCCCGACGGACCAGCGGGGGATATTAACGTCCTGCTTACCTTCGCTCGCAACATGTTCCGGACGGCTGGCGTCGAAGTCTTGCCACCGTTTGTTGCCTATGGCGTCCGCTTGCTCTCTTCTGATGGGCGCGAAGTGGAGCTACAGCGCTACCGCAAGCGGCTGCTGTCATTGTGAGTTCGGTCTAGGGAGTCTCAAAAAAGGAAGTTTTTCGCAAAGCCGCGGGTGCAAGAACGCGTGGGTCAAGGAAACTGACGAGTGATTCTGTGAGGGTGTCACTCGCTGCTTTCTTGTCGAGACGGGCCACGGGCCACAGCGAGCGACCCCTTCTGTCGTTTGCTGATCACGTTTACCCCCGTTGCTTTAAAAGCGACGCTAACTTCGCTGCCTCTATCAAGTCTGAGCGTTTCCGTGGAGATGTTTGTGACGTACGCGGCTAGCAAAAACCCACAGTCGATAATCACCTTATTGATAGGTCCGAGGTAGATTATCTGCTTGACTGTTCCGTTGAAAGTGTTCCGTGCGCTGCTAACAACCTGTTCGAGCATGACGGTAACGTTTTCCGGTCTGATTCCTAAGATGACCGTGTCGCCTCTTTCATTGTTTGCGACGGCTTCAATAGTGGCGTTGCCAATGTCAGCGGTAATAATTCCGCCTTTCTGAGAAACAACGGCACCTTCAAAAAGGTTCTCCATCCCAACAAACGAGGCAACCCGTTCGTCCTCCGGTTTGTCAAAGACTTCATGCACTGAACCGGTTTGTATGAGCCGGCCACCATACATGACCCCGAGTCGGTCCGCCAGCACCCGAGCTTCAGTCTGGTCATGGGTCACGTACAAGGCCGTAATCTCAAACTGGTCAATCACATCTCTCAGTTCCTCGCGAAGCAAATCTCGCGACTGACTATCGAGAGCGCTCAGTGGCTCGTCGAGAAGGAAAACACGCGGTTCAAGAATCAACGATCGGGCGAGAGCCACTCGTTGCTGCTCTCCGCCGCTCAGCGTGGTGGGGGTTCGGTATCTGAGCTTGGCAATCCCCACTAGTTCCATGATATCGTCGATTCTTCGTTTATGATCGGGCAGCTTCGCGTACCTCAAGCCGAATTCGATGTTCTTGTACACGCTCATGTTTGGGAACAAGGCGTAGTCTTGGAACATGTAGCCGATATGTCGCCGCTCTGTCGGTAAAAAAGATATGTCTGCTCCGTCTAGAAGCACCCGCCCTTGTCGCGGATAAATGAATCCTGCGATCAGATCGAGCAAGACCGTTTTCCCGGCGCCACTGGGACCAAGAATGACAAAGAACTCACCACTTTCGACGCTGACGCTGATATCTTCCAGCCTGAAATCGCCGAGGCGTGCGTATGCTTGCTCAATCGCTACCGATGTCATTCTTCTTCCTTGTCAGCGTAAGTAGTCGTGGTTCTTTAAATATGGTCAGGATGATCAAAAGCGCAATGCATATCGCATTCATTGTTGAAGAGCTTTGCCTTTTCCGTATCCCCAAAATGTCGCAAAAAGCCATTGTTTACCTTTTTCATTGCTATTTCAACCATGGATGAGTAGAACATAGCGGAAAAAGGCAACTCTGCAAGTTCTAAATCCCTTTCGGTAACGGCGTGATTGACATAACAACAGACTGCTCCAGCTTAGCCGCACGTTGAAGGCGAAAGTCTCATTGCAGCCAAACTATTCACGGTAGGCAAGCATAGTCGTATTCAACGGCTCTGGCTACGCGTTCCCTACGTACGCGTCGAGTAGACGTGTCGCAAAAAGCCGAAATCGAAGTGCTCGCTCTTTTTATGCTGACCGCGTTCCGTGCAAAAAGCTGTCCAACTGAAAAAAGGTCTTTTGCCTAGCGTACCTCGGCTTGACAAAGCCGCCGGGGTGTGAGCTTCTTATGATATGGTGTCGAGTTTTGTTTGTTTCTCGTCGTCGACTGCTTTTTGTTTGTTTACGTCTATAAAGTATTCCAACGCATCAGGGCATTGACTCGCGAGACCTTCAAAGAATCGACGGACGATTGTGCTGCTAGAGGCTTCAAGAGTCTCTTTATACGCTTCTACGAGCACAGGCGGCAACTTCGTGGTGCGCTCTTTTATTTGCTTGATAGCTGCGACGGCGCGGTCTACTTCTGCCATCGTGCTCAAAGTGTCTGCCATGCTTCCTGTTGTAGTGAGAGCGTAATCATATTTAAAAACGTTGCAGGGCGTTAGCGCACGTTGATCTCGCGCCTTTGAGGCTCTTGGCACGTACCGCTACTGCAGCCGCGTGTCTCTCAGCTCGATTTTTTCGAGCGCTTCTTTCGCAGTTTTTCGAACGTCGTCGTTTCTATCCTTGAGCGCGGCTTGCAAAGCAGCCGCCGCGCGCGCATCTCTTATTCTGCCGAGCGCGTCCGCGGCACGCTCTCGGACAAATTCATCCGGATCACTCAACGCGTGAATGAGAGGATCAGTTGCGTGCTGGTCTCGGAGTTTCCCAAGAGCGTCAGCGGCGTTCCACCTGACGTCCACGTCTGGGTCCTGCAGCGACTCAATAAGCCAGCCGGTCGCTCTTGTGTTTCTGATGTTTCCAAGAGCCTCGGCGGCGTTTCGACGCACGTACCTATTCGCGTCGTGCAAAGCCCCGATCAGAGGATCCACAGCTCGTGAATCGGTTATCAGTCCTAAGGCCAGCGCTGCGTTCCATCGAACAAACCAGTCGGTATCGTTCAAAGCCGTGCATAAGGGCGCCACAGCTTCATCCGTCCACACTTGCCCAAGGCCTGCAGATGCGGCTCGGCGAACGTGCCTATTTTCATCGACAAGCGCCCTTACAAGAAACGGTACTGCGCTTTTTTCGCCGCTATTTCCGATAGCTGAGGCTGCTTTCGTCCGGACTGTCGGGTCGTTGCTTTTGAGTTGCCGAACCAGCGAATCAAGCATAAAAGCCCTCCTTCTTTGACTCTCCGCGCCGACAGCCCTGTGCACGCTGTCGCGCGGCACCTAACAGTATATGGCAGCATCACTTCAATCGATCGATTGCTGTTAAATCTGTTAGCTGTTTCCAGAAAGCTGGTGCGCGCTGACTAGGTGTCGATAGCCTGCACATTGCTTGCCAATTTCACGCAACCGGGGATTTCTTAGGAAACGCTTGAAAACTGGCAGTTTATGGAGCTAGAGGTGATGCCAAATGCACATAAGCGTGCGCAACCAACTCGCTGGAACGGTTAAAGAGGTAAAGCTCGGTGCCGTGATCTTTTTTTGCATCGAACTATACTTCTAACGTGAGTATTATCTCAGATTCCAAGACACTCAGTGCTTAGGTTTCTAGACTAAGAAAACGAGGAACGAGCGCGCAGTGGCCACTGCCCGATGCAAAAGTATTTGTTTGATTTTTGCCTTCCGTTAGATGTGAAACTGATTATTATTGTCGGAGATGGGATGGCAGATGAGCCGCTTGAGGCGCTCCAAGGCCAGACTCCGCTCGAGTTTGCACAGACGCCACACATGGATGATATGGTGCGTTCGGGTTCGATAGGTCAGTTTTACGCGATAGAACCCGGCATCAAGGTTGACAGTGACGCGGCCCATTTGGCGATGCTCGGCCAAGACGTGAACCTGTCTTCTTCAAATCGTGGGGCGTATGAAGCCCTTGGGGCGGGCTTGGCCCTCGGCCCCGCAGACGTGGGCTTCCGGGTTAACTTCGCCACTATAGATAACCAATTCGTCCTCCTCGACGGCAGGGCAGGGAGGATCAGAGATGAAGCAAAGGAACTCGAGCACGCCGTCAACGAAACGGTGGAACTTGACGCTGTCTCTTTCGATTTCAGGCAAACTCTAGGCTTCAAGGGTGCTTTCGTGCTACGCGACGACAGTTTTAGTGTTGACGTGAGCCTGCCGACTCAGTACGCCGTTGGCAGACAGATATGGGCGCGGCCAGCGAACGGAACTTCCCAAGCGCTCCACACGGCAGAAACGATCAACGAGTTTATGGTGAAAACCAACGAGGTATTGAAGGGGCACCCGATCAATTTGCGGCGTCTCACTGACCAGAAGCCACCGGCCAACGTCGTCATGCCTTGGGCCGCGGGACAAATAAGCCGGCTCAATCCAACCGTGAGGAAGTATGGCAAAGGCCTCTGCGTCGCGGCAGCGCCGGTCATAAAGGGCGTGTGCAAGTACTCCGGCATGGACGTTGTCGACGTGCCGGGCGCGACTGGAGAATACGACACAGACACGATAGCAAAAGGCAAAATTGCGCTCGAAAACCTGGGTAACTACGATATAGTGCTGATCCACGTCGAAGGGACTGATGAAGCTAGTCACGATGGCAACGTCGAAGGAAAACTCATGATAATTGAGAAGATTGATGCGATGGTTGGCCTTTTACTCGAACACACGGACATCGCACAAACCCGCTTTGCCCTCCTTTCAGACCACGGATCTTCGTGTGTGACACACGATCACATGACCACTGAGGTGCCCATAGCGGTCTGCGGGGCCGGGGTGAAGGCAGACCGCGTGCAGCATTATGACGAGAAATCGGCTTCACAGGGACGGCTGAATACGCTCTTCGGAAAGCAGCTGATGGCGTGCCTCACTCGATCACAGGTGTAACTGCTTTTTATCATGCGAATTACCGTGCGCGACGATCTGAGGGATTTAACGCCCTGTGAACACGGCGGCAGAATCATAGAAGCCTCAGAAACAATGCCGAACGTGCTCGACTTCAGCGCAAGCTTTAACCCGTACTTGCACCCGCGCACCAAGTCTGCGGTCAAGGAGGCCCTGAAGGGAGCCTATCACTACCCCGATCACACGTACAGGCGTTTCAGAGAGGCCGTCGGCGAATACCTTGCGGTGCCTTCTGACGCGATCGTGCCAGGCAACGGTTCCGTCGAACTGATACGGTTCTGTGCGTGGGCGCTTCTTCAAAGCGGCGACAAAGTGATAGTTCCCGCGCCAACTTTTGGTGAGTACGAGCTCGCGTGCCGTTTGAGCGGCGCTGAGCCATTGATCGTCCCTGCGTGGGATGAGCAGGCATTCAAACGAGACCTTTTCGGCGCCTTGGCTGAGGAAGACGCACGAATGGTCTTCTTGTGCAATCCGAATAACCCCACCGGCAAAGTGCTTGCGAAGGAAACGGTAACCGATATCGCGCTCAAGTGTCACGCGGCTAACGCCTTCCTGCTCGTTGACGAAGTCTTCATCGAACTCTCCGACCCGCGGCAAAGCGTCGCGGCCGCGAATCTCGAAGATGCGCTTGTCCTTAGATCCCTCACTAAGTCGTTCGCGATCCCTGGGATCCGGGCCAGCTATGGCATAACTAACCCCGATCTTGCGAACGCATTAAACAGCATACGGGTTCCGTGGAACCTTAACTCCATCGCGGAAGCGGTCACGGTTGCTCTGCTTAAGGATTGTAATCCATATCTTGATGCTTCGCGTGAGAAAATAGCTACACAGCGGCGCTGGCTTGCTCGTGAACTCAGAGAAATACCAGGGCTGCGGCCGCTCGAAAGCGACGCGAACTTCGTTATGGTGAATGTCGCGGGCACGTCTCTTTCATCGGCTGACTTTGCCCGTGAGATGAGACAGAACGGATTCTTGGTACGGGATTGTCAGTCGTTTCGATTGACCGGAGACGACTACATACGGATAGCGGTTCGAACAAAGGTGGAAAACGCGCGCTTGCTGGAAGCCATAAAGCGAGTTATTAGCCAAAATATCTGACTTGCTCCGGTTCGAGTCGGCCTTACGACGGCAGCGCGCGCGCCTGCCGGTGAAAGTTTCATATCTAAGTAATCGCGTACTAGGGGGTGGAGCACGAAATGACAGAAGTAATACTGCTTACTCACAAAGGCTGCCCTGTCTGTCCGATGGCGAGAAGCTTCTGGGAGGAACTGCACCAGAGCTGTGAATTTGATTACAAGGACATCGAGGTTTATACGCCGGAGGGCCTTCAACTAATTCGCCAGTACAGCATCCGAAGCGTTCCAACCACACTTATCGATAAGAAAGTGGAGTTTGTCGGCGTGCCGGACCGCGACGCGGCGCTTTCTAAGGTCAACTGTGCTGATTCGAAGCACTAACTGCTGGTAGACACCGCGGCGAGGTCATAGATGAGCGCCTCGAGCTGAATTCTCTCGTTTAGCGCATCGAGGAGAGCATACTCGGCGTCTCCTAGAACTATGAGAAGATTAGCGAGTGCCTTTTCAGTTAGTGACATGTTTCGGGCTTGAATCCGCATTTGAGCAATAATTTCGCCGCCGCTCAGACCGGTCTCGAGCAACAGACGATCGAGCACGCGCCTAGCGTTGGGCGTATCGTTTTGTAAGGCGAGCTGTAACAGCTCTGAAACCCCTTGAGGGTGCACACGTTCTGCAAGCATGCTCAAGTCGAGCGGGTGAGCCTCAGAGGAATCGTCGTCTGCCACGAGCTGGAGCAGCGTCAGCGCTGTTCGAAGATTGCCCTCACTTAGGCCCACAATCGAGCGGCTGCACTCATTTGACAACGCGTGGCCCTCTTCTGTCGCGATTCGTCGCAGAAAGTCGAGCATCGTGTCAGTGGGGAGCTGCGTGAAGTGCAGCGGCAAGCAGCGTGATCTGACGGGTATAATAATTTGAGACGGACGCGCGGTAGCCAGGATGAACTTGCAGGTTTTATTGTATCGTTCGATTATCCTTCGCAGAGCCTGCTGAGCGTCCCGCGTCAAGGATTCGGCCTCGTTGATAAACAGAATTCGGTACGGTGCACCTAGTGGAGCGATTCCTGCGAGCCGGTTCATTATCAGCTTGAAATTGTCAAGCACACCCTTCCGCTCGTCGTAAAAACGCGCCAAGCTCCGTGACGCTTCGAGGCACTTTCGGCCTTGTTCAAAGATGTCTGAGGCGTTGAGCTCGGTGAAGTTGCCCTCCCATACGTCGCCGAAAAGCTCTCTGGCGACAACTTCGGCTGCTGAACTCTTGCCTGTCCCCGGAGGGCCAAAAAAGAGCAGGTTCGGCAAGTTCTTGGTGTCGACAACTTGCTGTAGCTGAACCTTAACAACCGGCTGGCCCAGAATCTCCTCGAACGATCGCGGCCGGTATTTCTCCACCCAAAAGAAGTCTAAGTTCCCGTTAGCCCCACGCATTCGTGCCGCCTCTCTCCTAATCCATAACTTTCTGCAAAAGCAAGATGGGGGATGTTGTCAATGGTCTTGTCTGCCAGCCTTCCGTCGACAGTTCTCAAAAGCTCAAGACCCGCGCAGTCGATTGCTACAGGGTCTGTTCCCGCAAGCACGTAGCCGAGATGTGCTTTTGTGCCGCCATAACGTAGCTCTTGAGCATTGACGAGTGTCTCTACTGCATCGACTATGAAGATGTCGAACGGTTCAAGCACTGCTGCTTCAGCGATACTTTTGTGCAGATTCACGCCGCTAGCGTGCAAGCGGACGCGTTCTGTCGGTTTAACCAACCCAAACTGGTTCTTCACGGCTCCTGTCAGTGTGCAAACAAAGTGCGATTTCAGCACGGGCAGTGAGATTTTCAAATCGAACGACCCCGGAACTGTCGACAGGGAGACGCCAAACCCACGGCCGCTCCGCCTTTTTGCAAACGGACCCTTGTTTAGATTGACGAAGTCAACGCCGTACTCATCGCACACACTCTTCAGCGGATGATGCGTAGTCACGCCTCGCGACTTTCGATCGAAAAACGCGTTTAGGGGGGCATCAAATGCAGGCCCATCCCCTACCGTTAGGGCGTGGTCTGAGAGGTACTCCAGGACCGTATGGAGAAGCTGCGGATCGGTGGTGGTCGGGTATGGCTCTTTCGAAACAAGATTCGGTTTGATGAAAATTGACGACGCTGAGGCAATCTTATCGCTGAATTGATCGAGTACCCTTGCTGCAAAATCGTACTTCGTGGCGCCATCTGCCTTTTCTTTGAAGACTCTCGACATCTTCCCAAACTACTATTTGTCACTTGCAATAAACTACTTTTTCATGACCGCGTCAGAAAAAACGTGGGAAGCGTGTCGTAGCGAAATACTGTCTCTTCTAGACGAAATCGATGCACCCTCCTCCAAAATTCAGGGCACAAAACGGCTTCTGCGCATACTGTGCGGACACGGAGGGTACAATAAGCATGCGGTCGAACGGGCGCTTAGAGCTTTAGTCCTCGGTTGTGCTTAAGCTAGACGCGGCTGAACGTTCCGTGTTTTGTGACGGCAAATGCCCCCATTTCGCTTGCGGCACCAGCACTTTTCTCCTTGTCAGGTGTCGGAGTGCGACATCGCTCACGCACATCGGACGCCCCAGAGCTGATCCAGTATTGGCGCCGTGATCTGACCGACAGAGCTCGCTTTCGGCAAGTCCGGGTATCACCCTGTCTCGGTTTCGATCTCAGGTAGTGCATCTCTGTGATTCTTCTTCGGTCTCTCGCGGTTCGTCAGGCCTGTCTATAGGTATCTTGGTGACCTTATGATCTTTCGCACCGGTGTGTGAATTGTCGCTGAGTCCGGCCTTAGTATCTACCCCTTCTATCGGAATTTGCCGCGGCCGCGCTTTGCCTGCTTCTGACGGATATTGGGTTGCGGAAGGGCGAGGCGCAGCGCCAGCCGGCGGTTCGCCGTTGCCCTCGCGAACGAGTCGAAGCAAGAGAAAAATAAGAATGATCACTAGAATGAAGATCGGCCCCCAGATCCATAACCAGGCCGGAACCGCGAATCCGTTGTTAGTCTGCGCGCCTGCAGAGGAGGAGTTCGTGGCTGTTGAAATTGGAACGATGATGCGGGTCACATTGTTCGCGGTCAGAGGATTGCTCGCTTGAGTAGCGTTATTCGGCGTAGCTGATTGCAATGCCAAAACGCGTGGCCCTGAAGTCGTGCTTAAGCCAGGCGTCGTTTCTAGGCTTTTGAACGTTTGGCCGGCGACGCTCATTGTCCTGAGATTACCCGACTGCGAATCGGCCATCGTATGCACGGTTGCCTCGGTGCTCGGCGCCGTTCCGGCCCAAAATGCCGCGGTCACGCAGGACGCTCCTAAAAACGCCGCACACAGGATTACGACAAAAAGCGAGGCTAGTTTTGGCATGAATTGTCACTTCCGACAAGGGTGCTGAGTATACAAGTACCCTTCGATGTGGTCTCTCTGCCTTTCGTCGCTAGCAACGACCGCTAGCGCCGACGAGTTGTTCACACGATGTTGCGCGGTTCGGCTCGGTCGCCCAAATACAGCGAGTGACTCGGGGCATGTTGCCACGGGTGCCGCTCAAAACCTTAGCGGTTTGCGATCACGGCGTATGCTTGAGCGCCGCTAGGAGCTGAACGACATGCAGGATCTCCTAGAGTATCGAGTTGAATGGCAGCAAAAATAGAGTCTTCCTCGTGCCATATCCCGCCCTCTCTTTTTTATGCCCCCCTCCGCGAAGGTGTTCCGGGCGTGGGTCAAGTCTGCAGATTTCGACCTCGATATGAGGCAGCGTCTCCGAGGAATTCTTGAATCCTTAAGAGTTGATTGTACTTTGCATTGCGTTCGCTCCGCGCCGGCGCACCGGTTTTGATGAACTCTGAGCCCAAGGCAACTGAAACGTCAGCAATGGTTGTATCTTCGGTCTCTCCTGATCTATGGCTAACGACTACCGAATAGCCGTTCCGAAATGCCAGGGTAGCAGCATCGAAGGCTTCCGACATCGTCCCAATCTGGTTCAGCTTGAGGAGCAGAGCGTTTGCCGCTCCTAGCTTTATCCCTTCGGAAAGTCGGTCGACGTTCGTCACGAATAAATCGTCGCCGACGATGGTCGTGCCGGCCAGTCGCGAGGTTATCTGCGCAAAGTCTTGAAACGCATCCTCGTCGAAGGGATCCTCAATGAGCATTACCGGATATCGGTCCACCAAGTCCTCGTAATACTCGCTCAGCTCCGTAGGCGAGAGTTTTTTTCCATCCATCAGATAGGTCTGTGTCGTCTTGTCGTAGAACTCTGACGCAGCGCAATCGACGCCGAGGCGCATCTCCTGGTCGTACCCTGCGTTGCCGACGGCCGTCATGATGGCATCAAGTGCCTCAGAAGAGGAGGACAATGCCGGTGCGAAACCGCCCTCGTCTCCCACGTTCGAGGCGCCCAGTCCGTACTGTGATTGCAAGACGTGCTTGAGCTCGTGATAAGTCTCGACGCCCATTCTAAGGGCGTCAGAAAATGTCTCGGCTCTCGTTGGTATGATAAAAAACTCTTGGATAGATAACGCGTTGCCCGCGTGCGCCCCTCCGTTGATCACGTTCATCAGCGGCACGGGCAACGTGCACGCATTTGGGCCGCCTAGGTATTCGTAAAGGTGCATGTTGGCGGAATTCGCCGCTGCGCGAGCAACTGCCATTGACACCCCGAGAATGGCATTTGCCCCGAGATTTGACTTATTTTGGGTTCCGTCGAGATCGTTCAACGTTTTGTCGACGTTGCGCTGGGCCCTCACGTCCATGCCTATAATTTCCTCTGCAATCACCGTGTTGACGTTATTCACTGCTCGCAACACAGTTTTTCCGCCGAAATCCGATTCGTTGTCTCGAAGTTCAAGCGCTTCGTTGGATCCCGTGGATGCGCCGGACGGCACCATCGCTCGGCCAAAGCCACAACCTGTGAAAACTTCCACCTCCACAGTCGGATTTCCGCGCGAATCAAGGACTTGTCTTCCTAAAACTCCTTCGATTTCGAACATGATTCCAGTATGCTTTATGCTGTTCAATCTTAATCTTATCGCTAGTGCGCCTTCTCATCCGTAGATAATTCTTAAATCCTAAAAGCTGAAACCCTGTGAAGATGTTCGGGAGGAGATTCTCTAAGAATGGCCTCGTTCTTGGCGTCAGTTTGAACGTCCTAGTCCTTGGGATTGTGAGTCTGTTCGCTGACATGAGCACTGAGATGATCTATCCGCTCATCCCCCTTTTTCTTGTTAACGTCCTGGGAGCGACGTTTATTGACGTGGGTCTCATAGAAGGCGTCGCTGAAAGCACCGCAAGCATACTGAAGATCGTTTCCGGGTACCTGTCAGACAGGTTCGGGAAACGTAAACCCCTTGTGTACTCCGGCTATGCGATCGCAGCGATCGCGAAGCCCTTGCTTGCATTCGCAACCGCGTGGCAGCAAGTCTTGGCAATACGGTTCCTTGATCGCTTTGGCAAGGGCGTTAGAGACTCAGCGCGTGACGCTATTGTTTCCGAGTCAAAGAGCCTTGGGGCGGGGAGGTCATTCGGCTTCACACGCTCTCTCGATACGCTTGGAGCCGTCATCGGTCCGCTTATCGCGGTGGCCCTGTTTGGCATCCTAAGCTTTCGAGGGCTGTTCCTCCTCGCGTTCATACCGGGGATACTTGCCACTGCTCTTGTGGTCTTTTTTGTGAAAGAGACAGCGGTCAGCTCGCGGAGCAACCAGCGATATAAGGTCTCATTCCGGTCGTTCGACGCAAATTTTCGCATCTTTCTTGTGGGTCTCGGTCTCTTCTTTGTCGGAAATTCAAGCGACGCCTTCCTGTTCTTGCGTGCCCAAAATCTAGGCATCTCAACGCTCCTGGTTCCGGTGCTGTATCTTACAATGAACGTCATCTATGCGGTATCTTCATTTCCGTTTGGCATCATCTCTGACAGAATAGGACGCAAGGCGGTGCTCATAGCGGGCTTCGGCATCTTCTTCATCGTCTATTTGGGATTTGCATTCGCCCCATCCGCCCTCGTCATTTGGATTCTGTTCCCGGTGTATGGGCTCTACTATGGTCTTACCGACGGGGTGTCAAAGGCGCTCGTGTCTGATCTGGCTCCTCCTCACCTCAAAGCGACCGCGTTTGGCACGTATTATTTCGTCATCGGCGTCGTCGCCTTGCCGGCCAGCCTGATCGCCGGCACCCTCTGGCAGACCGTCGGTCCTACGTTTGCCTTCCTCTATGGTGCGGTTATGGCGGTGATTGCCGTGCTCATAATTGGTCTCTTCGTGCGGAGCGATCGGCTAACCCCGACGGCGATGTGACCTCGTCGACAAGGACGTGTAGCTGCGTAGCTGCGTACAAGCTACGGCCAAGCAAGCTCTATTTAAGGTCAATGAAATCAAACGGCAGGCTCTCGAGACCGTGTGCAATGGGTCGTCCTCGCCCGCGCTTTTTGAGGCGCCAATTGTCCGGTCTTTGCACCAACGGCGGAGCGCGCGCAGAGAAATTTTATATAGAACAACAACTCTAGTAATTTCGGAGGTTAGCACAGTGATTGGTGGTCAACCTATTCTCATTCTACGCGAAGGAACACAAAGGACGAAGGGCAGGGAAGCCCAGTCCATGAATTTTACTGCGAGCAGGGCCGTAGCTGAATCAGTGCGAACTACGCTCGGACCGAAAGGCATGGACAAGATGCTCGTTGATTCGATGGGCGATGTGGTGATAACAAACGACGGCGCGACGATACTCAAGGAGATGGATATTGAGCATCCCGCAGCTAAGATGATGGTTGAAGTCGCTAAGACACAGGATGATGAAGTGGGCGACGGGACAACAACGGCGGTTATCTTAGCTGGCGAACTGCTAAAAAACGCAGAAGAATTGCTCGAGCAAGACATCCACCCGACGGTCATAGAGAAAGGCTACGGCCTCGCCGCAGCCAAAGCGATTGAGATCGTCGAACTGCTGTCGCGCAACGTTTCGATTCGCGATGACGATCTGCTGGAGAAGATTGCAGAGACGGCGCTCACGGGCAAAGGGACTGACGTGGGCAAAGAGATACTTCCGCAGCTCGTTGTTGAAGCGGTGAAAAAGGTCGCGCAAAAAGTCAACAACAAGTACAAAGTCGACGAGGAAGACATCAGAATTGAAAAGAAAGTCTCCGGTTCCGTTTCCGATTCAGAACTCGTGGACGGCGTCGTCGTCGACAAAGAACGCGCGGCCGAGGGAATGCCGCGAAAAGTATGCGATGCGCGCATCCTTGTGTATGACCAACCACTCGAGCTTACCAAAACTAAAACCGATGCCAAGATCAAAATAAAGGATCCTACGCAGATGAAACTCTTCATGGAGCGCGATCACGAAGCGCTGATCGAGAAGGCTGACAAGATCCTGGCAAGCGGCGCGAACGTCGTCTTTTGCCAGAAGGGCATCGACGATCTTCTCCAGTGGCACTTTTCGCGAAATAACGTGATGGCAGTGGAGAACGTGAAACGCGAGGACATTGAGACGATTTCCAAGGTGACCGGCGCCCAAGTAGTGTCCAGCCTGAATGATCTCAGCGCAGCAGACCTGGGCAATGCGGGCGAAGTCGAAGAAACAACTGACATCGAATCTGGCTGCGACACCTGCGGCATTGACTAGACGGAGGTCCTAGGAATGATAACAATCAAAGACTGTAAAAACCCCCGTGTCGTCAGTATCGTCGTTCACGGAGGAGCCGATCATATCGTCGAAGAGACTCACCGAGCTGTGTATGACGCGGTTCGAGTCGTTCAAGCATCGATCGAAGATGGCAAAGTCGTCGCAGGAGGTAGCGCTCCGGAGGTTGAGATCGCGATGCAACTCCGCAACTACGCGTCGACGCTTAGCGGCAGGGAACAACTGGCAGTCATCGCCTTTGCCGACGCGATCGAAATAATTCCAAAAACGCTTGCCGAAAACTCCGGTTTGGATCCGATGGACTCGCTCGTTGGCTTGAGGACCGCTCACGAATCAGGAAACAAAACGATGGGGCTACAGATTTCGACAGGAAAAGCAACAGACATGTGGCCTGACGTGATCGAACCTCTCAGAACGAAGAAGCAGGCCATCTTGTCGGCCACCGAAGCCGCGAACATGATCCTTCGAATAGATGACGTGATTCAAGCCGCTACGTTTGAGAAGGGGCCTTCAGCAGATCAGATGGAAGGCATGTCAGATCAAATGCTTGATCAAGTGTGAACGCGTGCTGCCGCAGACATTTTGGCTCTGCGGCCCTCCTCTTTTTTAGTTTCAGCAGATCTTCAGCGCAGCGTGGCGCCTAGCACAGCGCTTATTTTGGAACTAACAAGAAGCGTAACGCAACGTCCCGAATAGTTTGAGCCGTCGTGTTTTTTGCTACAAGAAGTACTCGTCAGCGTCATCTTTTGTGACCTCTACATACGAACCCATGGTTTCGCAGGTAGGGCAAATCTCGGGAGCGTTTTCCCCATAGTGCACGTCATCACAAACTGTGCAGCGGAAGTAGCGCTTCATGATCCACCGAAAAAGCCCTACGATTTAGTTCTTGTGCTATATCGCCAGTCAGGCTGCGCATTCGTTTGATTCACTTGCCTGTAGCGCTAAGTATGACGCGGTCGCTATGAGCGGTTAATTCGGCGACCGGAAAGGCGTTTTTGTCGCAAAATGAAGACGACGTGAAAGCGCCCAGGCATGCTCGGCGCAGGTTTGCTGGCGACAGTCTGTAAGCGGTTAGTTATCCGCCCAGCGTGATATCCTGCTTACTATACCAATCAAGCGCTGCGTAGAAGTGCTCCGGCTTGAAATCCGGCCAATATGCATCGACGACGTAGATATCCGAATACACCGATTGCACTGGCAAAAATCCGCTTAGTCGACGTCTACCACCCCAGCGAACGATCAAATCGATGCGGGAAACGTCATGCGATCGTATCATCGTAGTGACGTTTTCACCCTCGAGTGTGGCGTGGGGTTGGGTAAAGAGCGGATTCAAGTCCCACTGCCAACCGTAATTGATCAAGAAGTTGACCTTAATTTTCCCTGAGCCAAATGTGGTTCTTTTTGTGTAGGGAAGAAGCTCTTCAGGGAACATCGGAGAGTCTGTGTCTCCGACGACAAGCAGGCTAGCGTCTTCGTGTTTGAGAATCTCGACGCCGTCGATGCACGCTTTTTGAAAGGCCTTTCTCTGCACTTGGGTTCTTTTCGTGTTATCTTGGGTGAAGCCGTAGCTCGTGACTTCCTTGACGCCGACGCTACTGCACAGCCGGAGTACTTCTAATCCGGGGGGTAAGCCAGCTTCATACCCTGCCTCTTTTGACAAACCTCGAGCTAGTGCCCACCGACGGTTTCCGTCAGGAATGATGCCTACGTGGCGTGGTATTCGATTCATTTATCAAAAAGGGGTGATGCTACAGGTTTCGAGTTTATCTAGCTCAAGGTTCATAATCTTTGTCCAGCTCTTTCGCCCTTGGCGGCGGTCTTGCGGGTTGCTACAGCGATTCTCGCCTGCAGGGCAATGGTTAAAGTTGAGAGCGCACTAACAACCAATGATACGGATTAGCGGAATACCGGCCATGGACCACAATAAAAGCGCGAAAGAAAACCCCGACGTCACTGTGTGGGGCGTTCACCTAATGGACGCCACCACTCTCACAAAGAAGGAGCGAGAAGAGCTCTTGTTTAAGCTAAACCGGATCTTCACCTTCGTGGGCACGGAAATTCCGGAAGAGATCGAACTCGACGGGGAGGTCGTTGCGCTCCACGAGGTCATGTGGCATTTGATCAATCACGAGAAGGAGATCACTCCTGAGGAATTTGCAGCCGTGCAAAGGCTTTGCGGGGCTATCGAGAGAAAAATACGACAAATCGAATCGACAATTAGGAGTCAGGACATCGATGAGCGCGAAGCGCTTGTGTTGTACGTAGAAGCGCAAGGTCTGATTCGCGCCGCCGTTGAACTGAGAGACTTTGAGAAAGGCAAGCTTCTCGATTCCGCTCAAGCCCCGTCGGTAGACAGAAACGAAGCCCAAAAAAGATGGCTCAGTTATCTAAAAAAGATCAGTTGACCAGCGCTGGCGCGTAATTCGCTTGGACGGTATCTCGTTGCGAACGGCAGGATAGACGCGCGCTCCGAGAGCTTCTAGGAGTCATTCACTCTCAGAAGCCGATAAGCATATCTTGAGCTATTTGGAGATTCGAAAGTAGATCGTCGCAGGAAGCTACTAAGGTTCGCAGTTTATTCGTTTTCACTGTTATCTCCAGTCTGTTTCCTATCGCCTTCATTTCTATTTCTGGCGTATTATCAGGCTGAAGAGCTTCGATAATTGAGAGCGCCTGCGGATGTTCGTAAACGAATATTGCGGTAATCATGCGTAGCGGAGCGTTAGCTGCGAGTGTTTTGCTTTGCAAAAATGTTGCGCAGCAACGCGCACTTTTTTGAGCGGCTAAAGAACCGTCGTCCTATCGTGAGATCAGCATCTCGACGGTGTCGAGGCGGTACGACCACTCCTCAGGCAGCACGTCCCTGCTCTTGTAATAATAGACGAGCCTTCGAATCTTCGACTCGGTGAGGTGAAGGGCGCGTTTGTTATGGAGGTCTTTCTTGTTCTCTTCAAGATGATCTCTGAGTTTCAGTGCTTTAGTGATAAGATTGAGCAAGTCTTCAGGGAGGTCAGGGGCGACACCATTGTCGCTAAGCACTTCGGTAAGGCTCTTCTTGGTGACTGACTTGACACTCGGTATGCCGTACGTGTCCCTCAGGACGATCCCGATTTGACTTGAGGAAAGCCCGGTGCTCCGTAGCTCCACGATTAGCTTCTGAACCTCCTCAGACGTCATAGTAACGGGAACCGTGCTCTCCAGTGGCCTAGTAGATCCCGATACTCCTTTCCTTCGTGCGTACATTCGCGCCATTTAAGCTCCATTGCCCTGTCAGAGGGTCTGAGTGTGCGTAAGGTGTGCTATTCTGTGATCACCTCTTATATAATTGTTGATGCCCATTCCAAAAATAGTTCTGCGGCCTTACTTCGGTGCGATAAAGCGTTCTTCTCGTCTACTGTCATCTCTGCGAACGTGCGGCCTTCATACTCAAAAATGGGATCGAATCCGAATCCTCGATGGCCGCGTGAGCTCACTATGCGCCCCTCTACCCGTCCGTGGAACAGCTTGAAATCACGGAAATAGCTTCCGATCGCAGACTCGAACCTTGCCGGGCGCCCCTCTCCGATGAGCTTGACTACGCCGTTATTACCTATCGTTTTTTGCACGTACGAAGAGTACGGCCCTGGAAATCCGTGCACGTCGTCGATGAACAGACCGGAATCTTCTATAATAAATGGGGCCGGAAACTTCTCTTGGCAGTAGCTGAGTCCGTGTAGGACAACTTCCTCGAGCGTATCAGCTTGGAGCTCTGGGTATGGTGCGTTGACCTGGACGATCTTCAGCCCGAACTCGTGAGCCTTGGCTTGCATCTCCGCCACCTTCCCGGAGTTTTGCGTGATGAAATTGAACGTTTTCACAAGTATCGACCTCGCTCTTTGATCTCGTTCACTTTTTCGAGGATCAGCGCGGCATCTGAGCAGTTTCTCGCGTAACCGGCAAGAAATGCTTCCTTGAGTGTAGGGAATCTGTCGTCCGTTGCCTCGAGCGTTTGGAAAAAGACGTGGACGTCTACGCCCCGAGCCTCAAGGCTCCGGTCGTAGGAGGAGAGGCCAAAATCTATCAGGTATACCCTCCCCGCTGAAAGAATCATATTGCGCGTGGTTGGATCTCCGTGGACGATGCCCGCCGAGTGAAGCGCACAGAGCACCGCGCCAACGTCTTCAGCGACCGCCTCGTTCATTACACTGTGTACGGGCGGCCCCTCTATCCGCTCCATAGTGATGGAAAAGCCGTCCACTGCCTCTATTATGGGTGTGGGTACCCCCGCTCGTCGTGCATCGGATTGTATCTTCGCCTCAAGTCGCGTGCGCTCTCTTCGCAGCTTCGTGTCAAGCTCAACTATGCGATAGTCCTTAGGAACGCGCCGCTTCACCACGGAATGGCCGCGAAGAGCGACGACGGCTTCCGCTCCTTTAACCACCTCTAGTGTGTCTCGATCCACAGCACCTCAACCTCATCTGGCCTGAAGCTCGGGTTGGCGCCGGAAGATGCGATAGGGGTTTGGATACCGTGTCTCAACATGAGCAGGCCCGTATACGCGATCATGGCGCCGTTGTCTCGCAAATACTCCGACTTGGGCGCGCAGAATCGCGCACCGCGCTGAGCGCACATTATCGAAAGCATCTCCTGGAGTCGCTTGTTAGCGCCGACGCCACCGGCCAAAAGCAACTCTGATTTGTCCATTTGTGAAAGCGCTCTCTCGCTCACTTCAACGAGCATCGAGAAGGCAGTCTCTTGAAAGCTATAGCATATTTCTTCAAGTGAGGCTGATTTTAACGCCTCTGTGGCCGCGGTAACGATCCCCGAAAACGAGAAGTCCATTCCCTTCACGACGTACGGCATAGGCAAGTAGTTTCGCGATTCTTGCGCGAGTCTCTCCACCTTAGGACCGCCTGGATGAGGCAAGCCGGCTGATCGAGCGAACTTATCGAGACAGTTTCCTATGCCGATGTCTAGTGTTTCTCCGAGAATGCGGTACCTTTGGTGTCGGTACGACAACACTTGTGAGTTTGCTCCGCTCACGTACAGAACGATTGGATCCACGAGATCAGTTTTCCAGCGCCCTACTTCGATGTGTGCGATACAGTGATTGACCCCAACCAAAGGCACGCCAAGCCGCAGAGATAATGCTCTGGCAGCCGTGCCCACAATGCGCAAACACGGTCCCAAACCAGGGCCTTGCGAAAAAGCGATGCCCTCGATTAAACGGGAGTCTGTCGAACTCAGGACTTGGCGAATGACGCTGGCAATGTTGTTCGCAACGTGTTGCGCCGCTTCTCTTGGATGTATTCCGCCTGAGGCAGGGATATATGCTGAACTCGCCTCACACAAAACCTCATCGTCGTCCACCAGGCTTGCGCTCAGGTTCCAAGCAGTCCCTTCGATGCCTAAGACTATCATTCACAAAACGGGCACTTACTTTTTGAATTGCGTGTACCCGCACTTGCCACACGAGAGCCTGTCTTTGTGCTCGGCCAAAAAGACCCCTTCGCCGCAGCGTGGACAGTTCTGGCGCTTCCTCTGCGCCTTGTCGTCGCTTACGTCATACAACTCGCTTGCCTTAATTTTCTTCACCCCCTTCAGGTGGTTTGGGGCTCGGCTCAGCGCTTGGCTCAGCGCTTGGCTCAGCGCTTGGTTCGGGAGTCGGCTCAGGGCTCGGCTCAGCGCTTGGCTCAGCGCTTGGCTCAGCGCTTGGTTCGGGAGTCGGCTCAGGGCTCGGCTCAGCGCTTGGCTCAGCGCTTGGCTCAGCGCTTGGTTCGGGAGTCGGCTCAGGGCTCGGCTCAGGGCTCGGCTCAGCGCTTGGCTCAGCGCTTGGCTCAGCGCTTGGTTCGGGAGTCGGCTCAGGGCTCGGCTCAGGGCTCGGCTCAGCGGTCGACTCAGCGCTTGGCTCAGCGCTTGGTTCGGGAGTCGGCGGCGTGTTCCGCTTCAGGATGTGCTCTTGTTCTATTTGTCGTGCGGCTTCAGCGGATTCGTATATCTTGACATATGCCGTAGTTTCTTTTTTGCCAAAAGCGGTTTGCATGTTGTCGATTATCACTCGCTCAGGCGCAATCTTAAAGTCGGCCGCAACCTTATCCCTCACTTCTAACCGTGCCGGAGTAGCCGCCTCGTGTTGAATTTTGAGCTGCAGCTGCTTTCGGGTGAGTAATTCGTTATTCTCTTCTTTGATAACTTCTATCTGCATAGTCGCTCCGTTTTTTGTTTATCGCTAATCTTGTCTCAATATTTCGCGCAAGAGGCGTTTCGCTTTCTCTTTTTTTTCTCGCGTTGTAACAATGATAACCATGCCCTCGCTTGGCTGGCCGTAAACGATCGCTGTTCCTAAAGGAGCCTCAATAACTGCTGGGATTACCGCCAGATCCTCTTCGCCGTTGACGACGATTCTCGTGCGTAGAGACCGCCCGATGTTCTTCATCGACCCGCTCACGGCGTTTTGAAGCTGCTGAGATATGGACCCTGGTGGGTTATCTACTTCATAAACGGTGCGGGGTTCGGTGCTGATTGCATGGTAGATCTCGTCCGATACCATCGCCCTCATCGTGATGCCGTCAATGATGCATACGTCAGGCACAATGCCGGCTTGTTCCACATTGTAGGTCGTTATGTCTCCAACCGTGACAATTTTTTTAAAAGCTCTTAACTTTTCTGCACAATCTGCGTGCGAACAAAGATCACCGAACGGTTTCTGGAGCTCAGCTTTGAGCTTGTCGTTCAGCATGAGCTTCTTATCGAACTTTGAGCGCGTACTTTCCGGGTAAGTCGATGTTCATCCGCTTGGCGACTTCAGAGCGTTTCGGATCGATGATAATCAAGTATCCGCTCCAGTCTTTTCCAAGTGAGCTGGATCCGCACACGGGGCACACGAGTCCTTCGACAAATCGATGGCAAGTCTTACACACTTGTTCCGGCATTTTTCTCCTCCTCCTCTTTCTTGGCTTTTTCTCGCGCTTCAACAAGCCATTCGACCTTGCCCAGAGCTGCTTGTCGCATCGTCAGGCCAATCTTGCTCTCTCGTGGCTCGCGTTCGTTCAAGCTTACTGCGACTACGCGAGCCCGCAGCATATC
The DNA here is from genome assembly GCA_050013755.1 of Halobacteriota archaeon. Taxonomy (GTDB): domain Archaea; phylum Halobacteriota; class Bog-38; order Methanoflorentales; family Methanoflorentaceae; genus Methanoflorens. The sequence goes on from JBEKER010000016.1 coordinate 29,798, forward strand.
TCCTTCCGTAATGGCCCTTCCGGTCTCTTTTCCGACCAGTCTCGCATTTTTTTCGTCGTACGAAATGTAGTCGTCTGCTATTTGGCTCACGTGTAGCAAACCATCGAGCGGTCCTAGTCCCACGAAGGCACCAAATTCCACAATTTCGACGACTTTGCCTTCTAGTATCTCCTGAAGCTGTGGTTTAAAGGTGATCGCATTAAAAGTGACATCGTAATAGATCGCTCCGTCCCCCGCGAGTATGCGCCCCTCGCCTATGTCCAAAACGTCGGTAATGGCGATTATAGATCCGAGCATCTTGTCTATACGACCTTCAAGCTTATCTCGCAAGAGATCTTTCACGACTGCTATCGTCTCTTCTCCTAGCCGTTCGGGCGGCAGCCTTACCGTGTCGATCAACTTCGCTTTTTTATACATCTATCACTCTCTTGAACAGATCCATCGCGTACTGTATCCGCTCCTTGGCGGCGTCTGCTCCTTCCCACCCAATTACCGTTGTTTCCTTGCCTTCAAGCCGCTTGTACACTTCAAAAAAGTGTGCGATCTCCTTGAGGAAGTGACTTTGGACGTCGTTAATGTCAGTATATTCCGCGTACTTCGGATCGTTGAGCGGCACGCAAAGCACCTTGTCG
>JBEKER010000017.1:0-28054 GCA_050013755.1 Halobacteriota archaeon
TTTTGCAGCGAGTTCGGCGTAGACATCAAACAAGTCTGGCGTGAACACAGGGGCAACGCCTCGTATCACTTTGGCGTCGTCGAGCAGGGTAACAAAGGTTGAAAAGGCGTTGAAAATGTCAGTGGGCGTGCTTGTCAAGACTTCTGATTCTTGCAAACATCCTATGTTCCTGAGAGAATATTCAGGGATGCCGCCCAAATCGTGTTCTAGCCAAAACTTGCTGAACTGAGTTATTGCGTTGACCGTTTTCACGAAGTTCTCAAGATGCAAAGCGACAATCTTGCCCGTGTTCGAAAGCTCATAGTTGCGCTTATTATCTTGGTATGTGAGCTGTTCCTTTTCGAGCTCTCTTAGAGCGTGGATCGCGGCGGCGGAGTTGGTTCCCGTCGCCGTCCGCAAATCAGCTAGCGCTGTTGGGCCTTTCTTGAGTGAGAGAATAAGATTCTTCCTTAGATCAGAACACATCGACAACCGAAGTATCTCCGCGCCATCGACTTGCGACGCGAGGAGTGTTTCGTTCAGCTCTTCTCTCGCTACGCCCCCTCTTCTTGCCAGTAGTGTTTCGTTCAGCTTGGCCCCCCCCATATTCATTTGTTATTATATCACGTCGTTGATGCAAATTGATATAAAGCTTGCTATTTGCGCTTCTTTCGTGCAAATAGCTTTGAAAACTGATCAAAAAAATGTATTGACAAAAAATATCACTATTTGTTTATGTAACATTTGACTTTGCAGCTAAGTGTTCGTACATGTACGCTGGCGAGAATGCCAGAAAACACTTGCGCGTGTTTACGTCACTGACACCCGGTAAGGCGACTACTATGTCGTCCCACTTCGCAGCCTGTTCGGCTCAAAAAGAAGGAATCAAAGACGTTCAAACGACCGCATGAGAGCTCAACCGTTGTCGTTGACTGCGATCATCCTTTATCGCATGATGGCTCGAAAAACCCAAAAAACTAACCTAATTATGAAGGGGAAGCATCGCGCAAGTTTTTTTTCCTCACTGCTTTTTGGGCGTGGTTTTACGAGTTTTCTCAACTGCCACCGGTTTCCCTTGTTGTGCGATTGCATTCGTCGGATCGATCGCGAGCGCCTGGTCAAAGCACTGAAGCGCCTCTTGATGGCAGTCTAGCATGTCAAGCGCGGCTCCCTTGTTGTTCCATGCGTCAACGTCCCGCGGGTCGATCGCGAGCGCCTTGTCGAAGCATTGAAGCGCCTCTTGATGGCGGTCTAGCATGTCAAGCGCGGCTCCCTTGTTGTTCCACGCCACAGAATACCGCTGGTCGAGCTCGAGTGCTTTATCGAGGCACTGAAGCGCCTCTTCGTGGCGGTCTAACATGCCAAGCGTAGCTCCTTTCAGAGTCCAAGCCTTCGCATCCTTCGGATCGATCTCGAGTGCCTTGTCGAGGCACTCTAGTGCCTCTTCGTGGCGGTCTAACATGCCAAGCGTAGCTCCTTTCAGAGTCCACGCCACAGAATACCGCGGGTCGATCGCGAGCGCCTTGTCGAAGCATTGAAGCGCCTCTTCGTGGCGACCTGACTTTGCAAGTGCGTCTCCTTTGTCACACCATTCCTTCGCTGTCAGCCCTTTCTGCGTTGGTGCATTGCTCGACTTGAACCTGTCAAGTAGTCCCATGTTGATCCCTCATTAAAACCACGCAGGCATATTTATAATTCTTCTTTAGATTGGGAACACTCGTAGCTCACGTGCTATGCTGGGGAGCCTTTAGCTAGTTCGCTGGGTATAAACGAGCCCTTAAGCTTGTTTTCGGTCACCCGAAGCCAAAAAAGAGAGATTAGAAATCGAGAAGTTATCAAGACTACCTTAGCGTGTCCGTGACGGCCTTAATCATTTCATAAACTAGTGGAAAGGTACGCTAATCCCTCCACTCGTATGGGCCGCGTTATGCGCTTTCGTCGAGTGAAATTGGCAGGGGTAGAACGGGTTGAGCGTACCGGCCAGCTGAATCACGATGGTCATATTGTTGTTTTGGGAAGCTTTCACCTAACAAAAGAGCTGTTTATCAAGCACGATTTCCCAAAGTCTATTTGACAACCTTAATCATCATGAAAGTGCAGTGTGCAGCTTAAAACGGGCGACACTTTGCGAATGTGACATGACGCCATCTATAAGGAACATCATATGGCAGAGACGAACTTCAAAATTCTGTGCGACCTGTGGTCGCAAAGTCGCTTTAAGCGCGCAGTTCTGTGCAGGGTGCGGCGCTGATTTAGGCGCGCCCGAAGAACAGCATGTCCAGCAAGATGCAGTCACAGGAGAGGCCGTAGTCGGTTGGACGTCGGGCGTGGTTATCGGCAACAGATATGGCACACCTAATCAAATGCTGCTATTCACAACAGATCGGACGGTGGTGGCGAAGACCAGCTCGATGACGTCCGGACTTAGGTCACAAGCAGAGCGGATGGCTAAAGGCGCACAATTTAGGGCAGTTGATGAAATTCTTTCCGAAAATGAGAAGAACTACGCCTTTCTGCATTCAGAGATCACACAGCTTCGGGTCAAGCTGCCCCGTGTGTTACATATGGGGAACTGTGACGCTCACAACAACACAAGGAGAGAAGGTTTTCAAGATTGCACAAAAGGCCACTCCAATAAAAGCACTATCCTCTTCGAAGCAGATCATTCCATACGTAAATGCGTACCCCGCTGATTGGGAATTCCTGAAGTCTCCGCCCCCTAAATTAGCCGGGAAACTGGCAGTTGAAGGCCCGCTGTTACGTAGGATACAGTGACCCTCACAACAGCATAAGGAGAGCAGGTTTTCAAGATTGCAATCTCTTCTGGAGGGGCAACATGACAAGAATTATACGCTAAAAGAGTATGTTTTGGGAAGGATAGGAGAGTAGCATCCACTAAAACAAGGATTGAAACCGAACGAGATTCAAAACATAAGGGTGGTTCTGCCGCTATGACCGAAGCAACAGATTGGTTCAAGGTGAGGATGTGGGAGCTAAAGAAGCTGCTGCGTGGTTCCGATTACAATACTATAAACGATGAGTTTGGGAATGAAGTTATCGCTGACCTCACGGAATGGCTTAAGATGAAAGGGGCAGCGAAGTTCCAGAATAACCTCAATCCAGTGGTTGCGATCACGGAGAATGACGACGTGGTATTCCTCCAGGACTTCGAAGAAGCTCCTACCGACCGGAGCAAAGCGATTATTCACCTTGATGGGCTATATGCGTTTATAAAAGAAAAGGTCAACCAAGATGGCTAGATCCACGGCTGTACGGTTGCGGAGCACTATCCATCAAAGGCGTGTGTTGTTTTTTCAGCTGCGCACTCGCGTGTTCCATTCGCCCCCTCCGTAGCTCCTGACTGGTCATTTCTTTTTTCAATTCCCTTTGATTTAAGGCCCCGTTCAGCGGCAACGCTGCAACCTCGCCGTTTTATAGCAAAAAAAGTGCCTTCGAGGGCATTTCAACCTATCAAGAAAGAAAGGAAAGAATGTTATACGCACGCTGAAACAAGCAGCGCGATAAGCAGCCACGCTACGGCCCGGATCCGTCGGCAAATTCAACGCTCAGAAAAACGTCTTTGAAATCGCAGTCTTGCCGCTGAATGAACAGCGCAACTGCCCGCGGATGTCTACAAGCGTTGTCTCCCATCAGCAGTAGCGGCTCTCATTAGTTTTTTCAGACGTAGGTAACGAATGTAAGGGGGCGAATTAATCCCCGTTAGTGATGGATTGTCGCAGGTGCATCAAATTCGCTAGCTGTAGCTCCGCGGCGATGCCGAGCACAGCCCTTATTGTGCCTATTATCGCCGTCCGCGCCGTTTGGCATATTGACGATTCCGCGTTACCTCAGAGAACGGCCTCGACGTGCGGCAAAGACAATAAAGAATGGCCCTATCTACTCGTTCTCGACGCTACTTCCGAACTATGCGGGCTTTGTCGACCCCGGTTACTCAAATAACACGCCTCGTGCGACCTACTATCAAGCATATCTCGCTCATATCATCTCATCAGAACCGAACGCGACAGTGAGATAACCTTAACTGGCTAGCTGAATAACTCACGTTACAACGATGATGGATTGTCGACGGTGCGAGAGGTATAACGGTTGCAAACTACGCGGTGAGAGGGATCACGTACCATATTGCGATAAGTGCCGGCGTCCGCGCCGTATCATGTACCCAACATAATAAGAAGTGGTCAAAAGAGGGTATCGATGACTAGCTCGGAACCTCGCTTTTTTGCGAGTAAATGTCTAAGGCATAATCGCCCTATCAAGTGGTGTATTGGTCTCTCTCTTTTTCATTATAAGCTTCTTTTTACAGTAAAGAGACACGTGCTTGAGGAGGGGAGAAACACGAATGACCGATAAAGAGGGGTTCATCTTGAGCGAGCTTAAGCGGCTCCAGAGCGAGATCGACGTGCTTAAGGAAGTCTACGCGCATTATTTAGATGAGGGATTGAAGCGCGAGCAACGGGTCAAGGATGCAATGAATAAGACGCTCACTATAGTAGAAGAAGTAACAGAGGCCGATAACGAGCAATTAGAGGAGAATATCACGCACTCGAAGGGCACGGTGGAGAAGATTGAGGAGCTTGAGGAGAAGATTGAGGAGCTTGAGGAGAAGATTGAGGAGCTTGAGGAGAAGATTGAGGAGCTTGAGGAGACATAAGCGAGAGGCGTTTTTCACGTATAATTGAGAGATTAAATCCACTCTCTTTTTTTAGTCTATTTTTTCTAGATTTTGAATGGCGTGGAGCCTTCACATTATGGAACAACCGTAGACGGTTCCTTTTCCCTAAACACTTCAGAATGTTGAGTAAGCACAATAATCAATTTGGTGGGTTTATAGCCGCCTAACAAGGCCCTCTTTCGTAGAGCGTTTCTCTTCTGCCGATCGCAGCGATTAAACGAGAGCGCTGACGAGGTGCCTATTAATATGCTGTCGATCAATGCCTAGAGCCCGTTGTTGATTAACCAGAATTTGCGCTGCACAAAATACACAGCAGCAAAATCTCTATCCACCGTGCAAAAACAAATTACCCCTATCCAACAAAATGGGTGTCCCGTCACTTCTGCGCGCTTTTGAAATCCACGAACGCGGTCGACGAACAAGTGGCAGCAACTATAAGCTGATGCGCGTCCATATATATGTAGTGAAGAAAAACAAAGAAGACAAAGCTACGCTGGCGTATCTCGAGAAGTTGGTTGGTCAAGAGGGCCTTGACATGATCAAGCGACTTTCAAAAAATGAGTTGACGGACCAGCAAATAGCAGAAGAAACTGGTTCTGAGTTGAACACCGTGAGGCGGACGCTATTCACTCTGTACGAGCATCGCCTTGCGTTCTATACGCTTCAGCGCGACAAAGAAACTGGATGGATGCTGTATCGATGGCTCGTAGACTTTGAGGACATTGAGCGTCGCCTCGCTGATGATGCTCACAAGCTTCTCTCTAAGCTCGAGACGTGGCTGGATGGAGAGCTGAACACCGCCTATTACACGTGTGACAACCACTGCGGTCGCTACACGTTTGACATGGCGAGTGGCTACACGTGTGGATACCAATTTGTGTGCCCTGTATGCAAGGAAAGCCTCCACTACGACGACACGTCAGTGCTGACCGACACTATGCAAGGGAAAATTAGCGAATTAAGAACCGACGTCCAAGCCATCTTCTATCCGGAGAACTCGTCGATTTTTGATCTTGTCCAGACAGAAGAAGAATAAAGAGCCTCGTCGGGCGTCAAGTCTACTTCGTTCTTTTTTTGCGGTTCGCCGGTTGAAGTCCCCGTGTCCTGGAATAGAGACCCGTTCTACGCCTGCTGAAAGGCTGAGTCGTGGCAGCGGTCAGAAGTGATCTGCCGGGCGGCGGGCGACTGCCGGCGAAACATTGTGAACCCGATTGCAGAAATATAGCCTCACCGCCGTTTTCCGGATTTATGAAACCTTCTCGTAGGTGCTGTGGGGCACGAGACGGGCGGATTAACGCCAGTCAAGCGCCTGACAAGTTTTTTTTCTGCAGGCGAAACCGGAGCGGGTCGAATAGCTCAACGAATTGGTTTTGTTGGCCTGTTATGAGGTCGGTAATTACCGTCGCAGCTATGGTGCCGTTATTCATGCCCCAGAATCCGAATCCCGTTGCCACGTAGACGCCCTTTTGAGAGGTCGAGCCGATAATAGGCAAACCGTCATCGGATACGACGTCTGTGCTCGACCAACGATGCTCGATAGATTCAACGTCAAGATGCAGGCGCGCGTAGTTTTCAAGGCGCCGGTAGAATACGCTCTTGTCCGGGACCTCTGCGGGACTATGTTCCCCTGCTACAATGATCATGGTGCCCTTATCGGTGGGCGTGGTTCGGTACGTGTGCAAGGGGTCAAAATCTATGAACATTCCGTCAGGGAAAGCGCCTTTGGCATACAATCCCAAGACATAGGATCGTGCCGAAGATAGATGCTCACAGAGCCCGTCAGGATCGTATACCGGTGTGTGAGTAGCAACAACGACGTTGCTGGCCGTGATCGAGCCGTGATCTGTAACTACTTCTTTCAGAGCTCCGGGTTTGACGGTGAAGGCGCGCGTTTTTTCAAAGACGTGACTGCCGTTGCCTGGCAGATCTTCAGCAAGGGCCAGGAGGTACTTCCGAGGGTGGAACTGAGCCTGGTTATTATACACAATAGCGGGTCCTGTTTCAAACGGCAGTGGAACCACTTCAGTGTAGGAGACCGGCAGTCCCAACTCCTTCGCAGCACGACATTCGCGCTTAATTTTGTCCGCCTTCTCATCTGACTCGGTATAAATATAAAGCGGCAGGCGGCGGAAATTACAGTCTATCTTTCTCTCTCGCACGATATCGGCTATTTTTTCCACCGCGTTCATGTTCGCAAGAGCAGTTTTTTGGGCGGTGGCCTTCCCGAACCTGGAAAGCAAGCTGTCGTAAACTAGGTTGGGAGCCGCGCTAATCTTAGCTGTGGTCCCGACGGTCACGTCTTTGACGATTCTGTCAGCTTCCAGCACGGCCACGGTGTGCCCCGCATCCTTGCATAGCGTTGCCGCGGTGATCCCAGCGATACCTCCTCCTAGTACGACTACGTCGACCCCCACCCCCCTTTCAAGCGTGGGGAAATCGGTCGCTGGGCACGTCAGCAACCAGAATGATCCTTCTGCTGGCGTTATCTCGACATTTTTCATCGGGCCATCTTGCTTCTTAACGAGGTTGCGGGCATAAGACTGGAGTTGGAGCATATTGATCGACAAACGGATTAGTTGTTTTTGATTAGTTATTCAGGCGGCACCATCTTACCGGTGGCGTAGGCTGAATTAGTGTCGAGCAGGTAGCCCTAACTGGGGAGATGCTCGCGGAATATCATGGCCATAGGCCATCCTTTCGCTTCGTCGCGTCGCCAGTCTGCCTGGAGTTCGGCAGCAACCGACCACCAGTTACGCACTTTGACCCCCGCCTGGCTTAGTGTCGCTATGCTTGCCGCTCGTTCGTGCTCGCTCACCGCTCCGCTCGCATCAATGACACCGTGGACATCAAAGCCTTCAAAAACCGCATCCAGGGCGGGAAATTGCAGACAGGTTGAATCAGTCATCGCTGCTATGATCAGTTTCTTTCGATTCAGTGCATCGACGGCGTCGCGAAACGCTGGCCAGCGCCAGGCGTTGATCACGCCAGGGCGTCGGATCGTCGCAACATCTGGAAACAACTCCTTAAGTTCAGGAAGACCCGGGCCGTTCGGGCCCCAATCAAGACTGGTTGTCAATATGACGGGCAATTCAAATAATTTGGCGGTTTTTGCCAGCCCCAACACGTTGTTTCTAAACTCTTCAGGTGAGGCGTCACGTACCAATTGCAGCAGTCCCACTTGGTGGTCAATAAGCAGCAATGCCGCATTTTCTGGAGTTAACGCTTCGTAGGGGCCTTCATTTTCGGTATATTTGGTCATTTTCACTTCCTTTTTTCACTCTATGTGATTTGAGGTGTGAAATTTCGCCTTACCGTACTCTCTACAACAGCCCTCCTAAAAAATTATTCCTTTAACGACACAACAAGCAGCAGCGGACGGACTAAAGGAGGGTGCATCTGGAGCTTATGATATCGGCAAGCGCCGTGCTTTCTTTATATGATCCTCAAATCGTTTTGCTCTGTTGATTCATCGTTTCTGAAACCGTTCCAGCGTATCATCTCTTGCAATAATCAGAGCGGTTTGACGCGCGTACCATGTACGGGAACGCAACCGAAAAAAAGAGAACACGGGCGCTTGACACTTGAGCGATGAGAAACCGGCGCGACATCGTCAGCTCTCGCACACAGCGGCGCGCGTGCTATCATCGCAACACCACGCGATCCATTTTTACGGACCTTTTGCGGGTAGTGGCTCAAGCAAACAGTCTCATGTGGATGGAGGTCTAAAAAGTATGCTCAAGAAAAGCAAAAGACTTTGAGTAAAATTAGAAATCGCTCAAAAATTCGCCAAAGGAAAAACTGATGGAAAAACAACATCCTCGTCAAAATACCTGGGGCCAAACCCCACAACAACAATGCAGTCGATCCATCGTCAAAAAAACAACGTAGATAGCTAACCGAGGTTACTCGACTTCCCCTAAGGATTCTACTTCCTCAGGAACTTCGACGACCTCAGCGACCGCACAGTTGCGCTTTATGGATTTGATTTCTATCTTAACTGAGTCGTTGACCTTTGTGTTTGGAACAAAAATCACAAGACCGCTAATGCGCGCAATACCATCCCCTTGTCTGGCAGTGTCTTCAATCTTCACATCGTATTGTTTGCCGACGTCCACAGGAGCATCGTTAAACGATCCGCTGCCGGACCTGTTAAAACTGCTGCTGCCGAACGAGCTTTGATTTGATCTATACATGTTTCACCTCCGTTTTTTGTTGTGAAAGACTATATGTTTCACTCATATAAGGCCTTATGCAGCGTGGCTTGTGTCGTGAGACGCATAATCGCCGCATATGCACCACGTCAAACGACATGCGCCGACCAAAAGCGGCAACGGTCTGCTCGGGCACCAAAAACTCAACGTTTGAGGAGCCTTCTCACAACCGGCGTGGATACGGTAATAGCACCCTCCGGACACAGTTCCTGACAGCAATAGCAGCGTATGCATTTGCCGTAATCTATCGTCGGCCCCGCAGCTTTTGTGAACGTTATTGCTTTCGGCGGACAGTCCTTGAAGCAATCCCCGCATCGTATACATTTGGAGGCGTTCACGACGGGTTTTACAGCTATGAACCTCTTCAAGCTGTTCACGAGAAACGACGGTGGTCTCGAGAGAGACGTCGTTGACGTTTTTTCAAAATCACCCATAATGAGGGGGTCAACCCGCTCTCCGAACAATTCGATGTCTTCCAAGCGCGCGGGGCCAACGCCTCGCTCATGTGCCAATTTCACCGTAGGGACCGACATGGGATCGAAGCCTGCGATTGTTACCGCTACATAGTCCAGCGCAGTGCAGCTTTTGCTTGCGAGCACTAACCCGATTCTGCGCGGGTTCCCGTTAGAAGGACCATCGCCCTCCATACCCACAATCGCATCCATAATCGTGAGAGCGGGCGGGTACGTTTCGTGCACGTCCAGCAGCAGATCAGCAAACAGGTTTATGTCCCGAGCGGTGTGCAGATGAAACTCGGTCTTGAACATTCCAGGAATGTAGCCATACAAGAGTTTGACGGCCCCGGTGTAGTACGTGAGGCTGTGCGTCTTAAGCTTCGGGAGGCCGATGATTACGTCTGCTTCGGTGACCGCTTTAGCCAGCGTGAGTTTCTTAAACGTCTTGGATTTGTCTGAGGCAACCTCCAGTGTGGCCTCATCAAATCGGACCAATTCGCAGCCGGTGTCCTCAACCACTTGCCGAATTCCCGTCTTCTCGAGCAACTTCTTATACGACGCACGGGTGCTTCCGCCGCCGGGAGAATCCCCGACCACCGGCGTCGCCCCCAGCTCTTGGACTAGCTTAATCGTCGCCCTTACTATCGCAGGGTGCGTGGTCACAGCAGCTTCGGGCGGCTTCGCCGACAACAGATTCAGCTTGATCAGCACGCGATCGGTGCCCTTGATGACCGACTCGAGCCCCCCGAGAGGTACGAGGCTGGCTTCGACCGCTTTGCTGACCTTCAGATCATCATAAGAGTCACATCTATGGATCGATACTTCGTATGGCATGTTCGGCTCATCTGTTTCTGTGTTGCCACTCAAATAGCTTCTCTCCTGCGCACTGTGGCCGTCACGTAAAACGTTTTATTCAAAGACGTTGACCTACTGTGTCGAGACAGATGCTTCGAGCCAAAAAAGAAACCCGCGTCAATTCGTGCGCAATACCCGACAACCGACGGTCGGATTTGGAGGCTGCGCACGAGGACGAGGCAACGAACGGAGCTCAGCTTGAACGAGACAAGGACGATCTCAAGAAGCTCCAAGAGATGAACGAGCTCCAGCTGGCGATACTAACAGAGCTGATGCCCGTCAGCCCCTGCGCGATACATTCGGAGGTCTTGCTTGACACCTTAGCTCCTTTCCTCAAGGCTCAACGCAAGAAAGACCGCCGACGCGAATTCGAAGCCGCAGTCGCTCCTCTGGTGCAAGAAGGATTCGTACGATACTTCTGTTGTTTCATCGACAGCTACGCCATTAATCCAAAGCGCATAAGCATTGGCCTCCACTTGCCGGGCGCAGTCACGAATTACCCTCGCCAGCAATCAATATAGCACAAGAAACTAAAAACAAAAAAAACATCGTCACGCTGGAATCTGAGCGTCAAACGAATTACCCGATTGAACTGTCCAAAATGGCGCGATGTCGTATTCTCGCAGAGAAAGTACAGCAAAATGTCTCGAGGAATGCAGCAAATCGCACTGCAGCGAGGCGCGAAACGACGGACTGTTGGTTTCTTGGAGACCTATCAAATGAAAGGGTTCACGCTCGCCCAAAGATTAAGGCGGCCGCAGTTGCAGTTGAATGGCTAAATGTGAGAAGGGTATAAGACGTGTTTTGGCTTGCGATAGTGACGTGCATCAATGATTGACAAAGAACGCTGCTTTACGATTAAAGAGGCTGCCAAACTCCTGGGCGTTTCGACTACGACCGTAAAACGTCGGATCAAAAGCAAAGAGCTCATCACCGAGGAGCGTATCGGTCGACGCGGGCTTGAACTTGTTATACCGCAGCGGGCACTCAACTTAGAGATAATGAGCTTCGTTCCTACCGTGCACCAGCTCACTCTTTCTGATTTTGAAGCCATCGTAGTAAAGCGTTTTGAGGCGATGGCCGCAGGAAGCGACCAACGCGTCTCCAATGCGCTCAGGGACTTACGCAAAGAGTATGCACAACTTACGGCCGAACTCAGTGGTTTCCAAACTGTTTTTAGCGAAGCTACCGCGTTGCCGGCCGCAGAACGCAAAGCAGAGTCGTCTGTCAAGCAGACGCTCAGAGCGACACAATCATCGCCGCCGCAGCGCGCTCGCCGCGTTTTCCCCTTCTCAAAAAATGAATGAAGCCGAGATGAGTCGCGTGAAGCGCACTCGCGCAACCGGTGACAAGCAAGCACCGGACCCGGCATCAATGTTTGACCACGCGGAACGAGCGCGACGCAGCCCTCTAAGTCCACAGAATGCTCGAGAGGATTCTCGACCAATCTCCGCACGGATTTCAACGCTACGGGGTGACTGGCTACCTTAGAACTGTATTGAACCATCTTTGACGATAAGCACGTGCTGCATGCAGCTTTGACAGAAAACGTGTGCGTACCCGTCAGTGAGTAGAGTTCTGCTCGCCTCATCCGTGCTTAATGCAGTACCGCACTTCTCACAAGACAGTTCAATATCGCCGCTTTTGTTTATGTTCATAAACCACGCCCCTAGTCTCGGGTGTCGCGATTCCCGAACACCGTATATGCTGTCGGCACGGATAAGCCTTGTCAACTCGATTGTTCAGGTGTAATGACTATGAGAACTCGAATTGTCAAGACCCGCGAATGCCGCGACGTCTGACTTGGACTACGCGAGATCAAGCCTTGCTAGTCCGTCCGTCCTCAAGCCACGGCCTTCGATGGATACGAAGGATTCGTCACCCGACAAAGTCACTCGCCGCAAACAACGCTTCAAACGGATACCCATTCGACTCTATCCGTTCTTTGGCCCCGCTCTCGCGATCCAAAATGCACATGACTTTTGCAATCGTGCAACCAAGCTGCTCAACAGCAGCTATTCCTGAGAGGACTGATTCTCCGCTTGTCGTAACGTCCTCAACGAACGCAACGACATCCCCGTGCCTGATGCAGCCCTCTGTGCGGCGCATCCTTCCGTGTTGCTTCTCCGCCTTTCTCACAAAAAAAGCACGCACCGTTCCTGATTTAAGGGCGATTGCCGTAGCGATAGGTATCGCACCGCTCTCCATCCCCCCTACAGCATCTACGCTGCCCAAGCGTTCCAACATTAGTTCGGAAACCAGTGACGCGCCACGAGGGTGCATCGTGACGCGGCGCAAGTCGAAGTAAAAATCGCTCAACTCCCCTGCCGACAATCGGTATGGGCCGTCAGAGAAGAAGGCGTATTTCGTAACCAGATCCTTTAAGTCGTCGTACGCTTTTTGCACGATTACCTCCTTTCAGGCGTCGCTGCCGAAAGCTCTGCAAGCCGTAGATTGGGCTTTTTAGCTCATAAGCATATAGGTCCACGCCTTTTCACAGAGCCGTCAAAAAAAGCAGCACGCCACAACCACGGATACTTATAATAGCGCTTGAGTCACACTAGAGGCGGGAATGCGAGACTACGTTGACCATAGACTAATCGTCCATGATTCGGTCGAGGCCCGGGCATATCAACTCGCGCTTGCCGAATCTGCCACACGCGCCTCCACTATGATTGTGCTGCCGACAGGGCTTGGCAAAACAATCGTAGCGCTGCTCGTCATCGCTAAACGCCTCGAAAACGACGGGCGGGTTCTCTTTCTGGCGCCAACAAAGCCCCTTGTCGAGCAGCACGCTGCGTTCTTGCGTTCGCACCTACTCGCAGAGACAGCCATTTTTACAGGAGAGATTCCTCCCGATAAGCGAAGAGAACTGTGGAAGCAGAAGCAGCAAGCGATCGTTTCGACACCCCAAGTCATTGAAAACGATCTTAAGAAGGCGAGGATCGATCTTTCTGACGTGAAACTCATCATCTTCGACGAGGCGCACCGCGCGGTGGGCAACTATGCGTATCGCTTCATCGCCAGCACGTACGTCGAGCAGGCACCCGATCCTCTTATCCTTGGGATGACCGCCTCTCCTGGCGGCACCATTGAGAAAATCCACGAAGTGAGCGAGAGCCTGTTCATTGATAATATTGAGATCCGCACGGAGTCTGATCCTGATGTGTATCCATACACGCACGAAAAGAACCTAGAGACGCGCAAACTTTCACTGCCGGCCCAGATGGAGACCATTCAGCGGGATCTCAAGCAAGCCGCGGCGCAGCGGCTGCGCCAGCTTATGAAGTTGAAAGTTGTGTTCAGCGAATGGGTCTCTACGTCCGAGTTGATAAAAATACAGCACAAAGTCGCCGCCGATAGGAACTACAGGGCGATGTCTCTAGTTGCTGAGGTGATCAAGTTACGGCATGCTATAGGATTGATAGAGACACAGGGCATCGTGCCGACGCGCAAGTACTTTGAGCGGCTGAACAGAGAAGCGCAGTCAAAAAAGGGCAGCAAAGCAGCGCGAAGCCTCGTCGCCGATGATCACGTAAAGGCGGCCATGACGCTTTCAAACCGTCTGGACGAAATGCATCCAAAGCTCGGAGCCTTGAAAGACGTCGTTGCGCAGCAATTGGCGCGCAAGCCCGATTCACGAATCATCGTATTCACGAACTACCGAGATACCGCCGAGGTCGTCAAAAACACGCTCAATACGATGCAGGACATCCGGGCAGAGAAATTCGTTGGCCAAGCAAAGAGGGACGGGCAAAAAGGCCTCTCGCAGAGGGAGCAGGTGCAGCTCGTAACAGACTTCGTAAGTGGCACATACAACGTCATCGTCGCTACAAGCGTTGCGGAGGAAGGCTTGGACATCCCTGCTACCGACATGGTAGTATTTTACGAACCTATCCCTTCTGCAATTCGCAGCATCCAGCGCGAGGGGCGGACAGGGAGAAGACGCGCCGGTCGTGTCGTAGTTCTAGTGACAAAAGGTACCCGAGACGAGACGTACAGCTTTTCGAGCACCCGAAAAAAGCGCGTGATGAGTGCCGAAATGAAACGTATGAGCGCAAAGCAGGCCCCCACTGCAGAGCTCGTTCAAATCGACGCGGAAAGCCGGCGCGGACGAGTAGCTCGTCGTACGCCGCTGAGTGGCGCGGACGATCTCGCACCAACGGACGCACGATTGGAGACCCAATGTAGCTTCCACGCAGAAAAAGACGTTCGAGGCACTCAAAATCAAGATCGAGATCCTGACACTGCAAACGGAACGGCGGGCGCTATTGCTGAAGAACAACAAAAGACGCTGTTGGACTTTGATTCCCACGAAAAAAAAATAAGCACAAGCGCGATACAGATTGTCGCCGACCACCGCGAAGCGCGATCAGGGGTCATAAAAGAGCTTCAAGCGCTTGGAGCAATCGTTGACTGTCGTACGCTTCCTGTCGCCGACTACGTCATGAGTGACCGAGTCGCTGTAGAGCGGAAAACTGACCGTGACTTCACTGCCTCGCTGACTGGGCGTAATCTTCTCGGCCAAATTCAAGAACTCGCCACAAACTACGAACGCCCTCTCATCGTCATCGAAGGGCCTGACCTCTTCACGCAGACAGACGTGCACCCTAATGCGATCCGTGGCATGCTAGCTGCTATTACTGTGGATTTGGGGGTGCCGATAATATGCTCGCGCGACGCCGCCGAAACGGCCATGCAACTTTTTGTGATCGCAGAACGAGAACAACTGGACAAAAAGCGGACTCCCAAAGTGCACGGAAAGAAGATCCTAAAGACGTTTCAAGAGCAACAAGAATACGTCATCGCTGCAATTCCCTCTATAGGGCCCGCTACTGCCCGCGCCCTGTTGGAACATTTCGGCTCCGTTGAGACCATTTTTCGCGCGCAGACTCAGGAGCTCACGAAGGTGCGAGGCGTCGGTAAACAGACCGCACAGACGATTCGAAAACTCGCATCGGCATATTACGAGACCGACTAGGTATTCGGGGCCCGAATGACAGCGTCAGATAACGCATTTTCTTTCAGCGGTAGCACACCCAAAAAAACAAAAATGCCGTGCGAATAGTTTTCACGTCTGGTGGATCCAGCTCAGTCCTCTCGACTGAAGGACGAGGTGCGCAGCCCGTGCAAAAGCGATCAACAGCAAAGGCGGAGGACACAAAGCGAGCGCACGCGCATATGCGCAGCGCGTTAAATCCGTTCGATCGGTTCGGTGAAACGCTTAAGATAAGGCCGCTAAGCAAAGTGCTTGATGCTCGACAACCGGTGCTGAGACGCGACACTACTCCATCGATTACCCTATTTCAACCGGAGAAAGCTCAGGCGACCTGAGACGTTGCGGGCCAGCAGAATCGCACGACAAGATCGGTCTAGAAGGCCGCCGTCTCCCCTATCAAAAGCACGGTAACCCGGTGGCCTGCGTTTTCGGCTAGTTGCTTAAATCGCTGCGGATCTGCTGTGATCTGACTGAATGTGTTGAAATGCATCGGAATGGCGGCATCGGGTTTAATGATGTCGAGTGCTTCGAGCGCCTCTTCTACATCCATCGTGAAAAAGCCGCCTATTGGAATGAACAGCACGTCGACGTTCTCCAACGGTTGAACACCATCCAAATAGGTGTCGCCGAGATGTGCGAATCGAACGCCGCCGAGTTCGAAGACGTAGCCGGTTGGGTACTTGCTCTGATGATGGCTCGCACCGACCATGGTCACGCGAACCCCTTCAACAAGCCTAGTTTGCCCGCGTTCCATAACGACTGTCTTGCGGAATCTTCCTGCCATAGTTGGCGGAACGACTACCGTCGCGCTAAAGCCCTCTGCGGTCGTGTGGTCGAAGTGCTCGTGGGTGATAAGCACGACGTCGGGTTTTCCGGCGTAACTGGGCGCGTTTGGGTTTTCTTTGCTAAAAAATGGATCAAGCAGGAGGGTGTGATCGACGTCTTGCACCTCAAAACATGAGTGGCTCAGGTACTTCACGCGGACTGAGAGATCTGTTTCCATACAAGTACGTCACACATAGAAAATATAATACTTTGGCGTCGTAAGTGGGGCGCCCCGAAGCCAGAGCTTGCAGCGGACACCCCGTGCAGTAAGAAAAAGCCCCTCAATGTGCTCAAACCGGAGCAGCACGGACCGCTCAATGCAAATTACTGCCTCGAGAACAGTTGGTCGGAGCTCATTTGAAGGACGTGTTGCGCATCTGAGCCAGACACGTCGAACACACTATAGCGAACTAACCGTGTAGCGGTCCAAACACGAATGTCCGGATCTTCGGAAAATGTGAGCCTGGCATTGCCCATTGTCGCCCTTGACACGCCGACGATACCATCAGCCAAGTGAGGGTTCACGTTTCGCGGAAGCTGGAGACGGATATCGCGCACGCTTGTTTCAAGCGCCTGTGCAGCATCGTACGCGATCTTCGCCGAAACTGCTATCGCCGCGCATTTCTCTCCGTGAAAATTGAACGCTTCTCGGAAAAGCTCCGCGAGCACTTGCTCCTCGGCCATATATTGAGTGATCAACGAAGAGTGTACGTCTCTTGCCCAAAAAATTGTGTCCCATCCGGCTGAATACGGTTTGATGTCCACGACCGGAGATCCGTCGATAAGGTCAAGCGGTTCGACGTAAAGGAGTGGGCCATCAACCTTCACCAGCCGTGTGGCTGTGAGAGACAGTGGATTTGGCCGGGCAGGCGAGCGCAGAGAGAAGACGCCCCGCTTTTCAAGCTGAGAGCTTATTTTTCGTGGCCGTACCATCAGCGGCGCCCTATCAGCCTTGTCAAACCAGCCGATGACATTTATGTGGGTGTCGCTCTCTATGCCTGTCAACCCCTCTAGAAACTCGTCAAAAACGTTGATAACTGCCGGAACGCCCTGTAGCGGCATATCACGTGATTGCGTCACTGTCGACTGCACTGTGCCGATAGGCTTTAGGTCGTACAAAGCAACCCCCTCTCACTTCGTAAAGCAGTTCTGGTCGTTACTTTGGAAAGTCCTCCGCGACGTCTCGATCGACTGCTTCAGTGGTGCTCGCGTAGCGGTCGATGAGTTCTTCGAGCTCTTTGACTTTCGACTCGTATCCTTCTTTTTCCCTTATGAGGCTTTTTTTGTGCCGATCTCGAGCGTAGGCGATGTGCAAGAAGGCAGTTTGTTGGTCAAGTGACAATGCAGCGCGATACTCCTTCGTCGCAAGATCAATATTGCCCTGTTGCTCATAGACGACGCCTAAGCCGCTGCGTGCAATAACATCATCAGGGGCCGCTTTCAGCGCTTTTCGGTAGCATTCTATCGCGCTTTCCAGTTCTCCTGACTCGTCAAGTGCAGCCCCAAGTCCGGTCAATGCTGTAGGATCGCTCGGATCTAGTTTGAGCGCTTCACGATACATCTGAATCGCTGCGCCTATGTCGTCGCTGTTCAAGCGGTCGATCGCTTGCGCGATATAGTCGTCGACTGAACCCATGAGCGAGAAGTGCTCTTCTGACTTATAAAGCACTTTCGAATGCGCGGGTTGCGTCGGCTCCCTCGCGGCGACCTAGCGGAGCAATTCCTTAATGTTTTCCGAGAATACCCGACTCAGAGATGTTTCCGATAATCCAGTTCGCAGAATCGTCGTTATTTCATCCAATTGCGAACCGTACGGCGTATCTGAACCAAACAACACCCGAGTATCCCCAACAACCTGAACGGCTTTGGCAATGCAAGAGGCAAGCATGACACGAGAGGTCTCTAAGTAGACGTTGTCGTTGCAGCGCGCGACATGAATGGCTTCCTCGACACCGGTTGGCGTACAGGCTTCTGAGCAACCCATATGGCCCATGATAATCGAGAGGTCGGGAAAGCTTTGCGCCACTTGAGCAATCATCGGTGGAATAGGATCGTACGCGTAGCCGGAATGAAACAGTATCGGCACACGGAGCTCCACACACGCCTCAAGTATCGGCAGCGTTCGCTCATCAGATGGATTGAACAGCTGGCTGCGCGGGTGGAGTTTCAACCCTTTCAACCCCAGCTGCTTGACCGCTCGCCGGACCTCATCGACAGCGAGTGGATGCTGAGGATCGGTGCGGGCAAATCCGATGAATTTTTCAGGGTGAGCTGCGACGACTTTCGCTATGTAATCATTTGCAGTTGAAAACGCTTTGCCAGGCTTAATCTCGTTGAACGGGAAGATTATACACTTTTGAACGTGCGATTGTTCCATCTTACGCAGAAGGGACTGGGGCTGCTGCATAACCCCCTCTAAGTCCATGCCGATGTGATTATGTGCGTCTATTATCGCCCCGTGATACAAAAGCTGTGAGCGATGCGCTGAGCCCGCTCTAGAGCGCGCGCCCATCTGTGCCTGTGTCATGAAATCAACAGTCCTATGCGGAGACACTCTCATAAACCTAGCGTCTCGGCCCGCAAACGTCTCGCGAAGCGCAGAAAAACTTATTGAATGATTATGCGGCCCTAGAGCGTCGCGACTGGCTTGATCGGATCACGTTTATACAAGCGAGCAGTCGAAGCAACGCTCGAAGCTGTTCAGTGGAGCTTGTATCGTTTGAGGCGCAGTGAGTTGGCGACGACTGATACCGAACTCATCGCCATAGCCGCTGCTGCGAACTCAGGGCGTAGAAACCCCAGCGCGGCTATCGGGATGCCGATTGAATTGTAAAGAAGCGCCCAGCCGAAGTTTTGACGAATCGTTGCCATCGTCCTTTTTGAGAGCTTAATGCTAGCCACGACGCCGCGCAAATCAGCTTGCAGCAGTGTGATATCTGACGCTTCAATGGCAACGTCGGTGCCTGTGCCAATTGCAATGCCGACATCGGCCTCGGCTAACGCAGCTGCGTCGTTGATGCCGTCACCCACCATGGCCACGACACTGCCGCCCTCCATAGAACGTGCAATTTCAGCGGTTTTGCCCTGCGGGAGCACTTCAGCATGCACGCTTCGGATTCCGATCTGCGTTGCGATTGCACGCGCGGCGGTCTGATTGTCGCCCGTAAGCATGCCCGATTGAATTCCCATGTCCTGCATTTCCGCGACAACGCCCGCAGCTTCGGCTCGAACTCTGTCAGCCAGCGCAATCCCTCCTGCCAGCGTGCCGTTGACCGCAAGCAGCATGACGGTCTTCCCCTGCGCCTCGAATTCGCGGATCGTGGCACCTTGTTTGACTTCTATGCCGCGCGCGTCCATGAGCGCCTTGTTGCCAAGGGCGACATCGACGCCATTTACTGACGCAGTAACCCCCTGCCCCCCACGGCTTTGAAATCCTGTGGAGGGCTTGAGTCTACACACATTTCCGCGGCGCGGCGTAATACTGCTTGAGCGAGCGGATGTTCGGAGCCCCGCTCAGCGCTGGCGGCGAGCCGCAGGATCTCTGCTTCCGACAATGACGTGTCACTAAAGCGTTTGTCACTGTGAGAACGCCGTCGGTTAGCGTTCCGGTCTTGTCAAACACGATTGTATCGATGTCCTCGGCACGCTCAAGGTATTCACCCCCTTTGATCAGAATGCCGTTTTCGGCACCAAGACCTGTTCCGACCATCACTGCAGTTGGCGTCGCCAGCCCCAAGGCGCACGAGCAGGCGATAACGAGTACAGCGATCGTACGCAAGAGGACATCATTTGACAGGAACCCCAAAAACGTCCATGCCGCAAATGTGAGAAAAGCTGCTCCTACGACTCCCGGAACAAAATAGCTTGCCGCTCGATCTGCAAACCGCTGTATTGGCGCTTTTGACGTTTGTGCCATATCCACAAGCCGGATAATCTGTGCTAACGTGGTGTCTGCCCCGACCTTCGTGGCCTTTATTTTCAGCAATCCTTCACGATTGATCGTCGCACCGATCACTTCATCCCCGGGCTGTTTATCGACGGGCACAGCTTCGCCGGTAAGTAAAGACTCATCAACGGCAGACTGCCCCTCGGCGACGATCCCGTCAACCGGAATCTTTGAACCCGGGCGAACAAGAACTATATCGCCGACCCGGACTTCGTCAGCCGGGACTGACTGCTCCCTCCCCTCCGTGAGGACCACGGCAAATTCCGGCTTCAGCTGCAAAAGCGTCCGTATTGCCTCAGACGTGCTGCCTTTCGCGCGAGCTTCGGATAGCGGCCGAGGAGCACGAATGCGAATATGAACACTGAGGTGTCGAAATACGTGTACCCAGGAACAAAAAAGGTGGCCGCCGTGCTGTATGCATATGCGGCGATCGTCACTAACGAAATAAGAACGTCCATATTCGCGCCCCTGTACGCAACCGAGATGAGGGCCCTCCGGTAAAACCCATAACCAATGATAATCATGACGGGAGTCGTAACCAAAAATTGGAACACGGCGTTCATAAAGAACACCGGGATGGAAGCAACGGACGGAGCGAGCATCCCCAATAGGAAGGGGATGCCGAAGGCTATCGTGAAAATGAGGCGATTTCGATACTGTGCGATCTCACGTTCTCGAGACGCCCGTTCCCTGTCAAGCCGTGCCGTTTCCGCTGTTTCCGGGACTTCTGTGACGTCATAGCCTGTGTTTCGTATGGTCTGTATGAGCTTGTCAACGGTCACGACCGAGGGATCATAGTCGATGACCGCCTTCGCAGTTACCGGGGTTCACGCTCTGATCGATGACGCCTGGAATTTCTTTCAAGGCTGTCTCGATCGCCATAACGCACGAGGCGCACACGATGCCCACGACTTCAAGTTCTGCCCGCTCCGTGTCCACGTCATAGCCTACATCTCGCATAGCCTGCACGAGCTGTTTAGGGACAACCCTGTCAGCATCATACGTTATCGTAGCTTGCCCCAGTGCAAAGTTGACGGTGGCGGTTGCAACCCCACGTTGACTGAGGAGCTGTCTCTCAATCGTCAGTGCACACATCGTGCACGTCATGCCAAGTATGCTCAAGGTAACGGTGGTCTCGCGCATGGTCTGCCAGACGTTTTCTGTCTCACCCGTATGATTTGAAGTCTATTGAAAGTATCTTGCCGAACGCGACGTCCTTGGGCATCAAAACTCAATAGCTCCCGTTGGCACGCGGCGCCGACAGCAGCGCCGATCATTTAGGCGCTGCGACAACCGCCACACGCTCCGTTCAGTATGCCTTGCGCTCAGTCTGGAGACCCACGCCGCACTTTTTCTCCGTGGGACTTTTCCAAATAGAGGCAACCGACTAAAATTATGCTTGCGCGAGATTACTGAGGGCGCCAGCCATTATGATGGCATCGCCGAATGCAGCTCCAGACCGGGAGGTGTCAACGAACGTGTAGGGGATGCCAAAAAAAGGCGCTCCGTGTCCCTTCCCGCCCCCTAGAAACACGAGCGTGCGAAAAATTAGGTTGCCGCTAACCCCGTCTGGCGCAACGAGTATGTTCGATGATTCTGTCGCGTCTTCAATCAGAATGTTGTAGTTCGTTGCATCAAGGCCAGCGCCGCGCAGCTGCTGGGTTAACGCCTCTGCGCTTGCAAGTGTCCGATCAACGGCCTCCGTCCGGCCTTTATCCTCAGATCTTCCGCCTGACAAAACACCTACTTTCGGACGCACGTTGAGCGCGGTTAGGAGATGTGCGGTCTCAGTAACGAGATGAGCACGTGCGATTGTCGATGTGCCTTCATCGATACCTACCGGAAGCAAAAAGAATTGCTTGCCTGCCGCGGACGAGAGCAGCGCCGACCGACACAAGTGACGGGCTCCAATCTGCAGTTTGAGGTGCTGCAGCGTCTTTCGTGCACTTATCGTGCCCCTCACGGCTGCGTCAATCGCGCCGTCGACAAGCATTTCGACGAGTTTTAGCTCTGGTTCAGGCGTTTTTACGACGTCTCGTCCCGCTCTTTCAACATCCCCGACGAGCACAACATCGGCGAAGCGCCCTGCCCTCGCGACACCGCGCATGAGCTGCGAATTTGCATTACCGACTCCGATGCCAACTCGGCTCCGCGATTGCGCGGCGCAGCGCTCAAGCTTCCTTAAGATATCGTGCGCCATCGTAACACCGTGACAATAGGCTTCTTTGTATTGCATGAACGCCGATAAGCTGATAAATCCTTTGCATCGCTCTGCCACGCCGTCACAGCGAACGCGGACAATACGTATATAAGACAAGGCCGCAAATCTTGGCTAAAATAGGCAAAAGGTGATAGGATGCGTATCGATGACATCAATAAGAAGATCTTGTACTTGCTCCAAAAAGACGCTCGCATGACGTATAAGGACATTGCCAGAGCGCTAAACAGATCAGAATCGACGATACGTGATCGTATCTCCATCATGGAAGACGAGGGCGTGATTAAGGGTTACTCTGCTGTGATAAACAAGGAGAAAGTTGGACTCAACTGCAATGCCCGGGCGTTTGCAAAGATCGATCCGAAAAAAATGGACGCCTTCACCAAAGAGCTTCAAAAGATAGAATCGGTGTATCAAATCAACCAGATTTCGGGCGACCACAACCTAGAATTCTCAATAGCTGCAACGGATTACGACCATTTACGGAGCATATTAAAAGAGTACGTATCTCCGATAGGGATACACGACCTAACGATCAATATCATCATGAATTCGGTCAAAGAAGAGGGCCCAATACAAATCCCGTAAGAACTGGGCCGTCACACAAGGTTCCCGCCAACTTTTTCGACCGCGCCGGCGAAACGGGCGCTCAGAAGGATTTCTTATCAAATCCGTGGACAAGCATCTCACGCAAGACGTCCGCTAAGGATTCAATGGAGCTCCGGACCTGTTTTGTCGTGTCTCTATCCCTGACGGTTACCGTCGAATTTTCAATAGTTTCGTGATCGATAGTAACGGCGAACGGTGTTCCGATCTCGTCTTGTCTTCGATACCGTCGCCCAATCGTGCCTGAATCGTCGTACTCGACCAAAAGACCCGCACGCCGAAGGAGGCGAAAGACCTCCAAAGCTTTTTCGTTCAGTGCTTTCACCAAGGGAAATACCGCTACTTCGACCGGGGCTATGTGAGGAGACAGCCGAAGCACGACTCGCCTTTCGCCGTCGATTGTGTCCTCATCGTACGCGTGTTCAAGAATGGTGTAGACAGATCGGTCGATGCCAAAGGATGGTTCGATAACGTGCGGGGTCACAAAGTCCCCTGAGATAGACTCCCTAACAGTTTCTATCGCGTAGCCCTCGGGGTCTACAACCTGTCCGTCAAAGACGATAGCCCCTTCGGGGTTACTGATCCCTGAGAGGAAGGCTGCCACCTGTTTGGCTTTGCCCTTGTATTTTGGACCCAGATACCCCATGTTTGGACGAACGACGATCCGCTCCACTTCTTTAGGTGCCTCATACGGCACAAAAACCGCCATTTGGAGGCCACTTTGCCGCTCATGTTGTCTCAGATCGTAATCCGTTCGGTCTGCGATTCCTGCAAGCTCAATCCACCCGTGTTGCGTAAGTCCCTCTGCATCCCAGCAGTCGACCGCATAATGCGCCATCTCATCGGGCAAGTGCTGTCTGAACCTGAGTCGCGATTCGCGAACGCCCACTCGGATAAAAAACTCCTGGCAACGGGCGATGTGGTAGGCCAAATACTCATGCGCGATGATGTTTCGTTCGCACGCAGATTTGACTGAGGCCGTGCCAGCGAAATCCTTTGACAGAATATTGATTTCGACGTTAGCTACTTCATCGAACCGGGGATGATGGTTCTTTTCGCGTGGATCAACGAACACTTCGGCTTCGGCTTGGGTGAATTCTCGCAATCTAATTACGCCTTGGCGTGGCGATATTTCGTTTCTGTATGACTTTCCAATTTGCGCGACGCCAAAGGGCAGTCGGTCTCTATGAAATCTCAAAAGCCTCGGAAAGTCAGCAAAAATCCCCTGTGCTGTTTCAGGCCGAAGGTATCCCTTTCGCTGGGTGCCCGGCCCTATATGAGTGGTAAACATCAAATTGAAATCGTGCACTTTCCCCAAAGGCCCGCCGCAATCCGGGCACGTAATACCGTGAGAATCTATCAGTTGCTGGGTCTTTTCGCTCGACGGCACGCACGCGTCGGCAATGCCGGGGTCGCAGAGATCGGCAGCGATTCCCCTGCTTTTGAGGTACTCCGTAACGACGTGATCAGCCCTCAAAGCCGTGTGACAGTTCACACATTCAACGATGAGATCCACGAAGTTTGATAAGTGCCCAGAGGCGAGGAAAAGCTCTTCGACCCCGATAGTCGGCGTTTCAATCGGGAGCGCACTCTCGCCCACAACAAAGATGTCGCTCCACGCGCTTTCGACTCTGTGTTTCAGCATCGCGCCAAAAGGGCCGTAAT
Organism: Halobacteriota archaeon; assembly: GCA_050013755.1. Classification (GTDB taxonomy): domain Archaea; phylum Halobacteriota; class Bog-38; order Methanoflorentales; family Methanoflorentaceae; genus Methanoflorens. Next base: position 24,453 of record JBEKER010000017.1, read on the forward strand.
CCCACAGTCCTGCAACTCCTCCATAGATCTCATACGAGGGCCAGAGAAATCCGCGTCTCTTTGCCAACTCCAAGACCCGTTCCTTCAAGCCATCGATAACCTTATGTTTGTCAAGCTGCATGACGAGTTCCTCTTTGCCTCCATTTGCTTCGCTGGAGACCACGCGCTTTGAGAATTCTCACTTCGTAATGCCCGCCTTGCCGGCGCGATTGATGCAGGCTCAGCCTACTCGTGGCGCATCGCCGGCGAGAGAATCGATTCCGCGGATAAGCTGAATGATTCGGAGCCCTCGCTCTATGCATTCGAGCTGCATGTGGATTCGCGCTAAGTCCGTTTCCGTTCTCATCTCGATCGCCACGTTTGAGATTAGTTCAGTTATCACGTCGTCCAAGGACACAGGTTGACTCGTGCTCACTGATTGCGTCGATTCTACCACTTGTGGCGAAACCTCCGCGGGGCTTTCTGATGTCTTAATGGCGTTTTGCATCTTTCTGTACGTGCAAACAGGACACGTCGTCTTGCCTTCAAACTTGAATAGGGGAGACTTGCAGACGACGCAGTGATCGGCAAGCATCTTGCCACCACGTTCGAGCATATTTGATATCTGCTCCAGCTCTTGATCATCTAAGGGCATACGAGTTCTACATAACAATTATTGTTGAAAAGCTTTGTGAAGGGCGCCAAACGACTGCCACGCTACGCTCGAGCCTCGTACATGACTCAAGCTGGCCTTCATTTAACTCATAGCAGCGCGACTGAAAACGTCAAGGAGTGCCAGAACGTGCTTGTTCCCTCGATCAAACTTTTCGGCAAGCCTGAGATCGTAAAGGCCCTCGCTGATTTCGCCTAGCGCTAAAAAGCAAAGACTGCGCAAGACGTATACTGACCAGTTCACACCGTGCGCGGAAATACAACGATCAGTACACGTCAGAGCCGCTGTAAAGTCGCCTAGTGCAAGCAGCGAGATAGCCTTGTTATTTGAGATCTCAAACAAACCGGCTTGTATCGATTCTGCTGCATCAAAGCACTCAATCGCGACGTCAAACTCATCCAGCCTCTGCAACGTGCAGCCCTTGTTGTTATGCGACTCGACGTAGCACGAATCGAGTGCGCTGGCTTTGTCAAAGCAGTGCATAGCACTTGCGTACCGCCCTAGGAAGTAGTTGCACAGGCCCTTCTGATTCCACGCGTGCACGTACGCGGGCTCAAGCCTGATGACCTCATCAAATCGCGCAAGGCTTTCGAGATATTTGCCCGACAGCGCCAGTGCATAAGCCTCGCGGTAGACCCAACCCACTCGCCGGTCTGACAATTTTTTGCTCGCGTACACGTGGGGCGCAGGCTGATGTTTCCTCACAGTGGCAACACTAGATGTAAGAAAACACGTGTCACAGGCAATCATTCTGAAATCGATACCGAACTGCTGTTTTAGATTTCCGATGCCTTGGAAGTCCTCTTGAGGCGGCATTTGCATATTGTTCACAAACAAGCAAGCGTTCAGCTGTTGCTTTTCGCTTCTTATGAAGTCGCGACCGACTTGCAAGCCACAAACAGAGACGCCCGGTCACGTTCCGTTCGAAAATACGTCGCTAAAGTCTGAGCTCCAATAATCGATGCCCATCTTCTTAAAGTCCTTTTCCGTCATCTTGTGAACAGGTACGATCAGTGCGGCATTCATTGCATTGCAACCTTTGCACCCGTCCACGCAAAGCGCCTTTTTTGAGCGTGCCATATGTTACCTCTGATCAGCTAATCACGTGCGCGCGATCCCCTACCATAAATATAAGCCAGTTTTTCGGATCTCTCAAACGAATGAGCTCGTAGACGCCTTCAAGCTTCTTGCCGAGAAGCACGACCTTGATCTTTTCTTCTTTCTTTTCAAGCAAGTAATAATCCCCGGAATCGTATATGCGCACTATCCCGGCGCCATAGTCACCCTCTGCGATTTCTCCCTCGAACCCTATGTAGTTCACATCGTGATCCTCAACCTGCACCGCGAGACGCCTAACTTTCTTCTCCCGAGGGACTTCTTTGGGAATGGCCCAGCTCTTCAATGTTCCGTCCATTTCCAAGCGGAAGTCATAATGATGGTGCAACGAGAAATGTTCCTGAACGACAAAACGACTGCGCGGATATCGCATCATTATGCGTGTTAGGACAATGTGCAATAAACACTTTGCAGCACAGTTTATTGATGCCGTAGGCAATAAATGTTGTCTGGCAGCTGCTTGCAGCTGTGTGCACCCCAATAACGCCCTAATTGAGCCTCGACAGGCGCCGTGTTCTGTAACGTTTGCTGAGAGGCCGCATCGACAGAATGAGCGATTTTATGGCCCTTTTGCGAAACAGAAAGATATAATAGCGGACGACGCTAAGGACTGCTAAAGAATGTTGGAAGGTTTCAAATGAAGGTAAACGGCGTAAAAATTGACGATACCTACGCAGAGGCATTCCCTGTCTATGCCGCACGTGTTCTGATCACAGGCGCAACGACAGCGCTTGCCGAAACTGCCGCAACGGTTGCAACCGGATTTGCCACTTCAGTCATCGGCTGCAGCGCCGAAGCGGGAATTGATCGCTATGTGCTGCCGAGTGAGACTCCCGACGGCAGACCGGGGGTTATAATTATGGTTGTTCACCCGTCGAAGAAACAGATAAAGAGCAACCTTATCGAAAGGATAGGAGAGTGCGTTCTCACCGCAGCAACAACAGCTGTTTTCAACGCGCTGGAATCTGAGGAAACCGTGCCCGTCAAACTCCACTTCTTCGGCGACGGCTACGAGTATCAGACCACGGTTGGCGGACGAGACGTGTGGGCAATCCCCATACTCGAAGGAGAGTTCATCTGTGAGGAGACCTATGGCGTGCAAAAAGGTGTAGCAGGGGGCAATTTCTTCATCTACGGCGACTCGCAAGGTTCAGCCCTGCTGGCTGCCCAGGCAGCTATTGGAGCAATTAAATCGGTTGATGGAACGATAACCCCATTTCCGGGTGGAATTGTTGCGTCAGGATCTAAGGTGGGTTGTCCGACGTATTCGACTTTTATGAAAGCCTCCACGCACCACCGACTTGCCCCGACCCTCAAAGATAAGGTACCAGATTCGTTTGTCCCAGACGGCGTAAAGTCGATTTACGAGATAGTAATATGCGGCCTAAGCGAAGAGGTCATCGCAGAAGCGATGAAGCGGGGGATGCTTGCCGCGGCGCACGCACAAGGAATAATAGAGATCTCAGCAGGCAACTATGGGGGAGAGCTTGGACCGTTCAAGTTCAACCTTCATGAGATACTTAGCAATTACGCTGATCAAAAATAATCGCTGTGGGCTCCGTTTGTCGATAGCGGCCTGGAAAAGCCTCAGTCCTAGCGGTAACCAAAAGAGATAAATACAGTCTCCCTTAACTTACGAAAGATAATGGTTCATGGGAACCACTGATTAGTTCTAAGGTGACAGGTGAAGGAAAATGGTGAAATTAGGAATCGCGAAAATAGGTAATATCGTCAGCGGTTTGATGACTGATTTGCTGCTCGACGAGCGCGCGGACCGCGAGGACTTCGAAGCGGTGACCGTAACGAGCGGCACGAAGATGAAAGAGGAAGATGC
>JBEKER010000018.1:0-27730 GCA_050013755.1 Halobacteriota archaeon
ACTCTGGTTCACCCCTCATCGTACTTCCCAAACATCATCCCGCATCAGCGCGGCTCAAGGTCGTGGCATCGGTAGGAAAGCGCACGGTCTTGCGCTGTGATATCCAAAAAGGGACGCATCCTGAACAGGACGTACTTTGCGGCTCTCTAGGACTGAACGGACTCGAAGTTAGCTCGGTCGACGGACATGTCGTACTTCGCGGGGGCGACTCGCTCACGGTCGAACGCAGGCCTTTTCGATAGCGTTTTCTGATGCGCACACCATGGCTTTGTAATGGAGCTCGAGTTAAGCGCACCCGTTGATTGCATAGCAGATTTCACGTACAACTTTTATTGGCAGCATCGAGGCTCGATGCTGGAACCCAGCGACCGGATCCCGCACCAAAAAGGGAGTGGATACACCTATCGCGACGTCGTTGAGGCGCTAAAACGTGGTGATGATGTCTACGTTAGCGGAGACGTCGGACATCGGTTGTGCTCAAGCTTCGGCGTCGACTTGCACTTCTTCTCGGGCACTGGCGCCACCATCCCGGTCGGCGACGTGATTGTCGATGGCGACGTTGACACGCGCATGGGGATCAGTATGACCGCTGGAGTGGTGTACGTGGCTGGGGCCGTAAAGGTACCGATCGGCAACGTCATTGAGGTCGCGTCTGATCGGAGCGGGTACCGGAAATATCGATCGATCACCGATGTAGTGTGCAACGGCCTCCGTGGCGATACGCTTGTACCCCCTAACGTTCTATCGGGCAAACAGCTCACGGTGTCCGATGGACTTGTGCGAGACACCGTTGGCGCACGCTGCGCGTGTGACGCACGAATTTGCGTTGAAGGAGACGTTGACTTGAGCACCGGCATTCTCATGCGGCTTGGGACAGTAATCGTGACTGGCACCGCAGGCATGAACTCAGGAGCTCTTCTTAATGGGGGGACGGTGGTTATACACGGGGACGCAGATGCGTTCGCCGGAATCGACATGAAATCGGGCGTTCTCCTGATAGGAGGAACGCCTCAGGGCTATCTGGGGGCCAACAAACGAGGAGGCACGATCTTCGCACGCGGAGCAAAGGCGCTGGCGCCCTCTAAGGCCCGGGCGGTCACAGGAAACGATATTGCACTTATATCCAAGCATCTCGGCATCAGTCAACTCCACGCAATGATGTTCAAAAAATTTGTCTAACTCGCCAAGACGTGCGAGCAGAGGGCTGGCTACCCTTCTCGACTTTTCCGGCGCGACGTCCCACACAATCGGCTGCTTTAGGTAGCATCGCTGACCGACGTCAGGGATAACGTTCCAAAGCAAGATTAAAGAATGAGAGAGGTGATAAGAACGTGTATGGATCGCGAACAATACCTCGCAGCGATAACCACGGCCGCGCCACGCAAGGGACGCTACCTGAACCCCGACAAGGACATTGTGAATGCCCTTGTTGATGGGATACTGACGAACAAGGAGCGGTATGGGTACCACTCTTGTCCTTGTCGAATGGCTGCAAACGACAAGGAATGGGACAAGGACATCATATGCCCGTGCGTTTACTGTGACCCAGATGTTGCCGAATACGGCGCGTGTTATTGTGGCTTGTATGTGAGTGAAGCGTGCGCCACGGGGCTAAAAACAGTCCCTGAACATATCCCTGAGAGGCGTCAAACCGAAAAGTGGCAGCGCTACTGATGTCACTAAAGGGATAGTGGCAAGCGACGCGGACGAGCTTACACATTGCGCGCGCTATGGATCTGTTCACGGTACGCGTTTTTCAAAACCAACCCGCATCTAGAGCCCCGACTATCTATCGAAAAACGACTCCAAGAGAGAGACAAGCTGCTGTCTGCCACCGGACAAAGCCATTTATGAAAGAACTTATCGCGGCCCGTCCGCGAAGAGGGTTAAATTAACTTGAGAATACCGATCTTAGGCTCATAACACTTCCCTGCATCCATCAGTTCTTGCACAGCTTCTTCGACGTCATCTTCGTCGAGACCTTGTGCTTCAAGCGTCTCGATCAGACGGTCGTACGGGACGCCTGAACCGGCATCGAGCTCGTTCATCTTGAGCAGCACGTGTTCCTTGTTCCTCGCAAGCGCCTCCGTCGCTGTGGAGTCTTCCTGTGTCGTGGCCGCGTCGTCAGCTTGCTCGTGCCCTTGCTCATTTTCTCTGATTACTGGGTCGTCCGTCGCGCGAGCGCGTTGCGGATCGACGTTTGCCGGCGTGAACTCGCGCGGTTCTACAACGGCCTCGATGGCCGAAGCGATCACCGGAATCATATCAGCGATTACGTCTGATCCGTTGTATGAGAGCACGGCACGGGTGATTCCGTCTGCGAGCACGGCATTAACGTCGTTGTCGAGCAGCTTCGTGCGAAGCGTATTGCTCTGCAATTCCGCGCTCAAGGCGATCTTAAGGGCCTCAACTCTGTCAAGCGTTCGCTCGGCAGTTGTGATAACCCAATTGTTGCGGACCGTTTCCGTCGTTGGATTGATTTCCTTCGACCATATAGACACGTATGAGGCCTCGTCACGAGCATAGAGGCGCGCTCTTCCAAGGACGGCGACAAACTGGGGTACGTCAGCCTGAGCAAGAAACGCCGCTGCCTCGGACTGATATTTTCCCGCATACACAGTGAAAGTCCCAGTGGGATCGGCTATGCGTGCGCGCCAGAGGTCTTCACTCGAGCGAACGTTTTCCACTTCGGTGAGCACGCCAACCACGAAGATGCGGTTGATCTTGGCACCGGTAGGGGAGAGGACGTACGAGGGACCACTCTCGTCATCTTCTTTCACCTGAAGCGTCGACTTGTTAAGCTCATAGGCGAACACTCGCCACGCGGGATCTTGCGCCAGCACGATCAGCCCTCCAGTCGCGTATTGAAGCGTCCGGTATGATAAAGTTTAGTATTATGTCTGAGCCTGGCGGTTGCACCATGAACGCGTGCTTAAGTGCACAGTTGTGCCACCTGCGCAAATGAAGCAACGGCGGCGAGCAAGGGACCGATTCACTCAGTCCTTGCCGTGTCGTACCATTTTAGCACGCCGCATTGCGCACGTGACAGGCGATCGTCGTTTTCTTTGATTCCGTGTGCCACGTCGCCGGATCGTCTGCTTACAGGTGAGGTGATTATGCGGATGCTATATAGCCCTGTATTTTCATGACCAGCTCTGTGCAAACTCATGCTTGCGACCGCCGAGGTGTCTAAACGTGCGATTCACGATGACCCCGCCCATCGACCTTGCACGCACCATGACTATTCAGATTCCCGCTTTAGAGTGGGTGAATAACTCAAACGGCTATCGCAGACTCGTTGACGGTGTCACGCAGACGATAGCTCCGCACGCATGCAACGGCCATTTAGCCTGCGACCTCGACATGGAGGGTGTGAGCCCTAACGAGATGCATTGGACGCCGCTTCTTCACCTAAAAAGCCTCGACCCCCGCATTCGTAAGCTTAGAGATGCCTTTGCGGGCTTATATTTCATGAATGGGCAGGATCCCTTCAGGTGCCTGACGCTCACTCTGCTGACCCAGAACAAGACTGCCGAGCGCGCCCGGACGGCCTTTTGTGAACTTTCCAGACGGTTCGGATCGATCACGCCTCAAACCTTGTGCGAGGCACACCCGCACGAGATCCTACCCGCCCTACAGCGGTGTGGGCCTCACCGAAAGGCGGGTTACCTCATTTCCATCGCGCGCACGCTTATGCAACAGTGGAACGGAGACATGTCGTGGGTGTACGATGAACCGCACCGCGCGCGCGAGATCCTCCTTTCTTTGCCCGGCGTCGGCCAAAAAACTGCTGATTGTGTCCTGCTCTACGCGGCGGGACACGAAATCGTTCCCGTAGACACACACATCGAACGGGTTGCGCGCAGACTCGGATTCATCGAACGCGGCGCGATGCGGCGTGGTCTCGACGTTAACGTGGAGGAGATTCGTGGAAGCAACCGGTCAAAAGACTTGGCCAAAGAGGCACTCGAGCACGAGCTTGTTCACCCCGGCAAGAGTCACCTCCTGCTAATCCAACACGGATTCGAGTTTTGTCACGCGACTGCCCCTGCGTGCTTCCCGTGTCCGATTCGCGAAGAGTGCACCTCGATCGACAACCGGTACAAATCGACGCTGAACCTCAGCTTCCGGCAGCAATGACGACCGGATCGCCGCTTTCAATGCCGTTTCGCGCACAAAAGCCTGAGTTCACTTCAAGTGCGTATTGTATCGGCGCGCTCGACGTGTAAAGCGTACATGGATCACCGGTGCACGGCGGCACCGATGCGTAAATCTCGAGCACGTGGTTGTCCGCTGTGATAAACACGATATCGAGCGGGATGCGCATGTTCTTCATCCAAAAACTCTGCTGTTGTGGCGTTGGGAAGATGAACAGCATGCCGGCATCTTCATTCAAATAGGTCCGATTCATAAGACCCATTTCGCGCTCTGCAAACGTATCGGCCGCCTCAGCGTAAACTGTTACGTTTCCCACTGTTACGCGGTACGTGGTCGGTGCTTTTAACGCCGTGGTGGCTGAGCTGCCTGACGCTGCAGTCGTCACCGAGTTCGTATTGGTCGGCGTGCCCGTTTGCGTCGTAACGCATCCTGCTAGCGTGCTCACTGCGATAATGCCACAAAGAACTACAATGAGTGGAGGCGTTCGCACGCGCATCAACCCAACCTCGTTTTCATGACTTCACGTAACACAGTCGTCGCATAGCCCCCTTTGGGGAGGAAGAATCTCATTTCGACTTTCACCCGATCTCCAGCAAGCTCATCGGGGGCGACGTCAAACCGAATATCTGCCGGCAAGAGGACGTTGCGCATAACACCCTTTGATGCCAGTCGCGGACAGCTTTCGATTTTGAAGGCGTCAAGATCAACGCCTGCCGATGCGAGAACATCTTGCTCGATCTGACCGATGACTCCGTCTGACAGCTCGGTGTCGTATCCCGGAACCGGCATTTGAACGGAGGCAGTTCCTGCGGCCAGAGCCTGGTTTATCTCGTGCACGTTCTTAGGCACGACCGTTCTGATGCGCCCCCTGTCTGGCGCCCACACCCGGTCACCGTCAAATCCGACAGCAAGCGGGAACCCCTGCTCGAGTCGGCTGCTCAGCATCCTGTTGAAGAGGTACGATTGAAACGCGTGCACGAAAAGTCTCTGCAGATTCGTGGAGAGCGCGCCTAGGGCGCCGTCGAAGTCACTGGGATACTTCGCCAGGTGGTTAAGCATCGCACGTTCATAGCGCAATCGCACTGGCATGCGCTTGAGCGCCTCTTTGAAGTCATACGTTTCTGCAACCGATTGCCGCACTTCTCTGATGTCGTCAGCCTCATCGGGGAACGGCTTTCCGATGTAGGTCATTACCGCCCGCTCGAGGTCCCCGTCAACAAGCGCACGCCCTACGATGTGATTGACGGGGCGGATTGTTCCAAAGCGCTGAATACCAAAGAAGTTAGGAAGCCCGCGAGCATTGCGCATTTCCTCGACGACGCCCGCTACCGCCCTTGTGACGTCATTTTGAGGGCCCTCAACAGCTCTGATCGTAATAAAAAAATCGTTACCGTCGAGGTCGCCCAAAGAGATCGGCCTGTCGGATCTCCCTATGGGCTCAGCGACGACGGTTCCAAAGCTGAGCGGCTCAGCAAGCTGAATCGAATCAATGCTCATACGCTGAGTAGTCACCGCACGCTTATCCTTGGTTCCTGCCCAGCTAATTCTTCTTTGGCTTATCTTCAAGCGCCGCGACAGATCACGTGCCATGTGGTGCGTCTCGGTGTCCGTCTTGGTCACTTTGATTAGCTGGTAGCGTCCCTCCGAAGTGAAGCGGTCTGCGTAGACCTCGTTCACTACGAAGTCCTCAACGCGCTCACGGATTCGCCCGCCAATGCCGCGAGAGGCCGTCAGGTACACCATCGTTCCCACAGTCGCGTCGCTTTCTGGAGCTACTTTGACGTCGGTCATCCTCGTTGCCCGTTAGAGGAGTTTAAGGTCGCTCGTCACTTTATCTAGCTCCGACTCCTTCGCAGGGCCGATACCGAGGGCAGTAACGGTTCCAGGCGGCACCTCCGTGAGCCCAGCATCGACGACGAGCGCCGTGATGAAGCCGCGCGCCTCAGCTATCGACTTAAGCTCATAAATGTCCCTGAGCGTCGGAACCTTGAGCGCGACCTTTTTCTGCCCTTCGCTAAACCAGCGACGCTTTGTGGCCGGATCCGAGCGCTCATACGCGGAGACGGCCGCGTGCGCGAGCTGAACCGCCGCTTTTCCCGTGGTCAACCGGAGGTCTGATCGGATAATGAGGCACTGCTTGTACTCCATGCGTGCTTCCCTCACACGATCGATTCGCCTGTGCGTTCTGACACGAGAGCCTAAGACTGGTTTATTATATAAATAGTAAACTCGTAACCGCTTACGCCCATGGAATACGACGTCGTCGTGGTCGGCGCAGGTCCCGCAGGCTCAATGGCTGCAAAGTACGCCGCAAAAGCTGGCGCACGCGTGCTCATGATCGAAGAACACGCCGCCATTGGCCAACCGGTACAGTGTGCGGGCCTTATCAGCACGCGCGCGTTTGAAGGATGCGAAGTGCCCGAAACGGTCAGCAGGCTCGCCATCCGCGGCGCCAATATCCACGCCCCCGACGGGCGCATCCTGACGGTCGACGGCAAACGTACGATGGCCTACGTTGTCGACCGAGGAGAGCTTGATCAAGCGATGGCCTTAGAGGCACTCAAATCGGGGGTTGCCTCGCTTGTCAAAACGCGATTTAGCGGCTTGCGACGGCAGGGAAGCGACGTCATCATCGCCGCACTAAGCCAGGGCGAACCGATCGAGATACGGACTCGTGTAGTGATCGGAGCCGACGGACTGCAAAGCGCCGTGGGGAGACTTGCAGGACTGGAGCGAGTGCAAACGGTATTAACGTGTGCGCAAGCAGAAGTCTACGCCGACGTCGGGCATCCCGATTTCGTTGACGTGTACCTGGGGCAGGACGTAGCGCCGGGATTTTTTGCCTGGGCGATACCGACGCGATCAGGCACCGTAAGAATCGGACTCTGCTCGACTCAACGGTCACTCGACCGACTGGGCCCGCTGATCGAACGGCTTTCGCCGCGCTCAGCGACCTCGCTCCTCCACTTCTCCGCAGGAGGTATACCCGTTGGACCACCCCCGTGCACGGTCGCTGCCGGCACCTTGATCGTTGGAGACGCCGCCGGCCACGTCAAGCCAACAAGCGGCGGGGGGATATATCCCGGGACGCTATGCGCCAAAATAGCAGGAACCGTTGCAGCAGAGGCAGCGGCACAGGCGAACACGTCTAAGGACGCTCTGATGGTGTACGACACACGGTGGCGGTCCGAGATCGGGCGCGAACTCGAGACGGGATTGCGCATCCGTCAGGGATTTAACAAGCTCAGTGACGATGATCTCAACTACATCATAAGGGCTCTTGACGACCAACACATGTTGGACATCATATCGAAGTACGGTGATATGGACCGACCGTCCATCGTTCTTCGCAAGTTGCTGTTGAGTACAAAGGCGCCCCGCTTGCTGAAGCTCATCAGGCCAATGATCAAGTTAGGGATTGTGAAAAGCGGCTCATAGAGGCGATATCAAAGAGAGAAGGGCTGCGGGCGTGTCAAACGACGGGTGGTCCGTTATCCGGCAACGCATTTGACGGTTGGTCAAAAGCGTTATTTGATAGTAAAAAGAAAGGGGAGCATAATGGATGCACAAGTTGACGTACAAGCAAATCGCCCAGAATTCTCTATAAATCTGACGCGCGTCGGCGTAACGAACGTCAAAAAACTGATTAAAGTGACGCGGCGTGACAAACGCCCAGTAATCTTAGTCTCTGAATTTGACTTGTTTGTTGATCTGCCCTCTGATCGCAAAGGCGCCAACCTCAGCAGAAACTTTGAGGTGATGGACGAAGCGTTAGAAGACGCACTGAACGCGCCAGTCTACGAAATAGAACAGTTTTGCGGGGATGTCGCCGAAAAGCTGCTCGACCGACACGAGTATGCGTCACGCGCAGAAGTGCGCATGCGAAGCGAATATATGGTGAAGCGCGAAACCCCCAGCACGGGCATCGCGACCCAAGAGATTACCAACATCTTCGCAGAAACGACAACGTATCGCACCAACGACAAGCAACACCGCACGCGGCGCATGATCGGGGCTGAGGTCGTCGGAATGACCGCGTGTCCCTGCGCCCAAGAACACATAAGAGAGCAAGCCGAGATGCGCCTAAGGGAGCTCAACGTCGCGCCCGCAGACATTGAGGCGTTTCTACGAGATATCCCGCTCGCAACCCACAACCAACGAGGGCGCGGAACCATCGCCATAGAGGTCGGCGCCGGCTTCGAGGTGCCGCTCGACACGATCATCGAGATCGTCGAAGAATCGATGAGCTCGAAGATTTACGAGCTGCTCAAGCGAACGGACGAAGCTGTCGTCGTAGAGACCGCTCACAAGAACCCCAAATTTGTGGAGGACTGCGTGCGAGTCATGGCACACAAAGTAGTCGAAGCGTTTCCCTATTTGCCCGACGACTCCATTGTCACCATAAAGCAGCTCAACGAGGAGAGCATTCACCGCCATAACGCCTTCGCAGAGCGCGTCGCGTCGCTCGAGGAGCTCCGCCAAGAGCTAGCCCTCGAGCAGGAAGTCGAAGCAAGAGCCTTTTGTGAGACTTAACCCGTTAGAGGGGCTTTGATTGGAACCCCTTGACCTTCTTGCGGAAATCGCCAGGATCAACAAACGAATACGCGAAGCTGGTCGCGAGCGACTTGAGCTTGTCGAGCGCTTCAACCGCGAGATCCGGGAGCTTGTGCGCGACTTCGAAGGCACCCCGGATACGTTTAAGGTGTACCTCGATCTGACGCGGAGCCTTCAACGCATAACGCGGCGGGTCGAAAAAGCAGAAGCAGACCAATCACTCGATTACATCGACCAGCTTGAAAAAGCGCTCACCGTGCTCAAGAAGCGCCGTTTTGAAACCGCCATTAAGGAGCTTGATCGAATTCCGGTCTTGGGCCTTCTCACAGAGCAGCGCCAGCTATTTGAGGATTACAAGAAGGGCTATGCAGCCATGCTTACTCGCTGCGAAAGTTTGGAAGCAGAAATCCGCGAGAAGGGCGCGTACTACGAATCTTTGCAAGACGTGGACGTCACCTCGTTTGACGAGCTAGCCGCTTTAAAGGAACAAATTACCGCGTATAACGACGGCGTCGGCACATTCTTAGAGACGTTCGTTAAGCAAGTCCCGATCTTGGACGTGCTTAGAATGAGTCTCGACGCGAGTTACCATCCTGAGCTCGGATTCCCCCCGTCGCCGAGCCACGAAAACGCTGAAAAACTCCTTTCTTTTGTGCTGAGCGAGGATCTCTCTTCACTCCCTCTCTATCGGGTTCTCGAATATGCTAAATACTCGGACAGCAAGCTCTCGCACTACGTTGTGGATACTACAAGCTTCAGGCAGGTCCTAGAGTCAAACGTCGTGTGGCTTGATTCGCTCGATGATATCAAACGCCGAGGAGCGTTGAAGCTCTCCCTCAAAGAGCCCGGAGTATCTCTTGCCGTGAAGATCCCTAGACTTATCGCTTTCCTGTCGAAACTAAACGCCCCAACTGGTCTACTTACCTTCTTGCGCGATACCCAGAAGCTCGTGACTAGCGGGCGGTATGAAAGAATACGTGCGACGAGTGCGGTAAATCGAAACCACCTAGAAAAGATCCAGCAGGGTGCACACATTGACGATCTAAGAGCATTGGAAGATGAACGTGCACGCTTGATGGAGCAGCTAGAGGACCTGCAAGAACCGCGAGCCGTGGAAATTGAGCTTGCGTGATAGGGCATCTGGTGCGATTAACAAGGCGTATAATGCGGGTCGCTCCAGAGCCTCAGCCAGGAAACGCGACTGCCCCGCCAAGCAACTTTCTTATAGTTTCGATCGCTATCTCCGTAAAGGTTAACAATGGCAACAGCTTGCGACGGCGAAACATTTTCAAGTGAATTTCTCACAACTGCGCGTGAACTTGGTGCGACCGCCGCCCAGGTATTTGATGCTGCGAGCATAGTGGTTGACGACCGCGTGCGACTCAAATGCAGCGTTCCTGTCTGCAGGAATTACAACGTCTGCTTGATGTGCCCCCCTAACGTTATGCCGCTCGATGAATTCAGGAACGTCCTCGCGCGATTCCAAAAGGCGCTGATAGTGCAGATTGCGTACGACGTGCCTAACTGGATGCTCGAACGGATCCACGCGGCTAAAGATCTTGCGACCCTCTACAATGATGAAGCGTATCTCAAAGGGTGGGATCAAACATATTTGGTAGCTAAAAATACGCTTGATATGATCGCCGCTCGTCTTGAAGCTGACGCATTTAAAAAAGGCTTAAAGTTCGCTACGGCGTTTTCCGCGGGAAAATGCACGCTTTGCGAGGCGTGCGCCGGTGCAGGCAATCGTTGCCGCAAGCCGTACAAAGCACGACCGTCTATGGAGGCAATGGGCATTGATGTGGGAGAAACAGCACGCAACGCAGGTCTGCCTTTCAACGAGTCGGCCTCCGATCGCATCGTGTTGAATGCACTCGTCCTGCTTTGCTAGCCGTGACGCCCGCACAAAGTGATGGATGGTAACAGAATTGCTCGAACCGCTCGAGACGCTCACTATTAGTGAAGCAACCTGGAACGACTTTAATGCCATATTGGGTGTGCTTAGCAGCGTCGATCACGAATTTGTGCCGCCGCTCACCGAAGGCGAAAACCTGCGCGTTAAAGTATCGCGCATTTTGAACGACAGGCGGCGGGGCTGGATCAAAGCGGTCGATGGCGGAAGTATTGTCGGCGTCGTCGCTGTCATCTACCATTATAGGCGACCTCAGCTCGGCCTTATCGAGACGCTCGCCGTTCTCCCTGAGTTTAGGCGGCTCGGCATCGGCAAGAAGCTCGTTCAATACGCCATGTCGAAGCTCTTTCAAAACGGGATGGAGGCAACGCTCATAACCACGTGGGAGACGAACGTTGCGGCCCTAACCATGTACCAAGAGCTGGGATTCAAGATGATCTTGCGAAAAAAAGTCGACGGCGCCTACTTCAAGCTTTTTTTCACGCGCAGTTTTGAGGAACGGGCTCCTTTGCGCAATGGTTTCTCGAGATTTTGGGGCCGACGGTAACAACGAAAGCAGATTAACCGGTTTGTTCTGCGACGCCTCGCTACAACAAATAGTACGCTGCTCTAAAGGGCCATATCGTCGAAGAAATGTGACGACCAACATGGAGCAGGGCCCGCCAGCGAAAAGAGCGCGTTTTGAGGTAGGGCCTTGCGGCGAAGCCCGGCTCCTGCTGCATCGACACATTAAACCTGGCACCGATCATATTTAACGATTTCGTTTCTGTTTTATCCTTCTTTTTAAAATCTGGACTCGAAATAGAGGTATTTTCTTGCGCCACGATAGATGTTTTAGTAAACGCACGGCGTTCTGCCCATATCCACGGGTAAATCAGGCAGCTTCGGGCTATCCACAGAAGTGAATTCCGAAAAAAAGTGTCTACCTGTTATAAATAGTTTCTAGCTGCGTTTCGACTGCCGCTATCTAGCCACGTGGCGAGCTATGCGAACAGAGAGCTTCACAGATACCGTTTGACAAAGATCCGCCATAACTCCTGCCGGTTTAACAAAAGAGCTTGAAGATTTGTTATTTTTTCTATCGAAGCGCGCAAGTCAATTCCTCTTGAACAAAGGCGCGCGTGCGTTGCACAGGAAACAATGGAACCTGTTGAGTGGAAGATCCTGTTCGCGGTCGATATGCTCAAGTATGAAGCGTTCATACTGTGGTGTGACTGAACCAATGCGAAGGGCGAATACAGCCCTGCGCCGTTATGGGCGGTGATTTCTATGCCGTTACACAAAGTTACGATTGCCATTTCAGACGAACTCCTGACCGCTGCTGACAAGCAGGCGAGCTCTGAAAACAGTAGCCGCAGCAAGATAGTCGCGGCAGCGTTAGAAGCATATTTAGGCGGGGCGCGCGAGAGCGAAGGCACTGCAGACGAAGACCTAGGAATGTTGATGGTGCCGCGTGAAACCGTTACGCGCCTCGAAGCTGAGCTTGAAAAACGGGAGCGCGAGCTGCGTCATAAAGAGGAGCTCCTCTATATGAAAACGGACATGATAGAGCGACTTACGGCGCAGTACGAGAGCTTCAAACAGGCGCGCGAAGACGAGATTAAGCGGTATGAAGCCATCGCGGGGTTCTATGGAAGTGAGTCGAGCAAGATCATCAACCGACTGGCGGACGTGAGTGAGACGCTTACGCGCTTGCTGCCTTCTGCCGTGCCAACTCCCACCCGACCCCCCAGTGGCGAGGCGGGAGCTGAAGAGGTGCAGGCGCCCTTGCCGGAGCCGGAGGACGAGCCGCCGAAGCGGACATGGAGGGAGCGACTGTTTCGACGGAAGCCTAAAACGGAAGAGGTAAGACGACTGTAATGAGCATCAAAAAAGTAACCGCAAAAATGACTCCGCTGGTTAGAGCAACTTGCGTATACTGAACAAGAGCCTCGGATCCAATCTGAGCAGGCGTTTCAGGGCCCCTTTCGTGTTCAGCTCTTCGGCTGTTATTCCTGTGAATGCGTGAAAGATCCGGCTTATTTCGTCATCTGAGAGATTCACCACAAACTCTTTGACTTTGTACGTGCGCTTGCGTGCTTTGCCAAACGAACGGTTCCACTCAGTTTCGTATTCTCGAAGCACTCTGACCGACGCATCGTTTTCGCGCACCGCTTTGTTCGCAACCTGGCCTGCGATCGTCCCGCTCTGGAGCGCCGCCATAATGCCCCCTCCAGTTATCGGGTCAGTATGATGCGCTGCGTCACCAACGAGCATCAGCCCATTGCTCACCGTGTGCGGAAGCGTGTCGCTTACGGGGCAGGCTCCCATCATCAGTTCGACCGGTTTGCCGCCGGGAAAGCGCTGCGCGACAAAGTCGTCGAGGTATGCCAACGGGCGCTTGCCGCTCAACTTGCTTCCAAGTACCCCCAGTCCGATGTTGGCCGCGCCGTCTCCTTTTGGAAAGGCCCAAGCGTAGCCGCCCGGCGCCGCGGAGCCAAAGTAGAAATCGAGCGTGTTGTCCGTTAGTTCGACGTTTTGCATGTGATACTGGGCGCAGGTCTCAATGTCCCCTAGCTTGAGCGTGGTGTTTATGCCCGCCCACCGGCCCACTTGAGATTCCACACCGTCGGCACCTATCACGAGCTTAGCGCGCACATCAAACTCCTCACCAAGGCAGCTAAGTTTGACGCCTCGCACCGTGCCGTCTTCCAGAATAAGCCCCGTTGCACGGGTGCGCACCATAACGTGCGCTCCGGCACGAGCGGCATCCTTAGCCAGCTGTCGATCGAAGAGCTTGCGCTCTAGAACGATGCCAAGCGGTTCTTCCTTTCCGAGCATTTCGCCCGAGACTTCGACTATCGTACCGTCAGGAGCGGTAGCCCGTACTCCCTTGACTTCGCTTGCCACCCACTTCCTGTCAGGTTTTACGTATTTTTCGAATGACGTGTGAAAAATGAACGGAGTTTCAACAAGAGGCACGGCCTCCGCACATCGTACCGGCGCTCCTATCTCTGGCCGTTTCTCTATCAGCAGAACGTCGCTCTCTGCAGCTGCGTTCTGTGCTGCAACAGAGCCTGCTGGGCCAGCCCCGACCACTATAATATCATAGTCTTCTTTCATTCGCTTCACTTACGTCTCTTGTCGGCAACAGACAGACTGATTTACCGATATGTTGTCCTCATCATCTTCAGCGGCTAACACCATCACAGCACGCATCCGCTAGATGAAACAGGGCAGTAACGGGCGTTCTTCAGCATTCACGAGCCACATTTGCGACACTTATCAGTCGGCGGCAAACACGGCGCCGATGCAAAAAAGGAGTATTTGAGGTCCTGTAGCGTTTAGATATACCCTTTTCTTCTCAACCAGTCAGCTTGTGGCGGAAGATATCGCCAAACGACATCTGCCTTTTCATCTTGAATGCTCCAGGGCCGAATAATAATGATGTCGCCCACACGGAGCCACACTCTCCGTTTCATCTTGCCTGGAATTCGTCCCATCCGGGTTTTTCCGTCCTGAGAACGAACCGTGATTCGGCTGCCGCCGAGCATCTTTTCAACCGTTCCAAAGATTTCATTCTGGTGTTTTCTGGGCAGTCTCACCTTGCTCGGTTGTTCTTCTGTCAGCTCAACACCTCATTTGATATTTGATTTTCATGGTCTCTCCTCTAGTCAGGTAGGCGTGGGCCCTTATAAATTGCGCGTCTGGCTGAACTCTCTCATGAACATTTCGCCCGCTTGCTAAGAAAAGAACACGAGCTCACAAAAACGGAAGTGCGCATTGACTGGCGTGAACGATAGCATAGCGCGCGATCTGGTAAGCATGGCAACTGTTAAGATAGAAGTAACTCCTTTTACGATAAACACAAGGCTGACCGCCGGTAGATCTAATTGAGCAATGAACCAACTCGATTGCAGGTATTCTTCACGGTCCTGTTAGGCTATTGCGTGGCACGCCCTTACAAGCGCTACGTAGACAGCTTCGATCTGACAGGCAATGAGGTGGTGGTGGATTACGGATCTGGCTCGCGTCGGATTTCGCGACACATAGCCGAACGCCTGTTGTCAGGTAAAGGCCACTTGACGTGCATCGATGTTTCTAAAGTATGGATCGAAACCATACAAAAAAGGCTGAAAAAGTGCCCCAATGTGGACTATAAGCTTGGTGACATTGCTGCACTTGACATAGCAGATAATGCCTATGACATTGTTGTCGTGCACTTCGTGTTACACCACGTAGAAGAGGACCAGCGGCAAGAAAAAGTAGACATACTCGCACGAAAGTTAAGGCCGCACGGCAGACTGTTCATTCGCGAGCCGACTCGAGAGCAGCACGGCACGCCTGCTGTTGAAATCCGCGCCCTGATGTCTACGGCAGGGCTGCACGAGCGCGAGAGCCGAATGAGCAGATCGTTGATTATGGGCGAAGTCTTTAACGGAGTGTTCGACAAGCCCCCAGTGTAACGCACGCGCTTATTGGCTGAGCGTCGTTTCAAAGAAACGATTTGTTTTCGGGAACGCGCGTAGGACTCAGAATTGACATCTCTTCCCTCAGCCGCATGAGGTGCTTGCCGCCACAGCATACCTAAGAATTCTGGTGCCTATATACAAGAGAACACAGTCGCAATGTACTAGTACAAGACGTAATGAACACGGTAATCGCAACTGACCAACCACGACAAACAATCAGGGTTAGAGAGATGCAGCATCCCGCTTTGAAATGCGCACTTTGTTAAGACGATAAGATCGTGCATGTTAGCTTTAAGCCTCAATATCCTAGAGACGCTCAGTAATTTCGTCATTTCCGTTATTGAACAATTCGGTTACGCCGGCGTCTTTGTTGCCATGGGGTTAGAGAGCGCGTGCATCCCGCTGCCAAGTGAGGTGATCATGCCCTTTGCCGGCTTTGTCGTCTGGAAAGGGGAACTTACGCTGATCGGCGTAACGCTTGTAGGTACTGCCGGCTGCCTCGCCGGCTCACTCGTCGCCTACTTCGTTGGGGCATACGGGGGTCTGCCTTTCCTCGAGCGGTATGGCAAATACGTGCTGATACGTAAGAGTGAACTTGATAGGGCACACGCATGGTTTGAAAGATTCGGAGAAATCGCTGTTTTTGTCAGCAGGGTGTTGCCGATCGTGCGAACGTTCATCTCCCTTCCAGCCGGCGTCGCCCAGATGGACGTGAAGAAGTTCTCCCTCTACACGGTGCTCGGATCGCTTCCCTGGTGTTTTGGGCTTGCTTACGTTGGCGTTCTTCTAGGCCCCCATTGGTCGGATCTTGAGGCGCTCTTTAGATATCTTGATATCGTCGTCATAGCGGGGATAATCGGCCTTGTCGGTTACCTGATCTATCACAGAAAACGGATTGTGAGCCGAATGCGCTCGTGACGGGTTCGACGAGTCAGAGCGCTGTAGAACCGGACCAAGAAAAAAGGGGATTACGACAGTCCTAACCTAAAAGAGAGGCAAGGCCCGCGCTGGAGGAGATGTAGCCGCCACGCATAACTCTTCAGATGCCACGAGGGCGAGTGCCCTACCTACTGATTATTGCGTCGACTGATTATTCGAACGCTCAGGGAGCACGTCTTGCTGCCTCATTTGGCATAATCGTTTGCGATGTCGCACTCAACAGGAAGTCAATGATACCAACTTTGCGTCACATCGACCATTAACAGCGGCCGCTTCACGCCGCCAGCATCTCTGCCGTACAGCCGTGGATAAACGATTTAAGCACAGCCAATGTTACTCGTATGGAGATGCGATCGCCGATGCAAGAACTAAGCGAAAAAAGGGACGATATTGAAGAAGCTCTGAGCACAGCACGCGAGCGCGGAGCCCAGTTCGCTGATATCCGTCTAGAGAGCTCTGATGGCACTTCAATCTCCGCGAAAGACGGGATAACGAAGATAAATAGCTCAAATGAACTTGGGGCTGGAATACGGGCTTTTTTGGAGGGAGCGTGGGGGTTTGCCTACACGACACAAGTCGATCGCCGCGGCATGACCGATTGCGCTGAACGCGCGGTCAGTCTCGCCAAAGCAGTGTATGAGCGCGCTGAGAAGTTTTCGATCGAGGTGCCGGCGTTTGAAGACACCGTCAAGACTACTGTACAGCGGCTGCCGACTCAAGTCCCAATAGCCGATAAGCTCGGCTACGTCCTGCAACAAGAGCGAGATGCAAAAGAAACGGACAAGCGCGTCAGCAGCACAGAGATCGGATACGCCGACATTGTTCTGCATAAAATAATCGCTAATTCCGAAGGAACGTATGTCAATGAGACCGTCGTGCGGTCGATCGCTCGCGCTATGATCTTCGCCAAAGAAGGTACATTGCGGCAGTCTGGCTATAAGGCCAAAGGTGATTCAAAGGGGTTCGAGCTGTTCCTCGACGGCGCGGATATCGGCCGAACAGCTGCGACACAAGCAGTCTCGCTCCTCGACGCAAAACCAGCACCTTCCGGGCAGTTTGATGCCGTGCTCGACCCGTCGCTCTCCGGGGTTTTTGCGCACGAGGCGTTCGGACACGCAGCCGAAGCTGACGCGATCATTTCAGGCACATCTATCCTGGCAGGGAAGCTAACCCAGAAGATTGGCTCTGATGCAGTGACGATCATTGACGACCCGAGCTTGCGGAGTTATGGTTACATGGCCTACGACGATGAGGGTATCCAAACGCGCCGAAAGGTGCTACTGGAGCACGGGATTTTGCAGACCTACCTGACCGACGTCGAAACCGGGTCGCGCCTAGGGTTGGGGTCAAACGGAAGCGCACGCGCACAGCGGTACGACGCTCCGCCCATCGTGCGGATGAGTAACACCTTCTTTGAACCTGGGGATTACGCGTTTGACGAGCTGCTCGAGGGGTTCAGCGGGATATACTTCATCGGCTGGCAGTATGGCTACACGACCCCTACAACAGGGATGTTCACCTTCAAAAGCAGAGAGGCGTACGCGGTCGAACGCGGAGAACTGCGCGACCATTTGAGGGACGCGGCGCTGAGCGCGATGACGCTCGAAGTCCTTCACAACATCAACGCAATTACGCGGACCTTGTCGTTCGACCCTGGAACGTGCGGCAAAGGCGGACAGATGACACCAAACACCACAGGCGGCGCCTACACGCGTGTGAGTGACGTCGTTGTAGGGGGGATGTAGGTGACGACTCACACCGAGCGAGAGGCTACGCTCCTTGAAGTGTGCACGCGGGCATTAGAGCTGGTAGACACGTCTATGTACCAAGGAGAGGCGTTCGCCACTCACTCGAACTCTGTCAGCGCAGAGCTCGAGAAGGGCAAGATCAAATCAAGCCAGAGCGGCTTTGAGAGCGGCATCGGGATTCGGATCTTCAAGGATGGTAGCATGGGGTACGCGCACGCATCTCTCGAACGGGTTAAGTCCGCTGTCGACCAGGCGATCGCGGCGGCACGTGCCGGAAGTCCTGATAAAGATTTCAAATCGCTTCCGCCGGCCGAGCGCTATCCCGTCGTCTCCGGTACCTGGGATAACACAATCGCATCACTCGACGTCTCAACGGTCGCGCAACTTGCGATTGACGTCGCCGACGCATCGCGTATTGACAAGCGCGTCGATATCATCAATTCTGGCGCGTCCGTCGGGCAGTGGAGCGGCGCGATCGCAAACACGTTCGGCGTTTCGGGAACGGACAGTGGAACGCAGG
This sequence comes from Halobacteriota archaeon, assembly GCA_050013755.1. GTDB lineage: Archaea > Halobacteriota > Bog-38 > Methanoflorentales > Methanoflorentaceae > Methanoflorens. The sequence goes on from JBEKER010000018.1 coordinate 18,283, forward strand.
CAGCGCTCGACGTAGACGTGATTGCTCACAAGGGGGAGGCCAGCGGAAATGGCTTCGAGTACGCCGCGTCGCGGCGTTTCGATTTCGATGTTGATTCGGTTGGAATTGCAGCAGGAGAGATGGCACTGCGTAGTATGAACCCACAGCCGATTCTATCAGGCAAGATGCCAGTCGTGCTTGATCCCCTTGCTGTTGGATCCATCATTGCAGCTGCGGTCACCGTGAGCGCTGACGACGCGCAACGGGATCGTTCGTTTCTAACAGGGAAAATAGGCGAACACATCGCTGTAAGCGAGTTCACGATCGTGGACGACGGACTGCTTAGCGGCGGCTTAGAGACAAGCCCCTTTGACGCTGAAGGAGTGCCCTCACAGCGAACCCCTCTCGTCGAAAGAGGCGTCTTGCGATCGTACCTGTACGACAGCTACACGGCAAACAAAGAGGGGAGAACGAGCACGGGCAACGCCTCTCGCGGGGACTTTCGGCAACCGCCTTCGATATCGCCAACAAACCTCGTAATCGCAAGCGGAGCTGAGGCCAACGTAATCGAGGATGTGCAACACGGCATTTATGTTAGGGCCACCGGCGATCGGCCGAATACGAGCACCGGAGAGTTTTCCGGAATGGTCTACGCCGGCTACGCCATCGAAGACGGTGAACTCGAACACGCGCTAAAGCAAACCAACATCGGAATCAACGTCCTCGACTTGCTTCAGCAGATCGATGCCATAAGTCGCGAGGTCAAGACGTACTTCAGCTTGACGACGCCAACCGTTCGGGTAAGAGATGTCAGCGTCGCAAGCAGCGACTAGGGCAACGCAAGCAGTAAATAGAGGGAGAAAGACATCCTGCTTACTCGGGAGAGAGGCGAGAAATGGTGGCTTTTTTGCGAGACTTGGAAAAAACAGCACGTCAGAACGACAGCTGGCTTTGCGTGGGACTTGATCCTGATGGCACGGTGGATGATATTTTTGATTTCAACCAGCGTATCATCAGCGCTACGCTCGATTTGGTCTGCTGTTTCAAGGTCAATACGGCGTTCTACGAAGCGCGCGGCCCTTCGGGGTTGGACGCGCTTATCAAGACAGTGGAGTATGTCAAAGAGTTCGTGCGCGTGCCGATCATCGTAGATGCAAAGAGGGCCGACGTGGCACACTCATCAAAAGCACATGCCAAGTACGTGTTTGAGATCATAGGAGGTGACGCCGTGACGGTGAGTCCCTATATGGGACTCGACGCGATAGAGCCCTTCATCGAGCGGCGAAACAAGGGCGTTTTTATCCTCTGCAAGACGTCAAACGCCGGGGCAGCAGAGATACAGAATCTATCCTGCGCCGAACCGCTCTACCAGGTCGTGGCGAAAAAGGCTTTAGAGTGGAATATACACGGCAATCTCGGCATCGTCGCGGGCGCTACCCAAGGCGGCGAACTGAAAACGGTGCGCGGCATCGTAGGCGAAGATGTTCCGCTCCTCATCCCAGGGGTAGGATCACAGGGCGGCAATCTTCAAGCGGCAGTCACGTCTGGGATGAATGCACAAGGGCGCATGGGCATCATTGCCGTTTCTAGAGACGTCATTTTCGCGCCATCGCCTCACAAGATGGCAACTGCATTCCGCAATGAGATCAATACATATCGGGGGAGTATTGAAACACTTACGCTCTAATTGACGTGGCGGACACTCACTTGATCCAGGAGCTTGCTGACGTTTTCTAGCGTTATGGAGACATCCTGAATAAGCGTTGCTGCCGTCCCGGTCGCCGCTGCCCGCTGTACTGCCTCCTTATAGCTTTCTCCTAAGACCAACGCGTGAACAAACCCAGCAACTGCCGAGTCTCCCGCACCGATGGTATTCGTGACCGTCACTCGGGGCGGACGTGCTATCCAGCGTTCATCTTCAGTTACGAGAAGCACGCCTCTAGCGCCCATGGAGACAAGCACAACATCAATACCTCGCTCGTGCACCTGAACAGCAGCATCAACGATCGAACCGATGCTGTTGAGCTGTGTAGCCATCAGTCGTTCAAGCTCGTGCACGTTGGGCTTGACGATGTGAGGTTTTGCCCTCAACCCGGCCTTGAAGGGCTCATCATCAGAATCGAGGACGACAGTAGCTCCTTTGGCTTTGGCGATCTCTACGATTTTCTGATAAATGATTGGGTTGACCCCTAAAGGAACGCTTCCGCTGATGATGACATAATTGGCGTCCTTGAGGCGTTTTATGGTGTCGATCATCTCCATGAGCTCGAAGGACTGAATGAAAGGGCCGCGCAAGTTGAACGAGATCTGTCGATTTTTTGCTGCCTCGTGAATGTAAACGTTAATTCGGGTCTCGGCAGAGATCCTCACAAACTCGCAGTTAACGCCGAGGTTAAAAAGACATCCTTCGAGCTCCCGGCCAGTGTACCCGCCAGAAAACCCTATCGCTTTGTTATCCACGCCAAGCCGGGTGAGCGCTTTCGAGACGTCGATGCCTTTGCCGCCTGCATATCGCTCATCGCCGTCCACTCGGTTAGGGTTGTGATATTCGATGGACTCAACGGTAAGGATGCGGTCAAGGGCAGGATTTAGCGTAATCGTGTATATCATAGCTACGTCTGCCCGCGTCCACCAGAATTACGCAGGCGATGTTGCGGTATCCACAGCGACGAACAACCGCAGATTCACGGCATGTTGTACTCTTTCACTTTAAACTCTTTTCTTCCCGTGTAGATCTCCAGTGCCTCCTCCACGCCTGCACCGTTTACGACGATCGCTGAAATCGCGTTGCACATTTGAATGGCTTCCTTGAGCCGCTTTTGGTGGATGTTCCGGCCAGTCGCATTGCCACTTGCGCCGCTTATGAATATCTGCTCCCACAGGCGCTCGAGGAAAAGTTTGACGTCCACGCTTGAACCCCCTGCGCACAATACTTTGCATCGGCCCGCGGCCTGAACGGCCTCTTTAAAGGCATCTTTGGAATCGACGCCGTCTTTCTTCGGGTAGTTTACTTTCACAAAATCCGCGCCGAGCGCGGCTCCCAACCCGGCAGCGCCGGCGATGAGATGCGGATCGTGCTCATCTTTCACTGCCTCGCCGCGGGGGTAGATCCAAATAATCGCGATCATGCCACGCTTGTGGGCGCCGTAAATAATCTGGGCGGCCTCGTGCAGCATGTGCGCTTCGTATTCGCTTCCCGCATAGATCGTATATCCGACGGCGGGAATGCTCAACGCCGAACTCTTCCGAAACCTATCGACTTGTTCCATGGAATAGAATAGGCCACTGAACGGCTCTGCTTGCCCGGTCTTTACGAGGTTCGTCTTGGAATTGAGCTTTATAAGATAATTGACGTCCGGATAGTCTTCGCCGAACCGAGCGATCAGACCCATCTGCGTCGCAAAACACCCGATTTCAGCGCCATTCGCGATTCGAAACAAGTGCTCAGGATCGTTATCGTCAGGGGAGATGCCGGGGCCGTGGAAATCATCGTTCAAGTGCTCAATCTTCTGATCTCCCGCGAAGAGCATAAGACGGCCGCTTCCCCTGGTCATGGTGAATAGATTTCTTGTGTATTCCATTCGCAGCTCCTGGGGAACGTCTAACGGAGCCCTAATTGCGCTCATCGAGAAATCCATTTGGTACCTCCTGTCTGCGGGTTTCTTCCCTTTTTCACTAACTCGACTGCCTAGCTTATTGCTTTGTCGCCGGTTTAGCGCGGATACCGCCGTTGACCGCTACCCATAGCAGCGTGGACGCCTCCTTACTGCTATTGAGTCTATATAGATCACTTATAAGGGGGGATACCGTAGGCATGAAATGTGATAGATCAGCGCAAAGAACCCGTAGAAGTGTGCCCCGGCGTTTTCCAGATACCGGCGCAGCGGCCATCGTGTCACGTTTACCTCATCGTTGGGACCGACAAGATCGTCATGATTGATTCGGGAATTGATGCGAGCTTTGGTGATTTGAGGGATGCGTTAAGCGACATTGGATTCACGCCTGCAGATGTCGATTTGGTCGTTAACACGCATGAACACTTTGACCACATTGGCGGCAATAAGTACTTCTACCGCACGGCCATTATCGCGGCTGGACGGCTCGCTGCCGCAAAAATAACCGAAAAAGACGCATATGTCACCATGTACTCGTCATTTTCGGCCGATTATCGGTATACGAAACCGCATTTGTGGTTTGAGAACGGAGCGTTTATCGACCTAGAAAACGCGAAACTCGAAGTGATCGATACTCCCGGCCATACATCAGGCTGTATATGTGTCTATGAGGAGTATAACAAACTGCTGTTCTCAGGAGATACCGTTTTTGCACACGGGACTCTGTCGGCGATAGCACCTTCGGGAAGTGCTGGTGACTACGTGCATTCCATGGACGTGCTTAATACGAAAAAGATAGAGCGACTCTTTCCCGGCCACGGATCGCTTTCGCAAACGCCGTCTGAAGACATAGAACGCGCGTCGAAAAATGCCAGAACAAGACTACACGAAATGAAAACTGGCGATACGTGGTCTGAATCCACGCCTTTAGACGAATCAGGCCAGTGAAAAAAATTCCTCCTATCTGAGCTTCGCAAGTGACACACACTTGAATCAATAAGCGCAGGACTTTAACGGCTGGCTAAGAGGCTCGCTATTTCAAGTAGCGCCGCGCGCCTTCTTCCATATAGCAGACGCGATTACCGATGTTTACCGCGTGATCCGCGATGCGCTCAAGGTACCGAATAATGAATAACAAGCTAGCCACATCAGAAACAGTCTCCGTAGAACATTTGCCTTGAGCGAGTGCGCTCACCATGTTGTGAACGACGTCCTTATACAAGTAATCAATTCTGTCATCACGCGCCTCAAAGCTTCGAGCCAGTTGAACGTTGCCTTGCGCGTACGTTTCGATGCTATCCGAGACCATCGACTTCACGTCAGCGACGAGCTCGTTGAACTTCGATGCGGAAACGGGTATGTGGATGGGCTTCCCCATAGTGACGACCTCTTCGGCGATATCCACGGTGAAGTCGCCAATGCGTTCCAAATCGGTGATCATCTTCAGAGAAGTTGCAATGATTCTAAGGTCTTTTGCCATAGGCTGTTCGAGTGCGAGAAGCGACATGCATTGCGCTTCAATCTTCCGGTCGAGCTTGTTTATCGCATCGTCGTTGGCGATCACCCGCTGGGCTAGCGCAGCATCACTCGTCTCGAGGGCCGTCACCACATCCTCGACTGATCGCAAGGTAATAGCGCCCATTTCTGTAACGTTTTGCCGCAATTCTTTCAGCTTTCTAATGTAGCGATTCCTAGCCATGGCTTGTGTCTCTTACCCGAACTTCCCGGTTACGTAGTCTTCCGTCTTCTTTTCTCGCGGACGCTCAAATAAGTCTATCGTCGAAGCGTATTCAACGAGTTCGCCGAGAAAGAAAAACGCGGTGTGTGATGAGACGCGCGCTGCCTGCTGCATATTGTGCGTGACGATGATGATGGTATACTCTTTTTTCAGTTCGTATATAAGATCTTCAATCTTCGAGGTCGCGATCGGATCAAGCGCTGACGCAGGCTCATCCATGAGCAGTACGTCAGGTTCCACCGCGAGAAGCCGCGCGATACAGAGCCGCTGCTGCTGGCCGCCCGACAGCCTGAGCGCGGACTCATTGAGCCGATCCTTAACTTCATCCCAAATCGCCGCGCCCTTAAGGCTCCTTTCAACAATCTCGTTCAGGGTCTTCTTATCGCGAATCCCGTGGACCCTCGGCCCGTAGGCGACATTGTCGAAGATGGACTTCGGGAACGGGTTAGGCTTTTGAAACACCATTCCAATCTCTTTGCGAAGTGCCACAACGTCCGTATCCGAGTTGAGGATATTAAGTCCTTTGTAAATTACTTCGCCAGTAAACTTGACGTTGTCTACAAGATCATTCATTCGGTCAAGTGTTTTGATAAAAGTCGATTTTCCACACCCTGATGGGCCGATTAGGGCCGTGACTGCGTTCTTTGGAATGTCGATGTTGACGTTCTTGAGGGCTTGAAAGTTCCCAAACCAGAGGTTCAGGTTCTTTACACTTATTTCAATCTCGCCACTCATGTCATCATAGTCCCTGTAGTTTCTTGGTATAACTGTTCATTAGCCAGTCAGTAATAAATGTGATCGCCAGGATCGCAATAATCAGCACGGCGGCTGTACCATAAGCCGCTGAGGTATCGTTATACTCAGTAAGGATGTTATAAATATACAACGTCATCGGGCTCGCAGGATCGCGCAGGCTGTGGATCACGCCTAGGGCACCGCCTGCAGTAAGCAAGATGGCCGCAGTCTCGCCGATAGCACGCCCCATGCCGAGAATGAGACCAGTGATGATTCCTGGGAGCGCTGTCGGCAAGACTACGGTAGTAATCGACTGCCATTTCGTCGCCCCTAAGCCTAAGCTGCCTTCCCGCAGCTCTCCCGGGACGGCTCTCAACGCCTCTTCAGAAATTCTGAGGGATATTGGGAGCACCATGAACGCGAGTGTCAGCCCCGCTGACAGTACCGACCATCCTCCAGTGTAAGGCAGCAAATAGATGACAAAAAAGAGGAATCCAAAGAGGCCGATAATGATAGACGGTATGCCTGCCAGTACTTCTGCCGCTTGGCGAATTACTTTTCGCAGAAGATTCTCTCTTGTGTATTCGTTCAAGTAGATCGCCCCCCCGACACTCAGCGGCGCAGCTACCAGCAAGGCTACGCCTGTGACCGCGACCGTCGCCACTATCGTCGAATAGATTCCTGTGCCCGCCTGTCCCCTCACACCAGGATTTGTCGTCAAGAAATGCCAACTGATGAGCGGAAGTCCTTTTGCGAGTATGTAGGCCAATATGACTATGAGGATGGCGATGGTCGCAATACCCGCCCCCCAGAGTAATCCCATGGGCACCATCTCGCGGCGCTTGGCGGCCATTAAAAGGTCACTCGCCTCCTGCTCGCAAGGTTCGCGAGCCCGGTCAGAATCATAATGAATACAAAAAGCACGACTCCCATGGCAAAGAGTGCCTGCTGGTGTGCTCCTGTCGCATAACCCATCTCAAGCGCGATCGTCGCGGTAAGCGTGCTAACCGGAGCGAATATTGAACCAGGAATGGTTACAGAGTTTCCAGCCACCAGCAATACCGCCATCGTCTCGCCGATGGCGCGCCCCATGCCGAGTATGACGCTTGCCATGATGCCCGAGCTCGCTGCCGGGATCAAGACGCTCCTAATTGTTTGCCAGCGCGTAGCCCCCATCGCCAGGCTCCCTTCTTTGTATTCACGAGGAACGGCGCGTACAGCATCAGTAGATACGCTAATGATGGTAGGGAGTATCATTATGGAGAGGATGATCCAACAGGCAAGAACGCTCGTCCCAAATCCACCAAATTGCCCCCGTATCCACGGCACAATGACAAGAAGAGCAAAGAACCCGTAAACGACTGACGGGACTCCGGCCAAGGCACTTACAGAGGGGACCAGCACGCGCCGAACTGCAGGGGGTGCAATTTCAGCTAGGAACACAGCGCACGCGATCCCTAGCGGCGCTCCGATTGCTACGGCGCCCAGAGTGACGATCAGCGATCCCAGAATGATGGGAAATATTCCCCACGTGCCAGCAGCGAAGCTGTCGGCCGGCAGCCAAACGCTCGTTGTCAAAAAGCTCAAACCCGCTTCAGCCAAGAAAGGCACGCCTTGGCTAAAGACGAAAACGATAATCAAAAAAATAGCAAAAATTGAAGAGATTGCGCACACCAGCAAGATCAACTGGATGAAACGCTCTCTTACGTCCCGCGTTCTTGATCTCCGAAGCGTGTGCACCGCTCTGTTGGACGTGACAACCATTACTCCTTTACTAAAAAAAGGGGGGAGGGGATATTTAGTCGTTAGGTTGTCGTGGTCGCTGTCGTTGCTGTCGTTGCTGTCGTTGTCGGCGGGACGTAACCTGGCACGTCATTGAGCGATACCTCGCCTTGGGCCTTTAAGATCGCTTGTCCTGAGGGGCTAAGCGTGTAGTTTATGAAGCTCGCCGCAAGTCCTGTCGGGGCTCCATTCGTTACGAATAGGAGATACCGCTGAATAACGTAGCTTCCGTCTGCGATGTTGCCATAGTTCGGAGCTACGTTGTTTATGTTAAGTGCCTTGACCGAGTTATCGAGTGCATTCGTAGCGATATAACCGATTGCGTTCGAATCTCCAGCGACATACGATTTCACCGCTCCCGTGGAGGACTGTTGGATCCCTCCTGTGCTGAAGTTACCACCTTTCAGTACAATTTTTTGCACACCATCTCGCGTACCGGATCCCTGTTCTCTGTTGACGACATTGATCTTCGCGTTGTTTCCGCCAACTTGGTTCCAGTTGGTGATGGCACCGGTGTAGATGTCACGCGTTTGGTTGAGGGTCAGATTCGTCACAGAGTTGTGCGGATTCACGATAATGGCGATCGCGTCAACGCAAATTGGAGTAGGCTGGAGATTCGGATACTGCGCCAGCTGACTGGCCGTGAGATTAGCTGAAGCGTCACCGATCTGCGCAGTGCCTGTACCGACGGCCGTAATGCCCGCCGCGGTTCCACCGCCTGCAACGTTTACCGTTACGCCTGAGTTGTTTGCCATGTAGGCCTGCGCCAACGCTTGCGCGTCTGGCTGCACTGATGTGGAACCTGCAAGTTGCAATGTACCACCGCTCGTGCTCGACGTACATCCTGCTCCAAACACTGCCACTGCGACAAGCAATGAAATTAGAGCAACTGGAAAAATCTTTTTCATGGGTTCACCACTTCCCCCTGGAGCGAATATAGATCATATGGGTATCCTATATAGACTATATAGACCAAGTAGCAGCGCCATAAAAAGTCAAGAGCCGACAGGCTTACCGGTTCGATTTTGCGACTGCGAGATTGATGGCAACTTCCGCTATATTCATCCCGTAGTCTGCAACCCGGTCAATACTGTTGACGATGCAGTATGTTGGCAGCGCTACGTGAGCGTTTAGGTCGAGCGTCATCTCTTCAAGACGTTTAAGGATCGGCAGCTGTCTGCTTTTTGCGCTGATAGCCTCCTCGGCAAGTTTCGGATCAAGTTTTGATAGTGCATCCATCGCGAGCTGTATGATGTTATTTGACAGGGCACTCGCCTCGTTTATGCTGTTGCGCACCTCTTCAGGGACTGGCCCTCCTGCCAACGTCAGCACGCAGCGTGCTATTTTAGTCCCGTGATCGGCGATTCGCTCGAGGGAGACAGCCGTGAGATAGTACTCAAGACTCTCGTTTGCGGCAATGTCTGAAGCCTCCGCAAACGGGGTCTTGACCATCGCTTGCAGCCGTTTGAGCGTGAGCAAATAGTGCCGATCCACGTCGCGATCTCTCACGATAACGTCATTGGCGAGGTCGATGTCATCTTTCAGCAGTGACTTTATGGCGTCGGCGAGCATCGACTCGACGATGAGGTGCATTCTCCTG
>JBEKER010000019.1:0-27657 GCA_050013755.1 Halobacteriota archaeon
AAGAAGCTAAACCCATACTTCCGAGCATATAAAAGTTACTCGGTTGATCGCAAAGGGCATACAACTCCTTGCACGGCACACCTAAATTGCAGACCACTGTCCGCCCTCGGAGGTAAGGGACGGCCGCTTCGATCGCTTGATAGCGGGTCATCGTAGGACACTCAGCCCGAGCTGCCAACGACAAAAGCGCTGTTGATCGTTCATTCCTCGGCTTTTCCAAGAAGTCTTGTTTCTCATCTCCCAGTTGCAAAAATGCGTCTGGGAGCGTGCACTCCCACAACTCCGGAGAGATGAGCACGACCACTGGCAAGTTTGTGCGAAACGACTGCTGTATAGCCTGACCCACAACCGGCAGGTCGTCACTAGTGTGAACCTCATACGTTGCGACGTCTAGGGCTTTTAGCACTGCCTTAATGTGGGCCCCCCAATACACCTGGGAGGGGATACCTTCCTGATAGACTCCGCGCCAGCTCGCAACAATCGGCAATGGAAGTTCATACGTAAAATTAAGCGACGATAAGGCGTTCAGCAAGTTGCCGATGCCCGTGCTTTGAATCAGCATCAGCGGTTTGGCTCCTGCGAGAAACGCTCCAGCGCAGATTCCGATGCCATCTTCCTCCCTCGTAAGCGGAACCTCAAAAAAGCGCTTGCTCACGAGAGGTAGTAGGTTCTTCAGCCTGTCGCACGGCAGCGTGGCTACAAGGTCAATGTCGTTTTGCTCGAAGAGCTTGACGGTTTCTTCTTCCGGAGTCATCTGCGTCCCCCTACATCAGCACTTCTTGCAACTCGCCAAGGTCCACCTCTGGGGTTGCCAAGCGAATGTCGGGCTTAATCTGGTAGCAGTCTCTATCGTCTTTTAGCTTTTGCACGCCGCCTCCCGTCACATTAAGAAGCACCACATCAGAATCATCAATGCCTCCGTGTGCTACCGCTTGTATCAACGACGCTGCAGCAACTGCTGCCGCTGGTACAATATCTATGCCTTCAAGTTCTTCAAAGAGACGCGCCGCGCGACGTGCCTCACCGTTTGACACGGCATACATCTGACCGTTCGTGCTCTTCAGAGCGTCAAACACTCCGCCTTTGATCGAATATGCGGGATTTCTGTTCGATAAGACATCAGCGTGAATTTTTTCGATAGATTTCTTGGCGTCGGGCATGTCGATCGATGGTTCGATGGTCCTTCTATTCGCGTTCCAGGCATTGACCATCGGTGCAAACGGCAAGTTCTGGGACAAATGCAATTTCGGAAGCGGGCCATTCAAAAATCTGCCGTCCTGTTTGAGACGCAACGAGGCCTCCCAGGCTGCAATTCCACCCGTTCCACTGCCAACTGCTTGAAAATAATGATCTGGTGCTCTTCCGATAGTAACGGCAGCTTCAAGCATTACCGTGCCCATACCGTCGCGCCGTGCGACGTTCATAGCTCCCCCTTCTTGCGTAAGTCCCGGCAATGCTGCGAGCCGGTCACCCAGCGCAATAGCGTCTGAATAATCATTTCCCCGCTGAAGCACAACTAGGGTAATATTCTCAGAAGGCCGCTCGGGGAGCCACAACTTTCCTACGGCGCTTTCCAACCCGACGAGAACCAGCTTAAGATCAGTAGTAGTCGTGGACACTGTGTGCGCAAAAGCGCGTGCGGTGTTGCCAACTGAAGAGACGACAAGTGTTTTTACCTTGTTCTCGACAGCCCGTTGCACGGTCGGCGGCGACTCAAGCTCTTTAAAGCTGCACGTCTCCAAGAACGCGTTGTTTTCCGGCCAGTATCCGTTGAAACTGATGAATAGGTCGCTCAGTCCAAGCTCTCGCGCAAACGCCTCGCTCTTGTACGTAACAGATCGGCCGCGAGTTGGCAATTTGCCTACGGTTGGCAGCCACGCAGAAAACCGCCACATACTTTCTTCCGCAGTAACTGCCAATCGAGGGTCCTGGTAAACAGTGCGCAAAAGCGCGTGATCGCAATCGCAACGCAAGGCGTAACCCGCGCCAGAAATGTTAGCGTGACAGCCCAAGCAGATAATTTTATAATGTTTCGGCGCCGAGCTATTCATGTCCACAAATATATTTTAGCTTCTATTTTTATTTAAGTTTACCTCGTTGTTGTAGCATTGTACAAAAAATGGCTATTATTTGGTATATACAGGCAATCTTTTTCCATTTTTGCATAATTATATATAGAATTATTAATAAAAAATAATTTGATTGTGATGAGTCAAGAAAAAGAATCAGAAAAAGAAGTTTTCAGTCCTGAATCACCCACTTTTGAGTTTTTGTACAAAAAGGACAATCTGATTAAGTGCCTACAATGTGGGCGATGTACCGCGGGATGCCCGGCTGCAAAAGTATTCGAAGACTACAGCCCCCGTGAAATCGTTCGACGCGCGCAAGAGTGCTCAGCTGAGGAGCTTGCGAAAGACCCCCTTATCTGGCTGTGCGGTCAGTGTTATACCTGCAATTCTCGGTGTCCTCGAAATAACACGCCGGCTTCCATCATACTCAACGCGAGAAACAAAGCGTTCAAAGAAGGGTACGCACCAGATGAGATCTACAAAAAAGCTTCTTTGCTGTTTCAATCGTTAGAACGTAACGGCGTGACCGTTTCACCTGCATTGTTCGAGCACGACCTTGGCTTGTTGAGCAAACAGGTCGATCATAATAAGCTCACAACGCTGAGAGCTGAGCTGGGACTGCCCCCTCTAAACGCTCGAGACATACCAGTCCCAGCTAAAGCGCTCAAAGAGATTAGGACCATCTTAAAATTAACCTGCAAAGGGGGGCTTTTCAACGACCACTGATCCGCTAGTTTTAACGTCCTCCAGGCTGCCTCAACGCTTGTACTTGTTCAAGAGTTGTGTCGCAGGGACGTTCTACCCAGGCATAGAACGATCGTTCAGGTTCATATTGAATTCTTTGAACGTTGACTACTTCGATGATCCGAACCAATCGTCGTGCACCGGATTTGCGGGGCACTGCGGGGTGGTTCCTCCTGAGGCCAATCTCAGTCTCAATGCCAGAAATCTTGCGCTTGCATACAATTCAGGGTACACCAATGTCGTCTGCACGTGCCCCACCTCATACGCGAATCTAAAGGAGTGTATTGGTGAACTTAACGACAACAAAACGCGGGCAGCGATAAACGACGTGTTGAAAACAGTGAACTACGAGTACAAAGGAGGCGTAACGGTCTATCACGCTGCTGAGGTGCTTTACAGCCTGAAAGAAATCCTCGCGGAGCGGGCGAAATTCTCCCTTTCTAAGGTTAACATAGCAACGCATCACGGGTGCCATTATACAAAAGTATTTTACGACGAGGTAACTGGCGGGTTGTGGGAATACCCTACGTTGCTGGATGAAATATGTGCGGCGTTCTCAGCGACACTCGTTGATTATTCTGAACGATCCTCTTGTTGTGGTCTTGGTTTTTCGCACCTTATCGACGTAGACGAGTATACAGAAGCAACAAGCTTTAGAAAGCTCGAGAGCGTGCTCGCTGAAAAGCCCGACCTAATCGTGACAATGTGTGCTGGCTGCCAATTAATTCTCGATAGATTTCAGCGCCAGTTCGAAGAACGATTAAATCGCGTCGTACCTGTGTTAAACGTCTCACAACTCGTAGCATTGTTACTCGGAGCCGACAAGTCAAGAGACGCATGCCTTCAATTTTCGACGATCGATATAGCCCCACTTATTGAAAAGATGGAGGCCGTTTGAAGTGTCGAAATTCGGAGTCTTCTTATGTCGCTGCGATGGAAACATCTCAAACGCAATCGATATTGATAGGTTAGATAAGGATTTCAAACGCACCACCGTTGTAGACTCTGATCAACACCTCTGTTCGCTACAAGGCCAGCAGAAGATCAAGAAATCCATTCGCAAACACAACCTCGATGGCGTCGTGGTTGCTGCTTGTTCGCCTAACAATCACGGTCAGACCTTCAAGGGCTGCATGCGCGATGCAGGCCTTAATCCGTATCTTCTTGAGATCACAAATATTAGGGAACAATGTTCGTGGGTCACCGATGACAGAGAGAGCGCTACCGAGAAAGCGCGCGACCTCATCAATGCTTCGCTACAACGGCTCGAGCACGCGGAGTCCCTTTCTGAGTTTCGTGTTGACGTTACCAACGCCACTCTCGTTGTAGGTGGCGGCATCGCAGGAATCACCGCAGCGCTCGCCTTGGCAGAAAACGGCGTACAAACGTATCTGGTGGAAAAGAAGCCCTCTATTGGAGGCAATACGGTACGAATCGGAAAAGTATTTTCACCACACAAGATGGTGGAAGAGTGTGCCATGTGCTCACTCAGCCCGTTAATGAACGATGTTTACGAGAATCACAAAATCGAGCTCCTAACTGACGCTGAAATTGCCAACATAAACGGAACTGCTGGTCACTTCAATGTCGACGTCAAAATCAAACCACAAAGCGTTAGTGACCGATGTACGAGCTGCGGGGAGTGTGCGACCGTTTGTCCAATCGAAGTACCAGATTGGTGGAACGCCAACACACGAACAAGAAAAGCTATCTACAAGCCTTTTCCACAGGCCGTACCTGATAGGTATACGATCGATGCAGAGCACTGCGTCAATTGTGGTAAGTGCACCAAGGTGTGCAAGTCCGACGCAATTGAGCTCGAAGCCAAACCTTCTCTTAGGAAAATAGAAGTCGGCGCGATCGTCGTGGCAACAGGCCATGATGAGTTCGATCCAAGTTTGCGGCCTGAATATGGCTATGGTCGTTTTAAAGACGTTGTTACTCAGTTAGAACTCGCTCGGATAATTGGCGTAAATGGGCCCACAAACGGTGAACTCTTGAGACCTTCAGACGGCAAAACGCCAAAGCGAATAGTGATGATACAATGCGTCGGGTCGAGGGACGAAAAGCCGCACGGATTGCCGTATTGCTCGTCCGTTTGTTGTATGGTCGCCCTTAAACACGCTAACTACATCACTGACTATTTTCCGGGAACTGACATAACCGTGCTTTATACCGACATCCGAGCTCCTGGAATCTATGAAAATTATTATAGGCACGTGCAAGAGAAAGGTGTAAGATTTATCCGCGGGCGTGCGAGTGACGTGAAGCGTAAAGGGGGCAAATTGTACGTAAGCGCTGAAGATACGTTGCGTGGACAATGCCTCGAACTCGATGCGGACTTGGTGGTCCTTTCGACGGGTATTAAGCCCTCTCAGGGAACTGTTCACGTTGGAGAGACACTCGGCATCGAACTAGGTGATGACTTGTTCGTGAAGGAAAAACACCCAAAACTTGAAGGTGCTAGTACAAACACTAAAGGGATCTACGTATGCGGCACCGCCCAAGGTCCCAAAGATATCACCTATAGCGTTTTACAAGCAGATGCAGCCGCTCTCGAAGCGCTATCGCTTGTTGGTCAGGACTACGTATCAGTAGAACCGCTTTCAGCCTTCGTTAAGGATAGCTGCAATGGTTGCGGTATGTGTGTACGGCAGTGCAAGAACAATGCCATAAAGATGGTTGATCGCAGAGCGACGGTCGATCCGATGCTCTGCACCGGTGGCGGCGCGTGTGTACACGTTTGCCCTACTGCAGCCCTTGATTTGCACGGGTGTACGGAAGCCCAACTTGAAGCTTCCATACGCGGGGTCCTTGCAGGTAAGCGCGAAAAAGAGATAAGGAACATAGCGTTCCTAGACACAAAAATTGGGTACGCAGCAGCTGACAATATTGGCGCAGCACGGCTCCGCTACCCCCCTTCTATTCGGATCATAAGCGTGCCATCAGTGTTGCGACTTGCGCCTCAACACATAGAGCTGGCGTTCCAATTGGGCGCTGATGGCGTCTTTATCGGACAAGGGTTCGAAGCCGAGAGTTGCGGTGAAAACTTCGAAAGTGTCGAAACGCGGCTCAACGATTTGAGCAAGGAAGTTGTACAGCGTGGGATTGATCCCGCGCGACTAAAGATTTACCGCGTTTACATCCCGCACTTTGTGGGCTTGCACAAGCGTCTTATGCAGTTTGATGACAGGATCAAAGAAACTGGAGAGATGGAAGAGGAGCTCGCAGCGCCGTAGGCCGAAGCCATAAAATTTTATGCCACAATCAAAAGGCCCTCTAAGAAGTATAGAAGAGATTAACGCCAAGATAACAGCCGGAGAGGTCACAGCTTGTACTGCTTATGAGTTTTGCAATATGGTACGGGCTCACGAAGACGTCAATGAAGTAGACGTTGTTACCTGCGGCACGAAGGGCATCATGAGCGGAACATATGCCACCCTATCCTTTCGCGCCACGGCTCCAAATGTTTTCGAGACGGCCCAAATGGCCTGGCTCAATGATGTCCCCGCTTTCATTGGACCGTGTCCTAACGAAAGGCTGGGATTGCTTGATTTGATTGTCTACGGGACTGTGGTTAGCCGGAGCGACATCAAATATGGAGGGGGCCACCTTTTTCGAGATATTGTGAAAGGAAACGATATCGACTTTGAAGTGCTAACAACGATGGGGCAACTGATAAAGGGACAAACTAACCTTCAAGATATGCAATTTGCAAGGCTCTCAGCTACTCGCAACGTATTTAAGAACTATAATGCGTTTGTTAACCCTAACGACAGTTGCGTCAAGTCCATTTTTTCTGTTACGTGTCTCGAAGGACCATATAAGGAAGCTACCTTCTCTGGATGTGGAGAGCTCAATCCTTTGGAGAAAGACCCTCAGCTCGAAACTATCGGAGTTGGCACGAAAGCCCTGTTCAATGGTGCTATTGGCTTCGTGACAGGGACGGGAACACGTAGCTCGGCTCAGAAGCCGAACCTTTCAGGATATGCACCTCTGAAGGGCATGAACCCTAGATATGTGGGTGGCTTTAACACGTCCGCAGGGCCTGACGTGTTCTATTCGTGGGCGATCCCTATTCCGATTCTTAATACGTCTCTACTTGAGAACGCAAGCCGGACAGATGATCGAATCCTCCTGCCAATTGTTGATGTGAATGGGCGCACGTCACTTGGTTATGCACGATACAGTGACGTCTGGCAGCGCGAATATGGCCGGATAAGTTTCTCAAACAACGAGTGCGTGAGTTGTGAAGAATGTCAAGTCGCCGAGAATTGTCCAACCGCCGCATTCACACCGAACAAAGGAATTGATCGCAAACAATGCGTGCGGTGCGGCGCTTGCTTATCATCTTGTCCGCATGGCGCTCTAAAAGGTGATCTGGGTACTATTGATCTAAATGGGCTACAAATTCCAGTCACGCTTAGGCAATCAGATCGATCGAATGCAGACAAGCTGACGCGAGAGCTCAAAAAGAAGATCGAGCAAGGTGAATTTTTGCTCAGCACGCCAGTGCAACGTATCAAGCTACAGTAGCATATGGATTCTGCGAGTTTGCTTTTTTGCACCTCAAATGTTATTGCCGCCGAGCCCAAGATCGACAGAGCTTGACAAATCCAGAGGGCTTTGTGACAAGCAGAGCCGTTGCAGTTACAGAAAGTAAGCGATAACAAGTCGCATTGAATAGGAGTAATATAGGGTTAGAACATACTCAATGCCAAGGGGCCATAGGGTAGCCTGGATATCCTTGGGGACTGGGGGTCCTCAGACCCGAGTTCAAATCTCGGTGGCCCCATTGGTTATACCCCCGGTTATACCCCCCACTGACTTTGAGATAACTACCCTTACAAAAGCTAATAAACAGCGCGCGCAATACATAGAAGTGTAGTATGATTTTAAAGAATGCTGATGACTTTTTATGTTCAATCGGCGGTGCTTGCGATTTAGATTGAGCATTCCGCGCGTAACATATTTTGCTAATTCATTGGATCAAGGACCATCTGTTTAGGAGCAAATAACGTGTCTATTGGGATTACAACGTACGGCGCATACATCCCCCGATACAGGATCAAAGTCGAAGAAATTGCACGAGTGTGGGGAGATGACCCCAACGACATTAAAAAAGGACTGCGCGTTCTTGAAAAATCAGTCCCAGACCGAGATGAAGACACGGCTACGATCGCAGTCGAAGCTGCTCGCTCCGCCCTTCAGCGATCTGGCTTGGCAGGAGCCGACATTGGAGCTATATACGTCGGCAGCGAATCTCATCCTTATGCGGTCAAGCCGACAGCGACGATTGTTGCTGAAGCGATCCGGGCAACGCCGGAGCTCATGGCTGCTGACTATGAGTTTGCGTGCAAAGCGGGGACTGCTGCTTTGCAGACGTGCCTAGGACTGGTCGCTGCTGACTACATCAAATATGGCATGGCGATAGGTGCTGACACCGCACAGGGAGCACCCGCAGATGCTCTTGAATACACTGCAGCAGCAGGCGGCGCGGCTTACGTCGTTGGAAAGAACCACGTCATTGCTGAAATTGAGGACACATATTCATTCACGACTGATACCTTCGACTTTTGGAGGCGGGAAGGCGAACAATACCCGAAGCACGGGGGGAGATTCACCGGAGAACCAGGATATTTCAAACACGTCTTAGCGGGGGCAAGAGGATTGCTTCATAAGACGCACAGCAAGCCCGAAGACTTCGACTTCGCCGTATTTCATCAACCGAATGGCAAATTTCCTCGCAGAGTTGCTTCCACACTTGGTTTTTCACAGGAGCAGGTAAAACAAGGTCTTGTGGTCGAAAAACTGGGGAATGCGTACGCCGGGTCCTCACTTATAGGATTAGCATCGGTGCTAGATGTTGCGGAACCTGGCAGCCGCATCTTTATGACCTCCTTTGGGTCAGGCGCAGGCAGCGATTCGTTCACACTTCGCGTGACAGAGGAGCTCGGCAAGATGCAAGGTCAGGCCCCAACTGTTGCTGAGCTGCTTGCTGCCCCGATTTATCTAGATTATGCACTTTACGCCAAATATAAAAACAAGATTATACTCTAAGGGAGGCCAAACGCCGCAAGACGGCGATTCACAATGAGAGAAGTAGCTATCGTCGGTATAGGATGCACAAAGTTCGGCGAGATGTGGGACAAAAGCTTCCGCGACCTTTTCATCGAAGCGGGCTTGATGGCCCTTGAGGATGCTGGGATGAGCGGAGCTCAAGTGGAAGCACTTTACGGGGGGAACATGAGCTCAGGAATATTCATCGAGCAAGAGCACGTCGGAGCGCTTATCGCCGATTACTCCGGCCTCATTTCCAACAGCGTGCCAAGCACCCGAGTGGAAGCCGCGTGCGCCTCAGGTGGCCTCGCGCTGCGAAGTGGCGTCATTGCGGTCGCTTCTGAGTACCACGACATTGTCATCTCAGCAGGCATCGAAAAGATGACAGACGTTGGCCCCGAGAAGGCGATGGACGCGCTCGCTGCTGCCGCTGACCGGGAATGGGAGGCTGCAGTTGGCGCCACGTTTCCGGGACTCTACGCTATGATGGCCCGAGCACATATGAACGAGTTTGGTACCACGCGTGAGCAGCTCGCCCAAGTTGCCGTTAAGAATCACTACCACGGTTCAATGAATCCCAAAGCCCAGTTCCGGAATAGAATCACCATTGACGCGGTTATCAGCTCACCCCTTGTCGCAGATCCTCTTCGACTTTTTGATTGCAGTCCAATAACGGATGGGGCGGCTGCAGTTATACTGGTTCCTGCCGAAAGGGCGCGAGAATTCACCGATACTCCGATCTACGTCAAAGCAGCTGCCCAAGCAAGCGATACAATCTCCCTGCACGATCGACGAAGTCTAACGAGCATCGACGCGACCAGAATTGCCGCAGATAGAGCCTTCAAGATCGCAAGGCTGCAACGGTCAAACATCGATGTCGCTGAGGTGCATGACTGCTTTACAATCGCTGAGATAATGGCGATTGAAGATCTTGCTTTCTTTGAAAAAGGCCGAGGAGGGCCCGCGACGCTTGCAGGCGAGACCGCAATCGGCGGCAAAATCCCTATAAACACAAGCGGGGGGCTGAAGGCCTGCGGGCACCCAGTAGGGGCAACGGGAATAAAGCAAGCAGTGGAGATCGTCGAGCAGCTGAGAGGCGATGCTGGAAAAAGGCAGGTTGAGGGGGCTGAAGTTGGCTTGACCCACAATGTCGGCGGAACGGGTGGCACCGTCGTTGTGCATATCCTAGCGAGGTGATTCGATGACCGTCCCACGTTTTTGGAGAAGGATACCAAACCGGTATAACCTCATCGGCACAAAATGTGAGAACTGTGGTACCCACTACTTCCCCCCGCGGCCCGTGTGCCCCCCTTGCAGACGCAAGGGTGTGATTCGCGAATATCAGTTTGAAGGCAGCGGAAAAGTGGTAACCCACACCACTATATATTCAGCTCCTGAAGGTTTCAGCAAGATGACGCCATACGTTCTGGCAATTGTAGAACTCGATGAAGGGCCAAAGCTTACGGCGCAGATCGTTTGCGATCCATCTGACGTCAAGATTGGAATGCGCGTTAAGTCTGTTTTTAGAAAGCTCGGCGAGGACGGACCGGATGGCGTAATCTACTACGGGACGAAGTTCATGCCAGCATAACGCGTTCAACCATCGGCGGTCTCTTACTTTTAACTCTCTTTTTAAAAATGCCTTAGATACACGGATGATAGCGCCGCAAACAAACGCGCCGTGATTCGCGAGCCGGGGGGGGGCTACGCAAGGAAGATCGTGCGTAATCTGACGGTATCGCGCACACAGCGGAGGGCTGAACTATCACCGCCCAAGCTTCGCGTGTGCTCTCGCAAGATGTCTTGCAGCGAGTGCTGCTATAAGAGAAAGCTCACCCGCAAGCACGGCACAGCAGACGATTTCAGCAAATTTCTTAGCATGAGCTCCTGGGGGCTTCCCTCCGCCTGCCACGTCCATTATCGACAAACATTCGTGCTGCGTTTTGATCGAGGTTCCCCCACCCACTGTGCCAACTGGCAGAGAGGGCATGCTTACTGATGCATACAATGCGTCTTCCCGCACCGAGAGGCTAGTAATTGCCGTCGACGCATCGACTACATGAGCCGGGTCCTGACCAGTTGCAATAAACATAGCCGCTATGACGTTTGCCGCTTGTGCGTTGAAGCCCAGCGATCCGGCTTTGGCAGATCCAAGCATATTTTTTCGATAGTGAACATCTGCCATGCCTTCCGGCGTTGTCTTCAGTTCGTCGTGAATAATGCTTCGAGGGATAGAGGTTTCGGCAACTACGTTTTTGCCTCTGCCTTCGATCAAGTTGATCGCAGCGGGTTTCTTATCTACGCACATATTGCCTGAAAGGGCGACCAGCCGAATGTCGAGCTCATCAACGATGATGTCGGCAAGTCTGTCAGTTGCAATGGTGACCATGTTCATCCCAAGTGCGTCTTTAGTGTCAAACGCACACCGTAAGAAAACGTTGTCCGCAACAACATAAGGGTCTATTCGTACGAGTTCCCCGTGTTTCGTAGTCTCCGTCGTTGCTTTCTTAAGCCTTGTAAAGTTCTCTGGCTCCTTGACCCATTCAACAACGCGCCGCGCTTCGACAACATCGGCCACAGCAAAAACTGGAGCGCGAGTCATTTCGTCGTTGAAAATCCGAACAATGGCACCCCCAGCAGAAGTAATTGCCTTGCACCCCCGATTCACAGATGCTACCAGGGCACCTTCCGTCGTAGCCAGGGGAATGTAGAACTCTCCATTCGCATATTCTCCCTTCACTGCCAGAGGGCCAGCAATGCCGACTGGCACCTGCACGGCTCCGATCATGTTTTCGATGTTGCGTTTCGAGGAGGACTCGGCGTCAATAGCATACTCGCCGAGTGCGTCCAATGCCGCTCCTGTCAATCTTTCGATCGCTTTGCGCCTGATTTCTACTGCTTCTGCTGCAGGAAGATCTATCTGATGGAGCCCCAACTTTTTCGTTGTGACCTTATTGATGAGCATATTATTGTCCCTCACGCAGACCCCCCAACAGTTTAGTGCCGGTGTTTAACTCGCACGCTCATTTCGCAGTCGCCGACGACCGAGCCCAAGAGTTTGTTTTTTCGCCTTTAGCTCAGCTTAGCGACGATATACCGTGACTTAAATTATTTATAGAGTAACCTGATATATAAAGATGAATTCTGGTGCCTCAGTGGCTAAGCCTGGTATAGCGCGTCCTTGGTAAGTTTCTTAAATTGAACACAGAGAGGACGAGGTCGCGGATTCAAATTCCGCCTGAGGCTTTATCATATCTGACTCTGCCAAGAACATGTTTATAGGCGTAGACCACGGAACCCAAGCTGTTCGCTTTGCTACTTTGGATAAACGAAAGCTTGAGCTTCCACGAGAAAATATCGCTGAGTCTTCTATCGTGCACGATATAGAGGAGGGGCTAAATCTTAAACTTGAGTTTGTTAAGCTCATCGGGCTCACGTACTCCATGGGCGATGGTATCACGAAGATCACGGACATCAGAAAAGTACGTAACAGAGGGCTCAAGGCGGTCGGCGGAGCTGGACGGTACATCGGAGGAGGCACCGCCGTATATGATGCAATTAATAAGTCAAATGCACCAGCGATTGTATTGCCCGGAATCCACGACGAATCAAACGTCGATTTTCGAATGAAGTTCTTTTCTCACGGAGCTTCACCAGAAAAGGTAGGACTAGCCTATTATATCTCTAAGTATCACAAAAATCGAGACTTCATCTTATGCGACGTAAGCTCTAATACCGTGTCTCTCGCAGTCGCAGAATCGCGTATCTTAGGAGCAATTGATGCCGCAATATTTGCACCGGGAGTGGCGCAAGGGCCTTTAGATCTTCAAGCTATACGGGACGTAGATAGCGGATTGATGACTGCCAACGAGGCTTTTTCTCGCGGCGGCCTCTTGAAACGCGGCCTTGGAGAGCATGATCTGATCGCAACGCTGGCACTGTATGCGGCGATGGAGATCAACGCACTGCAGGTCCTATTGCGAGACTATTCAGCACAGGGATCGATATTTTTGGCGGGGTCTGCAGCTGCTAAAGTAAAAACATTAGTAGACGAGCACTTGAGCACTTCTTCTATCGTCCTTGACCCGTGGAGTGCAGCAACGGGATGCGCCGCTATCGCTAAAGATGTGTGGGAAGGCTCTGTCGATATCATGGGCATCGGGGTCGACTTCCGATAGTGTGGAGGTGCACACGCCTGGGTGGAGCTGTCGGACTACGAACCAGCTGCGACGACCTGACCCAACTTCGCTTTAGTTGATAGTCACCTTGAGCATAGAATCCATCTTACGCGCGTTTGGGACGAAACAAGGGTTCGAAAGAATTAAATCACATCGAACGATTAATGATGAACAATGGAGGCCAACAAGTGAAAGAGGTACGCATACACGGCAGGGGCGGGCAGGGCTCTGTTACCGCTGCCGAACTACTCGCTGTCGCAGCGTTCGAGGACGGAAAATACAGTCAAGCATTCCCATTTTTTGGCGTTGAGAGACGCGGTGCCCCAGTTACTGCATTTACGCGCCTGAGTGATAAGAAAATTCGTCTAAGAAGTCAAATCTACGAACCTGATTACGTTATCGTTCAAGACGCAACATTAATTGCGGCGATCGATGTTACTTCTGGCCTGAAGCCTGAAGGTATGGTGATTGTGAATTCCGAAAAATCGGCTGAAGAGACAGGACTCGACGCAGGAATAGAAGTGAGGACAATAGACGCCACGGGAATAGCCCTTGAAATCATAGGTCGACCTATCGTTAATACAACTCTGCTGGGCGCGTTTGCAGGTGCTACGGGCGAGATCAGTATCGAGTCGATCAAGAGATCGGTCCTAGCCCGATTCCCTGGGAAAGTCGGAGAACTCAATGTCCGAGCAGCAGAAAAGGCCTACCAGATTATGGCCGCAACTGAGCGAAAGCCCGGCGCAAAGCCAGGAGCTCGCGAGAAGAGGGAGACGCACGAAATACACGAAAAGATCGGAACGGCAGCAATTGGAAAGCCCGGGACCTCAGAAGTCACAAAAACTGGCGATTGGAGGACATTTTATCCCGAGTTCGACATGGAGCAATGTACCCGGTGCGGCAAATGCCTCGAGAACTGTCCTGACGCTGCCATCATCGAGCGAACGTTACGCGGACAAGAAGCCGATGAGGCGCGAAAGAAAGCAGCAGAGCTCGAAAAGGTGGGCAAGATTAAGAAGGCTGCTGTCAAGAAGGCCCACATCCAATATGAACTGGATCCGACCTATTGTAAAGGGTGCGGAATATGTGCTAACGAGTGCCCGATCCAGGGTATCAAGATGAAACTGGAGGAGAAGTAGCATCATGGAGATAATGGAAGGGTCTCACGCGATTGCACTTGCGGTAAAGGCAGCACGGCCAAACGTAGTGGCAGCTTATCCCATAACCCCACAGACGCACATCGTGGAAGATATCTCTCAATTAATAGCGGACGGGGACCTCGATGCGCAATACGTCAAGGTAGAGTCCGAACATTCAGCAATGTCCGTATGCATCGGCGCGAGCGCTACTGGCGCGCGAACGTATACTGCAACAACCTCGCAAGGCCTAGCTCTGATGCACGAAGTGCTCTTTAACGCGGCAGGCATGCGATTGCCGATTGTTATGACCGTAGCAAACAGAGCACTCTCAGCACCCCTCAGCATATGGAATGACCATCAAGATTCCATTTCAGAGCGCGATTCGGGCTGGATTCAAATCTATGCAGAAGACAACACTGAAGCGAGCGACCTGACGATTCAAGCGTATAAAATTGCGGAAGACAGCCGAATTCAAGTTCCGGTCATGGTCTGTATGGATGGCTACACGCTGACTCACACCTATGAACCTGTCGAACTCCTCGAGCAGGAACTTGTCGATGATTTTTTGCCACCTTACCGGCCTACGGACTTCCTGAGCGTGCACGATCCAAAGTCTTTCGGCATGTTTGCCGATCCTAATTACTATACAGAGTTCCGGTATCAGAATCACAGAGCGCTGGAAGCGGCTAAGTCGGTGATACCAGAAATATCGAGCGAATTCGGTGAGGTGTTTGACAGGGATTACGGCGGCCTTATAGAGGAGTACAGGTGTGATGATGCCGAGTATGTGCTTATGGCGATGGGATCTGTAGTCGGCACTTTGAAAGACACGGTTGACGATCTGCGCGACGACGGCGTTCGAGCTGGCGCTATTAAACTGCGTTCGTACCGCCCATTTCCGGTCGACGAGATACGACGCGCTTTGGCTGGCTTGGAAGCCGTTGGCATTTTAGACAAAAATATCTCACTTGGTTTCGAAGGGGCACTTTTCACCGATGTCAAAGCGAGCCTTTATCACGATGACAACGCTCCTAAGGCGTTCGGCTTCATCGCTGGTCTTGGGGGCAGGGACATCCCAAAACGAGTGTTTGTAAAGATGTTTGACTGCATTCGCGAGGACAGGAAGATTTCGAACAGCGAATTTTTCGACCTGAACACACAGATTTTGGATTTCCAAGAGGTCTAGACATGCAAGCAAAAGAAGAAGAGCGACCGATAGACTTGTTAGCGTCGGGTCATAGAGCGTGCGCAGGATGCGGCGCGGCGCTCACGATACAAGCAGTTCTGAGAGCAACAGGAGCAAACGTGTTCGTTGCAAACTCAACCGGCTGCATGGAAATCATTTCCTCGCAATATCCGCAATCCGCTTGGAAAGTCCCGTGGATCCACTCGCTTTTTGAAAACGCAGCAGCAGTCGCCTCAGGGATTGAAGTAGCGCTTAAGGCGCTCGGCAGAGACGAAGAGGGCAAAGTGGTCGTGGTTGCAGGCGATGGAGGAACCGTCGATATAGGCATGCAGGCTATTTCTGGAATGCTCGAACGGGGTCACGACGTCTGCTACATTTGCTACGACAACGAAGCGTACATGAACACGGGAAACCAGCGCAGTGGCTCCACGCCGTTCGATGCCGCCACCACTACGAGTCCATTCGGCAAGAAATCGTTCGGAAATGATCGGCCGAAAAAGAACATGCCGGCCATAGCGGCAGCCCACGGCATAGCCTATGTCGCAACAACGTCTGTCGCTTATCCGAGGGACTTAGCAAAGAAAGTGCAAAAGGGTATTGCTGTCCGCGGCCCGGCGTATTTGCAGATTCATGCTCCTTGCAACGTTGGATGGGGCTTCGACAGCGCAAAAACGATAGAGATCGCACGACTCGCCGTGGAAACCGGACTTTGGATGATGTACGAAATCGTGGATGGTGAACTCGTCAACGTGATGAAGGTACCTCGTCAACAGCCCGTTGAAGAGTATCTCAAGCAGCAGAGACGATTTGCTCACCTTTTCAAGATGCCTGGGGGCGAAGCCCAAATCAAATTGATTCAAGACTACGCGAACTATAACTTAGAGCGCTACAAGGCAGCTTCTCTCGTTGGAACTCGCGAAATTCAGACGTAATTGTGGCACGATTACGTGACACGATTACGATACACGCGCACGATACGACACGCGTTGTTGTGCCATCGTTTCACTCTAAGAACCATCTATCCAATCGAAGAAAGACGTTTCCGCGCATGGCTCATTAGGAGCGCTCAAGGTGAGAGAGAGCCTCATAAAGCACGTCAAAATCCGCTTCTACTTCCGTGGGTGGGCTTGATGATCTTATGACAGTTTCAGGATCCTTCAAGAGATGACCAGTTGCAATGCAAACCACAATCTCGTCCCGCTCAATTGTGCCTTGCCTAGCCAACTTTCTTAGTCCTGCGATTGAAGCTGCACTTGCCGGCTCGACTCCGATGCCTTCCAACCGTGCTAAGTCTTTTTGAGCTTTGAGTATCTCTTGATCGGTTACTGATTCTGCGACGCCGTTAGATTGTCTTATCGCTCTCAGGGCTTTGGGGGCATTTATCGGGTTGCCAATTCTGATTGCGGTTGCGACAGTTTCGGGTTCGATCACCGGCTCTATCTCAGCCAAGCCGCGTCGAAAAGCATCCACGATCGGAGCAGACCTACTCGCTTGTATCCCTGTCATCATCGGCACATCCTCAATGATGTCGAGTTCTCGGAATTCCTTGTATCCTTTATAGATTGCGCTGATATTGCCTGCGTTGCCCACGGGAACGATTACTCGGTCAGGTGATTTCTCGCTGCCGTGCGCAACAAGCTGATCAACCGTTTCAAATGCGATCGTTTTTTGCCCTTCTAGCCTGTATGGATTCACTGAATTTAGAAGGTAGAATCCTTTTTCCGAACAGAGTCGTTGAACCAACAGCAGAGCATCATCAAAGTTGCCCCTGACAGATAGTACTTTTGCACCGTGCATGAGTGCCTGCGCAACCTTTCCCAACGCTACGTGACCTTGAGGCAAAAGAACGACTGCTTCCATGCCCGCTTTTGCTGCGTAAATCGCCATAGATGCAGAGGTATTCCCTGTCGAGGCGCACGCTACGGTCTTGGTCCCAAGTTCGGCTGCTCGCGAAACACCTACGGTCATGCCCCTGTCCTTAAATGAGCCTGTAGGATTCATCCCCTCGTGTTTGACGTACAGCTCCTTGACGCCACACTCTTCTTCAAGCCTTTTGCACCGGTATAGAGGCGTCCCCCCCTCCATTAGCGAGATGGGAACTCCGGAAATCGGAAGGAGTTGGCGATATTTCCACACGTGCGGCGGAATAGCCGAGAGATCTTCCAAACTGAATTGAACTTTCGAGAAGTCGTACCTGATTTCAAGGAGACCGTCGCAACTGCACGTATTCGCGACGGTTGAGAGGTCGTGCCTCTTGCCGCAGTCAATACACTCTAAATGCATATGGTCAACCTGCTTGCCCGATCGCTTTGAGTTTCTCGTGTACGAGTTTCTTAGCCTCGTTCACGGCTTCGTTGATCTTGTCTGCGTGAGGGCCGCCTCCTGACGCGCGCTCAGGCCGCCCACCCCCACTTCCACCGAGTAAGCTACACGCCTCTTTTATTATAATAGCCGCGTTCAAGCCTTTTTTCGCTAAATCCGCGCGCATCATGATAACAATATTTGCTTGGCCTGAGCGTACGCCTCCGAGAATAACCACGGCGTTGTCGTTCAGCAGCTCCTGTGAGGTACGCAGAAGCTCTTTCATGTTGGCGTCGATTATCTTGCTCAAGATTTTAATGCCGTTAATTTTATCGACAACCGTAACGGTTGGCGCAAGCACGCTCGTCTCTACATTGGGAACCGTATCTAAAGGAACTACAACATCATTAAGCCTCTTGAATCCAGCATCTAACGACGATAGCGCATCCCTAAGCGTATTAAGATCGCCGGCACTCAGAGCATCCTGCGCTTTTTTGATCGACGGCATCTCTGACATCAAAAAAGACGTGAACTTCGCCTTCAGCTCCCCCAACTCTTCATTTTCCTTGCCTAGTTCCTTCCATTGCTCAAAGAAGCGACTTGTGGTAGACGGAAGTTGCTCCGGGGGGACTCGCAGAGTCTTTGAGCACTTGCTTACAATAGCATCGCGCTCCTGATCGTAAAATATGGCCGCGATTCCGGCAGCAAATTCAAATCGCTCGACCCCATCTTGTATTCGCTCCGTCTTTTTGATTCTCAACGCTCCGACTCTGCCCGTGCTCGCCATGTGGGTTCCCGCGCACGCTTGAACGTCGGCGCCCACGTGCACTATTCGAATGAGTGCTCCCGGTGGCACTCCACCTTGGTAGAGTGCAAACCCGTACGCCTGTTCCGCTTCGTTTCTATCCATCCATTTCTGTTCCACCGGAAGGTCATCCATGATCACGCGGTTAGCCCTTCGCTCAATTTCTTTCCGTTCGTCATCGGTCACCTTTTTGTAGTGCGAAACGTCAAGGCGCGAGCTGTCTACTCCTTTCTGCGCCCCTTCCTGCCAAATATGATTGCCAAGAACGTCCCGTATAGACGCGAGTAGAATATGTGTCGCAGTATGATGTCGAGCAAGCGATTGTCTTCTGTCAATATCGATTTCACCTCGCACGCTCTCGCCGATGACAAAAGGCGTAACGTCCTCGACTTCGTGAATAACAACGTGGTCTACAAGGCGCGCGGCTAGCACTCGAACTTTCGTTCCCAAGCCTGTGGTGATATGGCCCGTGTCTTCCGGCTGCCCCCCACCGCCGGGATAGAAAAGCGTTCTATCAAGGATTACCCCCTCTTTGGACAGACCAATGACTTGCGCTTGAAAGGTCACTTGTTCTGGTTCATCATAAAACAAGCGATAAGTAGCAGGCAGGTCGAGGACACCTTCCGTGGCCGGTTCTACGCGAACTTCGACGCGCTCGTGCGTGTCAGCAACTATGGAGTAAAAATCGTCGGGCAACTCGACGTTCGTTCCGATCTCGTTACCCACCGCTGCAACAATTTCGGGGGGCACTCCGTGAGAGTCATACAGCTTCACAAGCTCTTCCCTAGGGAAACTTTGCCCCCGATAGCGCTGCGCCACGCTAGCCACAAGTCTCTTGCCTTTATCTATAGTGCTGCCATATTTTGCAGTCTCATGCCGTATCATATCAACGATGGTTTCCTCTCGAGCTCCGTACAACGGGAAAGCGCTCAAATTCCCTATTTGTCTCCTGATAACGTCTTCCAACCCGATCTCGCAGTTCAAACCCTGTAACGAGCGGAGTGCCTTTCGTATCACGAGTCGAGCGAGATATCCAGCTTTGATATTTGAAGGAACGATACCGTCGCCCAGCATAAACACTAGACATCTTGAATGATCTGCAATCGTGTATACGGTTTCAATTGGCTCCACGATCCTCATTAGTTCCTCAACACCAATGCCGATGCTAGTAGCAACTCTTTTCCGTAGGCCGCGGAGATTGGAAGCGTTCAGGTCAACTAAGCCAGCGAGTCGGGCATTTTGCGCGAGAATATTCGCATAGTAAGGATCTTCAAGCGAATGCTCAAGTCCACTGCCTTCTATAAGGTAATTGACTACGTCTGGCATTACCGCGTCGTATATGGTTGGCATTCCATTTGCAGCCCACACCATACGCTCCAAGCCATAGCCTGTGTCGACGATCGAATTTTCCATCCGCTCGTAGCGCTCACCTTTGATCATCATTCCCGTTTTTGACCGCTGCATGTCCATAAAAACGAGTGTTGCAAGCTCCAAGCCGCCAACGAGCACTTCCAGAGAGACGCCCGCGTTGCCGCCACCTGCCCAGGGGCGCTCCTTGTAGCTAATGGCCGCAGGGTCTGCTCCAAGCTCCTGCAGCAAACTGTCACAATACTGCACAGTTTCATTACTCCAGTAGATTTGGCGGCCCGGATAATTGAATGCGTGATGCGCCATCATTTCGAAATTCGTTAAGTGCCTGCCACTTTTTCCGACTGCGTCGATGTCTTTTAGTCGAACGCAGGGTTGCGATATTGCGAGTGGATTAGCCGGCGGGGGCACCTTTCCTGACGTTACGAGCGGCTGAAAATCGTATATCGAGGCGTTGACCAGCAGCACGTCTTCCCTCCATCGCGCTATTACTGGATACGGAGAGACACGCATATGCCCGCGACGCTCAAAGAACTCCAAATAGAATTCCCGCATATCATTGAGCCCGCGCTTTTTCAGAACCGGAGCGCCGATAAACGTATAAGGCGCGCACGGAGCGTCGCCACACGTATTTTGCTCGGCTCGCGCCCAAAAACGACTGCCGCAGTTGCTGCAGTATCTTGATTCGAAGTTATTGCTCAGATATTCAAGAGCGCCTAGGCTTAACTGCTTATTCGACATTTAACACACGTCACGCGACAATCTCAGTATAAAAAGACCAGATTGACCTGCTCTAAATAACTGGGTCGGAAAGTATTAAAAAGTTGCGCAGCGTAATAAGACCGTATGAGTGAAGAGGCAGGCACCGAAGGCGCTCAAGACGTTATAAAGAGGCTAAAGAAGCTAGTTGAGGCGCAGTGTGGGCCCATCTTCATTTCTAAGATGAAGCTCAGGGAGCTTGCAGATTTGTACAGCACGTACAAACGGGAGTACGGCCAAGGGTTTGCAACTGAAGAGATTCAAAACAGGATTAAATCACATTTACGGTAGTCTGCACATAAGTTTTATCTCGTTAGGTGTGCATGGCTCAAGCAAAAGAGTTGATTTGAGTGGACATTGAAAAGCTGCATCGCGGAACCGAATTGCTAAAAAGAGGTTTCGCCAAAATGCAAAAAGGCGGAGTCATAATGGATGTAACCACGGCAGAGCAAGCGATCATCGCTGAGAAGGCCGGCGCTGTTGCAGTAATGGCACTCCACGCGGTTCCCGCAGACATTCGCAAGGCTGGCGGCGTTGCACGAATGGCAGACCCCTTAATAGTCTCTCAGATTATCGATGCAGTCTCGATACCGGTCATGGCCAAGACAAGGATTGGACATTTTGTCGAAGCCGAGATCTTGGAAGCGCTCGGAGTTGATATGATTGATGAGTCCGAAGTCTTGACCCCTGCTGATGAGCAATTTCACATCGAAAAGCTACGTTTTACCACGCCGTTTGTGTGCGGCGCACGGGACCTCGGAGAAGCTCTAAGGAGAATCAATGAAGGCGCAGCTATGATCCGCACGAAAGGCGAAGCGGGAACTGGTGATGTGTCGGAAGCAGTGCGACATATGCACGCAATTATGAGTAAGATCAGAGAACTCAAAGGTAAATCTGAGCAAGAAATGGGCCGCGTTGCGCGCGAAATTGAGGCGCCCGCTGACCTAACAGCCGAGACAGCTGAAATGCAGAGATTGCCCGTAGTCAACTTCGCTGCCGGCGGTATCGCTACGCCAGCCGACGCGGCACTTATGATGCGCATGGGCGCTGATGGGGTTTTCGTTGGTTCAGGAATCTTTAAATCAGAACAGCCTGAAGTTATGGCTAAGGCTATTGTTGAAGCGGTCAACAACTTTGACGATCCAAGAGCACTCGCGGAAATCTCTAAAGGTCTTGGGCTACCTATGAAAGGATTGTCCGTAGGTCAGATACCGAAAGAAGAGATTCTGCAGACGCGTGGGTGGTAAGAGTTTTCGGCCAGCACGAGCATTCGCTAAAGCGAACTCACGAATTCCTGAACTTGCTTTTTGACTTCAGCTAAAATATCCAAGTAGTCTTTCACCGAAACGGTGAGTGGTATAAGTTCCCCGAGAGATGCCGTGCTAGGCCATTGGGCGGGGGCAGGTGTATTTAGCACGAGATAGTCTTGGTTTTCAATGTTAGCAGATTCTAATACCTTCTCGAGCGCGTACACCGAGCGGTTCTCAAACAGGGGGATCGCATATTCTTCAATCGTCGGGAACGCTTCACCTTCGGGCGTGTAGTTCAAGTACATCGTTGCATCGATTAGCCGATACGCCGGGAACGCGTCCTCGCTGCTAACGTCAAGATAAACGGCATCGTCCCATTCCGGTGAGCCAAAAAGTTCACGATGTATCCACGCGAGATCAGTTCTTCGATTCAATGACTTTGCGATATCGACGCATTTCAGCAGTATGACGCTCAGCGTTTCGTTAGAATCGAGATCATCTTTCACTTCATTGATCTTCATCGCCAAACTCGGGTCATCAATGACGGCCTCGTTTGGCGTAATTGCTTCACTATAGCTGAGGGCGGTGAGTTCATTGTGAATCTCGGCCGCTTGACTGGCACTAGCTGTGGCTGCTGCGATGTTGACGTTGCCTTTGATTATCGTGGTAGTCTTTGGAGGTAGTTTTGGAACGGGAAAGTCCGCCGGTTCTTCCAGCCCAGGTTGTACTTCCGACGTCGGCATATAGGCGAGGTCTTGGTGAGACTCCTCAGAAAGAGGTATCGTGGTCGTCGTTTCTTCGTACACTTCTGGTACGGTCACTTCTTCAAAGCCTTCCTCCGCGCTTGCGCCCTGGTTGATAGCGCTTCCGGCTTCTTGTGCCGTTGAGCTCCGCCGACGGGCTCTTAGCACTAAGGCTACGGCAATAATGATTATCAAAATAGCCAACCCAATTGCAATTATGATCCCAGTACTTTGGGAGATTTGCAAGCTACTGGGCATGGAGACTTGTAAGATTGGCATTGTGTCACCTCAAAAACTACTGATGGTTATAGATGAATGCTCATAGATAAATCCTCTGGTGCGTTGCGCAACGCTGCTGCAATGCATAGCCGTTCGGGTTACCGAACCTTGACGGCTAGAGGGTGCTCAGGCGTCAACCGTGCGCGATCGCTTAAGCAACGCTATGTCAAAAACGAGAGGGGCTTTAAAAACAATGGCTGTGCGCTTAGAGTGGGCGACAACGGCGCTGACTATCTAAAAAGCTGACACTGTTCTGATAGTGCACATTTTTTGATGCTCTTTGCGCGACCCTTCGCATTCTGTCGGATAGAGGCTTCAACGACCTCAGTTTCCGCGTTTTCGGCGTAGTCGCACCCACCACAGTGGACGCACCAGAGCCCGGGACTAGACCTCAATGCGCTCTTCTCGCTCCTAGTGCAAAAGCGCTAGCACGTGTGTCGATTTGGCGAGCAAGGCTATGGAGAAACCTGTGACGCGAGATGGAAACGTTTTTAGAGTAGAAGAGCTAATCGGAGGGGTGGCTTGTCTTCTGAACTAGGAGGTGCATCATGGCATTCAAAGATTCGCTTATATCAGCGTTGTTGGTTGTCGCAGTTATCATCATACTAATCCTCTTTTTGCTCCTCGGTTGGTGGATCGGGAGTCTGTTACTGCCTATGCTTGTATTTGGCGGCTGGCTGCACATCGTTGATATCATTATTAAGACGATCGTAGGCTTGATCATAATTGGGGTTGTAATTGTAGTCGTCGGCTACATAGCTTTGAAACTCATATAAGGGGTTCAAGCCCTAAATGACGTTTCAGATCTTCTAATGGCGGTGCGAGGCTCAATCCTCAAACATAGATTAGGCCTGTTTCTCGCGTAGAGCCCGCTCCCACCCCATTTTCAATATGTTGACGTCAATCTTGAACGGCAGACCTTGCAACGCTTGAATTCGTTCTGGCGAGATCGGTACAGGCAGATTAGGCGGAACGGCTTTATTCTTAGATACGGCAAATACGGACCCCCATACGTCCATCATTTCCAAGCTTTCGATAAAAGCGCCTTTGGCAACTCCTTCCTTGTACGTCTCGTCTCCAACGAACATGTTCAAATCAAACGGTTCGTAAAGTTGCATGTCAGCGGCGTAGTTTTGATATAAGTCCCACATGAGTTTCTCAACCTTTCGTTCCGGGTCACGCACGTTCAAGCCAATGACCTTCCTCGCTTCACGTCTGTTGATAAAGTGCGTGTGTGTGTACAGTTTCTCGGTTATTATTTCTACGATCTGGGTGACCTTGGCCTCGTTTTTTTCACCCCGCATATGAATCTTGAGCAAATTTGTAGCCAACATTCGGATCCGCGTGTGTTGCCGGTAAACATTTCCCAGCGCAAGCGGATGGACTTGCTTTGAGAGTTCATTGAAGACATCAATTATGTGGTCCTGCTCGCTGATCTTAGCAACTTCGCGAGCGAGGGTGATGTATGCGGTGACGTCCTCGACACTAATGCCAAGAGGGATAGCCGGATTTAACGGATCGCGAGGATTGAATTGGTTTACTGTAGTCGGATCGACCGAGCTAAGCGTTCCGCCTGTCCCCATCAATATTTCGTCGGCACCAAGACAAATCAGTGTTCCCGCGCTATGACAATGATAAGGCACGAGTGCCGAGAACTTGGTCGCGAACTCTCGAATGAAGTTGACCATTGGCCACGGGACGTCAGCGTCTCCTCCGCGAGTATAGATGAACAAGTCCAAATGATCGATCTCGCCTAATCGATCTAGATGGTCATAAACGAAACGCAAGTGCTCTTGCGAAACTTGGCTAACCATCCCAGGGATATTAGCATTCGTTGGACGGTCGCCGGTAACGTAGCAGATCATCTCGCTGCCCCGCAAGTCTTGCAGTTCCTGAATAATGTCGAGTCGTTGCTTGGTTAGCTCCGAAGCCTCCGTGAGATAGCTCATATTTCACCCTATCGGGACTTTCGTATATATACATGTCATGCTATTTCGAGCTGTTTCGAGCGCGACAAACGACTGTCGCACTCACGCCTCGTGCTGAAGCGGCGCTAGGAGAACTAGAGTGCCTCACTTTAGTTGTGCCAGAACCTGCGCGTCAGTGTGTACTGCCGCTCGTGCCTCAAGATATCACGGTAAAAGCCTTCCTCATCTCGGCGCGCTTTTCGGATGACTCTTGATGCGGCTTCAGGGCCCAAGCCGCGCGACGCTAATGCGATGACTCCTTTCTTTCCGTGAGAAAGAACCAAGTTAGCATTTCTATACACGCGCCTTGTCCGCGCCTTCTCGTCCGGAGTTTTTGCTTTTTCGGACTTGCTAACGATCACTACGTCCTCATCTTCCCACGGCTTCAGTGCCGCAATCAACTTGGAGCTGCATAGTGGACATTGTGGCTGCTCAGGCACGCTTGCCACGTATCGTTTCGATCTCCATTTCTTGCACGTGAGACAAAAAAGGATTACGCGATCATTCATGATTCTGTTTTTGAGCGCCATGAGAATTGACCTGTCTGCGTTGTCGGTTACCAGCAGGTCTCGTGCGCCATAATGGCGTTGTCTGCTCAGAGGGCTCAGTTTCGACGTGACTACTTGAATGTCGCCGTCTTGAATTTCCCTGAGAAGATGGCTGGTGCGCTCCAGATCAAGCTTGTCGTGCACGATATCGCGTATCGCCTCCTCGTAAACGGGCGTGTCTTTCAGAAGATCCATCAGCTTGTTGATACTGAAGTACTTCGATTCCGCCTCCCTGTCGATCACGCCGAACTTGCGCGCAACGTGAACTAGCTTCCACTTAAGCAGCATGCTGTTTTTCAAAGTCATTTCAATCAACGGCTTAAGAAACTCTGGCTTTATCTGTCGGACTAGGTCGGCGATGAGTTCCGCGCTCAGCGCGTTCGGGAGTTGAAGCTGTATCCAATATGGATTGACCTCCAAAGCAACGCTGCTTCCCAAGCGGGCCGCGAGCAGCGAACTGATGACGCGGCCCAATGTCTCGTTAATCCTGTGGCCAAAGCATGCGTGTATAAGTGCGGTCTTCCCGTCGACTTCCACCACAAGCACATTATGCGTCGGAATAACGAATTTCTTCTGTCGCCGCATCAGGTTCACAACGCGTTGCACCGTGTACGGATCCGTACAGTAATCCTTTAGAAGGCTATGACTCGCAGTCTCACTTGAATTCGCTATCCGCTCGCGTAGTTTCCCAACGTCCGAAGCAACTTCGTAAGGCACTGGTATTTGCTCGCCCGCCCAGCTAGGGATCTCGCCGGTCGCGCTGTCCATGGGCTCGACCTTCACGCGCTGCTCGTCAATCTCCAAAATCCGCCACATCTCTCCCCTAGTAACAAACACGGCACCAGGCTCAGCAAAAGCAATCACGAAGCTTTCATCAAGAGTTCCTATCCACTTCCCGTTTATCGTGTCATAGATACTGTAGGTTTTTTCATCGGGAATCATAGAAAGATTTTCATAGCAGTACCGGCGCGTTTTTCCCATCATTTTGATGAGCGGTTCCGTTTCTTCGCGTTCAACTTTCAGCAGCCGTTGCTGTTGCAGCAGCTTAACCACCTCGACGAACTTTTCGAGCGTCAGGTCTCGATACGGAAATGCCTTTCTTATGATTCGCAGCGCGAGTTTAGCGGGCTTAGCTCCGTTCAAGGTCATGAAACAGAGCTGGTTTGCAAGAACGTCCAACGCTTGGTAATCAGCGTTCAAAGGTTCAATCGCGTTGTTTTTCGCTCGACGCGTTATCGCCCAAGACTCCATAATGTCGTCCGGGTGCGTTGCGATGATGGTGCCCTCAGATCTCTCGCCGACTCTGTGTCCCGCCCGTCCCACGCGTTGAAGCAATCGCGTCACTTCGCGGGGAGAATTATATTGTATGACGTGCTCGACATCCCCTATGTCGATCCCCAATTCCATCGACGAGGTGCAGATCAAACCTCTTTTCTTGCCGGCTTTGAATTCGTTTTCTGCCTCGATGCGTGCCTCTCTCGATAGTGACCCGTGATGCACGCCAACGTCACTGCCGCGAAAAAGAGATCCAAGCACCTCAGCTGCTTGTCGCGTATTCACAAAGATCAGTGTGGACTTATGCCTGTCGACGATGTCACGCACGATGCGAGCGTGACTCGCGAGTTCTGGCGCAATCATTCTTATTTTCGCGGCGGTGTTATCCTCACCGGTTACCTGCGGCTGGGTGACCGCAAAATCCAACATTTTTGCCCGCGAGACCTCGAGGACAGAGAACTCTCTTCCGGTCCCGGCGAGGAAGTGGCCGATCTCCTGCGGCCTCCCGACGGTCGCGGAAAGGCCGATCCTTTGGAACTCGCCCACTAAGTCCGTCAAACGCTCAAGGCCGATTGCCAGTTGGGCCCCGCGCTTTGAGTTCGCAAGGTCGTGGATTTCATCGATAATAACAAACCTGACGGACCGCAAGTTTTCCCGCAGACGGCGCCCCATCAGAATGGCTTGAAGACTCTCGGGCGTCGTGATCAAGACGTCAGGAGGCTGGAGACTCTGTCGCCGTCTTTCTGATTTCGTCGTGTCGCCGTGCCGAACGCCGATCGAGATTTGTAGCTGACTGCCCCACCAGTTTAGCCTCGCCAGCATGTCCCTGTTTAACGCTCGAAGCGGCGTGATGTAGAGGACACTTATTCCGTGGCGGTCCTCAAAGTCCAGCAGCTTGCTAAATACTGGCAGCATCGCTGCTTCCGTCTTTCCCGTTCCTGTGGGAGCGACAAGAAGTAGGTTTTTGCCCTCCAGCACGCTCGGAA
>JBEKER010000020.1:0-26660 GCA_050013755.1 Halobacteriota archaeon
TTTTGCAGCGAGTTCGGCGTAGACATCAAACAAGTCTGGCGTGAACACAGGGGCAACGCCTCGTATCACTTTGGCGTCGTCGAGCAGGGTAACAAAGGTTGAAAAGGCGTTGAAAATGTCAGTGGGCACGCTTGTCAATACTTCTGATTCTTGCAAACATCCTATGTTCCTGAGGGAATCTT
This sequence comes from Halobacteriota archaeon, assembly GCA_050013755.1. Taxonomy (GTDB): domain Archaea; phylum Halobacteriota; class Bog-38; order Methanoflorentales; family Methanoflorentaceae; genus Methanoflorens. Next base: position 183 of record JBEKER010000020.1, read on the forward strand.
CTGGGATGCCGCTTAAATCGTGTTCAAGCCAGAACTTGCCAAACTGAGTAATCACGCTGACCGTTTGCACAAAGCTCTCCACGTGCAAAGCGACAATCTTGCCCGAGCTTGTAAGCAAGTAGTTTCGCTTACCATCTTGGAAGGTGAGGCGTTCTTTCTCCAGCTCTCTGAGCGCGTGTATTGCTGCAGTCGAGCTTGCCCCCGTTGCTTCACGCAGGCCGGCGAGGGATGTCGTGCCGTTTTTAAGTGCAAGAATGAGCTTCTTCCTCAGGTCCGAGCATATTAATAGTCTGAGCAGCTCGCCATCGTTAATTTGTGGTGGGGCGATCGTTTCGCTGAGTTGTTCTCCCCTTTGTGTAGTGATATTCATGATTGTTACATTGTGTCAATGATGGAGATCAATATAAAGTTTGCTATTTATAGTCACTATCTGTCTCACATTTGAATCGCATCAAAAATTTTAATTATTGATAAGAAACATCAATAAGGATCGTTAATAACGATAAAGATCAGCATATGATACGCCGTCAAGTCAAAAATGAGGCCAGCCTAACGCAAATGGTAGCACATATAGAGCTAGTAGAATAGTCTCCCCGTCCACAAGGAAGTCCTCGTATTTGTTTGTATCACCATTCGCTCTTGTGAAGCGAAGGATGTACCAATATGCATAAAGGAGGCTGATCACCAAAACGATGTGATACGGGTAAAACAGACCCTCAAGAAACGAGAAGCCGATCCACACAATAAGAGTTGAGTTAAGGAGTAGCAGGAGATTTCGCGTCTTTTGTCTGCCCAGATACAACGGTATAGTCCGAGCCCCTGCTTTTCGATCACCTTCGATGTCTCGAACGTCGAGGAGCACAGTGTTGATAAAAGCCTTCAGAAAAACGAAATAAGCGACGAGGACGATGATGAATAAGTTGCTGACGTGGATAACAACTGGCAAAAGAACCGCCGCCATCGTAATCGCGCCGGCGACCATGAAATTCTTAGCAACAAGAGTTTTTTTTACTCTCAATTTACTCACGCCAAGGCTATAAAAGGCGCCGGCATAAAAAATACCGAGAATTAAAAGGATCGCATAGGGATCGGAAAAGAAAGCGAAGACAACCGCAAGGTTGATTGACTCGAGACTTAGAATAAGAATATAGTTGCGGTACTTCTTTGCGAATCGAAATCTGTCGGGAAAATTGATGGAATCCTCGTCAAAGTCTGTTACTTTGTTGAGGCTGTATACTGACACGCCAAGAAAGAAAGCGGCTGCCAGTAAAAAGTAGCTGACTGACGTGCCTTCAAGGACAAAGGAGATGTAAAGTAACGCCACTAACGTGAGTGCTGTGAAGATCGAACTAACCGTGATGATCAAGGAGACGCGTTCTCGTCTCGAGCGGTGTTGTGGCAAACGAAAAACATCTAAGAAGTCCTTTTCTGACGTTCCGTTCAACTCTCTTATCTCCCTGCTATTGCGTGCATCAATTGCTAAGTTATGTCAATGATGCTCTAAGAAGTCCTTTTCTGACGTTCCGTTCAACTCTCTTATCTCCCTGCTATTGCGTGCATCAATTGCTAAGTTATGTCAATGATGCTACATCAAATCAACGAGTTAAGAAGATATAAAACTTGCTACGTTGCGTCTCTATATATAACACTGAACAAGGTTAAACTAAAAACATCAATCGTTGTGTTAAGCTGCAACAAATCGTCGAGAGTGAATTAGCCCGATTGTGACGCGTTAAAAAAAGTTGCTAAACTGGCATCTCGTTAAATAACAACGACTTCTGCTTGCTCGAAATAATACTGATAAAGCTTTCTTCCCCAGCTAAGCGAGTCTTCGCTGTAGCTTAGAAGTTCGTTTGACCAGTCGTACGTTCCGTCGTGCCGGAAGAAACTTAGCAACACGAGCTTTAAGGATGCCGAATCGATTGAGCCGGCGTCACTCTAGATTATCTTAGCCACGTGTTTACATAGAGACACTTGGCAGCGTCACGGTGAAGGTCGTTCCTTCCCATTCTTCGCGAATGATTCGTAATCTAGAGTGAGAGTCTTCACTCAGAGAAGGTGCCGTATCATCAAAAGCAGTTTCGGATCATTTTTAAGGAGACGAATAATGATCCCCTTCATGGTCACCTCTTCGACCCTTATGTCATGCACCGCCCGCACCATCCGGTTGAGTTCCTCATCCGACCGGTGCACAAAGAGCTCCTTCGCCCTATGCGCAAACTTTCGTTGCCTACCAAAATAGTTGCCGTTATACTCGGTCTCATACTCGCGGAGCACCTTCATCGAGGCATCTTTCTGTTGCACGGCTTTGCATGCCACCGTGCCAGCTGTTGTGCCGCTGCTGAGCCCCTCCATGATCCCTTCACCGGTCAATTGATCAGTGAGACGTGCAGCGTCACCGACAAGCATGAGTCCGTCGCTCGTCATCGTCTTCAGCCCTTCACTGAGCGGGACGCCCCCCACCACGAACTCGACGGGCTGCCCGTCGGGAAATTTGTCCGCTACAAACTCGTTAAGGTAGTCCACAGGCCGCTTGTCCGTTATCTTGCTGCCAAGCACAGCAAGTCCGACATTGGCCGCGTGATCGCCTTTAGGAAAGATCCACGCGTAGCTGCCCGGTGAATATTGGCTGCCTATATAAAAGTCCATAGTCCGATCCAGCACGTCAACGTTGTCCAAGTGGTATTGAGCGCAGCTAATAATGTCTTTGAGCTTTAACGTCGTATTTATCCCGCCCCACCGACCGACCTGCGACTCGACGCCGTCAGCGCCTATAACGACACGCGAACGGACCGCGAGCTCCTCGCCCAGCCAATTCATTGTTACACCTTTCACCACACCGTGCTCGATGATAAGCCCTGTCGCTCGGGTGCGCACCATGACATCAGCTCCCGCACGAGCAGCATTCTTGGCGAGCTCCCGATCGAAGATCTTTCGCTCGAGGATATATCCCAGTGGGTCTTCTCTGTGGAACATCTCACCTGAGAAGTCAACTGTCGTGCCGTCGGGAGCGTTTACGCGGGCGGCGTTGATCTCGCTTGCAATCCACTTCGGGTCTGCAGCGCTCCCGAGAAACTCAAGTAATTCCTGTCGCCCAACCGCCTCACCGCAGCGGACCGGGGAGCCGATCTCCTGCCGCTTTTCGATGAGAAGCACGTCGCATTCGGCGGCTGCGGTTTGTGCCGCGATGCAACCGGCCGGACCAGCGCCGACGACGATTACGTCATAGTCGTCTTTCATTAGCCCGATCGTGACGCGTTAAAAAAAGTTGCTAAACTGGCATCTCGTTAAATAACAGCGACTTCTGCCTGCTCGAAATAATACTGATAAAGCTTTCTTCCCCAGCTAAGCGAGTCTTCGCTGTAGCTTAGAAGTTCGTTTGACCAGTCGTACGTTCCGTCGTGCCGGAAGAAACCAAGCTCCATAAAGTAGTCAGTGACCGTGAATGCGATGTTAGGTTGAGGTTCAATCGTAAAGAGTTTGAGATTTCCTTGAATGGCTTTTTTGAGTTCGGAACGATCCACGCGCTCGAGCACCGCGTTAAGAACTTCAGGCGTAAGAACAAGTTCGATGTCACCGCCTTTGGCCACCAATTGAATGAAACTAGGCGGCATATCTTCGGTGAAGATTGGGGCTACTCCTCGTACTTCTTTAGCGTTTTGGAGTAACACATTGTAGGTGGCAACGATCTTGAAAAGATCAGTCGGGGTACTGAATATGACGTCCGACTCCTCGAGGCACCCGATCTTGTCGAGCAGGCTAGTCGGAATCCCGCTCAAATCGTGTTCGAGCCAAAACTCTCTGTTTTTTGATAGCACGTCGATTGCTGTATTGATCTCCCCCACCTTTCGCATTACGATCTCACCGATGTTTGTAAGCGAGTAGTTGCGTTTCTCGTCTTGATACGTCAAATGCTCTTTTGCCAGCTCTCTCAACGCGTGCACCGCCGCAGGTGAGCTGGCGCCTACTCGTTCGCTAAGTTGGGAGAGAGTCAGGCTTTTACCATCTTGAAGTGCCTCAGCAAGGCTCTTGCGCAAATCAGAACAGGTTAAGACCTGGAGAATTTTGTGAAGGGCTTTCTTTTCTTCTTTCGTTTCAGTATCGGGCATCCATGTTTCTCCTGCGTTCGCGGATCTGTGAGGGTGACTAGCGCCTACGGCCTATTGAACTTGTTCACAGATTTTGGTTCCGTTTATTTAGTTGTTGTCATTTTATTTAGTTCTAGCGTTTTAAATATTTACTTAAATTTTATACATTACCTTAAAATAAAACTATTAATAAAAATTGGCAACATTTAAATACTTTTACAATACTTAACGTATGACGCACTCGGAAGGAGAAAAGTCTTTCTCGATACACAACAACTCTGCAGAAAAAAGCCCCTGCAAGTGATCAGAAAACAAGGACGAAAGCCTTCATCAAGAAGCTCAGTCGTTCTCGCTCCGGGTGCGCCTCAAAAACAGGTGTGATTGATAATGAAAGAAGTGTCATTAGAGTCGGGGGCCATGGGGAGAAACCACGTACGCGTCTACAGCACAATACGCTGTGTAGCCAAAAGGCAGGACGATAGGACCATGAGCGAAGTTGTACACGAAGTAGAGCAGATGGCACATGCGATCGCGCAAAACCTTCACACGATCGAACGTCAAAAAGACGATAAAATCGTATTTAAGGAGGATATCTCGCCTGAATGGATCACAGAAGTCATATACGCGGTTCACACCGCAGAAGGCTTCGAGCTCACGCCGCACGATACGACGTGCGAGTTTATAGACGAGGCAGCGCGCATGCTCGCAGATTCGAGCGCAGATACGTTCGATGAGCTACTCGATGAGGAGCGCAACATAGAAGCGGATGTTTGTACGTCCGATCTTCTACGATGGGCGCAGGATAACCCGAAACGACTCTACGAGCAATTAGATAGTTGCGCCATGACGATCGTGCAATGTCTCTCGATCGCACAAGAAGAGCATAAACGTGAAATATTTGATATTTTACTTAATGAACTTCGGTACCGTGCCGAAAAGGCAGCAGAAGAGCGTTTTGAAAGTAGCACGCACGACCTCGTCGAGCCCACAGCCGACACGGTCAAAGATGCTGAGCTGACGATCTTGCGAGCACCAGAAAAAGGGGATCTGGACGAAGGACGTTGTGAGGGTATGATACGATGTCGTTAGTGAAGAGTCAACGTGAACAGACTGACGCGGCTGAAGAGTTGGAAGAACGCGTGGCGCGGCAACGAATCATTGAAGAAACTAAAGTGTACAAGATGAAGCGCGGCTCAAAGCAATACTGTAAGCATTCAGCGCGGCTACCCGTCATGCTCGTCGCAGAGCGCACAGCCGATAAGCCCGCACACACTATTCAAGGCTTCCACTGCTTCGACTGCGGGCGGGACATAGCCGAAAAAGCAGAAGAAGAATGATTCATATGATTTTAATCTCACTTGTGACCAGCGCTCTTTGCTTGATCACCGGCATCAGTCTCACGATCATCGGTGCATCACTGATCGGTACATGCTTAATCACACTAGGATTTTCGAGTCCGGTACTCGCATATTTAGTAGCAAACTATGAGGGTTAATTCTGGAGAAGTTTGGCGAGCGGATCTCAAGCAGCCGCGGCAGAAGGTTGAGGTTTAGATGGCATCAGCAGACCGTTCGAGAGTGATTGGGATCACCTATCAGGACACTAAGGGCAAAGACGGCATTCTGCTGAACCTCCCTGAAATCAAAGTGAAACTTCTGGATAATGGGGAGCTCACCGGCATCATATTCAAAGATAAGAAAAACGGTGAAGAAACCTGTTTGAGCGGATTAAACATTACGGGGGTCATCTATCAAGATGAAGACTCCTCTCGTGAGAACATTTTGACCGCGCACAAGGTTCTGGGCATTATCTACCAAGAGGGAAGTTCGGCCGATCGGACAATCTTAAGCCGATCTAAACTGCTGGGCATTACGTACCAAGAGGCCGGCAGCACCGAAGTGAAGCTGCTCGGTGGACCACAGCTCAACGCAAGAATCCTTAACGGCTCGAGAATAACGGGCGTGGTTTATCGAGAAGACAAAGGCGTCACTGCAACGTCCTTGCGCGAAGCCGTGTTGACAGGAGTGCTTTACCGAGAGCGAGCCTCGAGCGAGGAAGGCATCTTGACTAGTCTGAGGATCATCGGCATCATCTATCGAGACGTGGCGCCGCCGAGTCGCGCAGCACGCCGCGCAAGGGAGGGGGTAGCGCCGTCAGGAAATGGATATCGCAAAGCGGAGCGCATATTGTTGTACCTCTTGCCGATTATCGGAATTCTTGGTCTCGTCGTGCCACTGGCATTGAAACAGTCTAATCTCACTCTGCTTATCTCTTATATCGCCGTTGTGTTAATTGTTGTGCCCGTGGTGTACCTCCTCTACCTCAGGTATCACAGCACTGAGAGGTCGACTACGGATAGTTCGTGAAGGTGTTACTATGAAGGTCTTAAGCGGCGTGAAGATTACAGGCATCATCTATCAGGAAGAGGGGACTGATGAAAAAAAGCTCCAGAGTGGGCTGAACATTGACGTCAAACTCTTGACCAATTCGAAAGTGGTTGGTGTCCTGTACCACGACGACAGCGCCGATGAGAGCATTTTGAGCGACTTACAGCTCGATGGGCTCACCTATTGGACGACGAGTGAGGATGACGAACGAATCCTCGAGGCATCGAAAATCATCGCCATACTCTATGGAGACCCGGTCTCTCTCGGCAAAAAATCGCTTTGTGACCAAAGGATCAAAGGCCTGATTTATCAAGACGAGACTTCCGGCGAAACAACGCTCCTCGCAGACTTCAATCACACGGCGCATATCCTGCCATGGCAACAAGTAACCGGCATGCTTTGTCGAGAAGAAGGCTCTTCTAAGAAGAAAATCTTCGAAAGCGCAACTCTTAGCGGCTTCTTATATCAAGACGAGGATCGTCAAGACGTAAATCTCATAAGCGGGGTGAGAATATGCGGCGTTCTGTGCGAGCAGGTGTGATGATGAAGATTCCCATCTACTACTTAGAGGAGCGCGTTAGGAGTCTTGACTTTGAAGATACAGACAATGCCCCTACGAGGGGTACGAAAGTCTATGATGTACGCGGGGCCGATGAACGCGAAGCCAACCTTAAGAAAGAATACTTTGGTGAGGGAGCAGCTGATGATCTGATAAGCAAGGTGAGCGATTGTGACAGCGCAAGCACTCACCTGCTCAAAGGCGCCGTGTCCCGCTGCAGATGTGAAACAAAGTACGCACAGGAGGTTCCTTCGTGAAAATTGCCGTTTTTGTTAATACGCCAGCTCAGGTGCATTTCTACAAGAACATCGTGGCCGCGCTTGAGGGAGACGGCAATCAGGTCTTCATACTCGCTCGTCATTACGGAGAGACCATAGACCTACTAAACGAGCTTGAAATTCCTTTTTTTCTTTTCTCGAGTACGCCCGACTCGAAGTCTGGGAAGAGCACGTCGCTTCCGCACGACGTGGTAAACGCCTTTCGATACCTCAAGGGAAAGAAGATTGACTTGACTACGGGGTGGGGTACCTATTGCACCTTCACGGCGCGTTTGCTCAAGGTTCCCGACATCACGTTTAATGACAGCGAGTGCACGACCAACGCTGCCCTTTACGCGATGCTCAACCTCACATACCAGTTTACCGATGTTTTTGTGACGCCGTCATCATTTAGACAGGAGTTGGGCTCAAAACACCTCAAAGTGGAGAGTTACAAGGAGCTCGCGTACCTACACCCCAACTATTTCACGCCTGATCCATCCGTTTTTAATCTCTTGGGCATCTCAAGGAGTCACGACTACAGTGTGCTGCGGTTTAACGCGTTTGACTGCTCGCACGACCTCGGCGTGAGGGGGCTGACCGATTCCGACAAGATCGCGCTCGTGAGAGAGCTGAGCGCCTACGGTGAGGTCTTCATTTTGTCAGAAGCCGACGTTCCAAAGCAAATTAGAGAGCACGTTCTCAACGTGCCGAATAGGCGAATACACGACGTGCTATACTATGCGTCGTTGTTCATCACCGATACGCAGACTATGGCGACGGAAGCCGCACTTCTAGGCACACCGACAATCCGGAGCAATGCCTTTGTAGGCGACTGCGACGTGGGCGCGTTCATCGAGCTCGAGCGCGAGTTTCAGCTCCTCTTTAACCTGACGACCGCAGCTGAAGTCGCGGCTAAGGCGGCGCAGCTCATTCAGGACCCCCACGCAAAGGAAGACTGGCAAAAGAAACGCGATAGATTGCTGGAAAGAAAGCTCGATATGGCGGCACTGATGGTGTCGCTCATTGAAGGTTACCCCGCTAGTGTTGCCCGTTTGAAAGCCGCCTCTGCTTATCGGGGTCTCCTTCTGCTTGAATAACGTGTATAATAGGCTGTGATGCGATGCTCATGGAAATACTAAGCGGCATACCGTCTGATGCCAAAGCAGAACTCCTTATGCTCGGTCTTTTGCTACTTTGCGTTGGCGCAGCCGTGTATGTGTGGCGGGTAGGAAGGAGTGAATGACAGAGCGCGATCTCACCTCTCTATCTGGTGTGTTGTAGGGTACCCGTTGTTTGTCGGAGCCATAAGTCTGCGGTCCGCGACGATGACTATGCCCGTAATCCCGGCTATCGTTATCGTCTCTGCGTTTGGTTCGTCACTCCTTGGCATTTTTGGGTCTGGGTGTGTCGCAGCGTGTCCGCTCCTCTAAGGTTAGCGTTATTTGCTCTATTCGAGACCGTCTGTCCACTGTTTTTTCGGTGCAAAACGTGCGAATGCATATCATAAGCACTCGCGTCATCAATGCCGTGGCTTTGCCACTTTGCCACGTTCATCACGTTCAGCATTGCGTTTCTCGCGTCGTTTGGAAGCGTCGAGGTGGGATACGCGATGGCGCCGAGCTGGGGACTTCTGAGCGTGCTGATTTTAGGTATGGCAAAGAAGGAGGGACGGATTTTGCGAAAGCGCACTTTTTAGCTAGGAATAAATAAGAAGAGGGCTTTACTTGCAGCAGCGACACAAAAGGGTCTAATCGCATGAGATGGCGAAGTTCGACGAAGGTCGTAGGCGCACTTTTTCAGGAGCGCGAAAACGCAAAACTGGAATTACTGTGTGGATCACAGATTACGGGCATCACCTATCTTGAAAAAGAATCAGACGAAGTTAAGCTCTTAAGCGCTTCAAAATTCGACGTGAATATCTTGCGCGACACGACGGCTACTGGCGTGCTCTATCGAGATCAAACGGCAGCCGACGTGCAACTTTTGGCGGGGTCGAAGATCGTCGGCGTGCTGTACGAGGAGACGAGTGTGCCCGGCCTCAAGCTCGTGCGCGTAGCGCATACGGCGCTGAAACTCGTCAGCGGACAAGCGGTCAAAGGCCTCCTTTATCTGCAGCACGGTGACGCTGATGTCAAGCTTTTGAGTGACGTGAGCGATCTGTCGACTACAGCCGGGGCACTGCTGATCGGCGTGCTTCACCAAGAAAGCCAGATAGGCGCTCTGCGTCTAGTGAGCGGACAAGCGGTCAAAGGCCTCCTTTATCTGCAGCACGGTGACGCTGATGTCAAGCTTTTGAGTGACGTGAGCGATCTGTCGACTACAGCCGGGGCACAGCTTGTAGGTTTTCTCTATCGTGATGAGGCCTTGAGCCAATGAAACTTCCACAAGATTCGTCTGTAATCACCGGAGTCCTCTACCAACACAGGGATTCGACGGATACGCAGCTTTTAGGCGGGCTTGCGATTGGCGTCAAGTTGTTCGACGGGGTGCCGATCACCGGTTTCACGTACTGGTAGGAGAACTCGATAGAGGACAAGCTTGTAAGCGGGTCGCGGATTACCGGGATCGTGTACCGACGCGAGACATCTATCGATGACAGAATCCTCAGAGGTGCGAAAATAAAAGGCGTGATATTTGAAAAAAGGGAGAAATCTCAAGATGACACAGCGCGCGAATCACCAAACGTCGATCCTGCCCGAGAAACTTCGCGGTCGCCTCAGCAAGGGCTCCCCGACGGGTCGCAGATTGTCGGTATGATCTATCGCGACAAGAGCACAGGTGAGGAACAGCTCACTACTGGAGCAAGAGTCGACATGCAGATTCTTAACGGAACGTCCATTGCGGGTATCATCTACGACGGACCAGAGGGAGAAAGTATCAAGCAGCTGACCGGATCGAACATCACTGGCCTGCTATTTCAGCAGCAGAACTCCAACACCGAAACGCTCGTAGGCGATATGGCAATTTTGGGGCTGATCTACCAAGAGAAAGATGCCATTCTTGAACGACTTGCAAACAGCTCGCATAACGGCATCTCGATGGCTACGAGTGTTATTCTCTACATACTGCTCATCGTTGGCATTTTGGGTCTTCTGCTTCCGGCAGTGCGTACGGAAACCGATTTCTCAGCCTTGAATTTTCTCGCGCTCCCATCGGCAGTCGTGACCACTCTTTTTGTCCTTATGGTGCTTGTCCCCCTCATCCTCCTCGTTTATAGGAGGTACAGACGCTCCCGCATGATTACGAACTGAACCGCTGCACCGAGCGCACCAGAACATGCGAGCATGACGGTTGGTTTTTTTGTGTTAAACAATCGAGGCTTTACTTGCTGGCCTCCGTCGCTATCCGAGCAGCAAGTTGCTTGCCTACTTCAAAGTATTCTACAAGCTCATTTTCTGATGGGACGTAATATGCTTCCAAATCTTGGAGCACCTCAAAGCCACACGCTGAAATGGCGTCTGCGAGCTTCTTGGTTCCGCCGCCTCGCCACCCTATAGAGCCAAACGTGACGGCGAGCTTCTTTTGGCCAGTCTTGTCAAATCGCAGCCCCCGAAGATAGTACACGATATCCCCGATGCTCGGGAACGGCTCGTTGTGCATTGTCGGAACTCCGAACAGGACGAACTTGCTGTCGAGGATATCCTTGACAATCTCGCTTCGTTCGTCGGTGTGCAAGAAATACACCGCGACATCAACCCCCCCGGCGATGAGTCCCTCGGCGAGCGCGTGTGCCATCTTTTGGGTCGAGAAGTGCATGGTGTCGTACACGATCGTGGCCTTGTTCTTCGCTTTTCCTGTTGCCCAGCCCGTGTAGGCGCTGATGATTTTGGCCGGATCGGTCCAGATTTGTCCGTGAGAAGGCGCGATCACGCGTATCTTGTCGAGCAAGCCGAGCGTTTTGACTTCGCCTAATTTCTTGAGCACTAACTGGGACAGCGGCGTAATCAGGTTTGCATAGAACTTCTGCGCGGCTTGCATGAGCACATATTCTGGAATGTCAGCGTCATATCGTTGCGCCAAGCAGAGGTGTTGGCCAAAGGCATCGTTCGAGAACAGGATCCCATCCTCTTTCAGGAAGGTGAACATGCTGTCCGGCCAATGCAGCAGCGGCGCCTCGAGGAAGGTACACGTTTTGGCTCCAAGCGCAATCTCATTGCCGGTCTTGACGGTGGCAAACTGGACCTCGTCTAGTGCCGGATAAAGCCTTTTCAGTCCCTTAACGGCAACTTCGGTGCAGTAAATGGGCGCAGCAGGAAACTTTCGCTGAATCTCGGACAACGCCCCGCTATGATCGAGCTCGATATGGTTCTGAATGACCACGTCGATTGAGGGTGGTCGCCCCTCCTTTTCGCACGCATCTCGAATCCGTGCCCACATCTGTGCTGATGTGCCAGCATACGTGTTGTCTATAAGAGCCGTGCGATCCTCACCGAAGATGAGATATGCGTTGTACGTCGTGCCGTGCAGCGTATATCCGTGGTATACTCGTATGTCCCAGTCCAATACGCCTACCCAGTATACGCCGTCAGCAATTTGAACAGCATCAGCTTTCATGTTTTCACCTGCTGTATTAACATGAAATGCTCCATTATTAGTGCTTCGCTGCGCGTTTGCGAGTCAATGCAACGTAGCCGCGCGCAAAAGCATGTTTTTTTATATTGCGAGCCAATAGTGTTGACAGCATATCTGTGATTTCTGAGATACTTACAGCGCGATAGCGAGCGAATTTTAATCGATTTGAAGGTGCTGGGCATGGGAGCCACTATAATTGTCGGCGGGTTCTTTGGAGACGAAGGAAAAGGTAAGATCGTCGCGCACGTCGCATTTGCAGACAAACCCGCGATTATTGCCCGCGGCGGAATTGGCCCCAACGCAGGCCACACGATAGAGGTGGGTAGACGAAAGTTCGGTGTGCGCATGATACCCTCGGGCTTCGTGTATCCGGATGCGCGACTGCTCATCGGCGCGGGGGTGCTTGTTGATCCACGAGTGCTCCTTAGCGAAGCGGGGCTGCTCAAGGTGACAGAGCGGGTCGGGGTGGATTATCGCTGCGCGATAATCGAAACAAAACACATCGAAACAGATAAGCTCGATCCGTACCTTTCACAAACGATCGGGTCAACCGGAACTGGCTGTGGCCCGGCTGCAGCTGATCGCGCGAAAAGGACAACGGCGCAAGCACGGGAGGTGGCGGAACTCTCGCCTTTTTTGACGGATGCGGCGGCTGAGGTAAACAAAGCGCTTGAGGCGGGCAAAAACGTGATTTTAGAGGGTTCGCAGGGATTCGGCATCTCTCTCTTCTACGGGACGTTCCCCTACGTAACATCAAAAGATACGACCGCTTCTCAAATTGCTGCCGATATCGGCGTCGGACCGACGCGTATAACTGAGACGATCGTGGTCTTCAAGACATTTCCGACACGCGTCGGAGCGGGGCCCTTTGACACACAAATGAGCGAAGACGATGCAAAAAAGCTAAACATTGAAGAATTTGGTACCGTCACCGGGCGGCAACGGCGCATTGGTTGGTGGGACCCCACCATGGCAAAATACTCTGCAATGATAAACGGAGCCACGCAAGTGGCGATAACAGGGCTGGACAAGCTTGACCCCTCCGTTAAGGGAGCGAACCAGTACGATGAGTTGTCCGCAAGGGTAAAGACGTTCCTGCGCGAAGCTGAAACGGCAGTAGGCGTTCCGTTCACACTGCTCTCAACAGGACCAGAGCTAACAGAGATAGTTGATTTACGAGAGGAGAAACTCGAACGCGCGTAATTGTGTGCAGCGCATCAATAGGCGGCTGAAATGAAGCGGGAGTTACTGAAAATATTGTGCTGTCCTGTCTGCAAAGGCGCGCTCGCACTAGAGGTCGAGCGCGAAGAGGCAGGGGAGATTATTAAGGGCACGCTCTATTGTAAGGCGTGCGGCGTGTACTATCCAATAGATGAGCGAATTCCTAACTTGCTTCCGCCTGAAATGAGGTGAATTGTGCAGAGCGTATATATAAACCGAAAGGGACTGCAATCTGTCGAAATCGAGGAACCCATAATTCGACTTCCGCTCAGGCCAGGCGGCAAGGCGACTCTCGATATCGACGTGGTCAATTACGAAGCTCCGACACATATTTACCTCTCATCGCGTGGCGCGATCAAAGACAAAGTAACTTTCAACCGCAATAACCCGTACGTCGATGGCGAAGAACTACTTACCATCACGGTCGCAAATCCCCCAGGTCAGCAGGAGCTCTATGAAGGTGAGGTAAGTATATCAACCGGGTACGGTTCACGGGAGGGGAGCTTCATTCTGCAAATCGGACAACTGGAAAACGAGCCGCCGCCTGATGCTATTGAGGTTGACGAGGCCCTCTCGCGCATGGATTATCGAAGCAAGGCGCGTCCCGCTAGGGTTTGGCAACCTTCAGTGCAGTTTCGGTGGCCGCAGCTTCGTGTCGACGCAAAGAGAATCAGAAGAATGAGGAATCTTCCTTATATTCTGCTTGCGATCGGCGTGATCATTGCGCTGATATTGCTAGCCGCAGGCGGCATCAGTTACGGCGTGGCGATCCTTGGCTTTATCGTAGTCGTCGTTTTGGCGTACTACACGTGGAGATTATTAGACTAAAAGGGCGCAAGCGGAGGCCACGTAACGCTGCACCGGCACTGTGCGTACAGCTATTACGTTATTTGCTGTCATCGCGAAAAGCATTCTGAAATCAGGCTACGCCTTAGTCTTGAGTATAAATAGCTTTTCGGCAGCATATTAGAACGATAACATCATCATTGGCATTGTGGAGAGGTAGAAGGATGCGATACGTCGTCGTCACTGGCGGGGTCATGAGTGGCCTCGGGAAGGGTATCACAGCCGCCTCAGCTGGCAGACTTCTTATCAACCGCGGGCACAACGTAACGGCGATCAAAATTGACCCGTACATAAACATCGACGCCGGAACCATGAATCCCTTCCAACACGGTGAGGTATTCGTCCTCAAGGACGGAGCTGAAGTTGACCTTGATCTGGGAAACTACGAACGATTCCTCGACGTTGAACTCACAGGCGATCATAATATTACGACAGGTAAGATCTACAAGTCGGTTATCGAAAAAGAGCGGCGAGGGGACTACTTGGGAAAGACTGTTCAGATTATTCCTCACGTAACCGATGAAATAAAGACCAGCATCAGGACCGTGGCCGACCAGGCAAAGGCGGATGTATGTGTCGTGGAGGTGGGTGGTACCGTTGGCGACATCGAGAGCATGCCATTCTTGGAAGCCGTGCGACAAATGCACAGCGAAGAAGACTACTTCGTCCTGCTCCACGTAACGCTCGTGCCAGAGGACATGACCGGCGATCACAAAACGAAGCCGACCCAGCACTCGGTAAAGAGCCTCAGAGAGCTTGGACTCAGTCCTGATGTCATAGTTGGCCGAGGGAAAACGCCGCTGGGCAAAGACGCTCGCGCCAAGATCTCGCTGTTTTGCGACGTGCCACTAAACGCCGTCATCAGCGCGTACGACGTACCTGACATCTACCAAGTGCCGTCGATGCTTGAGCTTGAGGGCTTAGGCGACTACCTCGTGGAAAAACTCGCCCTCGAAAGGAAAGCGGCCAGACCCTGGGCTGTGATGAAAAACCCTCCCATTTCGCGATCAATTGCCATCGTCGGCAAATATATGTTTGAAGATGCGTACTTCAGCATCAAAGAGGCTATCAAGCACGCCGCAAGCGCTCTTGGAGGGGGCATAGACGTCAAGCTCGTCGATGCAGAAGACCCGCACGCCCTCGAGACGCTGAAGGCGGTCGACGGTATTTTGGTTGCACACGGGTTTGGCCCTCGGGGAAGTGAAGGGAAGATCGACGCCATTCGTTTCGCGCGCGAAAATGACGTCCCTTTCTTAGGAATCTGTTTTGGCTTCCAATTGGCCGTCGTCGAGTTTTGCCGTAACGTTCTAGGGCTCGAGGCAACGAGCGCTGAGCTGGATCCCACAGGCGTCCACGTCATCGATGTACTGCCCGAACAGCTTGATGTCGATCACATGGGGGGCACCATGCGACTGGGTAACTACGAAATCGTCCTCTCGCCGGGGACGCGCGCGCATGCGATGTACCAGAGTGCGCTCGTGACCGAACGACATAGACATCGGTTCGAAGTAAATCCTGAGTACATTGAGCGCATCGAGCAAAGCGGAATGGTGTTTTCAGGGAAAGCTCGAGACGGCATCAGAATGGAGATTGTAGAGATTCAGACGAAGAGATTCTTCTTGGGGACGCAGTTCCACCCAGAGTTTAAGTCGCGACCGGGCAGGCCGTCACCGCCGTTTCTTGAATTTGTGCGATCCGTACTCCGCATGAACACGAGCACGTGATCTCACTTGACGGCGCGGCTGAACGTTGAACAAAAGAAACGATTGGACTTATGGTAAATAGTCACGAGTTTATTGAGGGCGCAATCGCAGAGATCAAGAGAGAAGTGGGAAATCATCGGGCAATCATCGCTCTCTCTGGCGGCGTCGATAGCTCGGTTTGCGCAGCTCTCGCGTACCAGGCGCTGGGAGCCAACCTGTACCCTGTGTACGTCGACACAGGACTGATGCGCAAGGGGGAAACTGAAAACATCAAGCAAGCTTTTCGTCACATGCCGTTGACGATAATCGATGCAACGGCGCGATTTATTCGTGCGCTTGACGGAGTTATAGATCCCGAAGAGAAGCGAAAGGTAACAGGCGAGACGTTTATCCGCATATTCGAGGAAGTGGCGAGGCAGAAGCAAGTAGAGTACCTATTACAAGGTACGATCTATCCAGACATTATCGAATCTGAGGGGCAGATCAAGTCGCACCACAACGTCGGTGGCCTCCCCCCGGAGATTGCGTTCCACGGGGTCGTTGAGCCCCTCAAGTACCTGTACAAGGATGAAGTCCGCGAAATCGCGCGGGCCCTTAAGTTGCCGCCTGAGCTCAGTGAGCGCATGCCGTTTCCAGGACCCGGGCTCGCGGTGCGCATTATCGGCGAGGTAACCGAGGAAAAGCTCCACGTTATCCGCGAGGCGAATGCAATTGTAGAGCAAGAGATCTTGCGGTACAAACCGTGGCAGACTTTCGCGGCGCTTTTAGAGAAAGGAACCGGCGTCAAGGGCGACGTGCGTGTGCACGGCTGGATAATCGCAGTGCGCGCTGTTCAATCGCGAGACGGCATGACTGCCGACGTGCTTGAAATGTCTTATGACGTGCTTCGCAGAATTGCTTCGCGCATTACGAGCGAAATACCAGACGTCGCGCGTGTGGTTTACGATATTACGCCGAAGCCGCCCGCCACCATCGAATTTGAATAGGTAGGCAACGTCTTGCGCGGAAAAATGGTCTCCTAAAAGTGCACTGCCAAGCGTAGACGTGCGCTGGCACTGCCGTAGGACGTGGTAAGAAATGCGTGCATCCGAAAAAGAAAAGGTAGTCGCTCAAGAATTGCAGCACTATATGCCGGTGTTCACGCGTCAGCCGCTGGTGA
This sequence comes from Halobacteriota archaeon, assembly GCA_050013755.1. GTDB lineage: Archaea > Halobacteriota > Bog-38 > Methanoflorentales > Methanoflorentaceae > Methanoflorens. Next base: position 16,978 of record JBEKER010000020.1, read on the forward strand.
TTGACCACGGCAGAGGGGCGATCGTTACAGATACCGATGGGAATGACTATATAGACTGCGTCGCAGGAATTGCCGTCAATAGCATCGGCCACTGTCATCCGCGCTTGGTCACCGCCATCAAGGCGCAAGCAGAGAAGCTCATCCACACCTCAAATTTATATTACACCGAACTGCAGGCGCGCTTAGCCGAGCGCATGACAAAGCTGACCGGCATGGAGCGCCTCTACATGACGAACTCCGGAGCTGAATCAAACGAAGCCGCGATGAAGCTCGTGAGGAAGGTAACCGGCAAGAAAGGATTCGTTTCGACTAAAAACGCATTCCACGGACGAACTATGGGCTCACTCAGCGTGACGTGGAAAGAGGCACTCCGAAAACCGTTTGAGCCCCTTATTGATGGCGTCACCTTTGTCGATTATGGTGACGTGAACGCAATCGCCCGAGCGGTCACGGCGGATACCGCTGCTGTCATCGTGGAACCGATTCAAGGAGAAGGGGGGGTTATTGTGCCTCCGGACGAATACCTCGCAGGAGTCCGCGAGCTCTGCACAGAGCGGGGCATACTGATGATCGCGGACGAGGTGCAAACCGGCTTCGGTAGGACAGGAAAATGGTTCGCGTGCGAGCATGCTGGCGTCGTTCCGGACGTGATGACGTTGGCCAAGGGTATGGGCGGCGGCTTTCCCGTAGGCGCAATGATGTCGCGCGAACCATATAAGTTCGCTCCAGGCGATCACGGGGGGACGCAGAGTGGCAATCCACTTGCGTGCGCTGCGGCTCTTGCTACGATCGACGTGATCGAAAGCGAATCTCTCGTCGAGCAGTCGCGATACAAGGGTGAGCTGCTCAAAAAACTGCTAGGTGAGCTCGAATCGAACTATACTGTTGATATACGGGGCAAAGGCCTTATGGTCGCCTATGAGTCGTCGCTTCCCGTGCCTCCTGTCGTCGACTATGCCCGAGCGAATGGCGTACTGCTAAATAACACCTCAGAAAACGTTTTAAGATTCGTGCCCCCTCTGGTGATCACAAAAGAGCAAATTGCAACGGCTATTGCAGTGGTTGAACGTGCCATCAACGTATATTCCAGGTAGGTCTGCCGAAGACGTAGCTGCAGCGTATGGCATCAGTCTCGACCAGGTGATCAAACTCGGATCAAACGAAAACGCCCTAGGACCGAGCCCGCGAGCAGTTGAAGCGATTAAGCAGCACATCAACGAAATAAGCATTTATCCCTCTCCTGGGTACGTCGAACTCAAGGACGCCATCGCGCGCTACGCTGGAGTTTCAGCGGAGCGTGTGATTGTCGGTAACGGATCGGACGATCTCCTCAACACTCTCCTGCGTTACGTCATAGTGCCCGGTGATCAGGCGATTATTCCTATCCCCACTTACTCATACTATGAAATAATCGTTGAGGCGGGACACGGCACGTGCGTCTACGTCAAGCGTGCGGACGATTTTTCAATCGACGTTGACAGTGTAATCGAAGCAATCACCGACAAAACCAAGCTTATCTTCATCTGCGCCCCCAATAATCCGACGGGAAACACAATCAAAGAAGAAGCGCTGAGGCGCTTGCTAAAATCGACAGAAGCGCTTGTCGTGCTGGACGAAGCCTACGCGGAATTTGCATCGCAAAGCCACATTGAGCTCGTAAGTCACTTTGATAACCTGATGGTCTCTAGAACGTTTTCAAAAGCTTTTGGATTGGCCGGGCTGCGCCTCGGCTATGCGGTGGTTGCAGAGGAGCTCGCGCGTTCGTACGAGAGACTCATGCTTGCATTTTCCGTGAATCAGTTGGCCGTCAAGGGGGGTATTGCAGCGCTTTCAGATCACGCCTTTCTGGACAAGACCGTGTCGATGGTAACGCAGGGACGTAAGTACCTACGCGACAAGCTCCCCTTCCGGACGTACCCAACGGAAGCGAACTTTGTCTTCGTTGACACCGCGCCACACACCTCGCGCGAAGTATCGGAATACCTGCTGAGTAAGGGCATAATCGTTCGAAGCTGCGACACGTTTCGTGGATGCTCCAATACCCACATACGAATCACTGTCGGCCAGCCGTGGCAAAATGCGACGCTTCTCAGTGCCATCAACGAATTTCTGTCCACGAACTAACCTCTTTAGTCCTATGAAAATTGCTCTCACGGGAACTCCCGGCACCGGCAAAACCACGATTGGCAAGATTCTCCGCGACCACTATGGCCTCAAGGTGGTGGACCTTAACGAAGTGATTCGCGCTCACCAGTACTACGCAGGGTGGGATGAAAACCGTGACTGTATGATAGTTGATCTCGAGGCTCTGAAAGCGCACCCGTTTTCAGAAGATCTCGTGCTTGAGGGGCACCTTTCCCATAACCTCTTGGTCGACCGTGTCATTGTCCTCCGGACTAACCCGGTCGCACTTCGAAGGCGCTTGCAGCAGAAGGCTTTTTCAGACAAAAAGATAAACGAAAACGTTGAAGCAGAGATCCTTGATGTCATCCTGGTTGAGGCATTCGCGCAGCACGGTAACAATGTGTACGAAGTAGATTCGACAAGTGCGCCGAGTGAATCGGCACAACTCGTCTGGGAAATCACACAAGGACACTGGCTCGAGCGATTCGCCGCTGGCCAATGCGACTGGACTGTCTATTTGAATGACGCTTGACACATACCGCGGAAGAATGGGGTGGATCTTAAATCCGATCGCGCTGGCGCTTTACAGGCACGGCGTAAGTGCAAACCAGCTGAGCGTCCTGTCCCTCGTTTCTGCAGTCGTCGCTGGCGTTGCGTTCTACGCGCAACTGCTTGCATTGGCGATATTAGCCGTTGCTTGCAACGCACTCTTTGACGCCTTAGATGGGTGCTTGGCGCGAAGTTCTAGCAGCGAATCGATGCAAGGTGACCTAATCGACCACGTCATTGACCGCTATTCTGATATTTTCATATTCGCCGGTATTACGCTCGGTGGGTACGTCGCTTGGCAGATTGGGCTGCTCGCCATAGTAGGCGTTCTTATGACGAGTTACCTTGGAACCCAAGCGCAAGCACTTGGCGTTGGCCGGAATTATCGGGGCTTGCTCGGGAGAGCAGACAGGCTTGCCCTGATTTTCTTTATCGCGTTGCTCAGCCTCATATTCCCGGAAAACGTCATCTGGTTCCCGTTGCTCGGCTGGTTGATGGTCTTTGTGGCCTTCGCCAGCAATTTCACAGCGCTGCAACGATTCTATCTCGCTTATCACCAGCTGTAGAGTAAAAGCGCGGAGCAAGCGCTTTGCGTTGCACAACTAGAAAATGCTGAATCGCACGCCCATACGCGTCAACTCTTGCCCGGTAGACTATAGCACGCGCTAATGACGAACGATTCAGAGAACGGCGAATGCTGCTCGCTTATGCGAACATTGACCCCAGCTGCTGCGCCTCCACGTTAGGCATGCCCATCACTTTACGCACGGCATCGTCAAAATCGGCAGCGGTCACTGACTCGCGCTCCGCGCGAATGGCAAACATGCCGGCTTCCATCGCAATTGCTTTTATGTCAGCACCACTTGCACCCTCAGTGAGCTTGGCAATCTTCCCGGAGTCAATCTCGTGAGCCAGGTTCATGCCGGACGTGTGGATCTTGACAATTTCAACGCGGGCTTCGTAAGTTGGGAGTGGTATGTCGATAAGGCGATCAAAGCGGCCTGGCCGGAGCAACGCAGGGTCGAGTATGTCACTCCTATTTGTCGCACCGATGATCTTGACGTCGCCGCGATTTTCAAATCCGTCCATCTCGGCGAGGAGCTGCATGAGCGTCCGTTGGACTTCACGATCTCCCGAAGTTGCGCTGTCCAAACGCTTCGCTCCTATCGCATCGAGTTCGTCAATGAAAATAATGCTGGGGGCCTTGTCCCGGGCCATTTCAAATAGCTCTCGAACGAGTCGAGCGCCTTCGCCGATGTACTTTTGAACGAGCTCACTGCCTACGATTCGTATGAAAACCGATTCGGTCTCTTTTGCTACTGCCTTTGCCAGAAGGGTTTTTCCTGTCCCTGGAGGGCCGTAGAGAAGCACCCCTTTGGGCGGTTCTATGCCTACTCGCTGAAATAGCTCAGGCTTTAATAGTGGGAGCTCTACTGTTTCGCGCAGCTCTTGAATCTGACCGTCAAGGCCTCCGATGTCATCGTAGCTCACGGTGGGGGTCTCGATGATTTCCATCCCATACACCGTGGGATCCTTCGAAGGTGGCAAAGCGCCGACGATAGCGAGGGATTGTTGGTTTAGCGCGACTCGGGCGCCCGATATGAGTTCCTGTTCGATGAACTGCGAGGCGTTGACCACGAACTTTGGACCCGTTGAACTCTTGATCACGACTCTATTGTCTTCAAGCACGTCAAGGACGGTCCCTACGAGTAACGGTGGTCCTTTGAGTCGTTCAAGCTCACTTCTGAGTTTTCGGACTTCGCGCTCGTAGCGTACTTTCTGATTCTCGGCGGATCTCTTCTCGTTTTCGACCTTGCGATTGGCATCGCGGAGCTTGAGATTACGCTCTTCCAGTTGACGAACGCGATCCAAGAGGTATTCAGAAAAATCGCTCCCCTTCTTTTCGCTTTCGTCAAATGAGTCTTCCACTGTCGTCTCCTCCGCATGGTATTTAACAATGCATGCTATATATCCTTTTTTCGAGGAATGCCATGCAGTGCGAATTATGCGGGAAAGAAATCCAAGGAAAGCCTAAACGCGTTGTAGTCGAGGGAGCACAGCTCGAAACGTGCGCCGCTTGCGCAGGTCTTGGTACAGAAATCCGCCCCCCTCAAACGTTGCGCGGACCCGCGAGCAAAGTCGCCGCACACGTCCGCACCCGGTACCGGGATATTTATCGCCAAATGGAGGGCGAACTTGATCCCGATTTCGATCATATCGTGAAGTACGCCCGTCAAAAAAGTGGACTAACCCAGGAGCAACTGGCGGCTAAAATAATGGAAAAGGCGCTCATCATAAAGAAAATTGAGCGAAAGGAATTGACTCCTGACGATAAGCTGCGAAAGAAACTCGAAAAGGCGCTGAATGTAAGCCTCCTCATCGACATCGGCGGGGAGAAAGCGCAGAAAGGCAAGCCGTCCGAAAACTTGACCTTCGGAGACGTGGCCATCGTCAAGCGGCGGCACTGAAGGCGCTGCCTTTTTGCAGACAGCTATTTGCCGAGGGGCGTACGGTGGCTATTATCAAGGTGACTAGAAGTGTGCAGGGCGCTGCTAACGCTATCAAGGCCCGTAGGGTCGTAGCCTACCCGACCGAGACCGTCTACGGAGTTGGTGCGCTCGCCCTGCAAGAATCAACCGTGAGGAAAGTGATCGCGCTCAAACGGATGGTTTCAAAGCCTATCTCGCTTGCAGTTTCTCGCTTCGACATGATAGAAGCTGTTGCGCATATCGACGACGCCCTCCTCCTCCAGACGCTATTGCCAGGGCCAGTAACCGTGCTGTTGCGAAAGAAGGACGTCGTTCCTGATGTCCTCACGGCCGGTGCGAACCTCGTTGGTATTCGGTTTCCGTCGCACGTTGTTACTCGAGCACTGATTGACTCTGTCGGGGCTCCCATCACCTCGACCAGCGCTAACGTGACCGGCGCGCCTCCAGCAATGTGCGCAGAAGACGTAAAGATCGGCGTCGATTGCGTGCTTCAAGGGGGAAAAGCCACGTTGGGTCCTTCGACCGTCGTCGATCTCGTCAATTATGTGGTGGTGCGCCGAGGTGCGGGCTTCGACACCTTGTATGAAAGAACTGGGATTCTACCTCGAAGCGGGGAGCAAACCTGACCGGGCGTCAAGAGTTCTTCCTTTTTGCCAACAGCATCCACGCGTGCTTTATTTTGGCCGTCTCTGGAGGGCGATACTTCGTGAAGAAGGCGAAAAAGTACGAGGTTTCGTCCATAGAACACACGTCAAATGCCAGGAATGGGCGGCACGTGGCTAGTTTCGGCAGCAGACGTGACTCGCGACTTTCATGAACACTCATAGATCGTGTCTATTTCACCGGGTCTTGCACAGCCGGGGCGGCTAAGTGCTAAAAGCGCGAAACTTAATGATGGTGCAATGACAACACGATTGCGAGATGATGTTGCAGGAACCAGTTAGAATAAGAGATTTTGTAATAACCAAAAATAACTGGATTTACGCGGTCGTTTCATACGACAATGAGCCACATATCTGCGGCTTCTTACGCTACATTCCGGACAAAAATGGCGACAGAGTGAGTCGGGATGGTGCGCGATTTCGCAAAGTTGGCTTCGAAGAAGCACGGCAGCTGATGCATAAGTCTGTTCACTATCGAGACGGGCTCTGTGCCATTCCCAGCGAGGACATTGCGCAGCTAGAGCGCCCTCGGCAGTGCGTGGAACGCTGCGATGATGCTGACGTGTCGTCTATCGTCGATTTTTTTGAGAGCAATGGCATCAGTCGGCGCCATATGGGCGTCACAGGTTCTCGACTTGTTGGGCTTGCAACTGACTCGTCTGACATCGATTTTGTTCTTTACGGGAGGCCGAGCTTTGAACGCGGGCGAGACGCTCTGCGCGACGCGGTAGCATCCGGATTGTTGCCCGAGATTGATACTGGTATGTGGCGGCGGATATTCCGAAAGCGCACTCCAGAACTGACGTTCGCAGAGTTCGTTCTGCATGAGAAAAGAAAATGGAACCGCGGGTCAATAGGGACGACGTACTTTGATCTGCTATTCGTAAGGGACTTTGATGAGATAGCGATTGAGCCTCGAGGAACAGATGATGGATTTGCGACTGTCCGCGCTACGGTGACCAATGCTACCTATGCATTTGACAGCCCTGCTATTTACGAAATAGAGCACGAGACCGTCAACAAGGTGCTCTCATATACCCACACCTATGCGGGCCAAGCAGATGAAGGTGAAGTGATCGAAGCGCGAGGAATCTGCAATGAAGCTGGAATTACACGCCTGATCGTCGGCACGTCGCGGGCGGCCCGAGGGGAATGGATCAAAAGCTGCACATTGCTATCGCACAGCGGGACACAACCAGGTTGAGATTCGTCTGCGGGTCGACTTGGCGAAAATACGATGTTTATGCTCATTACAGTCATTCAAATCGGGCGTCGTTAGCGCGTGGCATCCGAGCATACGGTGAGAAAAGCGTCTCTATACCCAATTGCGGCCAGGGGATTAGTATGTGCCCTCCGTATGTGACAAGTTGTGCACGCGTTAATAGATATGGGAAGGGGCGGGCTCAGGCCGGTCGCGACTTGCGGTGAAGTAAGTGGAAGTGCGGATTAAATACGACAAAGGCACGCTGCTGATTAGCGGCGACGCGCGGGTCCCGAACTCCCACTGGGACGAGCGCTCTGGCGCGTACAGAGCACTGGCGTTGGACTATGCGGATATCACCGATTATCTCGAGAGCAGTCACATCAACTATGTAGATGAAGCGCTTGAGTTGCTCCCAGTCCCGCGCCTGCAGTTCCACGCCTCGTTGCGGGACTACCAAACAGACGCGTTGGACTCGTGGATCCAAGCGGGAAAGCGAGGCACGGTTGTCTTGCCGACCGGTGCTGGAAAAACCATTGTTGCCGTCGGAGCAATTGGCACGCTGCAAACGCCTTCCCTAGTCGTTGTTCCCACGCTCGATCTAGTGGAGCAGTGGCGTCGTGTGCTCGCGGCCGAATTTGCGATCGAGATAGGGACGTACGGGGGCGGCGAAAACGTGCTCAAACCGCTCACGGTATCGACGTACGACTCGGCATATTTGCGCGCCGCGGAGCTCGGCAATCGATTTGGGCTCGTCATCTTCGACGAGGTCCATCACCTGCCCGCGCCGGGCTATCGGCACATCGCTGAAATGTTTCTGTCGAGAGCGCGGCTAGGACTTACGGCAACGTATGAACGTGAAGACGGACTGCACAGCGAGCTCCAACGTCTTATTGGCGGCAAGGTCTATGAGCTGACCGTGCAGGACCTTGCCGAGGAGCACCTTTCTGGCTACGACGTCGCGCATCTCTTTGTCGACTTGACGCCTGATGAAGCTGAGGAGTACGCGCGGATGCACGGTGCATTCACTGATTACCTCGCGCGCCGCAATATTCCGATGCGTACGCAGAATGATTTCTCGCGGTTTATAATGAGGAGCGGGGGGGATCCAGAGGCGCGAAAGGCGCTTCTGGCTCGAAATCGGGCGTTAGATATCGCTTTGAACTCACGAGCGAAGATCGAGGCGCTCAAAGAGCTCCTTCTCGAGCATCCTCGTGATCAGACGATCATCTTCACACAACACAATAAGCTCGTGGACCGCATTGCGCGTACGTTCTTAATTCCTGCAATCACGCACACGACGTCTAAGGACGAGCGCAGGGAGATCCTTGACAACTTTCACGATGGCGTGTACCGTGTGATAGTCACGTCCAAAGTGCTTGACGAGGGCGTGGACGTTCCCGACGCCGCGCAAGCAATCATACTGAGCGGAACCGGCAGCTCTCGAGAATTCATTCAGCGCCTCGGGCGCGTGCTGCGAAAGCGAGAGGGAAAGCGCGCGAGACTCACTGAAATCGTGACACGTGACACGACCGAAACTAAAATAAGTCACCGTCGGAAGCGAAAATGGAGGAACGCAGAGCGTGCTGCCTAGTAATCTTCTCATCGCCCGTTCTCGCTCGGGAAAGATAAAACCGGTGTATGCGCCGCTCGAAGAGCGTTACCTAGAGTTGGCATCGCGTTTGATCGAAACCTATGAAGCACACGTGGGCAAGCGCCAGGGCGAGCTAGTAAAGCACTGTCAGCAGTTCGAGGACGATGGCTTTGATTACCGACTGGTGAGAGGGTTTATCGCGTTGCTCGACCGATCAGCAGTCTTGGAACCGCGAAGCTATATTGCCCCTAAAAAAGCGCGCCGTGAAGTCTTCACCGAGGCAAATCGTTATGTGCTTGTCGCGACGAACGAAACGAAAAGAGAGGTGATGGCGCAGGCAGCCTCACGACTCGGCATCTCACCATTGCAGCTCGAACAGTCGCTGTGGAGCGATGCCGAGGACGAGTTGGTGCTTGAACGCTTCGCCCCTCCTCGTCCGCGCGAGTTAATCCAACAGTACAACCTAAGCTTAACGCAGACGTTGCTGTTCAAGGCGGTCTCTCTTGAGTTCACTACGGGGAGCAACTACCAGCGTATTTTCAGACGGCTAAAGTATCTGGGCCTCATGTACACCGTCGAGCAGGTCGGCGGCCTTTATCGAGTTTTCGTGGATGGCCCCGTCTCGCTGTTCAAGATGACCGAGCGGTACGGCACATCGCTTGCGAAGCTGCTGCCATCAATCGTGGAAGCTCGTGAATGGCGCCTAAAGGCGCATATCCTTGGCGGGGAACGACAGGCACCTAAGTTGGTCGACCTGGAACTTGACAGCGACAAGGTAAAAGAGCTCCTTAAGGCGCCGGCTGCCGAGGAAACAAGAGAGCGCTTTGACAGCTCCGTTGAAGCGGCGTTTGCCCGCTCGTTTAACGCGTTGAGGTTGGGCTGGACTCTGAAAAGAGAACCAGAGCTCTTGACTGCCGGACGGTATGTGTTTATCCCCGATTTCGGCTTTGAAAAGAACGGCGTGAAGGCGTACCTGGAAGTGGTCGGTTTTTGGACTGACGAGTACCTTCAGAAGAAGCTCGGGAAGCTGCGGGAGCTCGACGTTGAGAACTTGCTCATTGCTA
>JBEKER010000021.1:0-25079 GCA_050013755.1 Halobacteriota archaeon
TGCGTTCGTCGTTGCGTTCGTCGTTGCGTTCGTCGTTGCGTTCGTCGTTGCGTTCGTCGTTGCGTTCGTCGTTGCGTTCGTCGTTGCGTTCGTCGTTGCGTTCGTCGTTGCGTTCGTCGTTGCGTTCTGTGGTATTCTTTGCACGTTCTGTGCGTTATCCAAAAAAGCAAGAGCTGGCGCAATAGTAAATGCCGTCAGGACTATGAAAATCGCTACGATAGGAATGATGCGTTTTATCGCCATTGTTGCTTTATGCAACGTAGATATCTGCCACCAAATATCTACCTATCTATTTGTTACAAAAGATAAAGAAGGCCGGGGGACATACCCCCCCCGGGCTGCCTACAAAAGTTGAAGCACGATATTTGCAAGATTCTCTTGACTGGGGCTCGTAAATGCCGTTGAAGGGTCAAGGACTGAGAGTGGCCCTACGTGACCCGGAGCGTCCTGCGGCGCCGAAGCAGGAGCGTTTACACTCATAACGTCGCTGCCATAATGGACTTGGCACTCAGGGCAGTAGGTTGCCCCTGCCACTTGCATTGAAAGTACGATGAGAACAACTCCGATCAGGAGCGTCATCACCTTTTGCCTCGGTTCCAACGAATTACCTCCCGTGCCCTTAAGGGCGCTATTGGTATTACCCTTGAAAATCTTTTGAAGCGATATAAATAGCTTCTCTTTTGCTTTCAGTGTTTCCACTGGAGAAATTAGGCTAAAAAAGCTTCTTAGTCAGAACAAAGCTTTCGCTCTGGCGTAATTAAATAAAAAAGCAAAAAGGGGTTAATGAATAACCCTTTTTACCGTCTTCTCAAGAATAGATATATTGCGCCTATTAGGAGCGCTGGAGCACCCAGCCCGAGAAGCGAAAACTCTGGGACTGTCTGTGTTGAAGTGGCTGGTGTTTGGGTTGCTGTAACGACCTGAATCGACGGCTGCGTTCTGGGCTCCGCTGCTGTTACAACCTTAGGCGCTACATACGGAGTCGGTGTAGCTTTTACAACCTTAGGCGCTACATACGGAGTCGGTGTAGCTTTTACAACCTTAGGCGCTACATACGGAGTCGGTGTAGCTTTTACAACCTTAGGCGCTACATACGGAGTCGGTGTAGCTTTTACAACGGCTGGCGTTGCAGCAGCTTTTGCAACCTGATTACCTGAGGCTGCTTGGATGGCTGCGACGATCTGTTGTTCGGTGACAGAGCCCATAAGGGTCTGCCCCCCTTGAATGACTATCGTCGGTGTTTCAGTTACACCGTTTGCTTTTCCGATCCCAGCTCCTAGTGACGTGCTCATATCATAATAAGTGACGTGCGCGCCCGTCTGCGCGGCGGCGCTCTCCATAAGTGGTCTTACCTGAGTACAGACGCCGCAGTAGGGTGATTCGAAGAAATACACTTGAACGCCGCTCGATTGGGCCGATGCAACACCCGAAAATGCTACGCATGCGACAATGAGTGTAGATAACGCTATTAAGCCAATTTGCTTTTTCATCTATTTTGGCACCTCTTCGTGATAGTTGTCTTCCTTACGTGTACGCAATATTGCCGATTTATCTTATAAATAATGATCGATCTTGACTAAATCCAAAAATCAAGCGTGAACTGCGCAGGTGAGATAAATGGAAAAGAACCCCATATTGAGCGCACACTCAGACTGCATCGGATCGGTTGAAGAAGTAATAAGCCGGTATCAGCGGAACAATGATCGAGGCGATTAGCAAAATCACGTTCGCCGTGTAATTAAGTCCTGAAGTCAGCTTAGAGAAGTCTCCGGCGAGCGTCTGGACAGCGACGTTGTGGCTTCCGGGATTGATCCAAAGCAGTATCTTCGCGTACCCGGGGAACAGGGTGTAGGGGATATCTGAAGTGGCGCTGAGATTTATCGCGGCTAATCCGAGTGCAACGCCTGCATAGGTGAATACCAAGAGCAGGATCCAGACGAATACGGCGCCAAGCAATGAGTCGAGGCTCGTGCGCGTCAAGCTTGAGATCAGGAGTCCTATCGCGATGAAGGACATAACATACAACAGTATGATGCCCATAGAGACGATCAGATAGTCGACGTCGCTCGAGCTTGGAACGCTCCGCGTGACGACGGATAGACCGATGTACAGCACGAGCGTCGTGACGACAAACAGTCCGCCTGCAGCTGCGAGATAAGCAACGAACTTGCCAAAAAGTATCGTTGTACGCTTAATGGGTCGCACCGCGAGCTGTACCAGCGTCCGCGCTGATCGCTCACCGGTCAGGGCGTCGTAAGAAAGCGCAAGCGCGAGTATCGTCAAAATAGCTTCGCTATATGAGTACGACACGCTAATCGCGTAGTTGACTGGTTGCGTCGCCGGATTTGGGGCCCCGCTTATTGGTGCAATCGATCGGGCGACGTCGACATTGCCATAGTACGCGCCGACAAGCGCAAACAGCACGAATATAACGCCAAAAATGATGAAGCGCTTCGTCTTCACCGCGGACTGAAAATCCTTTTGTGCGATAGCAAGAAACCTGTAAGCGGACTCCGAAAACTCACTCAACGCGTTCTTCCTCCCATCCTGCGAACATATGCCTCTTCGAGCGACGGCGACTCGCGCAGGGAGCGCAAACGGCCTCCCGCGCGCGTTATTACATAGTTTACGTCCTCGTTGATGCCTGGTCGGTACTCAAAACTTATCTTGAGTCCTTCGCATTGGATCGATTTAACACCTTTCACGGATCTTATGGCCTGCAGAACGCGTTCGTTTACGTTGGCGATGTCCGCTTCGAGTTCCACGGTCTTGCCGCGCACGTCTGCCACGAACTCCTTTGTGGTGGTCGGCGCAGCAACGTGCCCAGCCCTCATGGTCGCTACCACATCGCATATTTCTGCGATATCTCTCACGTTGTGCGAGGCGAGAAACAGCGTGACGTCGTGGACGTTGAGCTCGTGTATGAGTGCCATAATGTCGCGCCTGCCCTGTGGGTCAAGCCCCGTGCTCGGCTCATCCAGAATAAGTAATTCTGGCTCGTTTAGCATCGCTGCAGCGATGCCGAGTCGCTTCCTATCGCCAAGGGAAAATGCGCTGACGAGCGTTGTCTCCTTACCCTCGAGTCCTGCTAGCTTAAACAGCTTCTCGATCTTCTCTTCGCGCTCTTCGCGCACGTTCGAGATATTGGCAAAGAATTTGAGGTTATTTTCCGCAGAGAAGTTGCCGTAGAAGCCTGGACGCTCAGGCAGGTAACCGATCCTGTGTTGCACCTCGTGAAACTGTGCGGGGATCTCACGATCAAGTATCTTGATCGTTCCAGCGCTGGGCTGAATGAAATTGAGCAGCATGTTGATGATGCTTGATTTCCCAGCGCCGATCGGTCCTAGAAGCCCAAACGCGGTTCCTTGTGGCACCGTGAAGCTTGCGTCTTCGACGGCAACAACGCCCTTCTTATAGCGCTTTGTAAGCCCTTCGAGCTCTATCGCGTTCATGATAGCCCACCGCTAAGAGCGGTTGTATGCATGCAAAACCAAATACTATTATATAAACTAGGTGTTTTGGGAACTAGACGTTCTGGCACGTGAGCTAGCCTTTCACCGGGCGACACTCTAACGCATCGATTCCGCTGAGAAGAGACAAACGGTCTCGAGCTACCTTACCCGTACTCCTTGAATATCCGGTCGACTGCTTTTGACGTCGCTGCTTCTTCATCTGCATAGCGCGTCCGCAGATCGAGCTCGAAGAGGCGCAGTGACCAATCAGTTCTGACCGCCACATATTCTTTGATTAGGGCCGCCGCGCTGTCACCGAGGCTAGCTTGGAGTGATCTAAGCAGGGCGCTCTCTCGCTCTTTCAGCTTCTTGATCTCGGCCTCGTACTCCCGTATGAGATCGAGCAAGTCCTCTGCAACTTCCTCCTCAGCGTAGTTTCTATCGTCAATCATAGTCAGACGTATAAATTGATTCCTTAAATCCTTTGGGGGATACACTGCCGTTCGTTCGACTAGACTGCACGTGAGGGGAGCTAGCAGTCGTCTTCCTGAAGCGACGTCTCGGCGAGGTGCGAACAAGGGATGTCGGCCCCTCGAGACACGGCTTTGTCGTTTCTGCCTGACACGAACGCGAATTGCGTAAAACCATGTATAAATAGCATCGTTGACGAAGCAATCATGCGTGGAGCACGATTCCCTCGGCAGGTTCGTTTCTACCTACCTGACGACCCACCGAATTGGTGCGCGAGAACTGCATCAACAGCGTAAGGCGATGCCGACAGCCACTCAAGGGGTCCAGCTGCTTGAGTGGGCAAGTCGAGTCTGCGTGTTGTTCTGTGGAAAGGTCGTCACGGGCTGCGCACTTACCGATGCGTTTCGTGATACTGAACTCTGGGCCGCGCACATCGTCGCTCGTGTGTTGCCCATAGCGTTTTCGCTTGCATCTTCAATCCGACGCCAACGAATATACGATGGGCCAGCGAGAAACCGAGGCCCATCAAGCCGAGCTAGGAGGTCGTTATGCGCCTTTTGAAGAAGTCTCTCGTGAAGCTTGAGGGTGAAATCACCCTCCTCCCTGAGTCAATCGATGACCTGTGGCATTTGAGGCACCTCGTTGAGAAGGGAGACCTAGTTTTTGCGCTAACCTTTCGCAAAGTTGAAAGCGCGAGCGACAAGTTGCGGCCGGAGAAGACAGAGCGAAAACCTATGCGGCTTGGGATTTGCGTCGATTCGGTCGAGTTTCATCGGTTTGCAAACCGTCTCCGCGTTAGCGGGACCATCGAGTCTGGCCAAGACGTGGGGTCACATCACACGCTGAGTATCGAACCGCTGCGAGACGTTTCGATAATCAAGCGCTGGCGACGCGACCAGATAGATCGCATCACAAAAGCGATTCAGGAATCCAATCGCCCCGAAATCGCTATCGCTACGATCGAGTCAGGAGAAGCGCATATCGGCGTGCTGCGGCAGTATGGGGTCGAGGAGGTAGCGAGCATAACGCAAAGCGCCGGGAAGCTGGACGAAAGCTCACAAACGGAGTTCTTTGCCCAGATCTACAATCAGTTGCTCAATACCGCTGCTGAGGACTACATTGTCGCTGGCCCAGGGTTTATTAAAGACGATTTTGTTCGGTTCGCGACACAGAAGGACAGTAGCTTTCCAGATCGACTGATCGTTGAAAACACGACGTCAGTTGGTATCTCTGGCTTTCAAGAGGTGCTGCGGCGCGGTGCGGTCGATAGGCTCATCAAAGATGCCCACTTGGTGCGTGAGACGCGCCTGATCGACGCCCTGCTTGGAGAGATCGCGGTTAACGGCAAAGCAGCGTACGGAATGGCCGAGGTCGCCAAAGCGCACGAATGGGGCGCTATCGACACCCTCCTCATAGGCGACATGACCTTACGAGGTGAACGGGAAAGGGGAACGGCCATCGACGAACTACTGACGGCAGTGAATAATTCGAACGGGCACGTGGTCGTTTTTAGCACGGAGTTCGAGCCCGGGAAGCGCTTAGAGAAACTAGGGGGCATCGCCGCGCTATTGCGGTTCAAATTACAGGACGGATAACCCGTCACTTATCGGCCGGCCCAACGGCCTACCGCTCAGGCCTTTGAGGCTGGACTCAATACTCTTCGCACTTTAGCTGGTAATAGGCCCGGTCGTGGTCGCAAGCGGGACACTTCTCTGGAGGTTCTTCGCCAATGTACACGTAGCCACATTCTCGGCACACCCACTCAACCTTCCGATCCTTCTTGAAGAAGGTGCCTGCTTCCACCTGCGCAAGCATCTTCTTGTTTTTCTCTTCGTGGTGAGCTTCGGCTACGCCGATTGCCCGTAGCCTCTTTGCTATCTCAGGCAATCCTTCGCTGTCGGCAACATCAGCGAATTCAGGGTACATCGTCGTTGTTTCGTAGTGCTCACCTGCGATTGTCGCTCTGAGATTCGCGGCTGTGTCGCCCAGCGATGTTTCGACGGTAGCTTCTATGTGTATTTCGTCAGCGTTTTCTGCAGCGCCAGCCTTGAGAGCGTTGATCAGTTTGAGATTCCAACTCGCGTGCTCGCGTTCATTGTCTGCTGTTGTGAGTAACGCGTCAGCGATCTGTTCATAGCCTTCCTTCTTCGCGATCTTGGCGTATGACGTGTACCGATTTCGCGCCATGCTTTCGCCAGCGAAGGCTTTTGCAAGATTTTCCCATGTTTTTTGCATTGTTTTGCCTCAGTGTCCTTAATACCGGCAACGTTTGTATAAACAATTATTGCAGCTACAGCCGCTGTCCGTGTCTTTCTGACAGGATAGGGCCTGCTGCCAGCTCATGCAATGGCCGCAATTACGGCGAGGGCTGGGCTAGAAAGCGCAGACGTCCAAACCGCTGCATAGCGTCACCGCGCGTTAGTATCAATGCTACTCTGGTTCGCACTTCGACTTTGTAAGCTCACGTAGGGTTACATCGGTAAAAAAAAATCGAATCCAGCGGGCGATTTCGTCGGTGGAGGCTACTCCGAAACGTTTACAGTGATTATCCCGGTCTTTAACTGGTGAGCTTCGTTTGCAGAGAGCGCCCTACGCTGAGCTCGCGGCGAAATAATTGCGCTGTTACCAAAAGGATCATCAATAACAAGGGTCATTGTTCCTTCTCCCCTTCGCACGGCATCGATCCTTTCAAGCAGTCGATTCCCCAGCTCGAACTTGCTGGGGTCGTCCGACGACCACTTCGTGGCCGTTTGGATGACCTCTTCGACTCTGCAGAGTACGCCTTCCACGTTGGAAATATAAGCCTCAGATGCGGAGCCCGGTTCGATAGTCACACCCAGTTCAGGAATCTGCACGGTGCCGGATGACGACCGGATCACCCGAGTCGTAAAGTCATCGCTGTCAAATTCCAGTTCATAGCGTGCGGCTTCGCGTTCGTAGAGCGATATTGTGTCCGCATACTTGAAACCACACTCGCAGCTCGCACTCACGAGCATTATTTCGCCGAAGAAGGGTATCTCGTCGGTATTGAACCTAAAGGTGAGCTCGAGTGCGCATAGAGGGCACGTGCTCACGATCGCTGCTTGCTGTGTCATACCTAAAAGTGTTGGCGTGATGGAGCGTGCCGGAGCTAATAGGAGCCCGCCCCGAGCTTCTTGCGGTCGATCTTGATCGACATCGGGGTCACAATGATCTGGTCGTCTCCAAGCCCTGCAATATCGCCGTGAATATCCGTTGCTACTTGTCTCAGTTCCTTGACGATGCGGTCGAGGGTGACGCGATCTTGCTTCACGTGGGCTATGTCAATGATGACGATGTTGCCCTTATAGACCTCGTCTTTCAGTTGCGTGAGATTGCTCACGTTGATTAACTCGGCGACCTTGACATACGTGCCTGCAGGTTCCTCCTCAAGCACCTCTTCGTACTCTCCGAGGTCCAGCTCAAGGTATTCATCCGGTTCTGCGTGAGGGCGACTCCCAAAAATTCTATCGATCAGACTTTTTTGCGCCATTTGGAACGTTCACCTACAATCGACTTCTTGCCATGTTACCACATGTGCATCTTATAGTTTTTGTATTTCGCTCTTCAGAAGTCTCGCGGTACCGATAATAGCGCCGCCACTATTGATATAGTTACCTCGGCCCCAGCGGCAGCTGGAGGCACGGTCTGCGTGTTTGCATTGCAAGGGTACGAGCTACGGCGACACATACCAGATCTTGTCGCCCACGTGGTGTACGATCTGCACCGCCTTCCCCTTCCTCGCACGAATCATTTCTGCGCCTGCAATGAGCGCCGTTCCGATGCCGAGCGGCTTTTTGTGTCTTTCATCGACGACCACGACTAGATCGTCGGACTCAATACTGGCGTCGGCATCCACGATGCCGGGACTCATCACATCCGCGCCGTTTCTGATGAATCGCACGGCGCCCATATCGACGGTGACGAGGTGTCGTCGGGGTTTGAGTTCCGTGGCGCCGCGCACCGTGAAAAAAGGCGTGTTGTTAACGCATAGAGCCACGGGCACCCCGTTTAAAAGAATGAGCGTGCGCTCCGGTGTTTCGAGCACTTCGAGCCTCCCCTCTAACGTGCTCTCGGTGTCGTACGCGCTGAGCGCGGCCACGACGCTGCGTGCCGCGTCGGCTTTCATGAAATGTCGCTGCTTGCCAGCCACGCATGCAGTTAAAAGGCGCTCAAAGATAAACTTAAGTATCTTATCAGGGAAGAACTACTTACGAGGCATGGAATGAGTCAGAGGCCGCTTGATATTCTGAATGAATCCTTGGAAACGCCAGTGATCGTGCGGCTCAAAGGGGGCAGAGATTTTAGAGGGGAGCTTCAGGGATATGACGTCCATCTCAATCTCGTTCTCGACAAGGCGGAAGAACTCAAAGACGGTGAGGCCATAAAGAAGTTTGGCACCATCGTGGTCCGCGGCGACAACGTCGTTTACATCTCACCTTAGGCAAAGCGACGCTCTACGAGGCAACTGAATGACAAAGGGAACACCTTCGATGGGCAAGCGGCAGAAACGCTCGCACGTGATGTGCAGGCGTTGCGGCTCTGTCTCTTATAACTTTCGCAAAAAAACGTGCGTTCACTGCGGATTTGGTCGCTCCAGGAGGCTTCGGAAGTATAGCTTCCTCAATAAGTATTGATTTTATCCTTGAAAAGGGACAGGCTTGATGAAAGACAAGTGCGGCGTGTTCGGGATCGCCTTGGATTCCAAAGATGCCGCATTACCTATCTACTACGGTCTTTACGCACTGCAGCATCGCGGCCAAGAATCGGCCGGTATTGCTACACACGACTCGGCAATCCACATTGAGCGCGGCATGGGCCTCGTTCACGAGGTATTCGACGAGCATCGGCTCGGGCATCTCAAGGGACCTCGAGGGATCGGTCACGTGCGGTATTCCACCACGGGCCGCAGTAGGGTAGAAAACTGCCAGCCTGCCCTCGTAAACTATCGAGGAGGCACCATTGCCATCGCGCACAATGGCGACATCGTGAACTCTTTTGATATTAGGCAGGCGCTTGAGGCCGAAGGTCGCATTTTTGTGTCAGATTCAGATACTGAGGTCATCGCGCACCTGCTCGTGAAGGAACTCATGCGCTACGACACCATCACTGCCGTTCAGGAGCTCATGAACAAGCTGCGTGGATCCTATTCGCTCACGCTGCTCATCAACGATACGGTCATAGGCATCCGCGACCCCTTCGGCATAAAACCGCTCTGTATAGGCAGGTTCGACGATGGCTACGTCTTGTCGAGCGAGAGCGCCGCCATCGACACGCTTGGAGGGGAGCTTCTTAGAGACGTTCGCCCGGGAGAGATTATCGTCCTTCATCCAGACGGGTTCGTGAGCCAAAAGGTTTCAAAAACGGCAGTGACAGCGCACTGCATGTTCGAGTATGTCTACTTCGCTCGCCCTGACTCGATACTGGACGGCGCTTTGATCTACGAGGTGCGTCGCAAAATTGGTCAAACGCTCGCAGAGGGCGACGTCGAGGCAGATATCATCATTCCGGTTCCTGATTCGGGAATCGCTTTTGCTATTGGCTACGCCGAAAAATCTAAACTTCCTTATACCGAGGGTTTGATAAAGAACCGCTACGTGGGCAGGACCTTTATCATGCCCGGTCAAGATCTGCGCGAAACCGCCGTGCGATTGAAGCTGAACGTGATCAAGAAGCACATAGAGGGCAAGCGGGTTGTGATGATCGATGATTCAATTGTGCGCGGAACGACGTCACGCAAGATCGTCGACATGCTGCGGGCAGCCGGGGCAGAGGAAGTGCACATGCGCATAGGAACGCCGCCAATCGTCTCGCCGTGTTATCTGGGGATCGACATGCCGACGTACGGCGAGCTCATTGCCGCCCGTAAAAGTGTGGACGGCGTAAAACTGATGATTGGCGTTGACTCACTTAAGTACATCTCACTCGCTGGCCTCATCGACTCTATCGGCCTTTCCCGTGAGAAGCTCTGTCTGGGCTGTCTGACCGGCATGTACCCGATCGAGCGGCCTCTTGAACGGGCGATGCAGCTGAAACTCGATGCGTTCGCCAACACCGTGAAGAAGAAAGTTGACGCCGTGCCTGCTTCTCCACTACAATCCCCTTAGGCGCGCTCCTCTGGTGTGTGGGCAGCGCGGGCACGCCGGTGAGTGTTCGGCATTTTTAGCTGTTGGCGAACTCGTCTAAAGCGTACTCGCTCAGAGCTCGTTTCCCGATCACCATTTCAAACTCGATTGGCGTCAGCATTGGGGCTTTAAAGCGAGCTGCGTCATCGATAGTGACACGCGGGCAGGCGGTGTTGACGTATGCTTCTGCGGGAAACTGGTACAGCGTCCACGGAGTCAATTCGTTTATCGTTACTGTGTACGCGTCGTAGCCGCGCTCTATGGCTTGTTCTGCGAGTTCTAAGGCAAGGTCAAGGCGCCGTTGTGCCGTCTTTGTGCCAGCGAGAACGCAAAATGTCCGTGCGTCGAGTGCCTTCGTGATGAGGGCGTAACGTTGCTTCATAATGAGGCTAGCGTCAGGAATGGAGGTTCTATGCAGAAACGGATCAGCGGCGATGACCCGCTTGCCAGTTGCCAGCGCTACGCCGAGAGCGTGAAAGGCGCCGCCCCCAATATAAAGGTACTCGTCAACGTCAATCGCACGTGCAGATGAAAAATTACAACCTAAGACCTGGCCGGGGTATTTCACTCTCCTGTCACCGGATCCGATGGAACACTGAAGCCCAGCTGATTCGAGGCAACGGCGGACGGAGCCCAACGTGTGGACGTGTTGAACGTTTGTTACGAGACCGACCCGTGGGCCTTTGATAAGTCGGAGCGCATCATTTACGACTGGAATGACGTTGACGTCGCTCCGCATCTCGACAAAATGTACTCTTTGAGCTGCAATTTCAGGAATCTCAGCGTGGCCAAAATGAACCAGCAAGTCCGCTTGTGCGTCATAGTCAAGATCGCACGCTCCGTAGCACGGGTTGCCTGAGAGTAACACGGTCACGTTGATCTGTTGTTGTATGCGCTTCGCTACGTCAGGCCCGTAACGCTTCAATCCCTCAGGAAATTGAAGCCGTATAACGCGGGCCTTTGTCTCCTCCACAAGTTCAGCTATTCGCTCGATTTCAAAGTCCATTTCTAAACTTCGTCGGTCAAACGCGTTCTCGGCACTGGCGTAGGATTACGGGGCAGCTTTCACGATTTCTCTTAAGTCGTCCACAAACTGTAGGATCGTCACTTCATCAATGTGGGGCATAATGACGAGTCGCAATGCGCCGCCCATTACCGATACGCGCCAGCCGCGCGCCGTGAGTTGTAGGGCGACCCGCTGCAGGTTAGGCAACGTGAATGCGACGATGTTCATCACAGGCGTGACCACCGGATAGACCCCGAATTCTGCAGCTCTTTCAACACACAGATTGGTCAGCCGCATGCATTCTCGCACAATGTCTCTATATCCGTCGAACCCAAGATGCTCGAGCACGGCAAGCGTTGCAGCTACCGAGGCGCCGCTTCGTGTGCCTGTCATGGACCGCTCCACTGAGTAAAACGTATTCGTGCTCAGGGCGTCGAAATCAGTTTGTTTCTTGAATAGAAGCCCGCCTGACGGTATTGTGCTCATGCCCATTTTGTGCGGATCGACGGAGATGGATCGCACGCCTTCCACTTGGAAGTCAAAACGGTACTTTTTTTCAAGGAATGGGAGAACGAAGCCCCCAAACGCGGCATCAACGTGCAGAAAGGCGTCGTTCTCAAGCGCGACGCGTGCTAAGTCGGGAATCGGATCAACAACGCCGAGAGCCGTAGAGCCGGCGATGCCGACGACGCACGCGGTGTTCTCGTCTACGAGCTCTTCGACAGAGCTGACGTCAACGGCATAGCGCTCGTCGAGCCGCGCTTGACGCACCTCTACTCCGGTAAAGTCTTGGGCCTTCGCAAACGATTGATGCGCGGACTCAGGAACAACAATGTTCGGTTTTCGCGCCCCGCAGATCAGCTTGCTCGCTCGTACTGCCTGTATGTTTGACTCGGTGCCGCCTGAAGTGATGTACCCCACGGCGTCGGGGGCGCCGAGGAACGACCCGAGGATGGCAATGGCGCGCCGTTCGAGCGCAGCCATTTCGGGGAACAGGTTGGGATCGCCGAGGTTTGTGTGGATATGGTCGATATGTGCGCGGACGGCGGCTGGGTGCGGGTATGTGCACATAGAACTGAGGACTCGCTCGTAGCCTCTGTTCAACCGCATTACTTCCCTAGGATCGTGCATTGCTGAGTTATTAACTGAACGAAGCGGTCCTAATCTTCGTTCGTCAGATTTCGTGACGCCTCAAGGATGATTCGCATCTCGGTTCGCGCTACGGCTTCCCTGACGCGTTCGACTGCGTCAATGTTCGACGAAATGCTGCTAATGCCCATGCGCACCAGTTTTGCCGCCATTTTCGGATTTGAGCCTGCCTGGCCGCATATTGATGTGACAACGCCCGCTTTGTTGCAGCGCTGAATAACGTAGTCCATCAGCTTCAGCACTGCGGGATGCTGCTCGTTGTAGAGGGCGGCAACGTTTTCGTTGTTGCGATCCACTGCGAGCGTATATTGGGTGAGATCATTCGTCCCGAACGAGACGAAATCGATTCCCTCGGCGATAAGGTCCTCAATAATGAGCGCCGATGCCGGGATCTCGATCATGATACCGACGTCCACCTGTTCAAAATCAATGCCTATTTCTGCGATGGTGTCTTTCGCTGCTCGCACTTCGTCCTGGTGCTGAACGAGGGGCAGCATAATGCCGATGTTCGTATAGCCATCGTCGATAAGGTTCTTGAACGTCTGGAGCTGCATCTTGAAGACTTCAACATCACGGAGGTCGCGCCGTATGCCACGCCAGCCGAGCATTGGGTTCGGCTCGATCGGCTCTTCCTCGCCGCCTTCCATTTGCCGGAACTCGTCGGTAGGGGCGTCGAGGGTGCGCACCCACACGGGTCGTGGGAAGAACGCGTCGACCACTGTTCGGATGCCCTTTTCCAGCTCACTAATGAACGCGTCTTTTTCGTTGTGTTCGATGTACCAGTGCGGGTGTTTGCCCATACCGATGATCATGTGTTCGACCCGTAAGAGTCCGACGCCATCCGCTCCGGTCGCAACGGCTCGTTCTGTGGCCTGAGCTATTGAAACGTTCACCTTGACTTCGGTGGCAGTGACGGGTTTTGCCGCGCCTACGGTAACCACTCCCGCGGCGGGCGCCGCCGCTTCAGCCCGTTCGAGTCGTCCGGAGAAGACAAGCCCCCTCTCGCCGTCAACGGTGATAAGCATGCCATCAATAAGCTTCTTCGTGGCATCCTTCGTTCCCACCACAGCGGGCACCCCGAGTTCCCTGGAAACGATGGCCGCGTGACTGGTCAAACCGCCTTCGTCTGTAACGATCGCCGCTGCCCTTTGCATCGCGGGAACCATGTCTGGGGAGGTCATCGCCGTAACGAGGATGTCCCCGTCCAAAACTCTATCGAGCTCGTCCACGCTTCGAATGATTTTGACTTCGCCAGACGCTTGGCCAGGAGATGCCCCGAGGCCTTCGAGCAACTTCTCTGCCTCGCCTGTTGTGCTCGTCTGTTGTTCTGCGTCTCCTTTCCTAATCGTCGTCACTGGTCTCGATTGCACGATGTACACCTCGCCCTTTTCGATCGCCCATTCGATGTCTTGAGGGCTGTCGTAATGCTCTTCGATGAGTTCGCCTAGGTCGAGAATGGTATACAACTCGGCGTCGCTGAGGACTCTTTTGTTCTGCAGGTCTGCGGGGACATCCTTGGTAATCGTAGCGCCCGTTTTTTGATCCTTCACAACCATAACTTTCTTGGTGGCGACATTTGCTTTGATTTGACGGGTCTTCCTATCGATAAGGTACGTGTCCGGCGACACGGAGCCTGATACGATGGCCTCTCCGAGACCCCAAGACCCTTCGATAATCGCTTCTGACGCACCGGTCGTCGGGTTGGTCGTGAACATGACTCCTGACCTGTCAGCGTTGACCATCTTCTGGACGACAGCGGATATATTCACGGAATCGTGCTCAAAACCTTGCTTGACCCGGTAGAAAATGGCCCGAGCGCCGTACAGGGATGCCCAGCATTTTTGAACTGCGACGACCACGTTGCTGGCGCCTCGCACGTTGAGGAATGTCTCCTGTTGTCCTGCAAAGCTCGCTTCAGGCATGTCTTCGGCCGTTGCGCTCGATCGCACGGCTACCAAAGGCGTACCCCCTTCTCTCTTTGCCAGCTCGTTGTAGGCACTCATGATATCGCTGCGCATGTGCTGCGGCATCT
This sequence comes from Halobacteriota archaeon, assembly GCA_050013755.1. Classification (GTDB taxonomy): domain Archaea; phylum Halobacteriota; class Bog-38; order Methanoflorentales; family Methanoflorentaceae; genus Methanoflorens. The sequence goes on from JBEKER010000021.1 coordinate 14,254, forward strand.
TCGTCTTCAGCACGAGCTTCTTGGCGCTAGCGGCGGCCGCTTCCAATTCCTTTGCGTCGTCGACGTTTACGCGGAGTGCGGCAAAAAGTTTCGGCGCGATGCCCGTCTCGTCTAAAAAGCGTCGAAACGCTTGCGCGGTGACAGCGAAACCCCGCGGCACAGGAATTTCCGCGCTTATCATCTCTCCGAGGCTTGCCCCCTTTCCTCCCACGGAAGGAACGTCTTCAATGCGGACGTCCTCAAGCCAGACGACAGTTGGTTTATCTTTCATGCTCGCATCCTTTGCAGTTTAATCACTGCTATTTGGCGGCAGTAATTACATAAGCCTTTCCGACCAAAAGTAGAAATACGCTTTCGACGTGTAGGTAATGCGAATAGCGTTGATGCGCTCTGTGCGCTTCAGTTTTTTGACGAGGAATCATGAGGATACTTGTAAGTGACCCCCTATCGCAAGCCGGTGTCGAGCTGCTCAAAAGAGACCACCACGTCGACGTGCGGACTGATCTTTCGCCAGAACAGTTTTTCCGCATCGTTGGCGACTACGATGCGCTTATTGTCAGAAGTGGCACACAGGTAACGAAAGACGTCATCGATGCATCAAACCTCAAGGTGATCGGACGCGCGGGGGTAGGCGTAGACAACATCGACGTTGACGCTGCGTCGGCGAAGGGCATTATCGTCATAAACGCACCTGAGGGCAACATGATCTCCGCCGCAGAGCACACTATAAGCATGATGATGGCGCTTTCGCGCAGCATCCCGCAGGCAAACGTTTCGGTCAGGAAGGGCGAGTGGAAACGCTCGCGGTTTCTCGGGGTCGAAGTCTTCGGCAAGACGCTCGGCGTTCTCGGCCTCGGACGCATCGGGGCCGAAGTGGCGAAGCGGATGCGCGCCCTCGGCATGAACATCATTGCGTACGATCCCTTTATTACCGTAGAGCGCGCTAAGGAGCTCCGCGTTGACCTGGCATCGCTTGAAGACGTTCTCGCCAATTCGGACTTTATCACCGTTCATACGCCACTGACCAAGGAGACGCACCACTTGATCGGCACCAAAGAGATCGCCAAAATGCGTGACGGCGTCCGTATTGTGAACGTTGCGCGCGGTGGCATCATAGACGAAGAAGCGCTGTACGAGGGCCTCAACAGCGGCAAGATCGCCGGAGCAGCGCTCGACGTCTTTGAACACGAGCCCCCCACGGGAAGTCCGCTCCTCTCGCTCGACAACTGCATCGTGACGCCGCACCTCGGCGCCTCGACGGTCGAAGCGCAGATCAACGTGGCAGTTTCTATCGCAGAACAAACGATTGGCGCGCTCAAGGGCGAACCGGTCCGGAACGCGGTTAACGTGTCGATACGGGCGGAGACGTTCGGGGCGGTACGGAGCTACATGCCGCTTTCGGAGCAACTCGGCAAGTTCTGCATTCAGCTCGTCGAGGGGCAGATTCAAGGCATCGGCGTCACGTATACCGGCGAGGTTGGCCAGTGCGACGTTCACCCGCTAACTATTGCCGTGCTTAAAGGCGTCCTTGACCACGTGCTACAATCGCCAGTCAATTTTGTCAACGCAGAGATACTTGCAAAGAAGCGGGGCATTCGGATTACCGAGACGAAGACGGAAAAGCTCGAAGACTTTCAGAGTCTGATAACGGTCAAAATAAGCAGCGACAAAGGGGACTGGTCGGTGTCGGGAACCCTCTTCTTGGGGGATCAACCGAGGATAGTTAAGATCGGCAATTATCACGTCGACGCAGAGACGCAAGGATGCATGCTGATCACGTCCCACATCGACAAGCCTGGCGTCATTGGCGAGGTCGGTACGCTACTCGGTAATAACAACATCAACATCGCCGGCATGAACGTCGGCCGCGACAAAGTTAGGGGTGGCGCGGTAATGGTGCTCGCGCTGGACGATCCTATTCAAGATGCGGTTTTGGCGGAAATCCGAGAGATCGATGGGATTTCGGTGGCGACGGCTGTCGTGCTTTGACGCTGCAAATTCTCCGCGTGTGCTGTGGCAGCGACTGAGGCGGGTTCGCCCAGTGCTTGCTAGCGCTTTTTCTTCTTGCCGCTCTTCTTGCGGGCCTTGCTCTGGGCTTTCCGCCTCACTTGCGGTTGCGCCGCCGGATGTTGGGTTGATTTTTCGACGACGTCAACGAATGGCTCACGTTTCTCGCCTTCTTCGTAGAGGGGTCGCCTGGACCGGGCTTTTCGCTTTTTCTCCTCGCCGGTGAGCTCTTCCGGTGCTTCGATCGGTGCGGGAACGGCCCGCTTGACCGTCGCTTTTCTATCTTTGGGGCCTGTGCGCTTTCGCGGTACTGGCTCTTCGTGCGGAACGAACAGCCACAGCGTGACCACTAGAATGGTAAAAATAATGAGAATAACGATTGCGGTCGGATCGACACTGTTCAAGACGGGCAGAAAGAACAGGGCGACGATGATTGCCAAAGGGATTCCGGCGAAGATTCCGACGTATAACAGAGGCGGCATCAACTTTTGCGTTTTCATTCCTGTCACACAAGTTCCATCAGCCGCGCCTTGGCGCGCGGCGCGCTGCTACTAGCTGTGCCGCATGTTCTACTAATCTCTTTTGATTGCCGCAAACGCCCCAGAGAGTGAGCGGGGTGAGCATCAACCTGTTGCGTTCTTTAAGCCGAAGCTCACGCGCTTCGCATCATAATCCGTGCGCCGCGGTCAAGCGCGTCTAAGATGCGATTTGCGATGTTGGTCCCCTTTGTCACCTTAATCTCACCGCTTCGCCCGATGGTAGCGGTGAAGAGATACTCATCATCGATCAACACGTCCACGATGTCGCCGGGCCGGGCATCTGACGTCACAATCACGTGGCGGTCGGTGAGCTCAACTTCGGCACTCGCCGTAGCTTTTTGGGGGGGTCCCTTTTCGCGAGCTTTTACCTTTCTTCGTGGCTCTTCAGTCGTCTGGAGAACGTCAATGTCAATCCCAAGGACGTCTTCAACTTTTTCGATATTCTTGCCACCCTTGCCGATCACGTGGGATATGTCCTTGTCGCTCACGTAGACGTTGGCACGAGTGTCCGAGAGAATCTCGACGTTGACCGGCTCTTTGGCATACTTATCGATCTCCTTCTCAATCTCTCGAGCGGCGAATTTCCACGTTGGTTTTGCCTTGCCTCGTTCCCGCGGGCCTACCGCCATAACAACGACCTGCCTGCTGAAGAGGTAAATCTCGTGCTCGACCTTGTTCGTCTCAAAGTTCCTGACCTCGATGACCGGCCGTGCAAGATCTGCCTCCGTCATTCCCGATGGCACTTTTACGGCAAAATGGACGTCATATACGGATTCAATCTCACCTTTCTTGAGGAATATGATCGTGTCAACAACCTGAGGAATAATACCAAACTCGACGCGGCCTATCAAGCGCTGAAGCGCGTCGATCCCGCGCGTCGTATGTACGACGCCTACCATACCCACGCCGGCGAGGCGCATGTCGGCGAACGTCCTGAAGTCGCTGGTCTTACGGAGCTCGTCATAGATTGTATAGTCTGGTCTCACAAGTAGCAGAATGTCGGCTGTCTTGGCCATGTCGCCTTCGAGCGCGGAGTACTGCGTGATGTTGTCCGGAACCTGCAAATCGCGCGGACTTTCCATCGTCTTGACGATGAACTCTTGGCCGGCAAGAAATTCCGCGACGCTTTGCGCTAACGTCGACTTACCTGAACCCGGAGGGCCTGCAATCATTATTCCTCTTGTCGATTCGCTCAGCCGACTCTTTAGCTCGTCGGCGAATTTGTAGTCGTCGAGTTTCACCGTCGCTATCGGGCGGACCGCGGTTATCTCGATGCCATCAGAAAACGGGGGTCGAGCAATGGCGATCCGTAACATGCCAAGCTGAACAATCGTAGCGCCACGGCGTTCCAGTTCAATAAAACCGTCAGAGCGTGACTTAGCTTGTTCGATGATGTCTGTAGCAATAGCGCGAATCTCCTTCTCAGTCATCCGCGTCTTTCGTATAGTGACCAATCGGAGGTCGCTTATCGAACCACGTTTTGCTCGTGGTGGCACGCCCTCTTTCAAAAACACCGACATGGTGTCACGCGTGAAGAACCGCTGCAGCAACAGCGGTCGTTCTGCTTCTTTTTCAGGGTAGAGATACGTGACGTCTAAGCCTTTGGCGCGCGCGACCTCGCTTTGGACGATATCACTCGTGATGAACGTTGCGCCATTCTCGGAGGCAACGGCTCGTATCATCGCATCAATCTCACCGACTGAGGCAAGCTTAATCTCATCAGTGGTGGGTCGTCTTCCGACATAGCGCAAGTCGACTTGACCCGCGCGTTGTCGCTCGGCAAGCGCCTTGAGCTCGTTTAGTCCTTTGAAGCCGATCTCGCGTCCTTGATTCGCCTGGGCTTCGAGCTCGGAGATTACCGCTTCGGGGATAATGATGGTCGCTCCGCGCAGTTCGCCGTCGTCGATAAGCTTCGTGATCCTACCATCGATCAACACGCTCGTGTCGGGAACGTACTTGACTGTCATTTCATCACGTTTGTACGGCGGTCCGTCATATTAATCCTGCGCTCTTGAAGCCGCGCGGGCTGCAGGCAGTTCACCCTTAACGACGGACACGGCGGGATCTACGCGTTCTTAAGGGCCACGATTTCGTCTACGCTTTCAAGTTTCCATATAAGGCTTCGGTTATCGTTCACGATAGCTTCGAGAGGCTCAGCGGGGGAATGGCCGAGGGCAGCGACGACGTTGCTCGAGAGTTCTCTTGTCGTTATCATGTTAACGAACTTTTGTCGCACACGCCGACCGTCTGTGCGATCGGTGACTTCGGCAAGCCGGCCCAGTAGGGTGACGAAGGTAAAGGAAGACATGTCTTTGCTGAACCTTTCGATCTCGACCGCGACGTTTGGATTCTGGCTGAAGTACTGGATCTTTTTTCCGTACCGAGTCGAGAGAAAATAGAGGTGGTGCCCGTCGAAAACATAGAGAAACGGTGCAACGTAAGGATGCGCGTCGCCCTTGAAGGCGATCCTGCTCACGTAATTCTCGCTGATTAGCCGGTCATACTCTTCTTTTTCCATATGAGGGATCTTTAGAAGGTCCATTTTTATCACTAGTCTCATCTAAGAGCTTCTGCTTTATTACGGTTATTTTGATGAAAATCGGGGCAGTTAGTTTTGAGCAAAACGCATGACCAAGCTTTCGCTCGCGTCACGCCAGCGTGGCTACAAAGAGACAGCCTGAAGAGCACATCACAAAAGCGTTCACGGGAATATCGTAAGCAATCGCCGGCCATCTGTCGATTCAGGCGGGGGATAAGCGGCCAATAGACAACGATTGCTGCACGTCGCTCGGTAGGCGGAGCTTTGCCGCGTTAAGCATTGTTACGACCGGGAAAAAGCGTTGGCGTTGGCGACAAACAAGTCAAACTCGTGCGGCATCGAGTAAACGTGCGCGTGGAGATATGACGCCACAACGTTGCTCTCCACGATGCCATCGTGTCCGTTGATTCCATCACCTTTCGTTACGCGATACGCGAATCGCGCGTCGCGATCTACTAATGCGGTCGAGTAATGATATTCGTGGCCGCGCAAAGTATCGCCGATGCGTGCGATCGCACAATCTCGGACGGCTTCCACTTCCATGTGTCCGAGTGCCTGTCTTTTCTGGGTCATTTGAATATCCACAGGGAGGATATTGGTGAGTGAAACTCTCTTGTTCTCAACGGTAGACAGCGACCGCGACAGGTACATAAGCCCCCCGCATTCGCCGTATATCGGCATGCCATCGTCTGCATTTGTCCTGACATCGTCCAGAAGGTGCCGATTTGCGCTTAGCTGCGTAGCGTGAAGCTCGGGGTAGCCGCCGCCGAAGTACAGTCCGTCGACATCGGGCAGCGCGTCGCGAATCGGAGAGAAATAGACGACGCGGGCGTGCTTTTGTATCGATTCTATGTTTGAGCGATAATAGAAGCAGAATGCTGCGTCCATCGCGATCCCGATCACCGCTTCGCGCGTTCTTCTTGGCTCCTGTGGTCTGTCAAGCGTGAGTTCGGCGGCTGCTCGTTGGATGAACTCGATATCGAGCGCGTCACAAATCGGCTTCAAGGCAGACGCACTCAACGACGTCTCTGCTCCCATGTACAAGCCTAGGTGGCGCGATGGAATTCCAGAAGCTTCCCGTTCAATGGTCCCTATCAGCGGGACTTTTATTGCCTTCAACGACCGGCGAATGCTTTCAGCATGCTTTTTACTCCCTACGCGGTTCGCAATGACACCGGCGATCGTCAGTTTGTACGGGGTGAACGACGCGTACTTGATAAATCCCAAGGCCTGCGCCGCGACGCTTTCAGATGAGGCGCTCGCGTCGACTATGAGAAGAATAGGGATCTTGAGGAGGTCCCCGATCTTAGCACAGCTTGATATCCCATCATAAAGGCCCATTGCGCCCTCTATGACTGCATAGTCAGCGTCGCCTTTTGCAAGCTCTCGCCTGACGCCTTGGTCTCCCATCATAAAGGAATCAAGGTTGTAACAGGGCTCGTCGGTCACCTTCTCGAGGTGACTGGGATCGATGAAATCCGGACCAACCTTGAAGGATTGAACGCTATACCCTGAATCTTTGAGTGCTTTGAGAATGGCCAGCGTGATTGTGGTCTTGCCTATCCCGCTCTGAGTCCCGGCGACGAGAAGGCACTTCATCATCCGTCAATGCAGGAGACGTGGTAATAAATCTGCCTCACCGATCGTGCAGTCTACAATCGGCGATAGAACTAGCAGGCACGGAAGCAAAAAAAACAAAGGCAGATCATCACGTAGGGGGACCCACGCCGTGAGCCCGACGCTATGTCAGAAAAAAGTGGTGACGCATTGATCCAACAATACGCCTATTCGCTTTCCTTTTCAAAAAAAGATTTATCGACGCCGCACGCCGGACACACCCAGTCGTCGGGAAGTTCATCAAACAGAACGCCCTCAACGTCTTCATCGTAGACCCATTCACAAATACCGCAAATCCATTTTGCCAACTAGTATCACCGTAACCTTGTTTTGTGGTTCCGAGCGTAAATAATTTCTCCAGCTGTCGTTTGATCAACGGCAACGTCAGAATGCGCCTTCGTCACCAGGGCACCTTCTGCTGCAATTTTAGAACCACGCCCTAACATTGTCAGTCAACTAAGTTGCCGTTTGTCACGACGTTGGGCTTGCCTTGAAAAGCCGGAGGCGTGACCTCCGTTGCGAACGCTTATCTCGTTTGACCGTGTACGCTCGCCCGTGCCAATCCGTGTCTCATCTGCGATCGAAATAAGCGCCACACCACAGCTCGTTTGGGAAGTGTTCACTGACATACATCGCTGGAGCGACTGGAATCCGCTGATCATCGAGGTGACCAGCGTCTCGGGAGGCACCATATGGGCGCCTGGAGGCGCCTTTGTCATGCGATACAAAACTGATTTCACGCCGATACAGGCGACTACTCGCTCGTTCGTGCAGCAAGTCCTGCCAGGAAGGCGGATCGTCTTAGGTGGCGATGTGTTCGGCTCGAGAGGGACCATGACGTATGACTTCACCTCATATGGTCCCAAGACCGTCGTTTCTGCCACAGAAGTGTTTGCTGAGACTGATTCCGATTATCGTAACTATGTGATCAGCAGCACTACGCAGCGACTCTTGACGGTGTTGTTGCGCGGATTGAAAAACCATATCGAGAACATGGGGCACAAATCCCGCGGGGCGCACGCCTGACTCGTTCATTCAATTTGCGGCTCTCTTCTATTAGGATGACCTTGCGGGGGACAGAAGAGCCTTTTTATTCACAAGAACGGATCAAGGAAGAGACCCCCGATTTGCCTTGGCACGAAGACCCGCGAAGAACAGAGCGGCCGAAAATTTGCAACGTAAAGGCGTCTCCATCACAATAGCGTGAGTTGAGAACGATCAAACAAGGAACTTAGATGCAGATGCGTGTCAGCCTTTGCTCTTGCGCTTGTTGTTGTACTTCTTGTCCTCGGCTACGATTCGCGCTATTTCTTCCTCGTCGCGCGGAAGCTTCAAAACAAAAGACCCATGGCACGGCTTCACGTACGTGAGCATGATGTAGTTAGGACCCACGCCGACGGGCACGGGCGGAAGGCCTATTAACCGTCGGTCAAAGACCTTGAATCCAGGTCCGACGTAATACACCTTAGCGGCGTGTTCGGTGATGTAGCGCAACGTGTCTTTGAACGTGGCATTTTTGAGCAAAATCTCATAATCCATCTGTTCGATACAGCCAGCCACTTTTCTTCCCTCAAAAAATGCGCTTTGGATTGACGGCGACCGAGCTTGCGATCGCTTGCCTGCAAGAGATTTCTTGCAGGTTGGACGCCGTTGTGATCAAGGAGTGACCGCTCGAATAGCTGACTTCTTCTGAGTGCTGGCGATCCGCACTCGGCCTCCGGGCATCCACGAGCAGCTTGTGGGAGCGCTTATGTGAGCTCCAGGACTTGTTGCAGTCGCTCTCGATTGAATCCGACGATTACGGCGTCGCCTACGATGATGACGGGAAACGAATAACCCCCGGTTAGTCGGTACACTTCGCGCAAAACTTTTGTGCGCTTTTCGCCAGTTAACAAATCGACGTCAACGTACTCAAATTCGACGTTGTTGTCCGTAAGAAATGCCTTGGTCATCCGACAGTGCGGACACGTGCTGAGAGTATAAGCCTTAACCTTCACGATCTACCCTTTCATTTGGCTGCTATTTAAGGGTTATGAAGACCTCACCGTGGCGACCGCTCGGTTGTCTCTCGGGCTTCTCCCAAAAAACATAAATCGCGGAAAAAAGGTGGGGGCGCCGGCGGGGACTGGAATGACGCGTTGCGTTTCGAGATCCTTGAGGTGTGGCATCGCAGTCTGATACTTGGGGCGTTTGCCGCAGGGTTCATAAACTCCACGGGCAATAACTTCTCGCGAGTTGTGCCTATAACACGGACGTGGGAGTCTGATATGCACGAGTTCACGCGCGCGAGTCGCTTGCGTAACCAGGTCAAGGTAGGAACGAGCGGGTGGAGCTATGACGACTGGGTGGGCCCCATTTATCAGTCCGATGAAAAGCCGAAATGGCTTGACTTCTATGCCACCCTCTTTCCAACAGTGGAAATAAATAGCACGTACTACCGCATTCCTAACCATAAGCTCACCGATATCTGGATCGAGAAGGGCCTGAAGCACGAGGGCTTCGAATACTCGCTCAAGTTCCCGCGTTTCTATGAGCTTGAGGATCTTCACGAAATGGCCTCAGAATTTGAGAACACCGTTGTGTCGCCAATTAGTCAAAACCAGCTGCTCGGCGCCATTCTCATCCAGCTCACGCCCTACGTTAAGCGCATCGAGCACGGGTACAGGACCGATAACTTGGAGAAGCTTGATGCGCTCCTGGCCGCGCTTCATACAGACGACTATGCTTATTTCGTCGAGTTTCGACACGCCTCATGGCTTGACAGCACGCGGCTTGATTTTGAGCCGGGAACGAAGGCGATGCTCGAACGCAACAATGTCAAGCCGTGCATCGTGGACGGGCCGTCTTTTCCGACCGTGATTGCGGATTCGGCCGCAACAACGGGTGCGTACATTCGGCTGCACGGCAGAAACACGGAAGAGTGGTTTAAACGGCACAGAGGGGATGATCCCGACCGGTCGCAACGCTATGAGTACACCTACACCGAGGAGGAGCTAGTGCCGTGGAAAGAACGGATTACGAACATCAAAACCGGCCTTGGCGGCACAGAGCCCGTCTGGGTTTACTTCAATAACCATCCTCGCGGCAACGCGCCGCGTAATGCGTTAATGCTTATGCAGCTCCTCGGCATCGGCCAATCTGCGGTTGATGCGGAGGAAACGGCAAAACGCCCCAGTCCGACCACGCTTCAGGATTGGGCGAATCGTTGATGGCAACCCAACGGTTGTCAGTCCTTTATAGCTCCGATTCAGTCTTTTGCTGCTTTACGCTTGCGGGCAGGTCGTCGTACGTGTCGTAGACCGCGCTCGCCCCCTCTGAAACGACCACGAACTTGGTATCTTCGGTTCGGAAGATCACTCCATCGGCGAGGTCTGTTTCGCCAACCACTGCGGCTATGGCGTTTTTCGGCTTGCACCGGTACTCGCGCACATCGATGCCTGTCTTCGTCTTGATCACGAACTTTTTTGCCACGTTCTCGCCTCCTTCGGTGTTTCTACATCTCTCTTCGTCGGGCTAAGTAAATACTCAACGCGAATGCGACGATGAAGTACACGGCCATCACGATGAGGCTCAGTCGTATCTCAGGGTAGTATTGCGCAAGCGAATACGTTTGCACGCCGGCGGTTGGCCCTCCCGGGGCACTCGTCGTGAAGATCTTATCAGTCGGGTACGGGTTTTCGAATACGTACTGTGCAATTCCGTTTGCGAAGGTAATAGAGAACCACGGCTTGAACTTCGCGACTGAGCCGACAGCGTCGATAATTGGCAGTATAAGGAAGAACGTGAAGAACGTCAGGACGAGCGAGTACACCGAACTGCGCATTATGGCGCTGAAGAGGTAGGCGATCGCAAGGATGGCGAACAGGTACACGACCGAGTACGCAAATGACAATCCGGTGTTCGCCGGGATGCTGCCGTCGATCACGCGCACCGACACAACCGCTATCACGTAATAGAGCGCGATCGCACCCACAGACACGAGCGCGCTTGCAATGAACTTGCCGAGAAATATCGCCGTCTTCCTGATCGGATTTGGAAACAGGAAGTACCCGGTTTTTGATTCGTACTCGGATACGATCGCGTCAGCGCCAAAAAATGTGGCGCTCAGTATGGAGAGGATGCCC
>JBEKER010000022.1:0-24814 GCA_050013755.1 Halobacteriota archaeon
TGCAAGGAGTTGTATGCCCTTTGCGATCAACCGAGTAACTTTTATATGCTCGGAAGTATGGGTTTAGCTTCTTCGATCGGACTTGGCATTTCTCTTTATAACAAAGGCGAAGTTGTTGTGCTCGACGGAGATGGAAGCCTCTTGATGAATCCGAATGCTATGTGCAGTATCGCTCAACAGGCACGAGACAATTTAACTGTTGTCGCTCTTGACAACGGTACGTACGGCTCTACCGGAGATCAGTGTACGGCGAGTCAAGAGCTTGACTTGGAGCTTCTGGCGCGAGGTTTTGGGATCGAACACACAACTAAAGCATACACGGCAGAGGATGTGCTCACAGCATTGCAGCTCCAGACAGGTCCTAAGTTAATTCACGTCGTAATAAAGCCAGGGAATGCCAGCGTTCCGGACTTACCCTGCTCGGCAGCTGAGATCAAAAGACGTTTTATGGCACATTTGCGCGGTGGGCAGAGGTAGCGGCCCTGTGGAGGCCACGACGCGGGTTCGAATCTCGCCCTCGGCCTTTGATTTTCTCTTCTTTAGATAATCTACTATCTTTTTGGACTTTATGGTGAATGAGAATTGATTTTAGCTCTGCGATTTCTGATTCGAGAGCTGCGAGGCGAGAATCTCCCACATTCTGAGGTAGTGGTTGTCCAACTTTTGAGGGAGGTTGCGCAACTTGGCTTGTCGATCGATTTTTCTCTTCATCTTCAAAGGTTATGACAAATGCGGTGCAGCCCTCACGTTCGGTCTCATAGATGTTGGCCAGCCTGCCGATGATTCCAGCCTGCTCTCTTGGTAGACGGATTAGCGGATACGTAATGCTTGGTTTTGAACGTTTCTTGCCAATCTTTGATTTTCCTATGAGTTGCATAATCTCACCTATTGATCTAAAGGCTCAGTCGCGGTTCAAATGCCCTGACCGTGGATTTGTTCATCCGGACAGGGCCAAAATACTGTGGCCAATTCTCACCTTTGTTAAATCGAGCTCCATTTCAAATGCTCCGAAACCTGTTGGGAGACTTACTCGGCTGTCACCTTTCGGCTTTGATTCAACCCACGATTCAACAATTAGCTTTCGATATGCCAGATCAGCTCCTCTTTATCTAATATCTTGTCGTATCTTTCTTTCCTGATTTCTTTACTCTTTATGTCAATCGTAATTCTCTTCAAAAATGCTTCAAAGTCTGGATTAATCGTGAGTTTATTGATCGTATCCCAATCTAATACTTCTCTGGATCGTGCGGGAAAAAGCAACTCTGATGAGTCTGGATCTATGAGATTTAGCTGGATCACACCTATACCGAATGATGAAGATAGCCGTTTTAGCTCATCGAGGAAATCATCGGTCGCGTTGACTTCAGCTGCAACAAGATATCCTTCGTTCGCCCAAGAGGAATTTGAGACGGCTTGAAAAAATGACTCGCGGAGATTCGAGAAGTTAAGTTCGCGCTTGAGTTCGAATGAAAACAACTTTATTGAAGTGCTGGCGATAGCGGCCCCAAAATCAATTACGGCCTCCTCCCACTCTTCTATTGGAAAATAACACCCAACTAGGTCGGGATGAAGCCATTCACTATACTCTCTTTTTGATTTGAGATGGTGAACGGTTTTGACATATGCTTTCAAATACAGATTGGCGTAGTAGGCGAGAAAGGGGTGCAGATCTTTTTCGAGATACGTGTGTTTGGCTATTTTTGGGTAGCCCGTATCGATCGCAACAGTATCGATCTTAACATCTGTTGCAAGAGAGCGTAAATAAAACCGTCTTGGACGTGAGTCTGTTTTAAAGAAAAGGCTGTCTTCCTTATCACGAATATTGACATAGATTTGAGCACCGATGGTTGTCCACGGTGTTTTACCGCGCGATCCCACGTTTCGATCGTATCCTTTATCCTTAGCAACTTCCCAGATCTCTACCGAAGATAACGGCCTCTTTTCTTCCTCCAGAACTCGCTTGGCCAGTTCAAGAAATGTGCATTGACCCATCTCACCCTCCCGTGACAAGCCACTGCCTAATAAAAGCAGCCTGCTGAAATTAAGTCTTACGATTTAGTGAATATGACAACACGATAAGCTGCGTCCGACCGTTGCTGCGTTTGTCAAGTCAATTCTGACTACACTCCGTTCTTCTTCTGTGGGTGGTTGGCAATGTTCGAGGTAATCATCGCGATACAACCCATCCAAATTAGGAAGCAACCCAAATTCGAGGAAATCTATGTTACCGTTGCATTCTCGGGGTTGCATGAACTTGTCGAAATACTGGTTGGCGAGAGCGAAGCTCATGCCGAAGTCAAGAAAAACGCGCGTTTTTTGGTCTTCGAGAAGGATTTTGTTTCCGCCAATCTCATGGACCCCACCATAGAAAGTCAGTGAAGTCATTAGTTTCGTGAAATCGTGAACTACCAAAAGCGTTTTGGTTTGTTTGGCAAAACAAAAGCATAAGCTACGTAGTTAAATGTATCCTTAGCAACAACAGATAGGATAGCGATAAGGAGTTCCTTCAAGTATGCGGAACGCTCGGTTTATTCGTCGAGCAACTTCAAGATGCGATTTTCTGCATCATTTCTTGAAATCTGGCATACCGTCATGAAAGAGCCTAGCGAGTACAGCAGATCTTGATCAAATCGGGATCTTGGTATCGTCTTGACCCACGATACGCGACGTATGTGACGTAGACCTGTTTCGTTCGGTCTATACTCATAATCGCCTTCGATTTGTCCCATGGCGATGGCTTTTTGCTTTTTAAGAGGAAGTGCTATCAAGTCCCCTTTTTGAATATCATGCACAAATCGCCATATCTGCCCCGCCACGTTTCTCACGGTGGCTTTAGAAGCATTCGGATGTTTTTGCAAATACAAGGCTTTTTACGCATTTTTTGGTGCTGCATGTGGACAAGTCAGCAGCGTCAAAGCTGATAGCGACTAATCCTTCTTGCAAAGCTTCTTGCTCATGCTCACCCTTTCTTCCGGCTCGTACCATCCAAATGCTCATTTTCTGATGCACTCAGGAGTTAGCTGAGCCCTTAGTTCTTTTGATTTCTGTGCCATTGCGCGTTTATCATATCTTTAAACCAAAAACTTCTATTCTTCTTCTAGCGCTGTTTCTTCTGCTCCGCCAATTAGTCGTCAAATCTTTGTGTCTAAGAGGGTCCGCTTGAAGCGCTTCTTACGATGATATTATAATCTCTTTTCGGGATTTCTATCATTGCCCTTCCTTTAAGGCTTAGCCCCCACTTCGTTTTGTTTTTGATGAAAATCAGTTCTGGGACGAGCGGCTTGAACTCAATTGGCGGCGTAAATTCTCTTTGAAACAGTAGTTTTAGTCTCAAGCTGTAAATGTCAGGCGAACCGTTCGAAAGAGTGCGGAAGACTTTAGTCTCTGATTCGAAAACGTTAGAAGCGATTTCCGGGAATGCCGAGCTTCCAGACGTGCCGATCGTGCAGCTTTCAAGCGCTATGTAAAGAAAGAGAGAATATTAGGTCCTACTAGTGTTCTGAGCTTTCTCAGAGTAACTGAAATGCACATAGAACGGCCGATGCCTCATAATGTTTTCTTTAGCCACGACCACCTTTGTTCGGGCTGTTGTGCAACTGCTGTTTGAAGCGCCGTCTTGGTGCTTCGCGGCGAGTGCCATATAGCTCCCGGCCACGATTATGTCAGATCGGCGTGTCTGGGCGCCACATAGCGACTTTCACGATGCTCCTTGGTCTTCGTTTCGCGCCTGTCGTGAATAAACCCCCAATGCGATCGGCAGTGCTTACAGCGCCTTACTCGACCAGGGTGGGACAAGGAGTACACAGAATGAGTTAGTCTGGCGCGACTATCTTAAAGGAGCATAGCACATCAAGCGATAGATAAGCTATCGCAACGATGCCCGATGTGATGGACATGACACACCCCTGCAGTTGATGTTTTTTCGAGATTTTTTATAATAAATCGGCAGCAAGGCCTTCTTTAAAAAAAAGAAGCTTATGCACAAAGTTTAAGAAGATGACACCTTAACGCTACTTAGGAAAGTCCCGGGCGCGATGTGCTGTTAGTCTGGACAGGACACACGCACATCGCACACCAGAAGCAAGATGATCAAAGACGCCTGTCGTTATAAGCGTTTCCTCTTGTTTTTTGGGTGCCATCGCGCCTGCGGCTTGGTAACTGAACTGAAAGTTCAGAGGAGGCCAAATGGCTTATAAAGACCTCCAACGACGGCGCGACTACGATAAGGCCTACAAGCGTAGGCAACGAGCGCAGAGTTGGACAAGAAAAGGGTTGGACAAATGTCTAACCGAAAGAAAGTTTGAGACCGTGGAAGACTTTCGCGGCAAGCTCAACCAGATCTGGGCTGAGACGTGCGACGCAAAAAACGCCTCACTAAAGCCCGAAACGAGGCTGCGGATTCAGCTGCGAGTCGTTGAGGTCGGCCTGCGGCTGATCGAGACGGCCGATTGCGAGCGTCGAATCACGGCGCTCGAGGAGCGCGAGAATGGGTCGACACCACTCGAGGATTAGGCGATTGGAAAGGCGTTACAGGTCTCACGCGAGAGCTGATGATGACGCCAGCGCACGAATCCCCAACGATCCCATAGCGTTTGCGAGATTGTTGGGCTTCGAGCCCGACCCTTGGCAACGCGACCTGCTCATCTCAACAGACGAGCGCGTCATCCTCAACTGTTCACGGCAGTCCGGGAAATCGACCGCCGTTGCTATTCTCGCGCTCCACCACGCCCTGACCACTCCTAGCTCAGTCGTACTTATCATTTCTCCGTCGCTGCGGCAGTCAGAGCTGCTCTTTGAAAAGATCGGCGCCTTCTATCGCCAGCTGGGCAGGCCCGGCGGCAGTGATGCTCACTCAGCCACAACGCTCAAACTCAGAAACGGCAGCCGCATCCTCGCACTGCCTGGGTCTGAGTCGACCACACGAGGCTTCAGCCCCTCTATGGTGCTTGTCGACGAAGCCGCTCGCGTATCTGAAGAGCTCTACTACTCCGACGTCAGGCCCATGCTCGCCGTTTCACGGGGGCGGTTAATCCTCCTCAGCACACCACACGGCAAACAGGGCATATTCTGGCACGTGTGGGATCAAGAGCCGGACTGGAAAAAGATCAAAATCACTGCCGACCAGTGCCCGCGCATCTTGAAGGAGTTCTTGGACCAGGAGCGGCGCACTTTGCCCAACGCGTGGTTTGAGCAGGAGTACCGTTGCGAATTCGTGCAGGAAGAGGGCAGCATCTTTAAAGAAAGCTGGATTCAGTTTTTCGATCCCGAGTACGTGCCATACATGGATACGGTCATCCAAGCGTGGGATACAGCTCAAACGAAAAGCAGTACGTCAGATTTCACGGTAGGGCAGGTGTGGGGCAAAATCGGTGCTGACTTCTATTTGCTAGACCAAGTTCGCGGCAGGTGGGATTTTGACGAAACCGTTGCGGCGATGAAAGACCTATTAAAACACTGGCCCCAAAGCCGCGCAGAGATCGTAGAAGCTCAAACACTTGGCGCTGCGTTGTCTTCCCACTTGAAAGATGAAGTCCCCGGGATTATTCCTATTCACGTCAAACGTTCGAAGGAAATGCGAGCACTCAACTGTGTGCCTGTGTGGCGGTCTAAGAATGTCTATATACCAAAACCCGACGACGGCGACTATGCTTGGGTTCACGACTACCTGGCTGAACTCCTGAACTTCCCCACCGCCGTCAATGATGATCAGGTCGATGCAACCACGCTCGCCCTCAATCAGCTACAAGGCTCGTTATTTCCCGCATCTACTGAATGTGTGGCCTCTGATATCATCACGCAACCATTACCGGAGCGTTACTACTTCATAGGGTGGATTCCCGCGCGTCAAGCGGATAAGTGCACCGTTCTCGTCTTTGACCTCAAGGATTACACCGTCGTGCATTTTGAGCGCTATCCGGCAGAACCGGTAGAAGAACAGATCTTACGGCTTCGTTACGTGTCTAGCACTTATAATGGTGCAGTAGTTCGGGCCTTCAGCGGTGTCGACGAGGCGTTGCTTCACGCGCTCGAGTCCGAAGGCGTCTATGTGCAGCGCATCAAGCTCACGCGGTCGCGTCTTGCGGCTTCGTACGAGCATTTGAATCTGTTGATGAGGAAGAAGCTCGTTACGTTCCCCGATTATCGCGGGCTTTTAGCCGAGCTCGACGTCTTTAAATCAGATTTCACCTTCAATGAGGGGCCCGATTACAGCTTGCAGGTAGCGCAGCAATCGGCTATCCACGCGTTATGCCTCGTGACACTGGATCTTGATCCGCCGGAGCTTAGAAAGCAGTTTACCACCTACTATAGCTACGATCCGGATTTATTATGAATTGGAAGTCCACGAAAGGAGAGCTTGTTATACAGCGACTCGAGTCGATATTCGGCAACATTAAATTCGACGACGAGTATTGGCGAGAGCAAAACGAGCCTTTTTGGTTAATCGCAGAGACGATCTTGTCCCAGAACACCTCCTCCGCAAATTCCCGAGCAGCCTTCCGGAGTCTTTTTTCACAATATCAAACCGTTGAGGCCATCTCTTTGGCAGATGTTCAAGACGTAGAGCGCGCTATCAAGCAGGCGGGATTGTACGAGACGAAAGCGAGAAGCATACGCGCGGTCGCGCGTGAAGTAATAGAAAACTACGAAGGCGATACGTGGTCGTTCATCGGTGGCAGCTACCAGTCGGCGAGGGAACGGCTCCAAAAAGTCTTGGGCATTGGGCCAAAAACAGCAGATGTAGTCCTCGTTTTTGCCCGCGATTTTGATATTATCCCCGTCGACACACACGTTTTTAGAGTGTCGCGACGTATCGGGCTGGCTCCGCAAAAAGGAGGTTATGACGCAGTTAAGATGGCTTTAGAAGACGAAATACCGCCTGGAAAACGAAAGTTCGCCCATCTAGCCCTAATTAGATTAGGTAGAGAAATATGCGTCGCGCGGGGGCCGCAGCACTGGAAGTGCCCGCTTACGGATGTGTGTGACTATTACCAAGCGACGTCTTGCGACGCCAATCACACTTGTTGAATGTTCATAGAAATCGGACTGTTTCAAGATTCATTGGGCTTCTGGTTTCAATCTTGAATTTCTTGTATATGGTGCTCGCCAAATCTATGCATTTGTTTTCCTCGCCGTGGCTTGTGACGATCTTTTCCGGTCGGGGGTTTAGCCGCTTAACGTATTCAATTAGTTGTTGTCGGTCTGAGTGCCCAGAGAATCCATCAACCGTCTCGACATTCATATTCATCTGCATGGTGGCAGTTTTGCCGTTGTTTGACATCGGCAGCTCTTTCCACCCTTTCTGTATGCGCCGCCCGAGCGTCCCTTCTCCTTGATACCCTACAAAGACTAAGGTATTATTCGGCTGTGGTCCAAGCGCTTTTAGATACTCCATTACGGGGCCACTGTTGAGCATTCCTGAGGTGGCGAGAATTACACACGGTTCTCCCCGCACAATGTCGTCGCGCATGTTTTGCTCCACCCGCACGAAACTATCTGAGAGAAACGGATTCATGCCCTCGTGAAATATCATGTTTCTTAAGTCATTATTGAGGTACTCGGGATACGTCGTATGAATAGCAGTCGCCTCCCAGATCATGCCGTCGAGGTACACGGGTATTTCGTCAATTATCTTCTTGCGAATCCCCTCCTCGAGAACGATCATAACCTCTTGGCTTCGTCCCACCGCGAATGCCGGTATGAGTACTTTGCCGCCCTTTGACAGCGTTTGGCGTATGATGGAGTACAGCTTGTTCTCAGCCTCTCGTCTCGACGGCGTTTGGTCGTGTGGTCCGCCGTAGGTCGCCTCCATTATCAACGCCTCGAGCCTTGGAAAGCTATTAACTGCTGCGTCAAACAGCCTGGTTTGTTCGTACTTGAAGTCTCCAGTGAAAGCGACGTTGTAGAGCCCCTCACCCAGGTGAAAGTGGGCTATCGATGACCCTAGGATGTGTCCCGCATTGTGGAACGTCAGTCGTACGTCGGGGGCTATATCGGTGACTCCGCCATAGTTCAACGCAATCGAGTGTTTTATGACTTCCCGTATCTTAGCTGAATCGTAGGGGATCTTACGGCCTTCGCGGGCCGCCACATCAATGTAGTCGAGTTGCAGAAGCGACATGAGGTCACGCGTTGGCGGCGTGCAGTATATCGGGCCTTCATATCCGTACTTGAATAGGAGCGGGACCAGGCCTGCGTGATCGAGGTGTGCGTGCGTGACGACAACTGCGTCAATCTGGTCGAGGGGGCTCACTTCAGGCGCGTAAAGATAGGGCGTGGCATTGTCTTCTGATCCTACGTTAACACCGCAGTCGACTAGTATCCTCGATTCAGGCGTCGAGAGCACAAAAGAGGTTCTACCGACTTCACGACATCCGCCGAGAGTAGTCGCCCGTATCCATTGGTCTTTTGAGGTGACCTCCCTGTGAATCTTTCGGCCCATCGCTTTCAGAAGCTCCTTACGCTCGTCGCTGAAAGAGCGTAAGTACTGGCGTATCTCCTTCACAGTAACCGATTCGATCGGAGGGGTTCGTACCACACGTGGCGTCCACCCTATCTGCTTCGTAATCTCTCGGAGTGTGGCGCCGTGCCTTCCGATTACAAGTCCCGGTTTTTTGGCCTCAATAACGATCTCACCGGTGTCTAAGTCAAAATAGTGGTTCGTAATACCTGCCTCTTCGGGCACGATATCGCTTATTTCTTCTATTGACTTCTCGGGGTCTGCCAGAACGCGAGGATCTGGCCTTACTACTATGCGCTTACGCAGTTCTCGGGCGAGTTTTTTAACTATCTCTCCGTTGTCTGCGAACGCGCGAGGATCGTCAGTGTAGATCACGACTTCCGGCCCTTCAAACTCAAGTTCGGTAATCTTGATGTTAGAAGGCAAGCGTTCTTTCACACGCTGTGTTAACTCAGTAAGTGCTTCTTCAACTGGCATTGTGCGACTTCCACAAAAACAAAAAAAAAATACGAGAATAAAAGTTGGCAAGAAATAGATTGTTTAGGTTGCTAGAGCGGCCTTTCTTTTGTCTATCTCATCATTGTTTACTTCGACATATCCCTTTGCAGTGATCTGCACGATCCGCATGTCGTTGCCTGAGGCCGAATCCCTCTTCATTGCGGACGAAAGCGCTCTAATAGCGAGGTCTACCCCCTCGTCGACGGAGATTTTTTCGCCGTATCGATCTTCTATGACGCCAAAAGCTAATGGAGATCCCGATCCTTGCGCTGAAGCCAAACGCTCTTCAATTTGACCTCCTACAGCGTCCAAGGAATACAGCGACGAGGCGTTCTTATCGAAGCCGCCTATCATGAGCTGCACAAAATATGGGTAGTAACGGTTGTTGTTCAGAATGTTTGACAACAAAGTTGCTATTGCTCCGACGGTCATCGGTTTGCCCTGTCTCATCTTGTATAATTTAGCCTCTACGGTTATGGTGCGCACAAGGCTCTGCGCATCGCCTACGCCGCCAGCGATCGTCATACCGACGAGATCATCAATCTGATAAATCTTCTTGCCTTCTTTGCTGGATATGAAGTTGCCCATAGTCACGCGGCTTTCTGATGCGAGCACAACACCGTCTTTACAGACTATACCTATAGTAGTCGTGCCTTTATAGTGGTCGACATTAGTCATTTTATGTCCTCAGCAAATAGTAAACAAAAACCAGTAACACTCTCTAATTCTTTACGTTTCTATTTAAACCTATCTATATGCTGGTAATCGGCAAAGATTCGCAGAATTGCACTAAATCCAAATTGCACGCTCGATTGGTGCTATTCAAAATCAACTTCTACAATTATAGTTATGCTCTCAGACTTTTTCAACTTTTCGACAAAGCCGCGATCGAGATCCGCCGCTGCTTTGTCTGCACCGATCATAAGCGTGCGCCCTGAGGTGAACCCACTCTTTCTGACAACCATATCATTCGCATCTGATTGCGCTAAATCAGCGCTTCCGAAACCTGTGATAACTTCGCTCGCGTGTCCCGTGTGTATCCTAAAGCGGACTTTCGCGGCGTTGGTCTTCAACGCAGCTTTGACTTCACTGGTCAGATCGCTTAGAGCTTTGTCGGCCAAAACTGCGACAACGCAATCTGCCCGTCTTGAGATATGGGCATCTTTGGTGATTTGAAGCGTCGTTTTGTGTCTCGCCGTAATATTGCAATGGCCCTTGGCTCGGATCGTGTCGCTTATCATGCTATATTCTATATTTATACTCCTCTGCGCAAGTATTGATTGATGTGTAATGAATCGAGAGATAAACCTTGAGTGTTACTCGTGCTCGCCAGATAAAAAAGTGCTGCACGAAGTCCTGCACAGCGGTAAGAAACTCGTGGTGCGCTGCACAAGCTGTCACGTAACGCATCAGGCTGAACCAGCGGATCGTACCCCGATGGTGAAACTCAAGGTCGTCGTGAGCAATTACGATCAATCATACGTGCGATGGTTTGAGGTAGGAGTGGATGAGCGATTGGGCGTCCGAGACGAGATGATCGTGGAAAATGGGTCGATTGACGCCGTGCGGATCACCGCTATCGAACTTAGTGACGGAGTGCGAGCAACCGAAGCTGGAGCCGAGACGATTAGGGTGGTTTGGGCGCAAAAGATCGATAAGGTAGTCGTTAAGATAGCAGTTCACGCAGGCAATATCACACGATCGTATAAAGTGCCGTTTGACGGCGAAAAGGAATTTGTCGTTGGGCACGAAGAACAGCACGGAAAGATTGCGCGGGTTAAGGTCAGGCGGGGCCCCGTTCTTGACCGCGCAGGGCAAAGCGTAAAGGCAAAAGACGTTGCGAGAGTCTATGTCACAGGCCCCGCGAGGAGAAATGAGCGATCCAGGTCAACCCAACGTGGATCTCGCAAGTCGGCGATTAGGCGGTAAACAAACGATGTCCTTGGAGCCGGAACGAATATCACTGCTGCAAAGCTTGAAGCGCCGGGGTATAAGTGAGCGAGTAGTAAGCGCGATGAACACGGTAAAGCGCGAAGATTATGTGCCTCACAGATGGCACGATTACGCGTACCACGATGAGCCGCTGCCAATTGGAAACGGACAGACGATTTCTGCCCCTCATATGGTTGCGATAATGTGTGAACTCCTTAGCGTCGAGCCGTCGTCAAATGTACTTGAGGTAGGAACCGGTTCCGGTTATCAAGCTGCTGTGCTAGCGCACCTTGCGGGGGACGGAATTGTCTACACAATCGAGAGATTTGAGCGGTTAGCGCAAGAAGCTAGGAAGCGCGTGCCTGCGAATGTGATCGTTAACACTGGCGACGGGTCTTTGGGGTTCGCTGAAAAAGCTCCGTTCGACAGGATTCTTGTCACTTGTTCGGCTCCTGACATTCCGCCTCCGTTGCTTGCACAGTTGAAAGCTGGAGGTCGATTGGTGCTACCGTTGGGAAGGGGACTCCAAGAACTATATTTGGTTTGCAAGAACCACGAGATAACAAAGGAGGCGCACGGGGCCGTCGCTTTCGTTTTGCTTGTCGGCAAATACGGGTTTAGTGAGGCGCGTGACGGTGGGCGAGCCAACCGCTTCTGTTTCTAAGCCCACAAGCTACCTTCACAGCCACTGGGAGAGTGATCTCTGATCTGCACCCTTCTGAGCGTTAGCCATCCTATTTAAGGTGTTTTCGACCCTTTCTCGCGAGAAATCGTGCTCATCACAAAGGAAACTGAGAAGTTCTTGCTCTTTTGCAGGCGTCCACGCTAAACTATACTCGTCAGTGACGTCAGGGTCGAGGAAAAATTGTTTGATAGGGCCATAGTCGATGCTCGCTCCAAGATTATCCAGCGCTTCTGCAATGCCAAAGCGTTTAATCATTCTCAAGGCTTTTTTTGGTCCGATCCCTTTTACTCCTTTGTTGTAATCAGTCCCGACAAGGATGCCGACCTCAATGAGCTGCTCTCGAGTAATTTCCAAAGAGGAGAGAATTTCGTCGAGCTCAAATAATTCAGGACTGATACTCACGTAAACATTCTTGCCCGGCAGTTTGCGCCGTCCAGTTATCGTCAGGTTTCTGACTAGCCGAGGCGTTCCAAAAAGCAGTGCGTCGGCGTCTTGAGATCCGGTATACGAGACGTCTCCTTTGATTGCCATATACGCCGCTTGTGCTTCTCCTTCGCTCGGAGCAAGGACTACCGGGATTCCGAGGTAACGTAGCAGGGCAAATGAGCTCTCAAGCACTTGACTATCAATTCGAGCCGACGCTTGCGCGTATTTAAACGCGTCAACTCTTCCTTCTGCTCGAGCCTGCACCCATTCTTGCGTCGCACGCTCGCGCGTTTCCCTGCGCCTTATCACGGTGTCCTTTTTCATTTCTGGCGGTTCGCCGTCAAAAACGTAGACTGGCCTAACGCCCGCTTCTATCATGTTAGCGGTTCGATAAAACAGCCCTGAGAGGTGAGAGGTGACCCTCCCTGTACGATCCATCAAGGGCGTCCCGTCCCTCTGCCGGATGATACTTAAGAACTGGTATATCGCATTGTACGCATCAATGGCGACAGTGTCGACATGTTCAAGGTCTATCTTGGTCCGCGGAAGAAGCTCTCCGATTGGAACCCCCATAATATCAACTCAGTGCATTTGTTGCTATGCGAACAGCCACATTAAACCTACCGACGGATAAACTTTCCCGAACCTGACTAGCGAAAAATAACGCATCACGACAAGCAGCGGTCTTCTCTATTTTACGTTAATTAGTTTCCTCCTAGCGCTTCACAGATCCTTCCATCGCGTTCTTAAGTTCTAAAACGAAGAGGCCGTGGTGCGCGCAACTCTATATATCAGAAGCGCATAAGGCCACGGTAGATGTGGGGCCTGATTTTGCTTGATTTTAGCGACCAAGTTTGTGACAGTCGGTGGTTGGGGGGTCTCTTTTCGTGAATGAGGTGCTGAAGCGCATTTCGCCGTTCACCATGATGCTCTTCATCATCGCAATCCAGGTTATTGCGATTCTATTGGCCAACCCGTTTCGAGCGTCAGACATCCAAGCGTTCAGCAATCCAGAATCCGTGTTGAATCCGCTCTATTACGTTCTGCTTATTTTGGTGTTCACAGCATTTTTGCTCCTCATCATCAGGCTCGGCAAACGGTGGGTGATACAAGTTATCATTGGCCTCGTAATCATCTCAACACTTTACTTCGTTTATTCGTCAGTCCTACTCAATCTTGACAGTGGGTGGCTCATCGCGATAGTGGCAACAGCCGTGACCGCTTTTTTCCTCTTCTATTATCCAGAATGGTACGTGATCGATCTCGTTGGGATCCTAATAGGTGCTGGCGCAGCTGCAATATTTGGAATCTCTTTCGCCGTCCTACCTGCGCTGGTACTCCTAATAGCACTCGCCATCTACGACTTTATCTCAGTATACGAGACTAAACATATGGTTAGCCTCGCCGAGGGCGTCGTCGATTTAAACCTGCCGGTATTGTTTGTTCTCCCCCGTAATAGGGGGTATTCTCACATGAAATGGTCACGGGAAGCTTCCCAAGCGAGCGGCGAAGAAAAACTAGAGAAGCGCGAAGCGTTTTTTATGGGGCTGGGCGATGCAGTAATCCCGACCGTTTTGGTAATATCTGCAAATACGTTCTTGAATGCCCCAATGTTTGGGCTCATTAATATTCCTGCACTAGGCGCGGCTATTGGCACGCTCGCGGGTTATGTGGGACTGATGTTGCTAGTTCTCAAAGGAAAACCGCAAGCGGGCTTGCCGTTCTTGAACTCAGGCGCAATCGTCGGATTGCTTATAGCAAGCTATCTCGTAGGAGTCAAGCCATTCTAGCCGTCACGGTGTTTCATCGACCTGCATTGTCAGGGGAGCGTGGTGTGCGCGACTAGCTAGATCAATTGAAGCTTTAAGCACCGCTGCAATTCCTTCACCAGATAGTGTTGAGATCCCGAAAGCCTCGTCAACTGGTTCTGCCGGCCCGAGGTCCATTTTATTTGCTGCGACTATAACGGGAAGGCCGACTTGAGATTTCAGCTCGCGCAGAAGGTTTAGTTGATCAGATACTTCGTATCCAGAGGTCTCCGAAGGATCAACGATGAACAATACAACGTCTCCGAGATTTTTGAGAGCTGAAATCGCCTGAAGTTCTATGGTGTTCCTCTTCGACACCGGGCGGTCGAGCAGTCCGGGCAAATCGACAATCTGATAACGTCGGTCGCAGTACGTTATGTGTCCGACGATGATGCCCTTCGTTGTGAATGGGTAAAGTGCGATCTTGGGTTTGGCGCTCGTTACAAAAGCGACGAAACTCGACTTGCCAACATTCGGATATCCCGCGACTAGTATAGTTGGCTCATCGTCTAGTGCGGGAAGCGCGTTAATCGTGTTTCGGGCGCGATTCAAAAAATCGAGATCCGGCTGTATCTCCTTCATGATGGAAGCGGTTCGTCCAAACATCTGCTTCCTAACCGCTTTTGCGTCAGACACGCGAGCCATTTTCCCGATTGCGGCCCTTGACAGTTGATGGATTTTTGTCGATGCCCAAGTGACTGAAGCAAGTGATATTCTGAGCTGATCCAATCCAACGACGATGTCGATTGTCTCCGCGTAGAACGCGCCGATCTCATCGAAGTTCGGAAATCGTCTCACGACAGCTCTAAGATTGTCCGCCAGGATGTTTGACGCTGTTAAGATCATCGTCTTTTCTGCCGCCCGCCCTGGCGATTTTCCTGCTCTTGCCCTGACACTCTTTCTGAATGCTTTGCCCAATAGCTCTTCTGCGGTGGGGACCGTCGGAATATTGAACATTTCTTACTCCTAGATATCGCGAGCTAATAAAACTTATATCTCATAATTAATCATATTAATTACAGCTATGGAACTCACGTCCGTGCAAAAGGAGATCTTGAGCACTCTTATCAGTTTGTATCGTCGCCAACCGCGCTCAATCAGAGGAGAAGAGATAGCCAAGATTCTTGGCCGAAATCCAGGCACAATAAGAAACCAAATGCAATCGCTAAAAGCCCTTCAACTTGTGGAAGGTGTTCCAGGGCCTAAAGGCGGATACAAAGCCACTAGCGCCGCATACCGGGAACTGGAACTGGACACGATGGCGGAAGAAGCTCACGTTGTTCTGATTAAAAATAGCGCTGAAGTACGCGATATTCTTATCGAGGAAATCGATTTTATGACAGTTGCACATCCGGACGTGTGCAGTGCAGCGATCAAGATAATTGGAAACATTCGGGAGTTCGACATTGGCGACACTATTAAGCTCGGTCCGACTCCCGTGAATAATCTGACCATAAGAGGCACGGTTTGCGGGAGAAATGATGCGGAGAACAAACTCATCGTTTTGGTCTCTGAGATGATATCTCTTCCGAAAGCGCCGGTGAGTGAGTATGGCTCGAACGATTTAGTCACGATCGATATCGACGCACCGCTTCAAGAAGTTGCCAGGACCCTCATCGACCACAATATTCAAGGAGCTCCGGTGAAGCAGGATCAGAAACTCGTAGGCGTGGTCACGCTAGAGGATTTAGGAAAAGCCATTGCAGTTGGAAACCGCGGCTCCGCAGGAGATATTATGAGTCGAAACTTACTGTCGGTTGAAGACGATAGGCCGGTTTATGAGGCCATTCGTCTCTTCCAGGAACATCACGTCGGCCAACTGCTGGTAACGAACAACGGTTCTCCAACGGGAGTCATTACGCGAACCGACGTGCTGCGCGAGATTCTCAACTCTGTGACGCTTGCGTGAAGCTCACACATTTCGCGAGCCGCTTCGTTTCGTAATTTCGATGAGGGGGTGACTGTCACTCTCTAGGATTTGAATATCTGCTAGCGATTTCAGTCCAACGTTCTGGGCCGTTCGCTCCATACCCAAAAAAACGTCTCGATCCATCGTAATGATGTAAGCGTCGGCCTCTTTCAGTTTTAAGCGCTTAGCTGCGACTGCCCGGTGATGGCCGTCTACCAGCAAGATCTTGTTACGCTTCTGAATAACGATTAATGGTTCAGCCAGACCCTTCTCAAGCTCATATTTTCTGCCTTCAAGCTCGTCTGCAAATATCTTTGACTGCGTCGGGACCAGGTCGACAATTCTCACTTGGCCAAAGTGCTCTTCGATTTGGACTTTGTGAATCGTTCGCAGCGTGCGCATAAGCTTCCACACCTTGTCAGGTGTGGCCCGTTCAATCTGCGATCTAATGACGTCTGTGTTTGATATTATGCCAATCACATGGCTCTTATCATCGATTACGGGCAGCTTCTTGGTGTCCGATCTAAACAACACACGCGCAGCGTCAAACAAGTCCATGTCGCGACGAGCAACGACTAAATCTACTGACATGATATCGGCGACTTTGACCGAAGGATCACACAGCAAGATGTCCAGTGATGAGACGTACCCAAGTATCTTCTGGTCTTTGACGACCGGAAACCCGTCGTGTTTTGTGTTTTTAATAAGACTTATGACGTCTTTCACCGTGTCTGAGGCTGAAACGGTAACTACCTCGCGCGTCATGTAATCTTCGACTTTGAGAGAACTCATTTTCTACCCATTACTGCGGTTTACAAGTAAATTA
Source organism: Halobacteriota archaeon (assembly GCA_050013755.1). Classification (GTDB taxonomy): domain Archaea; phylum Halobacteriota; class Bog-38; order Methanoflorentales; family Methanoflorentaceae; genus Methanoflorens. Next base: position 16,543 of record JBEKER010000022.1, read on the forward strand.
ACCTAACTCCGGACTGGTAACAGGCATCCTCAGCTTCTTCGACAGTCGTTCGATAATGTTAATAAGCTTATGAAGCCCTTTTATCTTTATGCCAGCAGGCGCGATCGTGTACGATCCTGCGTACAGAGACCACGACACGGGGGATCATATCGAATCCAAAAGCCGAGTAGATGCAATTATGGAACGTATACGAGAAGATGAACGGGCAAGACGTGTTCAGATACTGAAGCCGTTCAAAGCGGCCCCCGACCAAGTAGGGACTAATCATGACGTCCAATATATCGCCAGCGTGCGCCGACTCGCAGAAGCAGGGGGCGGCTGGCTCGATTTGGATACGTATTGCTCCTCGAGAAGCTATGAAGTGTCGCTCCTCGCCGTCGGAGGGGTCATTTGTGCTGTTGATGCCGTTATGGCGGACGTGCATAACGTGATGGCGATTGTCAGGCCTCCTGGCCATCACGCAGTTTGGAACAAAGCAATGGGATTTTGCATCTTTAACAATGTTGCCTGCGCGGCGAAGTACGCCATCTTAAGTAAAGATATCGAACGGGTCCTAATCGTCGACTGGGATGTGCATCACGGCAACGGAACGCAAGCATCCTTCTACGATGATTCGCGTGTATTGTATGTGTCGACGCACCAACGACCTTTTTATCCAGGAACTGGCGATTTTGAGGAGGTAGGATCGGGAGAAGGCGAGGGGTTCACCGTGAATCTGCCGCTTCCGCCAGGCGTGAATAATGACGGCTTCTTCTACGCATATGACCGCCTCTTCATTCCAATTGCACAACAGTTCGAACCTCAACTCACCTTCGTGTCGGCCGGACAAGATATACACTACGCAGACCCAATCGGCGGCATGCTTGCCACCTCGAACGCATTTAGAGGATTGACTGAACGGGTGAAATCTGTGACCCCCCAGGGACAGGTCATCGCCTGCCTGGAAGGAGGATATGATCTCCACGCCCTAGCTGATTCTACGCTCGCAATATGCGGATCGTTATTTGATTTCCCGACTCAAGCGGAAGAAGACGACGTCAACAGCGGAATATCCAAACACGTCAGCGATCGGGTTGAGAGGGCGATCAAGGTGCAATCAAAATACTGGGAACTGTGATTCTAGTCGCAATTGTTGAGTCTCCTGTCAAAGTAGCGCGCTAGAAAAAGCCGCATCCTGTCGCTATCTAGGAGCTCTTCGTCTTTGAGAATCTGAAACCCTTGTTCCATCGCGCGCAAGATTGCTTTGCTCGAGCGCACGTTTTTGAACTCGGCTGCTACGTATTCAGGGAAAGTGAGATACTTGCGTGGAAGCTCAACGACGTAGCGGCCACCGTCTATGTATGGTCCTGACAACACGTCAGGGTTGTTGACGTATTTCTTTTTGAATTTGTTGGCGTGCCGCTTTGAGTCGACAGGCGGACCATCGTGTCGTTCCACGGCAGGGAGGTGCGAAACTCGCATTTCAAAGAGCAAGACAGCCTCCCCGTGATCGTAATAAATGTCGCCTCGCAGCGCCGAGAAGCCGTTTCGCAGCAGCGCGATCAGCATTCCTTTGTGAGCTCGTTCGAGCTGTGGGTAAGCAATGTCGTCAACGAGATCCGGCAAATCAAACTTCACGCCAAATACGGTCGTTTTCCGCTTCTTGACAATGGCCCGGAAGGCGCTAACGTCGAGGGGCAGCATTTTCTGAGGGAAAAAACACTTTATGCACGGGCTTTCCAGGAAGCTTCTTGCAGCATCAATCAAAATGGAAAAACTATCTAGTGAGACCGCAGCAGCTACGTTTCGATTTGTGTCTACTGGGTCGATAACCGCCAAAGGGCTGGTGAAATTGTTGCGAGCGTGTTCGCTAGTCAAGCTAATACAGGTCCCTACTTTCCAATCCTGGACGCTTTTCAGTACATTTACAAAGGAGCCAAATTTGATGACGAGGAGCTCACAGAGGTATCCAGAGAATCCTTTGGTTCGTAACTCTGCGCCGTATATGCCCACCCCTTTTAAGAACTGTTTTAACAGTCTGACGTCATCTTGTCTCCCGTCGAGGTGCTCAGCTACGAATTTCTGATGAAAAGGGGTCCTATCGACTGCTGAGAGTATATGGCGCGTATTCTTGATTCGGTAGTGCGGCACGACATCAATAGCGAAACCGCCGCAACGAGCTTTTACATAAGGATGCTCGGCAAAACCTATGATATAGCCTTCGACCGCAATTTCTTTTCCTATTTCCAATCCGTAGCGTTCAAGGTCTTCGCGCGAAGTGCTCGTGTCAAATCCGATGAATATGTCGATATCTTGATCGCCCTCTTCGTCGCCCGAAATCCAGGTGTCTCGTGCAGCAGAACCAATTACTTCCACGGTCGCACTCAGATTTCTGCTTGCGATAGCGCTTTCTGCAGCGGCAATCACCTGTTGGGTAACTCGGTGCAAACGCTCACGTTCGCTTCGTGAAGGTCGTATTCGTTTTAGCACGTTCATTTGCACTCGGGTTAGCTCGTTTTTCATAATTTGAATTCCTCGAGCGTATCATATATGGGGCCGTTAGGGGTCAAGGTGCTTTTTTTTAGTTGAAAAGAGGAAACGTTGAGACGCCCAACGAAAAGTGTTGAGAGGGGGGCCATAAGGTTAGCCAAGTCCTTCATTTCTGAAGGAATTGCCCGTTTAATTCTTCCTATGGTGATGTGCGGATCAAATCTCTTCTCTGCTGCGTGTACTCCCGTCAGTGATTCGACGATAAGCTGGTGTAATCTTTTTAGATCTGCAGAATCGCTCAGGCCTACGTGGATAACTCTCATTTTTCTCATGTTCGGAAAGGCACCGATACCGTTGAGCGTTACACAAAACGGGTGAAATGAGACAGACCTTAATGCGTCGCGGATAGTTGAGAGTTCAGGAGGCGTGATATTTCCGAGGAAGCTTAACGTTATATGCGTCGCAAGTGGATGGACTACTTTCACTGATGAGAACTGGTGCATCTCTAGGGTCTCACGCTGAATCGCGAGAAGTCTTTGTCGTATCTCGTTATCGGGGTCAATCGCAATAAATGCTCTAACGCTCTGCATGCAGCATCATAAATGATTTAATCCTTGACTCTAATAGTGATTCACTCAAGAGAGAAAAAATGAACGCCTCGCCTATTAAAAACCCCACGACTGCTGCCAAGTTCATCGTACTTAAGCCTGCAGGCTACCCCATGAAGAGCGAATTTGAATACCCGGAGGTAAGTGAACCGAGAGTATTCGATTATTACGCAAAAGAGCAATGGTTTGGCGCTTCGGTAAAGAAGGGTGACTATTTGTTTGATCGCCGGATGTATCCAGATTTTGCTTTTGAAATCATCAACGTCGAGCCTAAGCATGCGACGATCGGAAAATCAACCGTAGTTGTCGTAGAAGATGCAGAGAATAGCATCCCTCAGGTGGCTGCAGGCATCCTATTTGACGACATCGTCGGACAATACCGGGCAAAGAAGAAATGCAAGCTTATCGAAAAATACTTGAAAGACCCTGAAAGCTTTGGCAGCTGGGCTCCCAAGAACATTTTGTTCTTTGGGCCATCTGGAACTGGAAAAACAATGATGGCGAAGGCGTTATCCAGTCTAACAGATGCGCCTATGCTTACCGTTAAATCGACTCAGCTGATAGGCGAGCACGTAGGTGAAGGGGCCGCGCGGATACATCTCCTTTATGCGCGAGCCAAAGATCTCGCACCGTGTATCTTGTTTTTCGACGAGCTTGACGCAATAGCGCTGGACCGAAGCTACCAAGAACTCCGGGGCGACGTCCTGGAAATAGTGAACGCCCTACTGACGGAGATGGACGGAATTGAGGATAGGTCCGGAATCTGCACCATAGGAGCTACCAACCGGTACAGCGCGCTTGACGGTTCTGTGAGAAGTAGATTTGAAGAGGAGATTGAATTTACGCTCCCTGACACAGATGAGCGACTGCAGATTCTCGTGAACTTCGCGAAGACGTTCCCAGTCAAACTGCACGCAACGGTTGATCTTGCAAAAATAGCAAGCAAGACGCAGGGCTTTTCAGGCAGGGATCTAGTCGAGAAGGTTTTGAAGATTGCGCTGCACCAAGCGATAATTGATGAAACTGTAGTAAGGCCGAAGCATTTCGACTACGCTCTTAGTAAGATTCGAGCAGAATCTCCTCCGAGCATATTATTTGGCTGACATTGAGCAAGGTACATGACATATATTGGTTGAAGTTGGTGTTCTGTGCAACTGAACCTTGATAACTTCGATAAGTCCATAGTAGTGCCGTTCTCGACTATTGATTGGCCCGGAAAAGCCTCAATGGTAGTATTTCTTCGCGGCTGCAACTTCAAATGTTGTTACTGCCAAAACTACAAGATTTGGGGTGCCGCGCCACCAATTGATGTGGACGGGTTGCTACGTGAAATTCGGCGCAATAGAGATTATATAAACGCACTAATCTTTTCGGGTGGCGAACCGACGCTGCGTCCGAACTTGCTTCAGTCGTTAGCTGAAGAGGCAAAAAAAGACGGTCTTCTGATAGGAATCGAGACAAATGGTGCATTCCCCGAGGTCCTGGATACGCTGATCGACGCTCAGTTGCTCGACGGGCTTTTTATCGACCTCAAGGCGCCTCTCTCCGATCCACAAAAATATGCACGAATCATCGGGATAGGAAACGCGAATGCATATGTCGAGAAGATTAAGAAGGCCATTAACATAGGCTGCGCAGCATTAGCTGCACACAAGATTCTCGAGTTTGAATTGAGAACCACGCTTTTCAAAGGGTTGCTTAGCCAAAACGAAATCATTGAAATGGCCAACCAGTTTGGGGTCCGTTATGCACTTCAGCAGGGAAGAGCTGAGATGTGCCTTCGAAGAGATCTGACCACCTTAACGCGCGACGAGATCGCTGAACTGGCAGCTGAGTGTCGGCGCCCGCTTAGAATTCGAACGCGTGAGAAAGGCGACGAGGACATATGTTGAGCTACCGCTCGCGCCGTGAGAGTGCGGTTTGTTAATCATTGGCTTCGTAGGATTTCCGGGGTCGGGCAAATCCGAAGCAACAGCTGTAGCGCAGGCCCACGGGTTTGTGGTCGTCGCTATGGGTGATGCGGTACGATCATACATGCGCGAGCGCGGAATCGAGTTGAGTGAAAAAAACGTCGGCGCAATTGCAAACGAACTGCGTGCGCTACGTGGGATGGACGCAATAGCCCAAATGTGCATTCCGGCAGTCCGCGCGCTCCCATCTCAGAAGGTCGTGATAGATGGTCTTCGGGGAGTCGCAGAGGTGGATGCGTACAGGAGAGAATTCAATAACAATTTCAAACTTATCGCTATAGCTGCGAGCCCTGAAGTTAGATTTGAGAGGGTCAAGAGCAGAAGCCGCCCCGATGATGCACTCAGTTTTCAGGGCTTTGAAGAAAAAGACGAACGCGAGTTAGCTTGGGGGCTCGAAGAAGCATTAAGCACGGGTGACTGCTACATATCGAATGAAGGGAGCCTTGAAGAGTTTAAGTCTTCTGTATCCAAGGTGATTGAGCGACTCTCGTCGCTTGTCCCAGCGACTGGTATCGAGATAAGCGTGCGAACCCCAATCCACGAAACAGAGGTGCACGATAAAGTCGAACGTGCCATCCGGAACATATTTCCAGACGCAGCCTTGGAGCGTTCAAACGACTTTATAAGGGGGACCAGTCACACACTGGAGACATTTGCCAACCTTCTGCGAGCACAGCGAATTCGATCCGCGGCAAACGCAGAGCTCATGAAACGAGTGTCATCCAACTCTTTTGAGTTCACGTTAAACAAGCAAGCGGCGCTAGTCGGAAAGGTAAACTTTTGGCAGGATCCGCTTGGCCCGATCTTCGTCCGCGTCGTAGCGCCTTCGCCTGATAAAGTGATAGAAGCGATCACAGACGAGAGCAATGAATGAAGGTCTATTTTTCGTCCGCGCAAGTCGATCTTGAGCACCTCGAGGATCTTAAGGGTGTCGGCTTCCAAGGCTGGGAAGTGATCGCGGAGGGGCCCCAGAAGCTGGATGACGACATTATCTCCTTGATTGATTATCTCAGCTCCTCGTATGACCTTGAGATTAGCGTTCACGCTCCATTTTCTGACTTGAATATTGCGAGCCTCAATGAGCCTATTTGGGGTGAAACTCTTAGGCAGATCGAGGAGGCGATAGAGGCGGTGGCAAACTATGCACGAGTTTTTGTAATCCACCCCGGTTATGTATCGCCCCTCGCGGCGTTCTGCCCGGATAAGGCGTTGCGCAAGAATAATGAGGCGCTGTTCCAGCTCACGCGTTGTGCGAGAGAGCATGGCGTCACTGCGACTATCGAAAACATGGTCAATGTGGACTTTCTGCTCGGTCGGTTTCCCGATGAGATAGCAGACATGCGCGTTGATGGTCTAGGCTTCACTTTTGACGTTGGCCACGCAAACACGGCTGACGCAATAGACCCCTTCTTGCGAATGCCTGTAGACCACGTTCATCTGCACGACAATAACGGCCAAACCGATGAGCACTTAGTCCTCGGCTTAGGAAACATCAACTGGAGCCGCGTAATGCGCGGACTAAGGCGGTATAGGGGTGTTTTCGTTTTGGAATCAAGGACGCTCGATGAAGGCGTTCGAAGCTTGATGTATTTACAGCGCATTACCGTCTGAGGTGTTCGCCAATTGCATCGAGTCGTCTCCTAGTCGAGCCGATCCCTGTACGGCACCTCTATTTCAAGCAGATCGTCTGCGACAGATGTGTTGCGGAAGATGAGTCGCGCCTCTTCCAGCAACGGCGACGCATTTGCGTACCGAGAGCTTATGTGAGTTAGAACTAGCTTAACCACGTCCGCTCTGCGTGCGATAGAAGCTGCTTCGGATGCCGTCGAATGGCCGACAGCTTTTGCGTATTCGTCTAGGTCTCCAGCTAGCGTCGCTTCGTGAATAAGTAAGTCGGCGTTTTCTGCAGCTTGCACAACCTCATCAGAAGGACGCGTATCTCCTGCGTAGACGATTTTCCTGCCGGGACGCTTTGGTCCAATCACTTGTTCTGGCATTACGACGCGTTCTCCGATAGGCACTGATTCGCCGTTTTGGAGGGTTTGGTACAGTGGTCCAGGCCTCAATCCAAGCTCTTCTGCTTTTCTTCTGTCGAACTTGCCCGGCCGTTCGTGCTCCTCAAAAACGTAACCGCATGCGCCTATCCCGTGATCCACAGCGAAGACTCGCACGGAAAACGAGCCTAGTTCTATTATATCTCCTGGCGACACTTCCACAAAATCTACCTGAAACTGGGGATTAATAAGTGCAAACAAGTTTGGAAGACCCCCCCACCTAGGCCCATATACGTTTAGCTTGTCGCTCCGGTTCAGAAAGGACATAGTGTGAATCAGTCCTGGCAAGCCGAGGAAATGGTCAGCGTGCCAGTGACTTATAAATACAGAGGATAGGTTGATTCCGGTACGACAACGCATCATCTGGCGTTGCGTCCCTTCGCCACAGTCAAAGAGGATGGCGTCGCCATCTCGCTTTATCAGTATGGAAGGAAGACTTCTAGCAACCGTAGGCATTGAGCCGCTCGTACCGAGAAAGAGTACCTTCAGCATAGTTAGGTAGTTGACAACTAGTCTGTAATCGTCGTTTCGCTCTAGTCAGAGAAATTTACGTCTTTGCTTTTGAGTCGGTCGACGTGGTGACGCGAGTTTCTTGTGGCTACATTCGCTACATCATTATTTTTCTAACATATTTTCTGACCAAAGGTTCGGGCACGGTGATGTTTCCTTGCATTCCGTTAATTGCAATCCATGTATTGATTGCCGTACAGACCTGCAGTGCTTGGTTCTTGTTTTTGACGTTTGCAATGATTATCCTGGCGATGCTTGTCAGATTTGTAATGGTCAGGTCGTGCGATACTTCTATCATCCGCAACTGCGATGCGATCTGGTCCTGCAAATCATCTCCGGAATCACTTTCTTTTACGTTTGGCGACATTGCTTGGCTCCGAGTTCAACAATAAAATGCAGGCAATACTTTAAGCTTTCCGAAGAAAGGCTTCGATGTTAAAAATAGCTATGAAACGCCTGATATCCTCCTGTGCGGCTCCACCTGTGGAGGACAAGCTGTTTATATCAAAACGCGTGACCATTCCCCATGGATTCGACGCAATCTGAGGAACAGCTGACCCCTGAAGAGTGGAAGAAGAAGATGGAAAGAAAGAGAAAAAAACAAAAAGAGATCCTACCAAATGAGTCAGAAATCTACGAAATGGACAGCAAGTAACGATCG
>JBEKER010000023.1:0-24575 GCA_050013755.1 Halobacteriota archaeon
TGACGCATTGCGGTACGCCTTTACCGGACTGCACGCGTACCCTCTCACGCTCGACTTCGGCGTCGTTGTTGGATTCTTCATTCTGATGACCATCATCGGCACCCTCCTGTTTAGGGACGTGCATTGAGGTTGGTACGCACTCGCGCGTGAGAGGCAAGCTCTCGCGAAGATGTAAACCTCGGTGCATGCGCCTATATACGTATTCTTAGACATATGAGGGATTTAGAAAGCTGCAAGAGCAATGCGGTCATGTGTCAGACTGTTGGGTCGCATAACGACTCCGGGCCTTAGCCGCATGCGGTTAGTGGATTGCCGGTTCGTCTACTGATTCTCTCGTACTGTGCGACGTTCCGGAATCCTGTCCAAAATCACAACCGTTATTGCCGATAACTTACCTTTTCGGCAATAGTGAAGAACATCACCGACTACCTCGAAAAGGAGCAGATCGATCAGGAAGCATGCCCCATCCCCGCTCTTTCAAACTTCATTTTTTTACAGGAACTACGCCACACGATAGCTTGATCGGTTTCTTTCTGACGTCAAAAAAGCGTCAAAACGGTCGTTATTTCTGGTGGCAGGATTTTTGTGCAATTCTTTGGACCAAGTGATGCGTTGCCACTCAGGCAATATTTATGTATACTTAATAACTCTTTGCGATTAGGTGAAAACCGTGGTTAAAATACCTGATGAAGTACTCAACGCGATCAACAACGAGAAAAACCCGAAGATCTTGGCAACCGTCGGTGCGGACGGGGCTCCGCACGCAATCCAGGCGGGAAGCATCGGGGCACCATCGAACGAGATGATGATTGTCGGCGCCATTTTGATGAAGAAGACCGGAAAGAACCTGGAAGCGATGAAGAGGGACAACAAGCTGGCCTCGATCCTGGTCCTCGACGGCATGAAGTCCTACGAGGTAAGATGCAAGGTGGGGGACTTCGTCACCTCTGGACCGTTGTTCGACAAGATGTCCGAGAAGATCAAGCAGATTGGTCTGACTCTTCAGGGCGTCTGGACCTTGACACCGGTCGAGGTCTTCAACCAGAGCGCCTCCTACGACGCCGGCACGAAGATGGCTTAGATCAACATCTCTGCAGGACGTTGGCTCCTGCTAGCTTGAGTGTCACAGCTCTAATCAAGTTTATTGTTGGTTCGCCACCACCAAGTATTCATCAGAGGATTTCAATTAGCCTGTATCGGGGGGTAGCACTTCACCGTTAGCCGATGCCGCACTTTTTTTTGCGAACGGCGCGCTATCTAACGTTTGCGTGTAGCTTTGGCATTCGCACGAGCGCACTCGTAGAGCCGGAGGCACAGGGGTCCCGAAGCCGTGTCTGCACGTAGCTTCCCTCTTTCCACATCGTTGTCGCCTTCCAAGTCTCTTTAGTGGCCGGGTCGCGCCTGATTGAGCGGACCGTGGCCCTCATCTGATCAACGTTGATACTATTTACTACGTGCGCTATCTCCTTGACCTCCTTTGCCGAATACATTATCTACATAATGGTGCGACTTGCTGCTTCTGGCTTTCACTTTGTTCCCGTTTAATAGTATTCCACTATTCAGCGCGTTTCACGATCGCAATACCCGTGGCCGCAAAAAGGCGAAGTATCATGACAGAACAATAGCGTGACAAGGACGTGATTGTTTATGTCATCAATGAGGGCCGTTCAAATTAGCAAGCCAGGTGCTGATTTCGAATTGGTGCAAAAGGAAATCCCAGAGCCCAAGGAGAATGAAGTACGCGTCAAAGTCCAAGCCTGCGGCGTTTGCCACGGAGAAGCCGTAGTAAAAGAGGGGACCTTTCCTGATATCAAATATCCCCGAGTCCCAGGACACGAAGTTATCGGGACAATTGACAAACTCGGTTCGAATGTTTCTTATTGGGAGATTGGTCAACGAGTGGGAGTGGGATGGTACGGAGGGCCATGTCTCGAGTGTGAAGCGTGCCGAATGGGGGATCCCAGTGCGTGTAAGAGCTTCTTAACCACGGGGGTCTCATTTGACGGCGGCTTTGCAGAATACATGGTCGTACCAATACAAGCATTGTCAATGATACCCCCCGAGCTCAATTCATTAGAAGCGGCGCCTCTAATGTGTGCCGGTAGGACAAGTTTTAGTGCCTTGCGTTACAGCGGTGCGAAGGCCGGCGATCTGGTCGCGATACTAGGCCTCGGAGGCCTTGGCCATTTGGCAGTTCAGTTCGCTCGAAAGCTTGGTTTTAAAACGGTAGCACTGTCGCGCGGCACGGAAAAACAAGAGTTGGCCTATACGCTCGGTGCCCACGTCTATATTGATACTGAGTCTTCAAATCCGGCGATGGAGCTCCAAAAACTTGGCGGCGCACGAGTTATTCTGGCTACCGCGCCCAACGGTAAAGTGATCTCGGACGCCGTAAATGGGCTTGGTTTTGAGGGCGAGTTGATAGTAGTCGCCTATCCTAGCGAACCGATACAAGCCTTTGCCTGGCAGTTGTTAGGCGAACGGCGTTCGATCAAAGGATGGACCGTCAGACCGGCAAAATATTTGTCAGAAGACGTGTTGAATTTTAGTGTTATTTCCGGGGCTCTGCCGATGATAGAAGTTTTTCCGTTAGAGCAAGCGGGATTGGCATACGAGAAGATGATGACCGCCAAAGTACATTTTAGGGCGGTGTTAAGAATAGGTGACTGACGGGAGGTCATGATGCAAGACGTCTTAAAACTTATTCAGGAAAGGCACTCAGCAAGGGCTCCCTTCGATCCGCAACGCCCCGTAGCGAAGCAGGATCTGAGGCAGATTTTGGAGGCAGCGCGATGGTCGCCTACCGCCCACAACATGCAAAACTTTGAAATAATCGTCGTTGATGATACGAAGCTTCTGGAAACGTTGGGTAAGGTTGAATCTCATATCTCGGAGGAGTTCATTCAGGAGAACTATCAGCAGCTCTCGTTTTCGGAAGAGGAGTTACGTCAGAAGAAGGTCGGGATCATCGGCACCATGTTTCCGCCGACCTGGACGGATCCTGCTAAGGTGGACGAGGCCGTTCGCGAGATTTCGTCCCTGAACCGGACCATTAGAGGTAGTCCGATGCTTCTGATCGTGATCTACGATCCAAAGAAAAGAGCTCCTGCTTCCGAGGGTGATGTGTTGGGCATGATGAGCCTCGGCTGCGTTATGGAGAACATGTGGCTTATGGCGCAGTCCTTAGGGATTGGCTTTATGATAATGAGTGTCTTCAGCGCAGACTCAATAGAGAATGAGGTAAAGCGAGTTCTCAACATTCCCAAAAACGCGAAGATTGCCTACGCATGTCGCCTGGGGTACCCTGTGTCTGCGCCAGCTAAATATCTAAGGGTGCGTCGTGACGTCGAGGATTTCACCCACTATAACGGATTTGGTAATAAGGCGTAAGACTACGCGGCCATACCCCCCTTTTCGGCCGGACGCTCGTCTCGCACAAGAGGCACATAAGGGATTCAATCGTCAAAATGAATAAACTCCTGAAGTGAAGATAGCCAGTTTGCCACGGAAAAAGAAAAGGCAAAGAAAGAGCGCAGTAAGCGTAAGCGAATTTGTGGGCCTAAAAAACCTAAAAAACACTCTTATGTCTGGCAAAGCGCACGGAAGCTGCGGGAAAAGCGCTTTAGAACTTCAGTGCGGACGTTCTTACGTTCGGCTGGTATTTGATGTCGCAGTTCCTCGACACGGTGGCAAACTACTTACTGCTAAACCGCAGCAGTCATCACCAAGGTTATCGGTGTGTCAATTTGCGAGGTTGGTAGTGCCGAAACGCCGACAAGCGTTTGTCCGGAAAGACCGTACCACAAATTCAAACTAGCATCGGCGGTCCCGGGGGTGTACGCAGTGTAGCCTTGCGATGTGTAGCTGCTTATCAGCTGGTTCTTGAATGCAAGCGCCTCTGAATAAGAGTTCATGGGGTAAACTTGCGCGTTATACGTTTTTCCGTTCTCCGTGAGCGTACCCACGTAGGCTTGCCTACCATTTGCCGTGACGCGCTCAAACGGTGAAACCGTGGTAAGTCCTGCACCCAGACCAGCGGTGTTTAATCTGCTCGCGTAATCGGGCAGGCTCGACGACCCTGCCGTGGGTGACGCACTTGGCGCCACCGTCGCCGCTACGGAAGCTGACGCTTGCGGGGTCGGCGTTGTCGCGGCGACCGACGCTTGAGTGGTCGGGGAAGCTACTGGTCGGTTCGCTATTTGTTGAGACGCAGAAATCGCGCCCGCAACGAGAGATAACAATAAAAGGACTAACACGCCGTAAAAGATGTAACGCTTCCTAAACCCCCGAGATGGTTCCTTCGGCGGAGAGGGGTACGATAGCTCGCCCAAAGGCTCTTCCGGCGGACGTGGGGGAGATGCACTGCTCAATCCCGCGTACTTGCCCCGCTCCTCATTGCCCAAAGGCTCTTCCGGCTGAGGTGGGGGAGATGGCTCGGGCGCTGACGTTGCGGGGGGGATGAACGACTCGCCGCAATCTGCGCAAAATGCGGCGTATGGTTGATTCCTCGCGCCACAGTTCTTGCAGAACTTTTCATTATCCATAACGCGCTCGTATAAGTAGATCGGCTCAAGGAATAGAGCAAAGGCCGGCTTATCCTCAGTGTTATTACAGTTGTTGGCTTACACACACGATTTAAAGATACCGATTTGTGCCCGTGTTTCTGGCAGTAATGTGCCTGTTCATAGAAACGTGTTTGCGGTTGAGACAGACCGAATCAACGGAAGCTTGACATGACGCTTTCGACAAGACTGTAGGGAATGTCCTTCTTGCTATGCAATGCAAACAATACGATATCCCTGCAAGCGAGTAGCTTTTCAAAGTCCTGAGCGGACAGTACGACGCGCTCATCGCCTTGACTCACCGCCACTATGTTTAACGGCTCGTACGAGTCTGTGATGAAGCGCTCTTTTCTGTTTATGTCGCGGTTTCCCATTTCATCACCCTTTCTTGAGCATCGTGCGAGGTGCGTCAATAGCTTGCCCCTGCCGTGGCCAAAGATGGAACACCTAGGTACAAGAGCTCCTTTGTAATTCAATAGTTTCGCTTAAAAAAGAGCCAGAATATAATTCCCGACAGAACGATGAACAGTGAAGCGACGTAAATCGGGGCCTGTGCGACAATCTGCGCCGCGAGATACCGGCAACAACTGGCGGAATGGCCTGCGCCACCGCGGTCACGCTCGCGTTAATGCCGAGGATCTCACCCTGAACCGACTCGCCTGCAGAGCGGCTCACAATTGTCGTAAGAAATGCTTGCGAGAGCCCGTTTGCAACGGAAAAAAAGGGAGCCACGAACAGCAACTGCCACGACGCATTGGGGAGGAAGAACGCGAGGACGAGAAATCCTGTAGCGGTGAGCGTGACACGAAGAACTTTGTAATCGGCATACTTCAAGAGTCTTCGGAGAATAAACTTGGGCAATTACGATCCACAAACCCACGTACGCCAAAAAATCTCCGATGTTTCCTGAAGTGAAACTGAATTTGTTGATGAACTAGACCCCGATGAATGTGGTATAGAACGTAAAACCTCCTTGAAAAAGAAAAACGGTCGCGAAAAGCGCCCTAAAATCCTTGTAGATGTACGCATGGGCGACGTCACGCAAGGAGCGACTCCACTGAATTTTGAGGCCCCTCTGTGCGCGAGCGAGCGTCTCGGGAAGCAGAAACAGTATCAAGACAACGTTCATGGCGCTTAACAGCGCAGCAAACCAGAACGGCGTAGCGGCGGTGAACCAGCTGACAAGAGACGGATCTGAAAGCTTTCCCCCGATATAAGGACTAATAATAAAGCCTAAGCCAAATGCTGCACCAAGAAGGCCGAAGTTCTTTGCCCGTTGTTCGGGCGGAGTAATGTCTGCGATCACTGCTTGGGCGACAGGAATGTTCCCACCGGTGATGCCGTCGAATCCTCTCGCCAAAAAGAGGAGGCGGATGTTTCTTGTGACGATGCCGAAGGCAAAAATGATGTACGAAATACACGTGCCGGTGACTGATATTCCAAGCAGCCTTCTTCTTCCGTATCTGTCTGAAAGCTGTCCCAGGACGGGAGCGGCGAGGAACTGGCACAGCGGGTAAATGGCAACCAGCCAGCCTAGAAGTATGTATCCTGTTTGTATCGTATATCCTGCTGGAAGCAAATAGAAAGGAGAGCGAGGACCTGCCAGAAGTATCGGCACTACAGGAATAAGGATGCCAATGCCTACCAGATCGAGAAACACGACGGAGAGTATCACGAGGAGCGGCTTGCCTCGAGGTTTCTCGTCCGTCACAGGTCTCTTTTCCAGCCGTGAATAGAAGCTCTCTACGGGGCTACTCTTTTTAAGTTTTGCGATTTTGGAAGTTCTCCTGAGCCTCTGTGCCTCGCTGCGGGCTGAGCCGGTAGTATGCGAGCCATTGAAGGCACTACGGGGTCCTAGGCGTGCCGGAGTTGGCGCAAGGCTGTGTGGGTCGACGATTGTTGTCATAAGAGGGTTGCGCCGCAGCGCAAGCGGCCAGCCGATGCTACCGCTCGTCAGCACAATTTGAAGCGTGCATGGCGTCGATCTTATTACCTATCGTTGCAAAACCGTTGGCCACAACGATTGTGGGTGCCGATCTGCCCTATTCGTGGGTCTGCGCCGAGGTCAAAAAATGGAAACGATGGTCATCCGCATATTTGAGCAGCATCTCGACTTCCTGTCAGCAGATGCGGTGATGCAACTTGCGCAGCAATTTGCGGACCAGTTCGGGAACCTATATTCCCTTCCGAGCCTCGAAGATGTACCCCCAGAGGAATTAAGCAAAGCGCACAAATTTCTTTTCCAGGAGATAAAACAGCTTGTCCGACGCGATAGTCGCTTGGATCTGCGTTATCCTGATGAGGCAATAAACAACGCTGTGTTAATGTTGCTCGACAGCTTGGTGCAAGTCGTTTCGCCCCCATCGAACGATGTGTGAAACGACTATCGCCTGTGTGCCGACGCATTTCGCTGAAGTGCCCCGTCTAACGTGAGCGCTGAGCTGCTCTGCTGCATCGTGAGCGAAGCGTTTTTCAGCGGTCAACTGGCTTGTTGAAGTGTCCCATTAAACGTTATCACGACGTCGCTAACTTGGATGATGTAACTTGCAGGAGACGTCGGCTGGTCGCCCTGCATCTTTATATGCGAGGTGGTGCTGGGCAGGCTGTTTGCGACACTTAGATAGCTCTGATGTGTATTAGTTGAGCTTGCTGTTGTCAGAGCTGGGAAATTAACAAGCTCGGCAGCTGTAGTAGCGTTATATCCTTGATCGATGGAGTTGACATAATTGCTTGCATCAGACGCAGAGGCAAACTTCGTGTACTGTGCTGTGTACGTGAGGCTTTCATTCGGATTGGTTACTCTGTAGGTCACCATCGCGCTTGTGGCATTGACCCATTGGATTGATTGATTCAACGTTCGAACCCAGCTGGCGTTGTTATATGCTTGCAGATCATCGTTAATGACGGCTTGGAGCACTGGATCGTGGGTTGTGCTGCTAGCAGATTGCGAGGCACTTTGATTCTGCGTACTGGACGTGCAGCCGGCGGCTAGAACACTTGCGATTATCGCTGCAGCAATGAGGATGGCGACTCTTGATCTCATAAAGTAAATAAGCGCAGATTCCACAATTAATAGTTTTCTATTCGCAAAAAGCAAAGCTGCTAGGCTCTTCTTTTTTAAAAAGAGGTTTCATGGGGCTTCTTTTAACATTTTTTCAGCTTGAAAACGCTTAAATGGGGAATAAGCGTCATTACTGCTTTCCCGGTGCTGGTCGAGGAAACGTGCAGACAAAGCGTGTCCTATGGCGTTAGAGTCACTGACATCGTCAGTCTTTCTTTTGCTTTCCAAACACGCTGAGGATTTCTATCGGAACGGGAAGCACGATGATGGTGTTGTTCTCTTCACCGATTTGGACCATCGCCTGATAGAGCCGAAGCTGCAAAGCGGCAGGTGACTTTTCGATCGTCTGAGCAGCTTCCAATAGACGATCTGCTGCCATCGCTTCACCTTCTGCAAGCGTGATACGCGCGCGTCTGTCGCGTTCTGCTTCAGCTTGGGCGGCCATTGATCGCTTCATTTCCTCAGCGAGCTCCACATCCTTCAGCTCGACTGATAATACGTGAATCCCCCACGGCATGGTAAACTCGTCGACAAACTTGCGGATTATTTCGCCGAGCTCGTCACGTCGAGCGAGGACCGTGTCAAGCTCAGAGGTTCCTACGACGTCCCGCAGACTCGACTGTGCGAGTTGGTTTATCGCGTACCCGTAGTTGTTTATCTCGATGACCGCCTTATCTGCCTGGACGACTTTGTAGAAGATTACCGCGTTGATCTTGCACGAGACATTGTCTTTCGTAATAACTTCCTGCCGCGGAATGTCTAAGGTGTTCACGCGCAAGTCCACTTTCTTGAGCGATTGAAACGCTGGGAATACGTAGCGCAATCCTGGGGAGTAGACGGTTCTGAACGATCCGAAGGTGAATTTCACCCCTCGTTCGTATTGGTAGATCACGCGAAGCCCAGTGAGCAGATAAATGGCGACCACCACGACGACAAAAATCGCCAGTGCAATAATAGGACTAATATCTATTTGAGCAAACATGGACGACACCGCTCACACAAATGACGCGCGGAGTGATTAACTTTTCTAGCAAAAAAAGTTCCGCTCCGCAGGCTTTAAAAAAAAACGGGTACGAATCCCTGTTTCGCTACTAGCCGTCACCGAGGCATCGAAGAAGTTCTTGATACCTTGCTCACGTCTTGCTGATACTTGTGCTGTAGTTTTTAGAAAAGTATCACTGTATTTCGTATAGGCAGGACTGAACATCTTCCCCAAGTTTGCCGATTGCATCTGCCCGGCACCTCTTGCAATGGCGCATCTGTCTTATGTATTTCGCACACTCGTCCTGCATTTTGCGCTTCATCTCCATTGTTGGCGGCGTTATATTCGCAAACTTGTATTGCGCAATGAGGGGGATAACGTTGAATGTATACACACCCATTTCGGCTATTTTTTTCGCAATCTCTGGAATATGTGTGTCGTTGATGCCCGGAATATAGACCGTATTGATTTTGACGATCATATGCCGCTTTACCGCCTCTTCAATGCCCTTTAACTGCTGGGAGAGCAGAATTTTTGCACCTTCGATCCCCGTATAGTGTTTGCCCTTGTAATTAACAAACTGGTAGATCTTTGCGCCGATCTCCGGGTCAATCGCGTTAAGGGTGACAGTGATATTACCCACATCATACTTCTGGAGCAGGTCGATCTTATCGCGGAGCAAGAGTCCGTTTGTACTGAGGCACTTGATAACATTGGGGTACTGCTCGTGAAGGCGTCGAAGCGTTTCAAAGGTCTCTTCATTTGCGAGCGGCTCACCCGGCCCGGCGATCCCTATGACCTTAATATACTCATATTTGTCAAGTGCTTCTTTAACCAATTCCATAGCTTCATCAGGATTGAGTACTCTTGTTGTGACACCCGGGCGGCTCTCGTTCACACAGTCAAAGTCACGAATACAGTAATTACACTGGATATTGCATTTGGGTGCTACCGGAACGTGACACCGCCCGAATGTGTGGCACGCTTTTTCGGAAAAGCATGGGTGTTCCTGGATCTTGCGCATCTGTGACGGGTCCCAAAGGACTTTACTACCTGCTACTTCTGCAGTTCTCATTTCATCGGACATAGTCAACACCACTACGTGCGTTATGAATGTTCAAATAAAGTTCAGTTGTGGTAGAGTGATCCACTTTACCCGTAACGACTTTGTTTTCCCATTTGTTAAAGGTTGTCGGTTTCATTATTGATAAAAAAGGGATCATCCTTCTCTCTCAGGCAATTCTCTCCGTAAAATCGACCGTGGGTGAACTCAGAACCCCCACTGCTCTAAAGGGTTTTTCATGAGTCATGCTTTTATTACTCTCTTCAGTCATCGACCTGCTAAATTGCAGCAAACGCTCTGCGCTGCCTTGTGATGTGGTCCGCGTAGTTTCGCTTGTTTGTTCAGAAACCCCAAAAAAGCGGCTGGACGCTTCGCAAAGCATCCCAAAAAGACTTGCGTATATTATTATGAAAACATTAATATTAAAATGTTTGCTTGATGTGTCCCCATCGAACGCGCACACCAAGCATCAAGGTATCTACTTGGAAGCTCGCGGCGTTACCGGATTTATTCTCCGCCCCAATCTTCTTCAGGAAGTTCGCAGCATTTCCTAAGCGCTTCACGGGCTGTCGCGACAGCTGGCATGCCTGCCGTGACCACGAGGACCCCCAGCGTGTCGAGGACCTCTTCACGCGAAGCGCCCATGTTCATTGCGGCCCGCATCTGCGCGGTTGCACAGGCTTCACAGCCCATTGAGGAAACCACTGCGAGGGCGATTAGTCTCTTTGTTTTTGCCGAAATCGCTCCATCGCTGAGAAGCGTTTTGTCCATCTCATATATGATGTCAAACATCTTCGGATGCGACTCATAAATGAGCTTCAGAAGCGCGGGTGAGAATCCCATGTCTTTCCTAAGTTCTTTAAGTTCTACATCTCCAATAGGCATAGTTTAAACCTCTAAATACTCATAAATGTTATAATATAAATCAATAGTTGAATTGGTGAAAGCGAACTCATCCGGCTGTGGCAGCATCAGAAACGAAGCTGGCGCCTAAATCAAGGCACTGCTCGGGGTGGCTGACTGGTTGCTAACGACGGCTATCATTACACGAAAAATGAAAAACGCCGAGGAAGCAGAATTTTCTGAGGACCGCAAGAAACGCGAGCGGTTGAAAGAGCCTGAGGGCTTGCCGAAAGGCGAAGAGTGTCCCCATTATCCCTGTCATTTCAAAGGACAAGTGTGCGTATTTTGTTATTGCCCGAAGTACCCGTGTGAGGACTCCCAGCTCGGTAAGTGGATACTGAGTTCTCGAGGCGACGTTATCTGGACGTGTATCGCTTGCAGACTAATCCACAAGCACAGAATAGCGGAATATCTGCGCGGCCACCCTAAAGCAACTATCGACGAATTGAAGCGCATTGACGCCGAGTAGTCGTGCGCGCGATACCAAAGTGCAGAATCCTTTTTTACACAGTCGGGCAGCTGAGCACTGGTAATATCCCGGTGGACGTGCAGCTTGCCATCAATTTTATATAGAACTGTACGCAATGTAATCACGTCATTTCACGTTTATAGGAGGAAGAGTATGGCAGGACGATCCACAGGACAACTTGTTAATGCCGGCGGACAGCCGATTTTGATTCTCAAAGAGGGCGCCACTCGGACGCGAGGCGAGGAAGCCCAAAGCATGAATATCGAAGCTGCGCGCGCGGTAGCAAATGCAGTACGTACGACTCTTGGCCCTAAGGGGATGGACAAAATGCTCGTCGATAGTATCGGCGATGTCGTCATCACCAACGACGGAGCAACCATCCTAAAAGAGATGGATATTGAGCATCCCGCTGCAAAGATGGTAGTTGAGGTCGCCAAGGCCCAGGACGACGAAGTCGGCGACGGGACCACAACCGCAGTTGTGCTCGTTGGTGAACTTTTGCGAGAAGCAGAAGAGCTTTTGAGTGAAGATGTCCACCCTACGATAATCGCTGCGGGGTTCAACTTGGCCGCGCGCAAGGCGACAGACGTCCTTACTGAAATGGCTTTTGAAGGCGATGATGCGACGCTTAAACACGTTGCGATGACGGCCATAACGGGAAAGGGCGCTGAGATGATGCTCGGCGAGATAGCCGATATCGTTGTCGAAGCGGTGCAGCTCGTCGCTGAGGACGTCGACGGAAAGAAAACCGTCGACCCCGACGACATCAGTGTGGTGCGCCGCTATGGTGCATCGGTCGATGATTCAAAACTCGTGCACGGTCTCATCATCGACAAAGAGAAAGTGCACCCGCTTATGCCCACGACGGTGAAAGATGCCAAGATAGCTCTTCTTAACGTTGGCTTGGAGATCGAAAAGACGGAGATCGACGCGAAGATTGAGATCAACGATCCAGCACAGATGCAGTCGTTCTGGGATGAAGAAGAGCGGAGGCTTGAATCGATCGCCGACAAGGTTATTGCAAGCGGGGCAAACGTCGTTTTTTGCCAGAAAGGGATCGACGATCTCGTCCAGCATTATCTTGCGAAAGCGGGCATCTTGGCGGGACGACGGGTCAAGAAAAGCGATATGAAACGCCTCGAAAAGGCGACTGGGGGCAAGATCACCGACACGCTGGAGGATATTGGCCAACTCGGCTATGCCGGTTTGGTGCAAGAACGAAAAGTCGGCGACAATGAGATGATTTTTGTCGAAAAAACCCAAAACCCCAAAGCGGTATCTATTTTGCTCCGCGGCAGCATCGAACACGTTGTCGACGAGATGGATCGGGCGGTAAACGACGCCCTGAAAGTCGTCTCATTGACCCTTGAGAAGAACCAAGTACTAGCAGGCGGTGGCGCTCCAGAGATTGAACTTGCAATGACTCTGCGCGACTACGCGACGACTTTTGGCGGGCGTGAACAACTGTCCGTGCGCGCTTTTGCGAATGCGATGGAGATCATTCCAAAAACGCTCATTGAAAATGCCGGTGGAGATCCACTCGACAAGATTGTGGAGCTTCGCAGTGCCCACGAATCGGGCGATCGAAACGCCGGTATATCAGTGGACGGTGAGGTGAGGGACATGCTAGCTCTCAATGTTGTTGATCCGCTCCGCGTAAAACTAAACGCAGTCGAATCTGCGATGGAGACTGCCAACATGATTTTGAGGATTGACGATGTCATCGCTGCGAGTACAGAACAGCCTGAACTTGGTGGCGAAAGTCCAGAGATGTACTGAGAAGTGGAACTGTGATTGACTGATGACTGTGCTTGGCAGTCATCGTTCCCTCTTTTTTTTGAGGTCACGAATCGCGAATGCGGATACGGCTTCCGATCTACGACGCAAAGGCTGCTCGGCCAGCTAACGCAACTTATAAATAGTCAAGAATTGCTCATTTGAGTGGTTTTCAGGCGAAGGTCGGCAGGCGGAAGTTTGCACCACGACACAGTGAGTCGTAAACTTATGCGGCAAAAAGGGATTCTTGCGGTTTTAATTGTTACGATAATGCTGTTTTCGTGTGGTTGTTTGGGGGGCGGGCAGAGCAATGATACTAACACGGCACCTCTCGCGAACTCCTTGCTAGTCGTCAGATCAGTTCAGGTAATGGTGGGCTACAACACCTCGCTTTCCTGCGTGTTGAACATAACGAACGGGCAGGGCCTTGACAATCAGGTCGTTTACTGGTATCTCGACGGCCAGCCTCTTGGGCAAAGCTCCACCTACTTTGGCTTTGCAACATATAACCTGTCTGTGAGCGACGTCTCGGGCCTCGCGCTGGGAGAACACCAAATTCTCGCAGAATACAAAGGCAACGCCGATTATGCGGGCTCACAAGCGGAAGGCGTGTTGCTCGTTATCGCGGCACCAACGCCAACACCAACCCCAACGCCAAGACCAACCGCAACGCCAAGACCAACCGCAACACCAACCGCAACGCCAAGACCAACCGCAACACCAACCCCACAACCATCGTCGTTGCCTTCCCCGACGCTCAGACCGACACCAAGTCCGTCACCAACACCCACAGCAAGTTCTTCGCCGACCCCGTCGAGGCGAACGCGATCGGTTACCTAAGGTGCGAGGACGTGTCGTCGCGGCGCGATCGGCGGCCGATGCGGTCGTGACTTTTCACACTTCTCAGGTAGGCACAGGGCGATCCATGCGAGAATTATGCGCAGACGTGCTACGATGGAGCTTGAGACGTGTGCCGCAGACTTGAAGCGTGGCGGTGATCGCGTCACTTACGCAGGGAATGCGATTTGAGCCAATCAGCAATCGCCGGTAACTCAAGTTCGTTTCGCGCAATAGCTAACACGAAACTCTTTATCGGTGCTTTGGGATCTATATAGTAACCATTTTGCTCTAGGAAGAGATCGCACGCTAGGAAACCGGTTCTTTTCGTGCCCTTGATCAATGCATGCGTAATGATGATACATTCGATCAGGGACGCAGCTTTCAAGAATATGCTAGGGTAAGGCGTGTAGCCGTGAATTTGCGTTCGAGGGCGATCAAGGCAGCTTGAAATTAGATTATCGCGAATGCCAGGGTGAAGACAAGCGTCGCGCTCGCCTTCAATCGCCTCAATCATCTCGTGGTGTATGCTTCGAATCTGCTGCACCGTCAAGTACACGACCACCGCTAGAACTCCGCAAGCTCTTCTAGCACGCTCCGGTATCGCTCTATGCCGTCACTGAGCAACTGCTCAAAGTCCTCTTCGTGCTGAAAAGGTTCGTCAGTAGTGCCTGACTTGCCTGTGTCTGCCTCTCTTTTAATCTTTGACAAACTTGTTGTATGCGCGGCTTTGAAAACCGTGGTATTTAGAGAATCCCTCAGCGTCGCGCTGATCTAGCGACTTGTCATTAAATGAAACGAGTGCCTCCGAATATAACGCCTTGGGCGAACTTCGAGCGACCGCTGTCGCAGTCCCATTATGGAGTAGCAGCGTGGCCGACCCGGTGACCCGCTCTTGCGTTTTGTTGATGAACGCGTCTAGTGCGGCGGTCAGCGGTTCGTCAAGCAAGCCTTGATAGATCAGCTCAGCCCACGCCGCGTCAACGTGGGCCTTGAACTTGCGTTCCTCTCGAGTCAGGACAAGTGCCTCCAACTCTTCGTGAGCCGTCAGAATAACTGTCGCTGCTGGATGTTCGTAAATCTCTCGCGCTTTGAGACCAAGAACGCGGTCCTCGATGAGGTCGGTACGACCGACACCGAATTTTCCCGCCACCTCGTTGAGCTTTTTTATGAGCTGGAGTCCGCTCATTTGTGCGCTGTCTAATGCGATTGGAGTGCCTTTTTCGAAATCGAGGCTCAAAAGGAGCTTGCCTTGCGTTTTCGTCGGCGCCGTTGTCCACTTATAGATGTCCTCCGGCGGGATACACGAGGGGTCTTCAAGACGTCCCCCCTCGATGGAACGGGACCAGAGGTTTTCGTCTACGCTGTACGGCTTCTCAAAAGTAATCGGGACGTCAAGATTGTGTTCGAGCGCATATTCGATCTCCTCAGAACGCGTGAGATTGAGTTCACGCATTGGTGCGTGAATTTTGTATTTTGACGCTCGGAACACCGCTTCGAATCGAAGCTGGTCATTGCCTTTTCCGGTGCAGCCGTGTGCGATCGCTGAGACGTGCTCTTTCTCAGCGATTTCGAGCACTTTCTTTGCGATAAGTGGTCGGGCAATGGCTTGTCCCAGGGTATATCCTTCGTAGTTGCCGTTTGCCTTGATCAGCGGAAACAAGTACTTCTCTACAAACTCGTTCTTCGCGTCGACGGTGTAGTGCTTGTCGCTCAGCTTGCCTGCCCGCGCTTCTGCTTTTCTCAGGTCGCTCTCGGGTTGGCCGACGTCAACCGTAACGGTCACAATCTCATCATATTCGTACTGAGCTCGCAAGATCGGTATGCAGACAGAAGTGTCTAGACCTCCAGAATATGAAAGCACGACTTTGCTCATTACAATCACCTTGATAAAGTGGCAAGGGTCTTACAGTTTGCGCACGCGTATCGTTATCGGCTACCTCAAGCGCGCGCGTGAATTACGACGGTGTTGGCGACCGCATCTGAGAACCGCTGTCGCGGGTCACCTTGAGTCGCGAAGCCAACGATCAGATCGAGTGCGAATAGGAGCGCGAAAGCCGGAAGCCAGGCTTTGGTGAAACTTCTCACAAAAGCCTTTGTATAACTCATGGTGCCCTCAAGTGACCTGACTTTTACGTCCACAAAACGCTTGCCGATCGTCGCACCTGTCGATCCTTCGAGTGCGACATAGTAACCCCATACGATGATGAGGCCAAATATGGCTGAAAATCCTGAAAATAATCCGCCAAAAGCGTTTACGTTGAATACCAGTAGAGGCACGAACAAAATAAGTGCTAGCACGGCGTTTAGCACCACGAACACGATTAGCAAAATTAACGAGTCGATGACGAATGCTATTACCCGTCGCGTCCATAGATTTTGGAGTGCGCTATTGGCTCGTACGACTTCAAACCTTCGCTGCATAATGTCGCTCCACAGTTACACGCGCGAGCTTAAAAGCGTTTTTGTCGACGCTGCACCTTGTGATTTGTCTCGTTCCGGCCACGCTGTATATTGCGGCCCCTCAAAGGCGAGCGCAATGTTCGAGAAAAGTTCGCTGTTTTTAGTGCTGTCGCTTTCGCGCAGTAACGGCGAGGTACAAAACAGCACGCACGCTGCTCAAGGAACGGCGGCTTTAAACACACGCGACTCGGGCCAACCACTGCGAGCGGCCGCGATCGTGCACGCAATTAGCTTTCCGGCCATAAATCGCTAATATAACTATTTAAAGGCCTTATCGTGAGGTTCTGAGCTCGTGGCTTATCGTAATGCTCGAGCATCGTGTGGATGGCATCCGCTGAAGCTCGGGCTCCCTGGACACTTGTTATGTACGGCACATTATGATCTACGGCTGCGCGTCGCAGCACCTCCCCATCAAGCCGGGACTGTTTCCACGTAGGGGTGTTGATTATTAGTTGTATCCCGCCGCCGCGCATCATGTCCAGCAGTTCGGGGCTGTCGGTGAGTTTGGGCACCCTAGTCACTGGCACGTCGCGCTCTCCAAGGTAGTTTGCTGTCCCGACCGTCGCTAGCAGCTCGAATCCAGCTTTGTGTAGTGATTTTGCGATGCCGCATAATTCAGGCTTGTCTTCGTCTCGCACCGAGATAAACACCGTCCCCGAAAGTGGTAGTTCATTATCGCTTGCAAGGGCTGCCTTGTAAAATGCTCTTCCGAAGTCATAGTCTATGCCCATGACCTCTCCCGTACTCTTCATTTCGGGGCCTAATATCGGATCTACTCCCGGGAGTTTGTCAAACGGGAGCACCACTTCTTTCACGGCAACGTGCCCGATCGTCGGTTCTGTCGGATAAAGGTCGCGCAACCGCTGTCCCATAATCACTTTGGCGGCGATCTTTGCCAACGGCACGCCTGTGGCTTTTGAGACATAGGGAATCGTTCTGCTTGAGCGTGGATTTGCTTCTAGAACGTAAACCGTCCCGTCTTTTATCGCCAGTTGAAGGTTAATGAGCCCAACGACGTTCAGCGCACGGGCAATCCTCCTCACGTAGTTCTTGATGATTTCCTGCGTCTCAGCGTCAATTGATTGAGCTGGGATGACGACCGCCGAGTCGCCGGAGTGAATCCCTGCCTCTTCGATATGTTCCATTATTGCGGGCACCAGGACTTGGTCTCCGTCGCTAACTGCGTCGACGTCGATCTCAACTGCGTGCTGCAAGAACCTGTCGATCAGTACCGGGTGTTGTCTGGATACCTTCACCGCTTCGTCAATATAACGGCCCAGCTCAGATTCGTCGTAGACGATCTCCATGGCGCGGCCCCCGAGCACGTATGAAGGTCGTACGAGAAGCGGATAACCTATCTCGCGCGCGATTTTCGTCGCTCCCTCGCGCGAGGTCGCGGAACCGCTTTCCGGTTGCGGAATAGCGAGCTGTTGCAACAGTCTGGAAAACCGATCTCGATCTTCTGCAATGTCGATAGAATCGGGTGATGTGCCGAGGATCTTCGTTGAAAGCCCCCGTCGCTTGATCTCGCTCTCAAGAGGGATTGCGAGGTTCACGGAAGTTTGGCCCCCGAATTGTACGAGAACGCCGTAAGGTTCTTCTTTTTCAATGATATTCATCACGTCTTCCAGCGTTAGAGGTTCAAAGAAGAGCTTGTCTGACGTGTCATAGTCGGTCGAAACCGTCTCGGGATTGTTGTTTATGATATGCGCTTCTATGTGTTCCTCTCGTAGCGAGAGCACCGCGTGGACCGTACAGTAATCGAATTCGATCCCTTGTCCTATTCTGATGGGGCCTGCCCCTATGATGAGTACTTTCGTTCGGTCTGTGGGAACAACCTCGTTCTGCACTTCGTAAGTGGAATAGTAGTATGGCGTCTGCGCTCGAAACTCAGCCGCGCACGTATCGACCATCTTGTACGTCGCCGTTACGTTGTGCGTTTTGTGATGTCTGAGGTCTGTGACCTTCGTTCGTTCAAAACCGGTCAGGTCAGCAATCTGCTGGTCGGTGAATCCGAGGCGCTTTGCTCGTCGCAGATCTTCAGCGCTCATATGCTTAGCGTGCCCGTTCAGGTACTTCTCTTCGAGGTGAGCCTCAAAGTCAACGATATTCTTAATCTTACGTATGAAAAATGGGTCAATATCCGTGCGTTGCGCTATTTCTGCGATAGCGTGCCCCTTCTTTAGGGCGCTGTGGATCTGAAATAGTCGCTTGTCCGTGGGGGTGGACAGCAAATCAACGGGATCTTCGGCGATGGAAACCGCGACATCCAAATCGAGCGATCGGATCGCTTTCTGGAGCGACTCCTCGAGCGTTCGACCAATCGCCATGACTTCGCCCGTGCTTTTCATGGCCGTTCCTAGGGTACTATCTGCGCTCGTGAACTTGTCAAACGGCCATCGCGGTATTTTGACGACCGTATAATCTATGGCTGGCTCAAACGAGGCGGGCGTTTCGTTGGTAACTCGGTTGGGGATTTCGTATAGTTGCATTCCTATTGCGATCTTTGCTGAGACTCGCGCGATGGGGTACCCCGTCGCTTTTGATGCAAGCGCGGATGAACGTGACACCCGCGGATTTACCTCGATAACGCGGTACTCTCCGTTCTTCAGGGCGAACTGTATGTTGCACCCGCCCTCGATCCGCAGGGCACGAATAATTCGTATCGAAGCGCTTCGCAGCATCTGGTGTTCAACATCGGAAAGGGTTTGCGACGGCGTCACGACGATCGATTCGCCCGTGTGCACGCCCATAGGGTCGATGTTTTCCATGTTGCAGATGGTGATGCAGGTATCTCCGGAATCGCGCATCACCTCGTATTCGAATTCCTTCCATCCGAGAACGCTTTCTTCTACCAAGACTTGGCCAATGCGCGACTTTTTTATCCCGTTCTCGATGATGGCCTTCAATTGCTCCTCATTTCTGGCTATGCCGCTGCCACCCCCCCCGAGGGTGTACGCGGATCGGACGATTGCAGGCAAGCCGAGTTCCGCTGCTAGCCATTGGTAGTCATTCGAGTCATAGACGGCGTGGCTTTTCGGGACTTTCTCTCCGATGCCTTCCATCGTCGTCCGGAACCGTTCCCTGTCCTCGGCCATATAAATGGTCTCGAGTGGCGTTCCTAGAGGTTTGACGTTATGGTCTGCCAAGACGCCCATCTCTGCCAGTTCGGCAGTGATATTGAGGCCCGTTTGGCCCCCAAGACCCGCGATTATTCCATCAGGCTGTTCCTTTCGCACGATTGCAGCTACGATGTCGGGCTTCAGCGGTTCAATGTACACCGCGTCCGCCATGTTCGGGTCGGTCATTATCGTTGCGGGGTTCGAGTTCACCAAGGTGACTGCTACCCCCTCCTCTCGCAAAGAGGTGCAGGCTTGGCTGCCGCTGAAGTCGAACTCGGCCGCTTGCCCGATCACAATAGGACCGGAGCCGATGAGTAGCACCTTGTCTATGTCTGCTCTTTTTGGCATACTTCTTGGCGGTACCCTACGGTGATGATGCCGTCACATGTTGTGACCCGCGACATCGGTAATCTGGTCGAAAAACGATTTCTCAAGGTCGTGCGGACCAGGGGATGCTTCAGGGTGATACTGCACGCTCATTATATGCAGGTACTCGTTTGCAATGCCTTCGACGGTGTTATCGTTGGCGTTTACCTGTGTTACGGTCATTTTATCCCGTTGGTCGTAGCGAACCGCGTACCCGTGATTTTGTGCCGTGATGTATACGCGCTTCGTGCGAAGGTCCAAAACGGGTTGGTTCGCGCCTCGATGTCCAAATTTGAGTTTATATGTTTCTCCACCAAGTGCAAGGGCGATCAGCTGATGTCCGAGACATATCCCGAAGATGGGTAGCTGTCCTGCAAGCTCGCGGACAACGCGAATCCCGTTCTTGGCTTGTGCGGGATCCCCCGGGCCATTGGAAAGCAGTATCGCGTCAGGTTCGTAGTCTGCTATTCTTTTTCCCGGCGTGTCTGAAGGCACGACGACGAGGTCGACGTCGCGATATCGCAGATTCTTAATTGTGTTTTGCTTGACGCCAAAATCCATGAGAACGAAACGCTTGCCCTTACCGGGAATACGGTAGGCATTTGCGCAGGTAACCTCTGATACTAAGTCAATGTTGGCGATGTCTGGAGCGCGGCGTGCAAGGTCAATAGCCTTGCGAATGTCGGCGCGCGACCCTTTCGCGCTTGGCACGAGGCTTGCCCGCATTGCGCCTTCGTCACGGATCATGATGGTGATCATCCGAGTGTCAATGTCCCATATGCCAGGAATTTCGTAAGCGTTTAGGAATGCATCGAGTGTCTGGTCGTTAGTGGGGTGTTCACACAGCTCTCTGATGACGAATCCTTCGGCCTGTATGCCTGCTGACTGGCAGTCATCATAGTTTACGCCGTAATTTCCGACCAAAGGATAGGTGAACAGCAAGATTTGGCCGTTGTATGAGGGATCGGTCAGTGCCTCCACGTAGCCCGTGTACGGGGTGGCGAAAACGAGCTCGCCCGTCGTGGCGCGCTTCGTTCCAAACTGTTTTCCCACCACTGCGACGCCATTTTCAAATGCGAGAATCGCTTTCATAATCGTTTTACGGGAAGACGTGGGTTCTAGCTTGACGGTCGTGCATCTTTTATGCTAATCACGAGTATCTGGTAAATAAGTTATTGCGTTCCGTGCGGCCATAGGCACGACGATATGAGCTGTTTAACATAACCAACATTGGCGGGCGAAAGCAGCAAGCGAGGAGCAGTTATTGAGACAGCCCCCATAAGCGGCTGAAAGCTTTAAATTGCGATTGCCATAGAATTGACGCTACCCATGGAAAAATCAAGAGTTGCCTTACGGCTTGCGTATGTGGGAACTGAGTACGCAGGTTTTCAGGCACAACCAGGCCGCGCGACCGTACAAGCGGTGGTTGTCGAAGCTTTGCACCGCGCGCGACTCTTTGACGAACCTCGTGCCGCTCATTTCACGGCCTCTGGCAGAACAGATAAAGGAGTTCACGCTCTCGATGCGGTGGTAGCGTTTGAAACTGATACTCGTGAGCTGGCCCTCCCTCGTCACATCAATACTTATCTACCGGTAGGGGTATGGACGTGGGCGCGCGCGGATGTGCCCCTTGCGTTCGATGCCCGACGGGATGCTCGTATGCGCGAATACCAATACATTTTGTGCGATGGGCAGTTCGATGTTCACGCTATGCGTGAGGCGGCGGATCTTTTGCACGGCGTGCACGATTTTCACAATTTCAGTCTCGAGAAACGGCGGCCGACCGTGCGGAACGTCTTTTCTTCGCGCGTGCGCAGGTCGGGCAACTTTATCATTGTTGAAATCGCCGCCAATAGTTTCGTGTGGAACATGATGAGAAAACTCGTTACCGGGCTGGCTCTTGTGGGGAACGGACAGCAAAGCGTTGCGTGGTTTAGTAACATGTTGGAGGGAAGCCACGTCGAAGGGATTCGGTCAGCGCCCGCTTCGGGGCTCATACTTACGCGGGTCGAATACGACGGCATCGACTTCGTCGAGGATACGTACGCGAAGAAGCGTGCACAGCACCGCATAAAGGAAGCACTCGTGCATAACGGTGTTATGGTGCAAATTCTGAAGCGATTTAACGAACGAATGACGCCTACGCCTTAAAACGAGTAGCTTAGTACTCGTCGAGGTATTTTTGCTCGCGACGTGAGTCCGTTTTGCGTGTGTTGTCATGCTTGTCCACGCGTTGCTCACCGTCGCGCTTAACGTGCACTTCTGCTGGTGAATCGCCCTGATCTTCAGATGGAGAACGAGGCGCGTCGAAACTAACCGGCACCTTGTGCTCTGAAATCGGGTGACGTACGGGCGTCTTTTCACTGCTTAATCGTTGTGCTTTTTGTAACGCGGTTTTTACCGCTGAAGCATCCTTTTTGACGTTCATCAGGAACGCAAGCTCGTCAGCAGTGAGAAGCAGTGCTGCCGCTATGCCTGCCGGGTCTCTCTCTGTCAGCGCTTTGTAGAGTGGAATAGTGTCTTGCCGCGCTTTGCTCACTGAGATGTGGTTTGCGGTGCCGATTTTAGTTGCCACCGCGTCTCTCAAAGCGCGTTTAGACCGTGTCTGCCCGAGGCGCATCCAATTCGTCGGGGGGGAATATTTGGCCGCGGCATGGCGTTGTCCCCGGTTTTGGCGGCTCACGACGTTTATTCCCGAGGTCATCAGTTCGGCGGCGTATCTCCATAGGCCGTAGTTTTGTCTCTTTCGCGTTCGTCCGAGGTAAACATCAGCTCTACGCAGTACCTGAAATGCGCGCGCGAGGGCGCCATCTTTCAAAGAACGCGGCAGGTTTTCGTCTACCCAGTGGATTAGATCTTCAGGCGTCTCATCGACCCCGTACGAGATAATAAGGGGCTTGATTGCGTCGGTGTCGCTAAAAATGCTTCTCATTAGGTCAAATGGGGTGTGGGCGCGATCGCGAGATGCGGTTTCCATCTGCGTCCCTCCGAAGTATGCTTGAAAGTCGGTTATCGCCGACCTCAGATCTCCTCGCGCGTTCTTCACGATCTGTTGAATGGAGACCATGTCGACGGCACTCAGCGATCGGTCAATGTCCGAGAGCGTCTCCCCTAGCGTCTCTAGCTCGCGTTCCGAATCTGTGAGAACGGCTAGATCGGCACTGATCGCCTCTAGGTCTGCCGCATCTCGTGAAGCCCGCTCAGGCTGCTCGAGCCGGGTCATCAAGTCAGCAACGGCTTCCTGAGCTTCGTAAATCGCTGGCTTATCGAGGTCAAAGCCGAGTTGTGTGAGAATCTCAAGATCGGCGCTGATCGCCTCTAGGTCTGCCGCATCTCGTGAAGCCCGCTCAGGCTGCTCGAGCCGGGCCATCAAGTCAGCAACGGCTTCGTGGGCGCGTAAAACATCTCTCTTCTCGTTGTGCCAGATATCCACCAGCGCCTTTTGTGCACTTTCCTCCTTGATGGCAAAAAAAGCGATGAGTTTGCAGTGTCCGCGTAGCGTCGAGGAGACTCCGTACAGGTCGTTGGCCGTCAGAATCACCGGTTCGCGCGTTTTTTTTACGAGCTCTGTTACTGCTTTTGCCCCGCCGCGATCAGAATTGCCGTGTAGGTTGTCAATTTCGTCAAGCAGTATTAGCTTCTGAGCATTTTGAAGTGACGCGTTTCGAGACGCCGCTCCTGCCGTCACGTTAATAGCTCCTTGAGTTCGCTTGTCACTGGCATTAAGCTCGAGCACCTGCCACCCCATGTCATTAGCCAACGCGACTGCAGAGGACGTTTTGCCGATGCCGGGCTTACCGTATAACAAGGCTGCCGTTTTCTCCGCGGGCCAGTTAAGCGCCCATTTGCGGAGCTCTTCGACGGCTTTGTGGTTGCCTCTCACTTCTGAGAGAGTCCGCGGACGGTATTTTTCAACGAGGTCCATAGAATC
This sequence comes from Halobacteriota archaeon, assembly GCA_050013755.1. GTDB lineage: Archaea > Halobacteriota > Bog-38 > Methanoflorentales > Methanoflorentaceae > Methanoflorens. The sequence continues at coordinate 23,536 of JBEKER010000023.1, forward strand.
AAGCGCAGAAATCAAGAGATAGGGGCGGTATAAGGATATAAGAACCCCCTATGCCTATTAATGTTTTGTGAACGACATGAAACTGGACGAATTGGCTCAGTCGCTTCGTGACTTTGAAGGCATCACACGGAAGCGCTCGATCGGTTCGCTTGTGAAGTGGTTTGACGAGGACCTCAGCACAGGAAACTTTGGGGAGGATGCCGCGGTAATCGAGCGAGGCGACGAGTCCCTGCTTATAGCCGCTGATGGCATCTGGTCCAAGCTCATGGACGCGGACCCTGAGTGGGCGGGGTACTGTGCAGTCCTCGTAAATATTCACGACATTTTAGCTATGGGGGGCACGCCGCTGGCGATGGTCGACGTATTCTCGGCGAGTTCGGCTGAAGTTTGCAACCGCGTCTTGGCGGGCATGAGCGAAGCCACAAAAAAATTCGACGTGCCGGTCGTCGGTGGGCACGTGCACCCCGACACTACTTATAACGCGCTCGACGTGGCCATCATTGGCACCGCAAAGACTGACTCAATCATTTACAGCTGCAAGGCCCAAGAAGGACAGGACGTCCTCGCTGCCGTCGACTTAGACGGGAGGGTTCACCCATCGTGCAGTCTCTGTTGGGACACGACGACGATGAAGCATCCCGAGATGCTCCGCAGACAGCTGCAGACCATGCCTCGCCTCGGGCAACAACACCTAGTGTCGGCGGGAAAAGACATCAGCAATCCAGGTTTGCTCGGCACACTCGGTATGTTGCTCGAAGTTTCTGAAGCGGGCGCTGTGGTAGAACTGGATCGGATTCCGATCCCCGATGGCATGGACATGCATCTATGGCTGCGCATGTATCCAGGAATGGGGTTCGTGTTAACCGTTCAACCACAGAACGTGCAAGAGGTCGTAAGCATCTTCGAAGCGGCCGGCATGGCAGCGGCTAAAATAGGCGAAATTACCGGAACGAGAAAGCTTGAGATTACAAATAACTCGGAGAAGGTCGTAGTGTGGGATTTTGCTCAGGATACCATCATGGGTATAGGCGCCGTGGCTT
>JBEKER010000024.1:0-23005 GCA_050013755.1 Halobacteriota archaeon
GAATCGCGAAAATAGGTAATATCGTCAGCGGTTTGATGACTGATTTGCTGCTCGACGAGCGCGCGGACCGCGAGGACTTCGAAGCGGTGACCGTAACGAGCGGCACGAAGATGAAAGAGGAAGATGCCGAGAAGGTTGTCGAAGCGCTGCTGAAATTTGAGCCAGACTTGTGCGTCGTGGTGTCTCCCAATGCGGCTCAGCCAGGCCCGACAAAGGCACGAACATTGCTGAAAAATGCCGGGAAGAAAGTTGTTGTCATCACAGACTCAGGCAAGCTTAAGGACAAGCTTGAAGAAGAGGGAGGGTTCGGATACATCCTTATAAACGCCGACGCAATGATTGGTGCTCGGAGAGAGTGGCTTGACCCCATAGAAATGGCCATTTACAATGCCGACCTAATGAAAGTTCTGGCCGCGACCGGCACTTTTAGGGTACTCCAAACTGCGCTCGACACATGCATTACAGCTATCAAAGAAGGCAAAGAATGCGAGCTACCTAAGATTGTTATGACGGCGGAAAAAGCGACGATCAATGAGTTCAGTAACCCGTACGCCCGCGCGAAGGCGATAGCGGCGTACGAAATGGCCGCTAAAGTTGCTGATGTGAACGTTAAAGCCTGCTTCATGACGAAAGAGTGGGAAAAGTACGTCCCGCTTACGGCTGCATCTCACGACATGATGCGCACTGCCGCTAAGCTCGTAGACGAAGCTCGTGAAATGGAAAAGGCTGACGACACCGTAAAGAGAGCACCTCACTCGAAAGACGGTGCTATACTTAGCAAGACCAAGCTGATATCAAAGCCTGAGTAATAGCCCCCTCTATTACTCCTTTTTTTCTTTTTTGACCGCGCTGGAGAGGCTACCTTCTCTTTGTGAGCGATCGAGTTTTGAGCGCCGACGTTCCTAACAAGTGCGCTAGTCGAGTATGAACGGGCTCACGTAGAGTCCATCGATCCGTATCAGACGTTTTAAAGAATCAGCTTTAAACGGGATTATCCAGGCGCGTTCCGCGCTATCCCATTGAGACCCAGGCACTTGCTTTAGCGCGTCCTCGATCTCATGCGTATCCCCTAGCACCTTGACCCACTTCTTGTTGCGAGTTGCCACGGCCCACGTATTTTGCGAAGACGTGCACAAGCAGTGCACAGTCGGGTGCAACACGACGCCTCCGTTCTTCAGACTCTCAATCGATGCTCGATTGATCGGAAATCGCCATACCCCTTCCTTTTTGTCCCAAGACCCCCCTTTTGTAGCGCTTGGCCTGTTACGTGCGCTTAGAGTGCTTCCGCGGACAATCAAGGTCGTGCAATCCTCATCAAGTTCGCACAGAAGCCTACTCTCTGGGTGGGATTCCCGCAGCGGCTTGTGCACCGAGTTTCTTTTTAGATCCTGATGCTGCGGGCCGTTTTTTCTCTGTTCTTCGGTCTTCCCGATTCGGTCTTCTTGAGAGGTTTCAAGAGTTCTTAGCGCGATCCTCGCGTGCAGCTTGACATCCTGGTGCGCGCTCTGCGTTGCCGCTTGAGTCAACATGTCTCGGGCCGCGGAATCCGCGTTGCCAGAAGCGAGCGCGACCGCTTCGAGTGCGTCAACGGCTTTAAATCGCTGGTGCTCATTTTCATCATCTAGTGCCTTTGAAAGCACGTCAACTCTTCTGTAACGCGTCAGGCGATCGAAGTCATATTCACCCATCTCTATCACCAGCGATTCGTCTCTTATCTTAATATGTACGGGAGTAAAATATAAATATTTACCTAAACTATGCGCGGGACACGCTTACAGGCCTTCCTAACAGCCTACGACGCGATATTCAAAACCGCCGCCCTCCAACGCAGTCGTATTGTCGCACATCTCAAGCAAGAAAAGGCACCTAAAGTGAGTCTTTGCTCGAATTGGTTGGATTGTCTGCGTCAGCGCTCGCGGTCAGTTCTTCAGACGACTCTGGCGTTTTGTAGTTGGGAAACGTCCATTCGTCCTTTTCGATTGCGCGCATTTGTTCGCACTTTGCTTTTGCAGCCTTTAAAGCTCCGCGCCACGAACCATAATCTTTTACCGCTTTGTTGTACACGTCCGGGTGTTCTGCTTCGGCACTAATTGCCGTCATATCGGACCGATTTCGGTACAGCGCGATAATGTCGTCAACGACGTCGTAATTCAGAGCTGCTTCCAGAGCTCTTTCAAGGGTCCCATAAATGAGCTCAGCTACGAGCGTCAGTTTCGGATTATCATATAATCCGTCCACCCCCAACTGCCGAATTTTCTCTCGGATGAATTTTTCGAGCTCCGCGTCCGACATTCACATCTAATACGCCGTATGAGTATAGAAGCATTACGGTGTCAAAAATCGTCTTAAGCGACAGCCAGCGCTTTGAACTCCGCCCTACAACAGAAAGTTGATGTTGTCGGTAGTCACTCGCTTTCGCTCATGTAGTCTTTGGCGGCTTCTAAAGCTCTTGTCAGCTGATCGAGTGCGTCAGGCGTGACCTGTATCGCGAAACCATCTTTTGTCGGATAACTTTCAGTGCCGCGCCGGATCCATTTGCGAATGCCGAGTACATTGGTCGTAGTGTCCTCCCTTTCGGAGACGCTGATCCTCAGCGCGACGCTCTTTGAAGTCTCAATCTCAACAGCCCACAGTTCTTTCCACTCCATGTGGCCTCCTCATGCGGTCCTGGCGATCAAGTTCTATTCTCTAATCGGGCGCCTTCGAGCCTGCGCGAGAGTATCTCGATCAGATCCTGCTCTTTAATTGGTTTCGCGTCTACCAATGAATGATCTTGATTAATGCTTTCATAAATCCGCACTGCTGCGGGCTGTTCCAGACCGGCCCTCTTCAAGATTGCTTTGTCGTAGAATATTTCGCTTGGCTTTCCTTCCGAGATAACATGGCCTTCAGCTAGCACATAAATACGATCGGCTAGCCTTGCTGCCAAATCCATATCGTGGGTCGTAATGACAACGCTCATCCCGTAGTTGGTTTTCAGGTCAATCAGAACTGATTCAATCCGACGCGAATGGACTGGGTCTAAGTCGCTAGTAGGCTCATCTGCGACGATCACCTTAGGATCCATCGCCAGAACCCCAGCAATCGCGACAAGTCGTTTTTCTCCTTTGCTTAAAAAGTACGGTATCCTTTTCATTAGGTGGGCGGCTTGAATACTTTCCAGCGCATCAAGTGCAGCCTTGTGTGCTTCATCCTTGGAGAGCCCTTTGTTAAGCGGCCCGAACATCACATCATCAATTACAGTCGGTGCGAAGACTTGGCTATCCGCGTCTTGAAAAACCACCCCAACCTCGCTAATGATGCCCGTTTTCTGAGTGACCTCGCGCTGCAGCACAACAAGCCGACCCACGGTAGGCTTCAAAAGCCCATTTAGATGTTCTATCAGTGTGCTCTTCCCCGCCCCATTTGAGCCGCAGATTGCTACAATTTCACCCTTGAACAGTGAGAAACAAATATTGTGCAAAGAACTAGTGCCGTCAGGGTAAGTGTGTTCAATGCAGTCGACGTGAATCAACTCGTCTTGTTCAACTTCGCGGAAATCGCACGCACTAGCTTGTGTATTGCCGGACATCTTCAACAGTCGCTAAACGAGCGAGAACCTCCCGTATGAACAAAGGATTACCGAAATGAAAACAGCTGAAAGTATGAAAGCATAGCCACCGTACGAGACTCTCGGCGGGCTATAAGAGGAGGCAAGTCTCCCATCGTACGCTCTCGATTCCATCGCCTTTGCCACACGTTCGGCTCGGTCGAATGATCTGATGAACGCGAGGGCAAGCACAGAACCATAGAACGTGGCGCCTTCTTTGAAGCCAGAGAAGTTCAGACCACCTCGACTTTTCATTGCCACGATCGTCGACTCCAACCCGTCTAGCATCAGAAAAAGGAACCGATACGTGAGCAAGGCAATTTGGTCCAGTGGGCTTGGCATAACTTTAGAGATTATATGGGTGAGGTAGTTGTATTTTGTGGTCATGAGCAACGTCAAACCGTACGTCACCCCTATAAGTGACCTTAGAACAAGTGTTGCGAGGAACTCCAGCCCTTGGACAGTCAGCTGTAGGGGACCATAACTGATCAAAGGTACGCCGGGAACCGCGAACATAAGAAAGAATGCAATGCTTACGACGAAGAAGAGGGGCGTCGTGTACCAGTTTACGAGCAACACAACCGGCGACTCCGATGCCACCCAAAAGATGAATACGGCCAGGTACATGAAGAGGAGCAAAGTTCCGTTAGAGACGACGGTAAGATCAAGTATTATCAGTGGGAGCAGCGCGAACTTGATCCATGGGTTGATATGATGCACGCGACTGTCCCCGAATTCTGAATAGTGCGTGATCAAGCCCAAATCGGGTATGTACTTGCTAAAGCCAAGTCTTGTCATTATTGTCTTTCAAAGCCTGCAAGATGACCTGGCCATCTTAGGTAGGCTACCATTGTTCGCACAACGCATAAAATCACGCGGTAACTTGTCGGACTAACCCCCGCGGCCACATTGACCAACCAACTTCGACGAGGCCGCAATGGCGTGCAAGACTGCAAGCGTGCGATCATCGGCGCCTCGACACGTAAACGGTGCTAGCGATTGCGATAACAAACAACGCTATCACAATCCCCAGATAGAGCAGGATGTGGCCCCCCTCGATAATGTTCTCGTTCAAGAAGAAGATGGGCTCCGGCGAGGAGTTGGCTCCCGAGGAGGTTGTTGGCGAAGACAAGGTCTCTTCAATGTCGACCATGTTGACGTGGGTGGCCGTCCAGAGGGCGATCACTGCGGCGCCTAGGAAGATCAGTGCAAGGATGAGGTACTGCCACTTCATGTCACTCACCAGGCACCTGAGGTGAGAGCAGATCAGGTACTGCCTCACCGAGTAACGTCTTTGGTGCGATCAAGTCGCGCCGCACCCTACCTAAGTACTGCACCACAAACCCCGTCAAGATCGCCTCGATCACTGCCACGAACATATTCAGTATAGGAACCTGCAACGTGTAAATGGCCAACGTCGCACCCGAAAGCGTGCTCCCTTGTATCCCCGAAATCACTATAATGAATACCGCAAGCACGTTACCGACCATCAATCCGCCGAACGCGGCGACTGCGCCGCGGGTGAAGAGCTCATATCGCCGGGTAGCAAAATAAAAGATATAAAACCCACTGATGACTTCGCTCGAGTTCACGAGCGTGTTTGCGCCGATCAGACCCCACCCGCCGTGACCTATCGAGGCGCTGAGCAGGTTGACTACGAGCACAACCATCGGCCCGATGATGGGGCCGGCTAGAATACCGATGAGCGGCGTAAGGTTCATGTGCACTCCGCCGGCGAACGGCAGGTTTATCTGAAAAATCGCAAACGATGCTGCTGCCACCATCGCCGCAGCAGTGAGCCGCTGCGCCGTGATGGTCTGTCGGCGCGCAATGATGATGGTTATCGTAATGAGGGCGACCGCTAGCAGCCACCAAACGAGTATCCATTGGATCGAAAAGACCCCGTCTGGCAAATGAATATGCGCCATCGACAATTCCTGCGGAGCGTCGCTGCACAGTGCACAGCGCACCCGTCCATGTGTGCTATGCTACTCTCCTACTCTATATATATAAAATGCTGCTGCTGACTAGAGTAGGAACTCTCCTCCAAAAAACAGACCTCCGCGCCGTCTTTGCGAGGCACTCACTCTGCCGGTCTTACGAGCAATTCGACTTCCTGCCGTAGCGCTTTGAGCGCTGCGTCAAGCTGTGCTGCATACGCTTGGAGCATTTCATCGATTTCGCGTTGCTTTTTCCAATCTGCGATGCCCTGCCGCACTTCGCTGAGCCGTTCCTTGGATACGTAGCGCCACTTTCCGTGCTGCCGCGAGGGTTCAAAATAGTAGTAGGGGCCGTGCAGTGCGCCCGTCTTGCAGCGGCAACCCCGCTTGCCGCATCGCATGTGCCGCTTTCGTAGTGAGCCTGGAAGCGGATTCAGCGCAGTGCGCTTGTCGGTTAGCGCGGCAATATTATCGATGAGTTCGTTGCTCTGGTGGAGCAAACGTCTCACGCTGGCGATCTCTCTAGCGGCATCAATGCTATCCCCCAGCGCGTTAGCCAAGCCCCCGCGATCGTCTGTCATCATGACAGCATTGCGTTACCTATACTAAACATATTTCAATCGGTTGCCCACTGAGTTCGCTAATTTCGGATCTCGCGCGTCAAGTTCATCCTCTCAAAAACTGTAAAACTGCGCTTAAACACTGCTGGATTACATTTTGCAAGCTCGGAAATCGAATAAGGGGAACAAAAGCGTTATAACGCTGCAAGGGCTATCCCTAAGAGAGAGCTCCCAACGTTATGCGCGCGTTTTACATAGGCCGTTTTCAGCCGTATCACTTCGGACATCAAGAAGTCCTCGAAGAGATAGCCCGCGAATGTGAGGAGATCATTATCGGTGTCGGTAGTGCTCAGCTGAGTCATACGTTTTCGGATCCGTTTACAGCCGGCGAACGAATACTAATGATCACGCGCTCGCTAAGAGCTCTTGATGCATTACTGTATGTGATACCAATCGAAGATATCCGTAGAAATGCGGTATGGGTATCGCACGTAATAACCATGACGCCCCTTTTTGACGTCGTTTATACTAACAACCCGTACGTTATCCGACTCTTCAACGAGGCGCGATTTGAGGTCAAGTCGTCGCCGCTCTATCAACGTGAAGTCTACTCGGGCTCAGAGATTCGAAAAAGGATGCTGCGTAACGAACCCTGGCAGCATCTCGTCCCCCAGGCTACGGTCGAGGTCATTGAACAAATTGACGGCGTGAATAGGCTAAAAGAAGTGTCTAGAGAGGATAAAACGTCTGATCTTGGCACGTTGTAAGCGCGTCTGTCTTGCTTTTTGACGAGTATCGCGCCAGCATATGCTCAGAGGTATCCCAGCAAGTGAGCAAGAGCGGCCACCATCAAAAGCGCGCTAGCCCAGAGTAGGATCATCGATAACCTAGATTTCGGACTAGTGGCCCGTTCGATTAGACGAAATCCGGCTCTCACCTTTAGGTAGCTTTGTCAAAAGCATATAACATCACAAAGCGCAAAAGACTCACGTGCCGCAAGATACTACTAAAACGTAATTGGCTGCGTCTTCATTTTACACAAACGAACAAGAAAAGTTTTGACGCTTTTGGCAAGGTTCCAGCAAGCCAACAAACAAGCCACAGAATGCTGAAAAGCGCGTTCTTCGCTAAAGCAGAAACGATGCTCACTCCTGATCCGAGCGCCTCGCCGGCTCAGCGTTGCGTTATGTTAACCAAGCGAACGACGTAGTTGTTGCCAATTTGCTCCCATTTGTAATTGTATGCGTACTGCGGGAACTTTTTTTCGAGTTCCTTCAGCTCGATAAGTCGCTCATCCAAGCAGCGCTGTGATTTGCAGACGAATACAAACCTCCATTTTGGAAGCGCTCGCGGATCGTCAATAATTTTTGCCATGCGAAAAAGGCGTCATTGAATCACCACGCAGTGCTGGGTAACCACGCGTGGCTAGAGTCTTCAGCGTGAGTCACTAGTGTGGGCTTTCTTTCTCGATCTCTACGAGTAAATGGTAGCTTTTACAAGATAACGGTTGTGGGAAATCCTGGAGCCGGCTCGTGCTCACTCTCTTACGGCAGTGTGACAGTAAACAGTGAGCTCCGTTGACGCTAGACTCTACAGAATTCGCGTATCATGGCTGCGCTGGATGGCCGGCGTCGCAGCACGCACTCGATCGCATTTTCCATATATGCCCCACATTCGGGCTCTAAACACTTGCAGCTAGTTTTTATAGTAATGTGAAGATATATACTAACAATGCACATCACAAGAGATGAAGAAGATATCCTCGCGGGCGAATCAGGCGCCGTCAAACAAAAAGCGATGGAGATCTTAGTCGCACTCGGTGATATCTACAACGCTGAAAGACTTATCCCAATCGAGAGTGCGCAAATCGCTGGTGTTTCCTATAAGACAATTGGCGAAGCTGGGCTCGAGTACCTTACAAACTTGAGCGGCAAAGTCGTCGTTCCGACAATGCTCAATCCCATGGGCATGGACCGCTATAAATGGAGAGAGATGGGTATCGACGAAACCTTCGTAGAAAGACAACTGGCTATTATAAGACGATATGAACTGCTCGGAATCGATGCCCAGTGTACTTGCACGCCTTATTATATTAATGCTCCACGAGCTGGGGCCCATTTGAGCTGGGCTGAGTCCTCCGCGGTGTCTTATGCGAACTCCGTTCTTGGGGCGCGCACCAATCGAGAAGGAGGGCCTAGCGCGCTTGCTGCTGCCCTCGTCGGGAAGACACCTGATTACGGCTACCACCGCGACGAGAACAGAGTTCCTGATATCTCAGTGAGAATAGATTTCCCCTTGGCCGGAAGTGATTTTGGCGCACTTGGATACGTGGTTGGCAAAATGGTCAAATCACAGGTGCCACAGTTTTCCCTTGTTGCTCCGCCGAACGCTGATGAGCTGAAAGCTCTGGGTGCCGCAATGGCCGCCTCAGGCTCTGTCGCTCTTTTCTTTACCAACGAGCGAGCGATGCCACGTGAAGTCCTCGAAGTAGATCGTTCAGACGTTGATATCTATTCATCGAGCGAACCCGACGTCGTTGTGCTGGGATGCCCACACTGCTCACGCTCAGAACTCGCAGAGATCGCACGCCTTTTAGAAGGACGCACAGTCGCGCGGCCACTCTGGATTTGCACCTCGCGGTTCGTGGCCGATTGCTCCGACTCGGTGATATCGCGCATTGAAGCGAGCGGGGCCCGCGTAATCTGTGACACTTGCATGATCGTCTCTCCAGCGTTTGAAAAACAACGCATGATGGTTAATTCCGGAAAAGCTCTTGAGTACGGGCCAAGCTTATGCAATTCGCAAACATGCATGGGAACGACAGCGAACTGCATCACGGCCGCGTGTACCGCGTGAACCTGCACAGCAACGGGGTTATCCATGCTCAAGCGCATAAAAGGACGAATAATAGCCAAAGGAGTTGGCGAGGGGCCTGCCGTAGTTACACGTCAACCGCTCTCGTTCTTAGGAGGTGTCGATCCCAAACAAGGAGTCATAATGGATCAACATCACGAGCTGCGCGGCACGTCAATTGCGGGAACGGTTCTCGTTTTTCCGCAGGGCAAGGGATCGACCGTCGGATCTTATGTACTTTACCAGCTCAAAAGAAACGAAAAGGCTCCGGCCGCAATTATTAACGCCGTAAGCGAAACAATTGTGGCTGTCGGGGCGATCATTTCAAACATCCCCCTCATCGACAAGCTTGAGGTAGACCCGATCGCCGCAATCGAGCCTGGATCACACGTTCTCGTAAACTGCGTCGAAGGTTTTGTTGAGGTGGAAAAGTGACTGAACAAAGCGATTTAGAACGAATCAACGCGGTGTTCCAGGTGTACGAGGTACGAACCAGCGGGTCTGTCATCAAGTATTACGGCGAACCTAAGGTTGACAGCAAGACGCTTTTCACGCAACTTTGGAACGACTTCGCCCAGAGAGGTTACGATATCGAACTGCGGCGCGAACACGGTGAGTATGTGCTCATGGCTACACCTGTGAGCGACGCCGGCGAAAAAAAGCACGTCAACGTTGTTCTTGCAGTCGCCACCGTTTTTGCTACAATGCTCACCGGCGCTGTCTTTTTTTACGGCGTCAACCCTTTTGAGCAGCCCTTGCTCATCTACAAGGGCTTGCCCTTCGCGGCTGCGGTCATGTTTGTGCTAGGCTCGCACGAGCTGGCTCACTATTTGGTCGCAAAGCGGCGCGGAATGAGGGCAAGCTTACCATTCTTTATACCGCTACCGTTTATTTCGCCGGTCGGAACCCTCGGCGCACTTATACAGCTTAAGGGGGCTATTCCAGACCGAAAGTCACTTTTTGACGTGGGAGTAGCTGGTCCACTCGTAGGCCTTACGGCAGCCGTCGTCGTCACAATAGTGGGCTTGCAGCTCCCCCCCATCACCCCCGGTACCGCACTAATGCCCACAGCGGCGCTCGGCGTGCCGATTCTCTTTGCGCTGATCGAAAAAGTTGTTCCCGCCGCGTCAACAAGCTTGCATCCAATCGCGTTTGCGGGATGGGTAGGCATGCTCATAACCAGTTTGAACCTCCTCCCAGTAGGACAACTCGACGGCGGGCATATCGCCAGGGCCTTGTCTGGAGACAAGACGACGTACATCTCGGCGGCGGTTCCGCTCATCCTTATGACTGGCGGCATTTACTACTCTTTGAACGGTTTAAACGGAGAGATGCTCCTATTTTGGGGGCTCTTCACGTTGTTGTTCGCAGCCGGGGGACATCCTCAGCCGATCAACGATATGAAGAAGCTCGATGCTAAGCGCGTGGTCTTAGGAATCATAGCTTTCGGCCTATGCATAGCTTGTTTCACCCCAATCCCGTTTCAAGCGTAACTATACGCTTTGACAAGAAGAATATGTTTAGCTTGGCAGCCATCCAAGCTATACTCCTCTCGCGGGGCATTGAGGTAAACTTTTCATCAAGTCCGCGCGATGGCATAATGATTTACAGCCTCGCGACGCCGCAGGCACCCGAAGTCTATCGAGAGGTAGCAAACGCACGCACTCGGTCCATATTCATCGCCGGCGGCCCTCATCCTTCAGCGAGAGCGACCGAGGCACTAGAGCATTTTGACTTCGTCGTGATCGGTGAGGGCGAGGAAACGCTCCCTGAGCTAATCCTTGCACTGGAAGGCGATGACGACGTGGACGAGGTGCGAGGCATTGCGTTCAGAAGCCCCGATGGAATCCGCAAAACCGACCCAAGGCCTCACGTAAATCTCGACGCGTATCCGCCCTTCATCGAGAACTTCCGGGCCCCTATCGAGATCAGCCGTGGCTGTCCATACAACTGCAAGTACTGTCAAACGCCGCGCTTATTCGGCACAAAAATGCGGCATCGCAGCGCGGCTGCTGTTGCTTTCTACAGCAGGTATCTTTCATACATCAGATTTGTCTCGCCTAACGCGTTTGCGTACGGATCAGATGGGCATCACATCGCGCTCGACCGCGTCACTGAGCTTCTCACGTCGCTGCGTGGTCGGGTGTATTTCGGCACCTTCCCATGCGAAGTGCGGCCAGAATTTGTTACAGATGAGCTTCTTGAGATTCTCAAGGAGTACTGCGCAAATACTTCAGTGCACATCGGAGCGCAGTCGGGAAGCGATGCCGTATTAAGCGAAGTACACCGGGGACACTCCCGCCGTGATGTTGTAGCAGCGATCGAAACATGCCGCACCCATAGCGTCACTGCAATTGTGGATTTTATCTTCGGACTTCCGACCGAGGTTGCGGCAGATCAGCTGGACAGCCTCGAGCTCGTTGACTCGATCGTCGCAACGGGCGGACGAGTACGTGCTCACTACTTCACCCCGCTACCAGGGACGCCGTACGAAGATGAGAAGCCCGCGCCAGTGTCGAGCAAAGTGGGAAAAAGACTTGGCAAGCTCGCGCGCGACGGCAAGGTTTCCGGACGGTGGGAGCCTCCGCGTCTGCGACGCAAAAAGACAAACGATTTAAAACAGAGGCCGTAATACGTACTGACAAGATTTGTGAGAGCTCATGAAGTTTTTAGCCCTTTCGGATGCGCACGGGGTCTATTCTCATATCGCCCAACTGTTGTTTAAGGCGGGAGACGTCGACGCTGTTTGCGTAATAGGAGATATTACAGATTTCGGACCCAATGCCCTCGTCCAAGAGCTGCTTTCGCTCATCGGGGACGACGTGCCAACACTGATGATACCGGGGAACTGCGACCTCCCTACGATCGTTGAAACGATTGAGGAATCTCCCGCAGTAAACCTGCATCTAAAGAGTTTTGACTACGATGATATCAGATTCCTCGGCATCGGCGGATCAAATCCAACGCCATTTAATACCCCCTTTGAACTCAGCGAGGCGGAATTACAGAGTTACGCTGCTAGACTCTTGAACGACGTCGGGGCTACCACGGTGTTGCTTTCACACACCCCTCCCAAGGGATTCTTAGACGCGGTTGACTCGAGGCACGTCGGAAGTGAGGCAATTCTCCACGCCGTGGGGATCGTCGACGTACTAGCCTGCGGGCACATACACGAGCAGCGAGGCGCGCTTGTCTCGGGCAAAACCACGATCGTGAATCCCGGAATGGCTGCACGAGGCTTTGGTGCCGTTATCGAAATTCGTCCGGGAGAGAGCGCAAACGTAACGCTGATTCAGTCTTGAGCTGTTTACGTTAAGGACGCGGCTGGTCTCACTTTCAGACAGCAGCCGAAGACGATTCTCAGTGATGCTAAGGCTACCGCCCGGCTGTCCTCAAGTTGCATCAGCCCTTGTGCCAATTCGAGCACTTTTTTGCCTAAGCATCGAATCGACCAAGCATAACGAGCTGAAGCGGAGTTAGGGCGCGCAGATGTGACACGATGTTGTTGTCGACTCGCTAACACAGATAAGTTTAGCTTGAAAACAGCCTCGAAGACTTCGGCGGAGAGAGCAGCTTCATCGCGGAACTCTGTCCTGCCAGAGATAAGGGTTTTAAATATGAAACGCAAGTATCCCCTATGAGCGTTGAACGGGGCGATTTCATCAGCTTGACCTATACCGGGCGATTAGACAACGGCGATGTTTTTGATACCACAGACGAAGATGTCGCTAAGGAAAATGGGCTATTGGCAGAGGGCGTCAGCTACGCGCCTATAACTATCGTGGTAGGAGAAAACATGGTAGTTAAGGGGCTTGACGAAGATTTGATCGGAAAAAAGGCTGGCTATGAAGGGCAGATCAAAATTGCGCCACAAGATGCTTTTGGACAGCGAATTCCTGAACTAATTGAGGTCGTCCCAACGCGTAGATTCGAGAAGAGACCAGCGCCTGGAATGCGTGTCACACTCGATAACAGGACAGGAACCGTCGAGAGCGTAATTGGAGGGCGCGTGCGCGTGGATTTCAATTCACCGTACGCAGGCCGAACCGTCACCTATGAATACAAGATTGAGGCCACCATTGTCGATACTGTCGAAGAAGCCAAAGGGTTGTTCAAGTACTACTTAAATAGGGACTTTGACGTATCGATTGCTGACAATAGACTGATTGTGGATATGCCCTACGAATTAGGATTCAATCAACAGGTGCAGTATTACAAGAAGCTTCTGGCTGAAAAAATCATTCAATTTGCTGGCGCGGAAGAAGTCGATTACGTGGAAGTTCATAAGCGACCGGAACCGGTCAGTGAAGAAACCGCTGCAGGTGCCGAACCGGAGTCAAAGGCACCGGAACCAAAGAAGCGCACCCGTCGGACTAAAGCGGAGGCGGCCCCAGCGAGTGAAGAAACCGCTGCAGGTGCCGAACCGGAGTCAAAGGCACCGGAACCAAAGAAGCGCACCCGTCGGACTAAAGCGTGAGAGGCATCCCCGTAGTTTAGCTTCGTAACACGGACCGACGCTTTTTTGTCAGTCTCGAGTAGCATCAGCGAAACGTTGCCTGCATACGAGTGAGCGGGTCAAGGATCTCACTGCGAGTCCAGCAGGATTATGTCACTCAAAAAAAAGTCCGTCTTTAGCGGTTGAGCTCAACCAGTTTTAATGATTTTCCCTCGGGGCACGCTTCTGGTGTGTCGCCAAGAACTGAAGAAATCACGTACTTGTCATCCCGTCTGAGCCCGTTCGGATGGCACAGTTCGTAGATCTTGCAGTCAAGGACCTCGCAGTCGTTCTGCTTGTACAAGATTCTCGAGCCCACAAACGCGCTTTTAGAGTCGATTGCCGCCACACTGGGACTTTCAACCACTTCGACCGCTTTGACCCCGATGTCGTGCAGTGCGCAGTCGTGCTTCATATTACCGCGCACGCTGACTATTCTGTAACGACGCCCAATGTCTAAATTCAGGCAGGTGTTCTTAAGTTTGCACGTCTCGCATTCGTTTGTCGGTCCGTTAAATACGAACTCTACGCCGACCTTGGCCAACCCCACGCCGATCAGCGTTATGCGGGCGTTTCCTCTTGGCATGCTATCAATCCTGTATCTGTAACCTGCTGATACTGTAGTCTAACGCAAGTAGGTTACGCTGCTTTGTTATAAAGATATCAATGCGGCCTACTCGATCACCAAGGTGAACCTCGCCAACTCTTCAGCGGCTTTTCTCGTGAGCCCCTCCCCAAGGATGGTGTAACGCTCAGGTCGCACGTTCTTTGCGTGAAGCAACGCTTCAACGATGTACTGATCCTCGATGCCCAAACCTTGAGCATCGACTGGTGCGCCAATGCTCTTGAGCGATTGTCGAATTCGTTGCCAGTCACCACCGTGCAGATATGCCATCATGATCGTTCCAACCCCGCACTGCTCGCCGTGCAAAGCTGGTTTGGGGGCTTTGACGTCAAGTGCGTGACTGAACTTATGCTCACTGCCTGAAGCCGGACGGGACGACCCCGCAATACTCATAGCTACGCTGCTTGAGACCAACGCTTTCACTACCAACCTGACAGAGTCCTCCAAATTCGGCTTAATTTGCGTTGCCGAATTGAGTATAATCTCAGTCGTCATGAGCGACAGCGCTGCGGCATATTCACTAAACTCCTCTCCTCGCAGCTTCCTCGCGAGTTCCCAGTCCTTCACCGCCGTATAGTTCGATATTATGTCGCCGCAACCGGCGGCGAGCAGCCGATGTGGCGCCTGAGCTATAATTCTGGTGTCTGCGATAATTGCAAGAGGGGTTTGAGCTTCGATGGATTGGGTTCCCTCTTTAAAACGTATGGAAGCGCGCATCGATGCGATTCCGTCGTGACTTGCTGCCGTAGGCACGCTAATGAACGGCAAATTCGCGCTGACCGACGCGATCTTGGCAATGTCAATGGTTCTGCCGCCGCCGACTGCGACCACGAAGTTCTTGTCCGAAGCGCGACTTGCGACTCGCTCAACTTCTTCCATTGAGGCCGAACCGACGATGACCACCTCGGCTGGAAATTCGTCCCCCAGGATGTCCGCTAGTTGCCGTCCGAATGAGCACGTGTGCTGTCCGCAGACTATTAACCCTGTCCCATCAAGTTTAAGTTCTGTAAGGACGTTGGCAGTATCGCGTATAGCGTCTTGTTCCATCACTACAATTCTAGGAAGCTGCATCCATTGTTTCATCGGTGATCACTTGGCGGTCGATTTAGGGAATTTTATCTACCAGTACTATATAAACCCCATCATATACGACACTGGATATAATCCTGTCAACACGATAACGTGGGCGATTATTCTCGGGCTAAGCCTATTTGGAGTCGTTAAGCTTCTGGACAAGTTAGACATAACCGTTGATGAGATTTTCATATTCGCGGTATCCCCTTATATCTTTGTGGGGGGCTCCCTACGCGTGGTTGAAGATGCCGGCATCGTTGCTGCGCCACTGAAGTATCTCTTGATTACCCCCCTAATCTACTTCTTCATCTTCTTTGTATGCGTCGCGATCCTGATATTATCGAAAGGCTTAGAGCGCGTTTCGCGCATCAAGTACTACTGGCCCTTCGCGCTCGGTGGCGTGGCCTGGAGCATTCTGAACATTTGGCTCCTCTACACAACGGCAAAGTCGTTTAACGCGACTATACTTGTGCTCATATTGTCAGTCGGCGCGGCCCTGAGCTTCTTGGTCTTCGTGGTTGCTCGCCTGTTGAACTTCACACTTCTAAAGGATCGCGTCAATGCGTTCGTGCTCGACGGACAGCTGCTCGACGCCACGGCCACGTCGTTCGGCCTCACCTTCCTCCCGTACGCAGAGAAACACGTGCTCCCGAACTTCCTTATTGAAGCCACCGGCACGGCGTTCGTTATGTACCCGCTCAAGCTCATCGTGACAATTCCGGTGCTGTTCATAATAGATGAGTATTTAAAGGGCGAATCAAGAAATCTGACTGGTATAGTGAAGCTTGCTATTCTCACGGTTGGCCTAGCGCCTGCTATCAGGGACACATTACGGATGACCCTCGGCATATGACATCTTTTGTGACGAGGCCATACTCAGATTCGCGTAACTGCATCGGAGTGGTAGAGTGAAGAGTGACAACTTCAGCGAGTGGTTCAACGAGTTGCTGGTCGATGCGGAAATCATGGACGTGCGATACCCGATCAAAGGGTTGTATGTATGGTTTCCCTTTGGCTTCACCTTGCGAAAACTGACGTACGATATGCTTCGGTCGCTTCTCGATCGAGAGCACGAGGAAACTTATTTTCCACTCCTCATACCCGAAAACGAGCTGCTTAAAGAATCGGAGCATATCAAAGGATTTGAGGAAGAAGTCTTCTGGGTGACCCGAGGCGGCTTTACAGAGCTCGATGTGCCGCTTGCTCTGCGGCCGACTTCAGAAACCGCAATTTATCCGATGTTTAGCATTTGGATACGCTCGCACGCAGATCTTCCTATAAGGATCTACCAGATCGTCAACACTTTCAGGTACGAAACGAAACACACCCGGCCGCTGATCCGCCTGCGAGAGATAACAAGCTTCAAAGAGGCCCACACCGCCCACACCTCTTGGGAGGAGGCCAAGAAGCAAACTGAAGCTGCCGTGGCGCTGTACAAGGAGTTCTACGACAGGTTGGGTATCCCGTACGTCGTCTCGCGTCGACCGCAGTGGGACAGATTCCCTGGAGCCGACTACACGATCGCGTTCGACACGCTTATGCCCGACGGGAAGAGCTTACAAATCGGAACGATTCATCATCTGAGCACAAATTTCGCGAAGACGTTCGATATCACGTACGAAGATCGCTCCGGCAACCAGCAGTACGTCAATCAGACGTGCTACGGAATTTCGGAGCGCTGCATTGCTGCCGTCATTTCAGTTCACGGCGACGACAAAGGTCTGGTGCTACCCCCCGAGGTAGCGCCCACTCAAATTGTGATCATCCCCATTTTCACTGCCCAGGCCAACTCCGAAGCGGTGTTAAAAGCGTGCAACGAACTCAAACACGAGTTGTCGCGCTACCGCGTCATTCTCGACACGGATGATACCCGACCGGGCGCCAAGTTCTATAAGTGGGAAAAGCAGGGGGTTCCCGTGCGCATAGAGGTCGGCCCGAGAGACATTTCAAAACGTGCCGTAACGCTCGTGCGGCGGGATACGGGAAAGAAGGAGGTCGTCGAGGGTTCTAAACTACAAGCGCGAGTCGCTGAAGTGATGACTGAAGTACTTAACACCATCGCTGAAAGAGCACAAGCAGTTCTGCGTTCACACATAGTCACCATAGAAACTCCCGAGCAGGCGAGAGGCAAGAAAGGCTTCTTTCAGATCTCGTGGTGCGGGTCCGAGTCATGTGGCCTACGGCTTCAAGAGCTGAGTGAGGCTGATGTATTGGGAGAGGCCGAGCCAATAGAGGGACGTTGCGCCGTATGCAAAACGCCAACGAATGTAATGGCCTTTCTAGCTCGGCCATACTGACACGGCCTTTCTAGCTCGGCCATACTGACACGGCCTTTCTAGCTCGGCCATACTGACACGGCCTTTCTAGCTCGGCCATACTGACACCCTCGGATCAGCCATATACTCACTTTTCTCTCGAGATTGTCGCCACGCTAACGATGATTTGAGGTTCCAGCGAAAGTGGTTTCGCAACTTGGTGCGCCAAGTGGCAAAGGCTTTTTTTCAGCTAAAACAAAACCGAACCCGATGAACATCAGAACGCTCGATCGAAAAATAACCGAGCTGCAACTCGACGGCTATGTGCTATATGCGGCCTCGTCCCAAGATGCAAATCTCTACTACTTGACTGATTTTCTGGCAGAAGACCCCTTCTTGTTTTTGCGCACCGGCGGGCAGTCGTTGCTCGTCGTATCGAGTATGGAGCGTGCGAGGGCGATTCGATCCTCGACCGCAGATCAGGTACGCTCGCGGGAAGAGTTCCAACGAGATTCGCACGAACTGGAAGGCGACCGCGCTACAGTTGATCTGTTTGTCTCAGTGCTAAAAGAGTACCGCGTTAAGCACTTAGGCGTTGACGCTGCTTTTCCGATCATTTTAGCTGACGCGCTTCGGAGCGACGGTTACGAGTTACACCCCATATCTGGTTCGATTGAGCGCTTGCGCTCCATCAAAACAGCGCGCGAGCTGGGACACATGACGACCGTGCAGCGTGCTAGCGAAAAAGCATTCGCTTCCGCCCTGGCCACCTTGCGGCGCAGCGAAATCATCGGTGATACGCTGCGGTATGACGGGCAGGTGCTTACGTCAGAGCGGCTGAAGGCCATAATCGGCTGTTCCCTCATAAACGACGGGTGCACCTCGAAAGACGTGATCGCTTCAAGCGGCTGTGACTCCGCGTTGCCTCATCTTACCGGTTCAGGGCCCATCAAAGCGCATTCTGCGATAGTCCTCGATATTTTCCCTCAATCGATAGAATCGCGATACCACGCCGATATGTCGCGGACAGTGTTACGAGGTGACGCCCCCCGCGAACTCGCTGAGATGTTTACCGCAGTTCAGGAAGCGCAAGAACTCGCCATTCAGAGGATCCGGCCGGGGATCAGCGGAGCCGAAGTCCACTTGGCGGTCGCGGATCACTTCGAAGAGAGCGGCTTTCACACTGACCTCGAAAAGGGCAGTGGGTTCATTCACACAACAGGCCACGGACTGGGATTGGAGGTTCACGAACTTCCGTTTCTCAACAAACGAGGGGGGGTCCTAGGAAAGGGTAACGTAGTCACGGTCGAACCTGGCCTTTACTATCCGAGCATCGGGGGGGTGCGCCTCGAAGACGCAGTAGTTATTACTCATAACGGGAATAGAAACATCACGAAGGTCAAAAAGGAGTTTGTGATTTGAGTGCCAGAAGCTGAGGTCTTAGAGAAATACCGCGAAGCCGGCCGCATATTGGCAGAGGTTCGCGCAGAGGCCGTTAAAAAGATTAAAGTCGGAAAAAAATTGCTTGACGCGGCCGAAAGCATTGAAAACGCAATTCAGCAAAAAGGCGGTGCTATCGCTTTCCCGACGAACATATCCGTGAACGAGGAGGCGGCGCACGCCACCCCTTCTAAGGGAGATTCGTCAACGTTTGGGACTGATCTCGTCAAGCTTGATATTGGCGTACACATTGACGGCTATATTGCCGACACCGCGGTCACCATCGACCTCGGCAACAGTAAGGAACTAGTCGACGCCTCGAATAGTGCCCTCGAGCGAGCAATTGAAGTCGTACGAGCGGGCGTTGATTTGGCAGAAGTCAGTGCAGTTATCGAAAACACGATCATAGAGTATGGGTACCTCCCGGTCGCTAATCTTACGGGCCACGGCCTCGAGCGTTACACGCAACACGCGCCGCCCGCAATTCACAACCGACGAACTCAAAGCGGATCGAAGCTCAAGGAAGGTCAGGTTGTGGCCATTGAACCCTTTTCTTCCGCCGGCAATGGTCGCGTGTACGAAACAGGCAAAGCGGAGATCTTCAGCCTCGTGAAGGCAAAGCCTGTACGATCGCCTGAAGCTCGAGCCATTTTGAAAGATATCGACGCTTATAAATCACTACCATTCGCCAAGAGATGGTTAAAAGGCCGTGTCGATTTAGGCTTAAAACAACTTGAAACGGCGGGAATCATCCGCGCTTATCCGATACTTAAAGACCGAGGACTCGTTTCGCAGGCTGAGGACAGCCTCATTGTAACGAACGACGGAAGCGAGGTCATAACAAGGATCTGATAGGTCTTTCGGACCTTTTTGGCCGTTGCCCTCGACCTAATCTTTATATGCTTTTCACGCACATAAAGTTCGCTTATATATCAGGATGATGCTAGATGGAAGACCCCGAAAACCAGGTCCTTGACGTCATCGAGCTGCTGCTTACGGCGCATATCTACAATGACAATGATCAACTCGATGAAAATGATCTACCCCCCCATATCAGAAAGAACTATTGGAACTCCAAAGAGCGAAGAGTGGACAGACCTATCATCGTGTCAGAAACTGCCGTTGACAGAATCTACGAGATCCCGCACGGATGGAGTCTGATCAAGACGCTGCCATTTGTAGCGTTCGAGGAATTTGGTGCCCGGATTAACCTTACCGTGCTCGACCTGGCTGCCAAGTGGTTCGCCACGCAAGACTCGTTATCCCGTATCAACCAAAACCCCGCCTTGGCTTTCTACTACTCAAAAAACGACTCGCTCGACGTCGATTACGAACGGGTGCGTCGGCTGAACAAGCCCAAAGAAATGGATAGGGAGTGGATATTTTCGTTAATAGACGAGATCGCCGGCGAGGGAGAAGAAGCAGAAGACATGCTCAAGCTTGTCGCAATCTCCGCGCCGGAAGACGTTCGCGAGAGTCTCGATAAACTCGTCCTCACGCAAGAACAAGTAGAGGAAATCGCGAAGATCGTCAAGGCAATTCAGTACAGAGACTATTTGAGGGAGATAGAACTCTTCGAGATAGGGAAACTCTTGTTTGTTGGCCCACCCGGAACTGGGAAGACGTCGGTCGCGCGAGCCCTTTCAAAAGAGTTAGGGTTTCCGTTTCTGGAGGTGCGACTGTCGATGATTACCTCACAATATCTTGGCGAGACGTCCAAGAACATCGGAAAAGTATTCACCCTCGCCAAGCGATTGAACCCCTGCATCCTGTTCATCGATGAGTTTGATTATGTGGCCAAAACACGGCTCTCTGATGAGCACGGCGCGATAAAAAGAGCCGTAAACATGCTGCTCAAGAGTATCGACGACATCAGCCTAGTCGACGACGGAGTGCTGATGATCGGTGCCACGAATCATCCAAGCCTCCTCGATTCAGCCGCGTGGAGGCGATTTGACAAGATCGTGATGTTTCCACTTCCAGACGCCGCAATGAGAAAAGAGATATTCGACAAGATCACGGTCCACATCAAGGGTACGTTTGACACTCAGAAGCTGGCGGAAATGACCGATCAATGCACAGGCTCAGATCTGCGGCTGATATTAAGAGAAGCCGTGCTCCAGGCGCTGTTTGAAGAACGGACAGACCTCTCGCAAAACGATCTTGAGGAGGGTGTCAGTAACTTCAGCAAGCGATTTGAGCTCAAAATGGGTGAATACGAGAACATCTAGTTGGGCAGAGTCGCGGTGAAGACGAGAGCACGAACAACCTGACTGCGTCACTAAGAGCCCAACCGCACGTCAGCGGAGGTAGCAAACTTGGAAGCTTGCGTAAACATAGGAATGGTAGGACACGTCGACCACGGCAAAACGACCTTAGTATCCGCCCTTTCAGGCGTATGGACCGATCAGCACAGCGAAGAAATCAAACGCGGCATTTCCATCAGACTCGGATATGCGAACGTCACCTTCAGAAAATGCCCGAAGTGCCCCGAGCCCGATGCGTACACAGTATCAGAAGTGTGCGGAGTGTGCGGCACGAAGGCAGAAACGCTGCGCACGGTGTCGTTCGTAGACGCACCTGGACACGAGACGTTGATGGCAACTATGTTGTCGGGTGCAGCGATCATGGACGGTGCAATACTAGTCATCGCGGCGAACGAACCGTGCCCCCAACCCCAGACCAAAGAGCACCTCATGGCGCTCGACATAATCGGCATTAAAAAGGTAATAATCGTTCAAAACAAGATTGACCTTGTCTCCCACGACGATCTGCTCGCGAATTATGAACAGATAAAGGAGTTTGTGAAAGGGACGGTAGCAGAGCACGCTCCAATTGTGCCTATCTCGGCCCAGCAAGCGGTGAATATTGACTTGCTTATCGAGCTTATCGAGAAGGAGATACCGTGCACGGCGCACGACGCGACGAAGCCCGCGCAAATGTTTATCGCGCGCTCGTTCGACGTCAATAAGCCCGGAGCTGATATCACCAAGCTGCTCGGCGGTGTCATCGGCGGCACGCTGAATCAGGGAGAGCTCAAGCTTAAGGACGAACTGGAAATACGACCGGGAAGAAGCGTCGAAGTTGGTGGCAAGACAGAATGGGTGCCTATTACCACGACTGTGTCGAGCATCGTTTCTGAGAAAGAAAAACTAAAGGTTGCGAAGCCAGGCGGGCTGCTCGGCGTAGGAACGAAACTGGACCCCTCCCTAGTAAAAAGCGATTCCCTTGTCGGGCAGATTGCCGGGACGCCGGGAACGCTGCCACCCGTGTGGCAGGCTTTCACAATGGATGTCAAGCTTCTCGATCGTGTTGTCGGGAGCTCCGATGAACTCAACGTCGATTCGATACACACGAGCGAGCCGCTCATGTTAAGCGTCGGCACAGCCACAACCGTTGGCGTCGCCACCAGCGCGCGGAATTCAGCCGTCGAAGTAGCCCTCAAGAGGCCTGTCTGTGCGGAAATCGGGTCTCGAATCGCTATTTCGAGACGGATCGGCTCGCGATGGCGGCTTATTGGAGCGGGAACGCTCACCAAATGATCGCTATATTAGATACCAATGCGCTTCTGATTCCCTGGCATTTCAGGATCGACGTGCTTGAAGAAGTGCGCGGACTAGGATTTGTGCCGGCCACGATCGAACCAGTGCGTCGAGAACTGAGTAGTTTGATAAAGAACGGCTCCGCAGGAGCATGCGTCGCATTGCGCCTTTCAGAGAGATGTCAAATCATCGAAACCGCGGATGGATCGACCGTCGATGACCAAATCCTTAACACTGCGCTTAAATACAAAGCGGCGGTTGTAACGAACGACAAGCTTCTGAAGCGAGAGCTTCGTGAACACAGCATCCGCATCGTGCAGCTGAGAAGCAAGAAGCACTTAGAGGTGGATATGTGATGAACCTGTGGAAAGACATCGAAACCGGACCGCAGCCACCGGAAGAAATATTCGTGGTGGTAGAGATTCCAAAAGGGAGCCGCAATAAGTACGAGTATAGTAAAGAGTGGAACGCAATTCATCTCGACCGCGTGTTGTATTCTCCGTTACACTACCCGGGCGAATATGGCCTCATTCCGAGAACCTACTATGATGATAACGATCCGTTCGATGCGATCGTGATTATGGATGAGCCAACCTATCCTGGCTGCATCATCGACGCGAGGCCAATCGCAT
>JBEKER010000025.1:0-21203 GCA_050013755.1 Halobacteriota archaeon
GGTTGAGAGTTGCGTCAGCGTGTTGAGCACGAGAAATAGTATGATTCCTCCGATGAGGCCATAGGCGATGCCTATGTCCCTACCCACGCGCTGCCCGTACCGTTGCGCGACTTCGGCCATTGTAAACTCCAGTCGCTCTTCGATCGAGTCGAGTTTGTGCTGGAGCTCCCGGTAGTCTGCTTGGTCTACAATTACCTGCGGAAATTGCTTTGGCATTTTCTCACACCTCACTTTAGGAAGTAGTAGAGCAATGGCAGTCCGGCGATAAGGCACGCGCCCGCGAACCCCAACGCAAACCCGAGTATCGAGCTGCTCCCGTACCCGGAGTCAAGTTTAAGGGTTCGCGTAGTAAGTAGCGCACGATACCTTATGTCGTTCATCAGTGTGTCTAACGATGCCATGCTCGGCGCCAGGGGTTTAGCTATGCCCTGGTCGAACTCAATGGCTGTTGTCGGCTCGGCCGCTTCGCCGGCTGGTGCCTGCTCTCCGCCGCCTCCGCCAAAACGTTCTGCTGCCATTTTTCACCTCAAGCTAGGGCTAGTAACCCCAAGATTCCGATAGAAATGAGCAACCCTATCACAATCCCCTCGATCTTTCCGGCATAGACGCCGGCGGCGTACTTGTTTAAGTTCCCGATGGTCTTCATGTGGAACTGCAAATGCTGCACGCGGGATTGCAAGGCCGCTATTTCTGCTGCCATAGGGGCCTCTACAATGGCCTCCTCGGTTTCTTTTTCCTTTATCTCAACGACGACCGGAGGTTCCGGATAGGCTCCAGGATCTCGTCCTATCAGCTCTTTGACCTTTGCGGATATCGCGCTGACATCCTCGTTGTTAATCATGCTGATGAATTCGACCTGTTTTTGGAACCTCTCAAGATGCTCTTCGTTTAGGTTTTCTATGAACGGGATTGCTCCACTTGCATCGATTATGCGTCCTTCCTTCACGCCGTTCTTGTACAATGCCTCAAGAGATTGACCGGTCACGTGTCCCATGATTTCCGAGCCGCAGAGGATCAGAAACCGAATATTCGGATTCGAGATGATGTTCACTATGACCTTCTCGAGGCCGATATTCTCGGTCTTTGCCGTGCCTTCAATCGCTGCTCCGATGTCTGTAAACACTTTGCCGAAGTGCGACCCTAAGGTCACCACACAGACAGGGCTCTCTGGATCGCCAAAGAAGAAATCTCCCTTGGTCACTGGCCAGTTAGGTGCTGGGGCGGTTTTTTCTGCCACGGCTACATCCCCCCTCTGACGCGAAGGATGATGGTCACGAGCGCGAGGAAAATCATGGCGACAGTGAACCCATAGAACGCGTTGGTCCACATGCCTGCCCAGTAATGCGCCCGTTCTCTGCCCGGATACGTGTCGATGAGCGGCTTGCCAGTGCCAAGCGAGTTTACCACGCCATCCGCTATGATGTCATACTCCTCGATTTGAGCCGCAACGGGCTCCAAGGAATAGAAGACGAGGTCGTCCCGCTGCTTGGCTATGACAAACTCCTCGACATCCATCTGCAAGCCGACGTCGGAAGACATGTCAACGAATTTCATGCGACTTCCTCCTCCTTCGGTAACAGACCGGTCGACAGCACCGCTGCTGCATCCTCTCTCGTGTCCGCAAAGAACCGCAGGTAGTAGATGGTCCAGCCGAAGATCGCGATAATCATCGTGGGCACTGCAGCCTGGACGCCGTTGATCGCACCCGAAGCGATTCCTGCGACGAGCATGGCGATGAATCCTGTCGACAACGCGAGGTTAAGCGTCCGCTTTTGTCTCTCGTCGGGTCCAAGGCAGGCGTTAAACGGATGGAGCATTGCCATCCCGCCGACGATGAACACTGCGATGATGAACCCTGACGCGACCACGTATTTCAAGATCAGATCGAACGTGAAGCCGCCCGCGATCGCAGTACTGAAACCCAGAATGATAAGGGACGCTGCCATTGCGATTTCGGTCATCGACATCTCCATTATGGCGATGTTCATCTTGATGACGCGTCGCGCCATGATCCCGTTCACGATGCCAATAATCGCCGCTAAAATCAGCACGATTATAGGGGCTGCCACTTGGATGTTATAGTTCAGTGCTACTGCCAGCCCCAGTAAGACGGCCACTTGGCCGGCTCCGAGCGACAGCATGCCTATTGAGGGCACGCCCGTCCCTAGCCCGTAACTTGCCACTCGTCTGACAGCGTCTGCGCCCCAGAAGACGGCGAGCACGGCCCCGAGTGCGGCAAAGAACGAAAACCACGCCGTCCCCGTCATGCTGTTGAGGTAATTGGCGAGGTAAATGCCGATAAGACCGCCAACAACCCCGATAATAAGGAGCTGTCGCGGTGATCTCTCACCTTCAGCCATGTCAGATCCCTCCCGGTAGCATTACGACGATAAGCAGCGCAAATAGCCCACCGACTGCCGATACGACGAGACTCGCTGCGATGGACCTCGGCAACCGCCTGAACTTCGGATCGTGGAATCCTTCGATCGTTCCGCCGATGTTGTACGACGCCATCACGCAGTTAAGGAAGAATATCCCAATGGCAAAGGCTGCAGCGAGCGACACGTAATAGGGAGCCGGATAGCCGCCGAATGTCGCGTTGAATCCTGATATCCCTGCGTACGATGCAGCGAGCGCGAAGTACACGAGTGCGCCGCCGACACCGGCGAGGAACGCCCCTATGATGCCGCTGATGAAACTGACCATCGGTGTTCCGTGACCCTCAGTACCGCGCGATACGTATAAATCCTGACGCCATTTTGTGATGGGGTCGTATTTCACTTTAGCCGATGCGAGCGGCACACCTGCACCGTAAACGTACATGACGTTCGCGATGAAGGCCAAGACCGAGATCATCAGCGCTGCGCTTACACCCCCCATGACGATGGTATACGCAAAATTCCCGCCACTCGAAGCATAGGCAGAGCCTGCCCCGATGAGCCCCGTGAGACCTGAAGCGGCAGCAAGCATCGTCGTGCCGGTTCCTACGCCGGTTGCCTGCGACATAGCCGCGGGAGCGCCACCGACGGGGATAAAGTGGACGCCTGCACCGATCAGAATCCCGCCGAGTATTATCCATACCCAGTATAAAAGACTAAACATCGTGCATCACTCCTCTACCTCTTCCTTGTACGTTCCGTATCGCTGCCGCGAGTAGCGTTCGAGGTACGTATTCATGATAACGAAGATCGCGACGATTATCACGCCAGCGAGTGCTGACCACCAGCTCGTTACCACGACTTCCTTCCAGAAGTGCAGGTAAACGACGAGGCCAAATCCTAGTCCTGTCAGTGGTCCTCCGAATTTGGAACAGAACCACGCGCAGTCTATGGAATTCCTGAGGCCAGATTCGGCTTTGCGCACGACGCTGCCCGAGTGTGCGGCGTTCACGCCGGAGCCATACGGCCTGTCTTGGTAGTACCGATCGGTTCCAAGGTGGACGTCCCCCACTGCGGAACCTACGCCTCCAAGAGCGATCCCCCAAATAAATGCAAGCACGACAAAGGGGAACGGACTAAAGTGTTGTGCTATTAGCACCCACGTCAACAATAAGACGCTAAAATTCGCTACAAAGCCGTGTGCCATCAACACGGGCGTATGCGTTCGCAGGACGTCCAAATAGATTGGCTGCCCAAATCGCGATTGACTTGCCAATCTGCCCATGTAGGACGTCGTGGCGTAAACGCCGTGTATCAATGAGGTAACGAAAGCACCGGCTACAAGAGCGAAGAAGACGCCTATCAGACCGCTGTTACCGGTAACAGACAAGACCGATAAAGCGGTTGACGCTCCGATTGCTGCGTAGAACGGATAAGAAGCGGGTTCACCAGAGATGGCCTTGTTATAGAGCCTGTGCAGATAGCCCATTTGTGGGGCCAGCTGTACTTGCGAATTCGGGTTACTCTGTGAACCGACATCGGATTCAAGATCCTCTGCCACGCCAGCAATCAGGGCCGCAGCGCCAACAAGGGTCAAAGCGCCTAGCTCGACCATCATTTGCGGATCCATTTAACTCCTCCCTTGTATGGTATTTGGCTTTCAAGCCCAGATTTCTGATTCACTAGTCCAGCGAACCGCGAAATCAGCGTATTCTGCGGCATTAAAATTGCTTAAAATGAATTATTGGCATTATCTGGTTCGCTAGATCACGAATCATTGATAGGTAATAGTATTTAACATTATTTATACGACAATGAATTAAATATAGGAAGGACAATAAAATTAAAATCCGTTTTTTATCGCCTCAGAAGCTCAATTTCAGCTCATAATTCGGAGGTTAAAAAGCATCATTTTTTAGCTTTTTTGAGGTGCTTTGGCTCCATAAAAAGGAGAGGTTTGTTCAGGCGTGTGCATCTTCGTGCCGTTGCGACTAGGCATGATGCAAAGGGCAAGTCGCCCACGCTGCAGCTGGCCTTTTGGTGATCACCTCACGAACAGCCACTTCATTATAGCACGCACGGGCTTGCGTGTCGGCGGAACGTTCGCAGATTCAGGCCGGCCGCATCTGATAAAGCGTGTCTCGTACTCGAGGGACACGTCCGAGGTCGGTGATTATTCTGATAAACTCGCTTGGCGTTAGGCTTTGCCCGGCTGTCCCTCCCGCGCTCCGCGTTATATTCTCCTCCACCAACGTACCGCCAAGATCGTTTGCACCGCAGGTCAGCGCAATTTGAGCGAATTTTGTTCCTAACTTGACCCAGGACACTTGGATATTCGGGATGTTGTCCAGATACAGTCGCCCCAACGCAAAGATGAGAAGATCTTCTCGTCCAGTAGCGCCCGGACGTGCGATGCCCGCACGATAGATCGGCGTGTTGTAATGGATGAAGGTCAATGGAACGAACTCCGTAAAGCCGCCGGTTGTGTCCTGTACCGCTCTCAGAAGCTGTAGGTGGTCTACCACGTCCTGATACGACTCTATGTGGCCGTACATCATCGTGCACGTCGTCGGAATTCCGAGCCGATGAGCCGTAACAATAATATCTGTCCACGTTTTCGTGTCGATCTTTTGCGGGCACAACGTTTTGCGCACGTCATCGACGAGAATCTCTGCTGCTGTGCCCGGCATCGAATCGAGACCCGCTTCTTTGAGCATCTTGAGCATTTCGACGTATGAAATGCCCAACTTGTCGGCGCCATATGCGACTTCGGAGGGTGAAAAGGCGTGTATGTGGATGTCCGGAACGGCCTTCTTCACGGCTCGCACGATTTCGACATAGGTATTGCCGTCCACCTTCGGATGGAGCCCGCTGAAAATCCCAACTTCCGTCGCACCTGTGCGTCGCGCTTCGACCGCCCGTTTGACGATGTCGTCTACGGGCAAGAAATAGGCCTCGGGACCGTCCTGTCGCGCTCTAAAGGCGCAAAATCCGCACGACCCGATGCAGATATTGGTGAAGTTTATGTTTCGATTGATCACGTAGGTCACGTCGTCGCCGACCCGCATCTCTCTAATAGTGTCCGCAGCTGTGAGTACCGCGTGAAGGTCAGCCCCACGCACATTGAGCAAAATAAGAGCTTCTTTTTCGTCGACTCGGCCACCGCTTTTGACTTTTTCCAGAATGTCGGAAACAGTGCCAGTCATTGTATCGTGTCTCTGATACTACTTTTTTAACGCGATCGATTTACTTTTTTAACGCGATCGATTCTTTTTTCGAGTTTTTACCTTGTGAATTGTTCAACCCTCACGGGGTCGATAGTCGCATCAATCAAAAAATTGAACGGTATTGCTGACGTCCACCCGACCTGTTCAAACATGCTCATGAAACAGACACCGATTACTGAACCTCCTGGCGACAAAACGCGCTGGAGGAACAAGGAAACATCGTCGCGGCTTACAGGTGAAATGGGCATCGCTAATCCCCCGAGTACGACGACGACCTTGGCTTTATCAATCTTTACAGGATCTGCGAACTGTATTCCGACATCCTCCACAGGCACGACTGTCTTTGCCAGGGCAAGATCCAAATTAGCGACAAACACCTGTTTGATTGCTAGAGTCCTAATTGCGTAAGAAAGCAGTTCAACGAATGGAGTGCAAACCCCTGGCAAGCCGACGTACATCATAGTATCTTCGTCGCGTAAGCCAAGTTGTTCGACAATGCTTTTAAAAGGGCGTGAGATACCGGCCACTCCTTTTGTTGTGGTAATAAGCGTTCTTTCCATATGTCCACCTGTTTCTATAACTGAAGTCTGAATTCTCGCGCGGGTTAATAAACGTAAGGGATGCCCTGAACGTGCTTCGTGCACGTCTTTTAGGGGCGTGCGTGCCGAGCTAAGGGAGTGGATCGACGTTCTCTTCCCGTTAACACCTTGCGTATTTGTTGCATCCCGCTTCCGCAGCTCATTACCTACTATGTTTATACTAGCAACGATCCCCTATCATTCTTATTATTAGGATTTATCAGAAAAGTTTAAAAACACTGATAATCATACTATTGTATAGAGTTCTATGACAGAAAAAGCCTCATACTGTGCGCCCGGCGAAGCGGGCAAGAATAGCTGCAAGGTTGAAGCGGTCGTGAGCATTGACGAGCGGGGGCAAATGGTGCTACCTAAAGAGCTGCGCGACCGTGCCCACATACGGGCGGGGGACAAGCTGGCGGCCGTTAGCTGTGAGCGAGACGGCGAGGTCTGCTGCATCTCTCTGATCAAAGTCGAGGAGCTCTCGGCGACGGTCAAGGGCTTCTTAGGCCCGATATTCAAAGAGCTGGCGTGAGCGAGAGTGAGGGCAAATGGAAGAAGAAGAGATAAAAAGCGCCGTCAGAGACGCCTACTCGAAAGTGGCAAAGCGTGAAATTTCTATCCCTCTGAACCCCTTAAAATGCTGCTGCACCAAGGGTGATCTCTCGCACGATATTAGCCGTGCCGTAGGCTACAACGAACAAGAGCTTGCATCGGTTCCTGAAGGAGCAAACCTCGGACTTGGGTGCGGCAACCCCACCGCGCTCGCCTCGTTGAAGGAAGGCGAAACGGTGCTCGATCTCGGATCAGGAGCAGGATTCGACTGTTTCCTCGCTGCAAACGCTGTCGGCGCAGCTGGACACGTGATCGGCGTTGATATGACGCCTAAAATGATCGAAAAGGCACGGGCGAATGCGCGTAAGGGCGGCTACAGCAACGTCGACTTCCGACTGGGTGAATTGGAACACATGCCTGCTGCCGATAATTCTGTCGATGTCATCATCTCAAACTGTGTGATTAACCTCATCCCCGACAAGGCCGCCGTCTTTAGGGAAGCGTTTCGGGTACTGAAGCCCGGCGGTCGGCTTGCGGTCTCTGATATGGTTTTGCTTAAGGAGCTGCCCGACGTCGTTAAGCAGTCAGTTGCAGCGTATGTCGGCTGCCTTTCCGGGGCAATCATGAAGGATGCCTACGTTGCGACCATTCGGGCTGCGGGATTTGACGACGTTCGCATGATAGAGGAATCCTCCGTCCCGCTTGACTATATGGCAAGCGATCCGTCCGCGCAAGAGATCCGGGACAGCATCAACCTGCCTCCTGATGAATTGCGTGACCTGGCCGACTCTGTGGCCAGTATTAAAGTGGCGGGAAAGAAGCCTTAAGTGTCTGTTCTCGGTCCGATTTGTATCGATAAGGCGCTGACAGATTCATCTCCGTTCTACTATGCCAGAAAAGCCTAAGGCCCGACTCTCCCACTTGAATGAGCTGCTGACGCTATGGATATTCCTAGCGATGGTCACAGGGGTGCTTCTCGGCTACCTGATCCCCGGCATCCCCGCCGCGCTGAGCAGCTTGCAGGTCGGCACGACCTCCATCCCGATCGCCATCGGACTCATCGTGATGATGTATCCCCCGCTGGCGAAGGTGCGCTACGAGGAACTGGGACTCGTCTTTCGGAATACCAAGGTCTTAGGCTTAGCACTGGTGCTGAACTGGGTGGTCGCGCCGCTCTTTATGTTCGCGTTGGCCGTCATCTTTTTGCGCAGCTATCCTGAATATATGGTCGGGCTCATCCTTATCGGCATCGCGCCGTGCATTGCAATGGTCATCGTCTGGAACAGCCTCGCCGGCGGCGATTCTGAATATGCAGCGGCGCTTGTCGCCCTCAACTCCGTCTTTCAGGTACTCTTCTACTCTGCTTACGCCTACTTCCTTATCACAATACTGCCACAGTGGCTGGGCATCTTCCAAGAGGCGACCGTGGTCAATGTGTCGATCGGAGCGATCGCAACGACCGTGGCAATCTATCTCGGCATCCCCTTTGTTGCAGGGATGCTGACGCGGTATGCCGGGCTGAAGCTCAAAGGGCGCGAATGGTACGAGAGACGTTTTGTGCCAAAGATCGGGCCGGTGACGTTGCTTGCCCTGCTGTATACCATCGTCATCATGTTCTCGCTGAAGGGAAGATACATCATAATGCTCCCGCTCGACGTGGTTCGAATCGCCATCCCGTTGCTCGTGTACTTCGTCGTCATGTTCTTTGCGACCTTTTACCTGTGCTGGCGCCTCAGGGTTAAGTACGCCCAGTCGACCACGCTCGCATTCACCGCGGCGAGCAATAACTTCGAGCTTGCCATAGCGGTCGCGGTCGCCGTCTTTGGCATAAGCTCAGGCCAAGCGTTTGCTGCCGTCATCGGGCCGCTGATTGAGGTTCCCGTTCTCATAAGCCTTGTCAGCGTTGCCCTGTGGTTTTCGACGCGATATTTCAGGCAAAATGGGGAAGCGAAACACTAGCGACGGACATATACACAGTCTTTCTTTTGTAGCTCGCACTCAGTCAACAGAGTCGGTGCCAATCGACGGTAAACGCGTACTCGCGCTTGATCACAGGCCTTTCATCAGGTTGCGCCGGTGAAAAATGCGGCCGAACAGCACAAAGGCAATGCTAAAGCTGATAAGGACGGCCCAACCCAGCAGGAGCGGGATCGCGGCGCTTCCCAGCAAGCCGAGGTCAAACCCGTTAACGAGGTACGTGATCGGCGAACAGTAGACGGCCACCCTTGCGACCCCTTGGAGGCTCGCAATCGGCACAAATATGCCGCTGATGAAGATCAGTGGAAACCGGAGGAGGCTTGATAGCATCATGACATTGGAGGGGTTTGTGCTCGCTGGAGATGCGAGGAGCACGCCGAGAGCTTAGAAACAGAACGCGCCTAGCAGCAGGCTTATAGCGATTAGGAGAACTCCTGAGAGGCTCACAGCGTAGCCGAACGCCGCCGTTCCTGCAGCTAGGATGATGACGTTGATGATGATGCCGTATAGCATGCCTGCGACAACGTCCCCGAGAATCAGGGTGTTGACGGTCACAGGAACGGAGAGCAGCCGCTCGTAGGTGCCTGCACGCTTCTCCCACGGGGTGATCAAAGGCCGACAGACGAGGCGACAAAGAAGACGAACATTGCCGCAAGTCCGGGGAAGAGCGTGTGAAGGTCGGCGCTCCTGCCGAGGTAGAACGCGAGGAACATAAAAAGCGGAAACAGGAAGCCAAACATGAGCACCGGCGGCTTGGTGTAGTAAATCCGCATGTCCTTCTCCGCTATGAGCCATATGCTGCGAAGGTAGCTGCGAAGGGCATCACGGGGCACGCGCTTTGCCCTCCGTCACGGTAACGAAGACGTCTTCAAGACTGCCGCCTTCGATGCTCAACGCAGTGAAAGAAAGCTTCTCTCGCTCGGCCAGAGCGAAGACATACTTGGCCAGCGCATCAGGATCATCGGTGTAAAAGCGCCACTTGTCGCCCACCTTTTCCGTCCGGTTCACCAAGCCGCTGCGTCCAATAGCACGCACGTCAGTGGGCTTATCGAACGCGACCTCAACGGACTGGGTCTCTTTGAACGTCTGCTTTAGGCGTTCAGGGGTATCAATAGCAGCAAGTGTCCCGCGGCTGATAATGCCAACCCGATCGCACAGAGTATTCGCCTCCTCGATGTTGTGGGTCGTTAAGAACACCGTCGTTCCCGCACGGTTCATTTCTCTGATGATGGTGCGAATAAGACGTTGGCTGTGCACATCGAGTCCCGAGGTAGGCTCATCGAGGAAGAGCACCTGTGGGGTGTGCACGAGCGCACTCGCGATAAGCACGCGCTGTTTCATGCCCCTAGAGAACTCCTCGACACGATCATCTTTTCTCTCAGAGAGTTCAAACTGCTCTAAGAGCTGATCCGTGCGTTCCTCAACCGCCTTGCGACGCATACCGTAGAACCGCCCCGCGAGAACGACGTTCTGTTTGGCCGTCAAATCGGTGTACACGTTGCTCATCTCGGGGATGATGCCCATCTGCATCTTTGCAGCGATTGGGTGCCTTTGTATGTCAATCCCGCTGATGCGGATCTCCCCCGCATCTGGCGTGAGTATGCCCGTGAGCATTCTGATGGTCGTCGTCTTACCGGCACCGTTTGGGCCGAGAAACCCGAACAGGTCACCTTCGGGAACAGCGAACGAGATGTCGTCCACAGCGGTGATAGTGCCGAATCGCTTTGCTAACCCGTTAACCGCGATAACTTCGTGATGTTTTTGTTTCATTTCGTCTCTAACTAAGTCCGGCGTGCTTAACGAATCTGGCAATGCTTATATAGCATTGTTGTATATAACGATGTTTTATACTGGGAGTTGTACGGGTACCGTGTGCAATCAAAGCAACTGCAACTGTTGGCAATATCCAGAACGGAGCTGGATACAGTTCCTCATCCTCCGAGTCCTCTATGAAACACCCACGTACGGGTATCAACTCCTCAACGAGATCGACGAGCGAAGCTGCGGCTGCCACAAGCTCGAGCCGGGAAGCATCTATACCGTGTTGCGACGGATGGAGGAGAAAGGATTGCTGGCATCGAAGTGGGAGAAGGGAAATTCTGGCCCTGATAGGAGGGTGTATACTGTAACCGAGAAGGGCGCTGCGTTCCTGGAGGCGGGGCTGAGCACGATGGTACGGAGAAAACAGCTCTTTGATGACTTAATAGGGTTCTACGAACGGCGTTTTAAGCCGTAGCAAAAGGAGGTGAACGATACATGTGCGAACAAAATAGTTGTTCAGTTGAGGGTTGCGGTTGTGGCTGCAGCTGTGGCTGCACCTGCGGCACGCATCACCATCACGGGTATCACGGGCACGGGATGGGCATGGGAATGAGCATGGAGCCCCCGGTGCCATTGATGGACGTTGATGAAGAAATCAAAATGCTGGAAGAGTATAAAGATGCCCTCAATACCCATCTCGAAAAGGTGAACAAGCGACTTGAGGGGCTAAAGCGCTGAAACAACGAAACAACCGACCCCCTACAGCGCGATAGTCACGGAGCACTTTGTAATTCTAGAGAAAGCGACTGCCTTCGCCGCGATGTGTCTGTATAAATCGTGCGGCTGCGTCATATCACCGCGCCACTGGCCGACCGGGCCGCACTTTATACCCCCGCAGTCGCAAGGAGTTGGCAACAACTGAGACGGAGCTGAACGCCATTGCAGCTGCAGCGAATTCAGGTCGAAGAAACCCTAGCGCGGCAATGGGGATCCCGACTGAGTTGTAAACGAGGGCCCACCCGAAGTTTTGCCGAATCGTGCGCATCGTCTTTTTTGAGAGTTGAATACTGGCAACGACGTCCTCAAGATCAGCCTTTATGAGCGTAATGTCTGAGGCTTCGATTGCGATATCCGTGCCAGTTCCCATGCTAATCCCGATATCTGCCTCGGCTAATGCCGCCGCGTCGTTGATGCCGTCGCCTACCATTGCTACCTCATGACCCCCCTCCCTAAGCGAGGCTATTTCCGCTGCTTTTCCTGCAGGAAGAACCTCGTACCGCACAGTACCGATTCCAATTCGCTTTGCTACGGCAAGGGCGGCCGTCTGATTGTCTCCAGTGAGCATCGCAGTCTTAATTCCCATGTTCTGCAGTTCAGCGACGACTCCTGCTGCCTCCTCTCGTACGGTATCGGCAAGTGCGATGCCGCCTTCCAGTGTGTTGTCAACCGCGAGCAGCATGACCGTCTTCCCTTCGGCCTCAAGTTCGCGAATCATCGGTTCGAGGGTAACGTCCACGCCGTGGGCGCTCATGAGCTTACGATTGCCGAGGAGCACCTGCGTGCCATCCACTGAGGCGATGACCCCTTCACCCATGACCGCCTTAAACTCCCGTGGCTCTATCGTCTCGATGTGCAGATCACGGGCTCGCTGGATCACGGCCTGCGCAAGGGGGTGTTCAGAGCCCCGTTCCGCACTTGCTGCAAGGCGGAGGATGCCCGTCTCAGGGAGGGCTTGCTCGTGATCATTGCTGCGGATGACATCAGTGACGACGAGCTCCGCCTTCGTGAGCGTTCCTGTCTTGTCGAACACTATAGTGTCGATGTGCTCAGCGCTCTCGAGGTACTCACCACCCTTGATGAGAATGCCGTTCTCCGCACCCAGCCCCGTGCCAACCATCACCGCAGTAGGCGTTGCGAGGCCCAGGGCACAAGGACAGGCAATCACGAGCACCGAAACCGTGCGCAAAAGGGCAAGGTTGAAGGGAATTCCGACGAAAGTCGCTGCTGCGAGGGTGAGAAGCGCCGCGGCCACCACGCCCGGAACGAAATAGTTTGAGGCCCTGTCTGCGAATCGCTGAATGGGAGCTTTTGACGTTTGCGCCATCTCGACGAGGCGGACAATCTGCGCGAGCGCCGTCCCTGCCCCGACTTTTGTCGCACGCACCTTTAGGAGCCCCTCGCGGTTGATCGTCGCCCCGATCACCTCATCTCCGGGCTGCTTATCAGCCGGGACAGATTCTCCGGTCAACATGGACTCATCAATCGCCGCGTGCCCCTCGATAATGACTCCGTCAACGGGTATTTTCTCGCCCGGGCGTACAATGACGACGTCACCGATTTGGACATCATCTGCCGGTATGCGCGCCTCTACTCCATCCTTAACCACGTTGGCAAATTCTGCCTTGAGATGCAACAGGTTACGGATGGCTTCGGATGTCCCGCCCTTGGCGCGCGCCTCAAGGTAGCGGCCGAGAAGAACGAACGCAAAGATGAAGACCGACGTGTCGTAGTAGGTGTCGCCGGGGATGATGAACGTTGCCGCCACGCTGTATGCGAAGGCCGCAAGCGTCCCCATGGAGATGAGCACGTCCATGTTCGCCCCCCTGTGCGCAATGGAGATGACTGCCCGCCGGTAGAAGCCGTAACCGATAATGACCATCACCGGGACGGTGACGGCAAACTGGAACACTGGAGCGGCGAAGAATGCTGGAATGATAGGGACGTAATGCGCGAAAATTCCTAAAAGAAGGGGGATTCCGAAGATAACGGTAAAGATGAACTGATTGCGATAGTGCGTTATCTCACGTTCTCGAAACGCCTTCTCCCGGTCGACCAGTTCAGCCTCTGCGCCGAAGGGCGGGACTTCCATAACATCATATCCCGTGCTTCGGATCGTCTGAATAATCTTTTCTAAGGTTACGACGGACGGATCGTAATCGATGACTGCTTGGGCAGTCACGGGGTTGATGCTCTCATCGATCACACCGGGGACGTCCTTAAGAGCATTTTCGATGGTGGTAATGCAAGCAACACAGACAATGCCCGCGATTTCAAGCTCCGTTCGTTCAATGTCGACGTCATACCCCACAGCCCGTATCGCCTGCACGAGCTGTTTCGGGGCTGTCCGCTTCGGATCGTACGTCACCGTTGCGTTCCCCAAAGCAAAGTTGACGTTCGCACTCGTAACGCCCTCTTGGTCCGAGAGTTGCTTCTCAATGGTAAGCGCGCACATCGTGCAGGTCATGCCGAGTACTTTGAAAGCGATGATAGTTTCAGCCATAACGTAGATCCTTTGTTATAGGTATAACCCGTCGCGATTTGAATTTGTCGCCAAGACGCTTTTTATGCCTTTATCACTTTTTAACTCGGAAAACGTTTCACGCGGAATGTGGGACTTGCCGCCTCCTTCATCCCAAGACCATTTGCACGCGTCATTCTCGATCTAGAAGTTACGCAAATTTTCTGATAGTTTGATGGAGGCAGTCAGCTTTGCGAAGAAGTAAGAGACGA
Source organism: Halobacteriota archaeon (assembly GCA_050013755.1). GTDB lineage: Archaea > Halobacteriota > Bog-38 > Methanoflorentales > Methanoflorentaceae > Methanoflorens. The sequence goes on from JBEKER010000025.1 coordinate 13,987, forward strand.
GCAGGGAGACGCAATCACAAGGACAAACCACTCGCCAATGGTCGTTGGCGAAAGGGCAAGCGGCATGGTTACGGTGGTAGTGGCGCCCCATTTTTCGCTCTCCTATTTGCGGGCCGCGATCGTAGTGGGACAATCGCCTGCGACCGACATGTCCGTAGAGTTAGTGTATTAAACGGTAAGAACACAAGGTACCGCGAGGTAAAAATGCCGAAAGATCCCGTTTGTAACATGGACGTCGATGAAACGACGGCGAAGTACGTCAGCGAATACAAGGGGAAGAAGTACTTTTTTTGCGCTCCTGGCTGCAAGGCGATGTTTGACAGAGATCCGGAGAAATTCGCTTAAGCCCCGGATCCCGCCGAATGCTACCGAACTGCCAGTCGCGCACTTTGTTCCTTTTTGGGCGTGCGCAGGGCTCACGGCTAGGGCGCGTTTCCAAATAAGATGGTGCCGACGATCATCATCAGTTAGGTGTATCCAACGTAGTTTTTACCGCAAGGTTGCAGTTGGTCAACGAAAAGGGCGGCAACAGAGCAGGCGTCATCTAACCATTACGGACACTACCGAGAATTCGGAGGAGTTTAGTTGGGGTTAAATGCAAATTATCCCTGCAAAATATATACGCAATGAACCACGCGGCGACTAGTCCGATTGCTCCCGTTAAAACCACAAGGTCTTGTGTGCCAGAGAATTTGCTGAATTTATTATGTTCCATGCGCTGACGCCTTTTAACGTCGAGAAATCAACTAAACATAAGAGGGCGTTAACGTAGTTTAGTGTTGTGCTCTCTCTAAACGTCGATTAAGCATTCACGGTCAGATTAGGCTCAAATGAAGGAGAAGCGTCTTCGCGCGTCTTCGCTTATATGTGCATTTTCAGAGAGTAGCGCTCCGTTAGGACACGTTGAGGCGTGTGTTCCAATCACATCGTTCGTATTCCATAAAAAAAGCAAAAAAGAAACAAGAGCTTAACTCTGACGGGGTCGGGACTTAACAAGGGGTGCGTTACGGCGTACCCCGTAGGCTACTTTGCGCGCCTCTTGCTGAGCAGCACGAGTGCAACAATTGCGATCCCTGCGACAGCGTAAGCTCCTTCAAATCCTGGAAGTCCTGTTCCAGCGTTGCTTTGGGTGCCAGAAGTCGTTGTGGTACTCAGATTCTGACCGCTTGGCTGCCCTGACGAGGGCGTAGAAGTAACGGCGCTTGCAGGAACTATGGTTCCGTAGCTCGCAACTGGCTGTATGAGCGGGTACTTGTCACCATATGCTGAAGGCGTGCTTCCGATCCCAGTGCCATTGGAGTCGGTGCCTTTGTAGTCCGAGTAATAATTGCCTATATACCCCGTCCGTGCGGTGCCGTTGTAGGTGTACGCCATTGCCTGTGGCGAATCGAGCTTTACTTCGGCAGCACCGCTCATGGCGGTAGGTTGGTCGATGAAGTTGTTAAGGTATATCTGGTGGTTTGTTGTCTGGATTATGAGTATACCTAACTGAATGTTCGCGCGTATAGTGTTAAAGGTGAGGACGTTGTTGTCGGCCTCACGAAGTCTAACACCGTAATTCTCGTTTTGGCTGATGGTGTTCCCAGTAATAGTGTTGTTTGACGAGCGGAACAGAGATATGCCATAAACGTGGTTTGAACTCAGATCGTTGTTGCTCACGGTGTTTGAACCGCCGTAGTACATGTAGATGCCATCACCGAGCGTATTTCCCGTGCCCTTCTCGCCTGTTGCCGTGTTGTTCGCTATTGTACTAGATATGGCATAATCACAGTAGACACCATAACCGTTATTGGATAGGTTGCTGTGCCGCACTTCGCTGTTTGTCGAACCGGCAAGATATACGCCACGGACATTGCTGTGCGCGTCAATATTTGTTATCACGCAGGAGGAAACATTAGCGACATCTACGCCAGATGCGCCGCCAGTTATGGTTAACCCGTCAATCTGCACGCCTTGACTTGTTAGCAAGAACACATCTTTGCTCGAATCGGCTGCTTGCACTGTCGCGTTTCCTGTTATCGTTATAGGTTTGTTCACCACGATGTTTTCCGTGTAGGTGCCAGGTGCGACGAGCACCGTGTCGCCCGGTTTCGCAACATCCACTGCTTGCTGAATAGTTTTGAACTGCCCTCCGGCACCGACACTCAGATTTGCCGCACTCGCTGGCACTACCAAAGCAGCACACACAATCAGAGCGATAGCAGCAAACAGCAAAGGGTTAAAGACCAAGTTCGTGCGCATTGTCCGCTCCTGCGACGCATCTACGGTGCTTCAACGCGGATCGAATCTACTGGAGTTCTCAAAACCGTGTAACGCTTTCCCGCAAGTCCTGTAGCCAGCGCTCGCGCGATAGTTTCAGCTAGATCCTTATCTACGACCGTGTTAACCTGTATAGCCCTCTCAGTATGGTCCCGTATCGCCTCAATGGCCATTTCAGGCTCCTCTTTGATGACAAAACCTTCCCAATTCTGCGGTGAAACACCCCAGTACTCGAGACAATAAAACCCTGTCACGCCCTGTTCGGATAGGATGTTAACCGTCCTTCCCAGGGTCTCGTAGTCTACAAAAACATTCAGAAGCACCTTAGCCATTCCTTCACTCTCCTACCAGTGTGCGGTCAATGCATTATACGGCTTATTCTATATTTCTTCTGCCCGTGCTAAGCGAGGACGTCGTTATCACATTACGATGACGCACGTCTAGGGCCGTCGAGTAACGTGGCTTAAGCATGACACCTTGCCATTTTACCACGCCCTGTTTATCGCTGACAGGCTTGAATCCGACTTTTCTGCACTGCTGATAAAAACTTCGTAAGCACAGAGTTCGGCGCATACGTTTCAGATGCGTCCACTCGCAGTACGTTTGCCAGAGCTCCTTGTGCAACGCTTCCGCATCGGTCTCTACGATGCAAGTATCGCGAAGGAAACGGACAACGTGTGGATTATTTTTTCTAACCATGTCTGCAACGTATTACTTGCTTGCGACCGTCCTGACCGCTCCGAGACTCAAATTACCATCATTTTCGTCGTTCTTGCGCTAATTTATTGATCCGATTCGGTGGGATTGCCTTCGCACAACGTCGTTGCGTGAGTTTGATCCAACAGCCGTATCAAGCATCAATCTTCTATGAAGCGATATAAGTCTTACCCCGAGAAAAGTAGGCTGCGAACAAATTAGGTTAAGAAGATATACCACGAATAACCAATATATGAATGAAAGACGTTACAAGAGAAAAGAGCGCTGAAATTGAATTCGTCACCCTCAAAATTCAGTGCCGTTCTAACGAGAATCGATGATGGTTACACAGAAAGACGCCGAAACGACATTGCGCGGCGTCAAAAAATTGCTCGACGAGAGCAACGAAATCGTAGATGAGATAAGAACCCTGAAAAGCGGCAGAGCTCAACTGCAACCGCTTTGTGGTTCGCTGCGAAGGAGATTAATCCGCTGCGGAAAACAAAACTGCCGGTGTCGGAGAGGTCAGTTGCACGGACCGTACCACTATTTTGCGCCTTCAAAATGTCGCGGAAAATGGCAATACGTTAGCGACGAAGAGCTTGAGAAAGTTGAACAAGGTGTCGCGGATTGGAAAAAACAGCGCAAAATTGACGCAGATATACAAGCCTTATCATCGCGCCTCAAAGAGATACGGCGCGAGATTGCAGCGCTCGTTCCGAGCGAGTAAACTGACAACTAGGGCAAATAACGCGCGTGCACAGCACGCACACCAACTCGAAATGGCAATCGATAATCTGCCACAAAATAATAGCTGTATCTCATCAATTCGGCGCGAGCTGCATTAAACTGTGACACAACTGGTTCTTGTATCGGGAATAGTTAAATACGTGAAAATCGGAGTAAGATTATGGATCGCGAAGTCGTCGTCTCCGTCAGTGTGCGAGCAGTCGGATATGATGTCAAAACATCGACGCTCGAAATAGAGTTCTGCGATTCAAGTGTCTACCAATATTCAGGAGTTCCTGAGGAAGTCTTTGCAGGGTTTCTGGATTCTATGGGCTTGAATCTCGAAAAGACCGATTTGAGATACTTCAGCGAACACATAAAAGGACATTACCCTCAGAAGACGGTGCGAAGACCGCGGCTGAACCTTTTTAAGGGCGTTCTGGATACTTAGTGCTTGCAGATCTTAGAGCCGGTCGTGAGAGGTTCCAACACAAGATGTAAACGACATTGACGCTTGATGAAGAACCCTAGATCAGATAGTCGTTACGATTAAAAAAAGAAGGAAATTAGTACTACATGCATTCTCTTGCCCGAATGAAACTAACACAGGACTGACGTCACGAGGCTAAGCTGTGACGCCTCAATAGCATCTTGAGCTGTATAGCTAGAAGCAGCAACCAATCTAACGTCGATTCCATACCCCTTCAGCCACGGCACGGCGCCCTCTCCAGCGTGGCCAGTAATGACAATATTACCCCGTGTTCCTGCACGAAATCGGCAACTCTGGCGCCCTTTTTTCGCACAAGCGTTTCGTGTATTGTTTCACAAACGTCCTGATGAGATCAACGTAATTCTCTTGCACGCTGAGATCACAAAATACTCGCGCTTTCCTAAGTCGTGGGCGAATGCCGCTCTGAGATCATCACCACTCAGGCTTGCTGCAACGGTTACGAGGTCCTTGTCTGCGCTCGCCGTGATGTTCACCTGATAAACTTCTGGAACTTCTGAAAGAAACACCGGCCTTGATTCTCTCCCGCACTTTTCAGGGCTCTGACGGCTAACCCCCTATTGACTGCAATGAACACGTCAACGAGTTTATAACTCCAACCCCCTCATGTGAACATAGTTTATTTCTTGACTTGAGGCACGCTCTCTAGCATTTGTCAAACACGACTGACGAGTTCAAAAACAGCTTCCCTGTTTATAACCGTGTCAACCTGCGAGTAACGCGCCAATATGTTTGATAAGAGTAGAGAGCAAGATGCCCGCGAGGCATCAATGTACCAGTAGCTGAGAGAGGTTAAAAACGAGGTCGCTAATGACCGCAAGCGACAACACAGCATCGCTTATTAAGTGTTTCGAGCCGGCGCAGCTACTGACGGGATCTACGTTCAAGCTGCGAAGTTTTTGCTCGACAATTAGCTGCAACTGCTTAAAAAAGTCTAGGAGAGACAAGTGTTATTCCTTCGAAGGCGGTTGCCGAACATTAAGCAACGCTCTCCAACTCTTGTTCTTCTGATACTAGTGAAGGTAATCAGGAAATAACCGCTGCACCGAACAATCGTTGCAGATCAAAAAAAATCTCTGGAAAAAAACAAGGAGGAGTGACGAGTGTCACTCCTTCGCAGTTTAGAACTTCCGGCCGGGCGAGACGATTCCTCTCTCACCGGCAGGCTGGAACTCTCGCAGAGCGCCGCGCGCAAACTCCGCCCGTGGCTTAGAGAAGTCGAACCACAGGTTGGGGTCAGCGAAGCACACCTTGACGAGCGGGCTTACCGCAAACGCGTCGCGGCGACCGACGTGCGCAGCCTTTGCAATGCCTGCGTAGCCGCCCTGGTGACCGACGTTCATGGCGTAGTTCGGGTAGTTCGCACCACGGAGTTCGTCTGGCGCGCCCTCGTCGGACCTGACGGAGAACGTGTTCGTGGATCCGCACTGGTCCTGCAGGTCGTAGCCGTAGAACCCGAGTCTGCCCCACGCGTCCTTGTGGAGGAGCATGGAGAGATACCAGGCACTCAGTCCGGCGTTCGAGTTGCCCGTAGCGATAGCGGCAGTCACACCGGATGCGGCTGCGAGCACCGTTGCCCTTTGCGAACCGCCGAAGTGGTCCTCAAGGGTGGTCGGGTACTTCTCGTACTGCTCGATACCGTAGAGCGTAACCTCAGTCCCGAGGTCGTTGACGACATCCATCGTCGCCGGTGCCTTTCCGTCCGCTCCGTACTTCTTGGCGTAGTCGTTGCCGTAGTAGCTGTAGTCGTCGAGGATGTTGTCGGTGTATGCTGCGGTCGCGTATTGCGTGAAACCGACGCCGCCTGACATGTACGATCCGAGCCAAATCTGGTCGTAGAGCATACAGCCCGCAGCGACGACCTCAAGCGATGACCTGACGGGGTCGTCGGGGTATATCCGGTCTGTTTGGACCATGTCGGCCATGAAACCAAACGAGAGACCGCCAGGTTCGTTAGGTCCACGCGCACGGCGTGCAGGAAGCATGTTCGCCATCTCGACGAGGCTTGCGTGCTTTGCCGCAAACGCGAGGTCTGCTACGGCGGCTTCACCAGCGCACATGTTGTACGCGGCGATGAACGACATACCGATCTGCATCGCAGACCATCTGCTCGAGTTTCCGCCATCGCACGTGCGCGACACGATCGTCGGTATGTGCACACCTTGCCAGAGCGTCTTGCCGATCGCCTTCTTGAGTTGTTCAGCTTGCGCCTTGGGGAAAAGCTTGTTGATATCCACAAGGAACGGCTTGTCGATTTCGGCAGCGAGGTCATCGTCGCCGGTAAAGACCTTTACGAAACAGTCTTCGACGAGCGCAGGGTGGGTCTCCACCATGTGTTCTTGGACAATGGCCGCACCGGGCATCGTGTGGTTCAGCGCCTCGAGATAGCCGTTAATGGTCTCAGGCGTGACTTCCTTACCCAGTCTTCGGGTAAGCGTCTCGTGCGCTTGGTCAAGACCGACGATAACCGTACGCCTGATCTCATCCCACATCTGTTGCATTGCGGGGTTGTTGACGTAGTGGAGATCATCGCCTTCACACATCACGTCGGTACCAGAGACGTTGTACGGCATGAGTTGCCGCTGGCCGAGAGTCATACCGCCGAGGTGGACGTTGACGTTGTACGCCGGAATTCCACGGTCCTTGGCGATCTTTGCGCCCCATTCCTGGAACTCGCGCTTGTCCTTGGACTGGATGTACCCCTGGCGCTTATAGGTCGTCTTGTTTGAAGTCGGATCCTCCGCGAACTTCTTCTTCATCGCCTCGAGGAACATCTTTTGTGTTTTTTCAGTAGCCATATTGTTGCACCTCTCTTATGCCATCGGCTTGAATCCCCACATCGTTCTCAGCGTATGAATCCGCTGGATGTAGGTGATAAGCTCTTTGTCGGCTCGTGCTGCTTCTCCATCGACCCGATAGATCGTCGTTCTGCTCTTCAGGTCAGCGTCCGACATTGGCTTCCCGACAGGCACTGCCTTGTCAAGAGGCCTTCCCACCTGGTCTTTCACAATGCTGACGGAGCCGT
>JBEKER010000026.1:0-18990 GCA_050013755.1 Halobacteriota archaeon
TCTCATATTCCCGCGTTCTCGTATTAAAGTGCTTTCGTCGCCGCGCGGCCCCTCGTTTTCGTCTGCACTGTCCTCCACTTCTTCATTGGATGCAATCAAGGGCTGCAGTGCCAATCCTTCCTTCAAAGACTGCTTGACGCTACGAGCGTCAAGCTCAACGCGATCCGATTCCTGTTTGGGCAGTGCAGAAGTGATCCCACGGTTTTCATTTGATAGCGCGGGCTCGGTTGCCGGAGCGGCCGCGGCTTCTAATTCCTTTTGTCCGAGTACGCGGTCCCGATAATACGTAAATACCTTGTAAACCGAATCGTAGACCTCGGCTTCGGCGTCAGCTAGCGATGCTTCCTCCGTGTGCCCTTTTGCCGCGAGCGCCGCCAACTTGATTATTTTCGCAGCGCGTTTATCATAAATTGCGTCTGCGACCTGCAGAGCGTTCTCGAGTTCATCTTTTTTTTGCGGATCCTCGCTTTTTTTGAGTGAATCCATGTATTCTTTCAACTCGGAATAGAAGCTATTCTTTAATTGCGTCAATCGTCGCGAGCGGCGCTCCTCGGTTCTAATCACTTTTAAGTCGTCGAGATTCATATTCGGCAAGCCCTCGCGCCATGAGATAAACGGCCGTGTGCTCCGGTAGCTCTGTTGTACTTTGATCAACCTTAATAGTTTCACCCATAATTTCAGTCGTAGCCGGGGTGAGAATCCTGACCGAAACCGAACTGTCGCCGAAGACGACCGCGTCATTCAGCGGTGCAAAGCGACGGAAGCGATCGAGAGTCAAAGGTGTGACCCTAAGGCCAGAGCCACCGTGCAACGACGTGGGCAGCCGAATCAGTCTCTTTATGTCTGCGGTGACCGGCACATCGATGCGAACCTTCAAGTGCGAGATAGCTTCTCTGATTAGGCTTTTCCATGCGTTTAGCGGAATTAGCTTTGACTCTACCAAAGGTTGGACCGATGCGTCTTGCGACAGCGTGCCGACAATTTCTTTAGCGCGCCGCTTGCCGATAGCCTTGACTGAGGCAAGCTCACTTATCGCAATTTTTGCGTCAAGTCCGCGTATCCGCTTGAAATACTCGTCAATCCACGTCTTTATTCTGATCTCCCAACAACTGATGTCCTGAGGCATTGCAGTCTTGCTCGACCGTTTCAGTAGATACTCTGCCTCAAGGCCCGTTCCGGTCAAATAATTCACAATCTCGCGTCGTTCGTGACTACCTAGGGTAACTAGTTTCTTTTCCCGCAAATGGACATGGTAACCACGACCCCCCGAAAACACGATACTGAAGTCCTTCTCGTCGAAACCGAAATCGTTCATCAAGAAATCCAACAGTTTCGTGGTTTCATCTTTTACTTCTTGCAGCATGCCCGCATACGAAGGCACAGACTTCGTCAAGAGCTTATCCGCATCAAGATCGAAGATTAAGTCTGCGCCTTCCCACTTCTTGTCTTGCATGCGTGTTGCGCTCGGATACGCGTAACACGCCGTTGAATGGTACACATGAGCCGGTGCAACTGCGCCCAAATATGCGCGCACTTCTTTCTGCGAGCCAAAAGCTTTGTGGCGTCGCATTACAAGCTTCGGATAACTTGAGTCAAAAAGAACAAACGCCCATTCTCGTTTCTGGAACTGCGGCGGGAGCCCAACTGGAGCTTTACGATAGTAATCGCCAAATTTTCTCTGGAGGAATCCTTTCGTTTCCGGGTTCACGCGCTTGCACCTGACCGCGAGGCGTGGCGGGTTACCGCCACCTTTCTCTTCTCAGCAACTCATGAACGGCCACAGTGATTGCTCTTCTTGGTTCTAGGATCATCGGTTGTCTTACTGATGCTTAAGTCGCGCTCGGTAATACGAGAGCGGATGAGAGATGCGTTTGCACAGGCCAATGGTCTCCGTGCAATTACCGTAGGTCTCCATCGTTGAACATCCGGGAGGGATGTAGTCTTTCCCTGACGCTCCCTTTATGTGATCGACCTGATAACGCGTAAGTTCATAGTCGAAATCTGGAGACGTCTGATAGACATGCACGATCTCCTCGGTTTTCATACCTATATTAGCTAAAAAGGAGGTTAACGCGAATCGAGCGGGATGTGAGAGGTTCTGTCCAGCTTTTACTTGCGAAAGCAGCGCTTTCATGCAGGGGGGGCACGCTTCCAAACTCACAGGACCAGAATCGGCAGGGCGCAACGAGACTGCGGACATTGCTTTTCTTAAGGGTGAGGTGTAAGGCACAAGTTCTTCGCACATTTTGCTACTGAGTTTTAGTGGCAGTCCGTGTAACACCTTCAGCCTCACAGCCTCGGCTAAAACCTGGATCATCTCGTTCTTTGCAAGACGTACCTGGCCTCTGTTCAATCGGTTAACAAGGCGCCACTGTGGCCCTCTTAATCTACCCGTATACTTGATCAAGTCCGTAAAATGCAGCTGAAAAATATTGTTGTCTGCTGATATTGGTATTCCTAAGTCCCCCAGCATCCTTGCAATGTACTCATCCTGAAGTCGTTCGCCGGCGTTCCGCAACTTGGTAAATGCGTCGTGGGCTTCGGCATTTGCATATCTCTGAACCAGCACAGATTCGCGAATGCAAGAGACCAACGCCCTTCCCATGACGTAAGAGAAGAGCTCAATTTCATCATCGTCACGCTCGACCGGCTTTGAATGAACGTCGCTGTCGATCGCTCGTGCCACTCGCTGAACGCTTTTGTTGAGGACACTGTCAGAAAACTCTCCCGCGGTCATGAGAGAGTCAAAGGTCCTTCCGGATGCTTCTACGTAATGTGCTGCCGCAGCCGTATATGGAAAAAGAGCTAGATATTCGTCCATGCTTCTAGCGCCGGCCCGGTGCGACCGTTTTTGAGTTTCATTCTTGTTCGATGCGCGGCGCCAAGAGATACGAGACAGCACCGTTGCCGTCGGCAAAATCAAATCCAACCTTGAGTGGTATATTCTTGCCCATGTCGAGGGAGACTTCAGAAGCCTTTCCGACTGCTTTGGACATTTCAAGTAAGAATTCAAGACTAAAAAGTGATCTTATTTCATCTGCTTTGCCATCTGTGCGCGATACGTCGATAAGCTGATCTTTTGAAAGTTCAAGGCGCATAGTATCAGCGTCACCAAGAGCCTCCATAAAAAAGTCAGTGTCAGTGCACCCAAGGGCGATATTGTCGCTGACTTTGCCTGCTGCTTTCACTGCCCACCGAAACTCTTTTCCCGTGATAACTACGTGTGCAGCAGATTCAACTTTTGGCACTTTGGGCTCCTTCTTTATCGAGTAGGGACTTAACAGTGCGATAGTATACTTAAGATCGCCGAATGACAGGGCCATGCGGTTCTCATCAACAACGATTCGAATGATATCGGTACGATTAGCCAGCTCAAGGATGCCCTGCATTTTCTTGAGATCCAGTGTGACAACCTCATCGTCGGTTTCATAGTTTTCAAAAGCTTTAGCCGACAGTTCAAACTGCACCATCGCCACATAGGATGGATCCGCATTTCTCGCATACAGGCCGTCTTTGCTTAAATGTACTCGCGCTTCATCAACGATGATAGTCAACGCTTCGATGCCGTCTTTCAGAGTCTCTCCGAGAATATCAGCTTTAAACATGATCCGCTCCCTTGTAACCGTCTAAACACCGTATATGTCTGCTCATCACTTTATATCTTTGTTGTTCAGAATTGGGTCGCAACGATAGCCCTCGGCAGAACAAAAAAACGGAGAGCAGAGTTCAACTAAGCCCCGAGTCGCTTCTCTCGGAGGGAAAGTACCGAACGCTGCCTGCGCCTTGCCCTAAACCCTCATCTAAACGGACGCTGACTTCTGTTATAGTGCTGAGATCGAGCTTGTTACACAGCTCATCGAGGAGGAAGCAACAAAGATCTTCAGCGCTCGCCGAATTGATGGGGAGCATAACTACATCCTCTCTCGGGAAGCAGTAACGCTTCCCGCATTTGCCAACCGTCACTGAGATATCTCCAGCGCGGCTGGTCTGTATCCGTACATCTGCATCTCGAGATGCGAGCAGAATCTTATGATCGAGAGCTTCACAGATCTCTGCAACATCTTTTTTGAGGTCTTCAAAGTCCACTACAAAATCGTGAATCTGCGCCCCGACGATCGTCGCACTCATTGCATACGTATGCCCGTGCAAGCGCCCGCATTTCGGGTGATCTGGAATGAAATGGCACGCTGAAAATCGGAGCTTTGCCTGCCACCCGTCAAGCTCTATCCACATAGATCGGTCCGTGCTGGCTGCGACGTTTCTTAAGTGCTTCATCTTAGTATTGCTGCACTTGTCTATTAGTAGAGTAGTATATAAAAGCCGTCTGGCTGCCCATAATGCTTTTTGTTCTGCGCGCGCCCTATCAACTAGAATGAAAAGCCTTGAGAAACGGCGAAAGGACTATTACTACCGGCGGGCGAAGTCAGAAGGATATCGATCACGAGCTTCTTTCAAACTGCTCGAAATTCAAGAACGGTACCACATCATACGACGCGGAGATATGGTCGTTGATTTGGGTGCCGCCCCTGGCGGATGGCTCCAAGTGATCCGCCATTTGGAAGCGTCTGCCATAGCCGTTGATCGACAGCAGATCGCTCGGCTGCAGGGGGTGACGTCTATTCGAGGCGACCTAACTTCCCCAGAAATTGTGACTAAAATACAGGAGATTGTAAATGCCGTAGATGTCGTCATATCGGATGCTGCCCCGAATCTAAGTGGTGCATGGAGCCTAGACCACGCGCGATCAATCGACCTTTCAGCCTGCGCCTTAGAAATCGCCAAATGCGTGCTGAAACCCGGCGGCAATTTCGTGGTCAAAGTTTTCCAAGGGGACCTCTTTGACACGTTCACGCGCGAGGTAAGCGCGTATTTTCAATTTGTCAAAGCGTTCAACCCGCGAGCATCACGAAAGCAAAGCGCCGAAACATACATAGTAGCTAAGCGCTACAGCCCCTCAGAAGACCGCTTGACCAAGGTGGGTCGTTGAGGATTAGGCAACCTGTGCCAAAGTCACGCGGAGGTCCGATCCACAAGTTACTGACGTAAAACTATTTATTCACGTATCGGAAACTACTCGTTGTATTACACCTACGGACCCAACAAGAGATTCTTTTCCGAACGACGCACTGGCGTCTGCGAGTAATGGCACAAAAAAGCACAACTGGCGTGATGACGAGGCTCTTGCTCATCTATTTGGTGATGACAGTAGCATATGCTTTTTTGCGAATTCCCGTTGGTCAAGCTATGAACTATGTCCTTGGGGGCTTAGTTACCACCCTCTACGTTCCCCTTTTCATCACGATCCTTTTGCTTTCGGTCATCACAGGCTCTTACTCGTCTTTGCTGCTAAACCGCTTCGTCGATCAAAAGCAGTTAAAACAGTCTCAAGCAAAGATGAGGGAATTTCAGCAGGTCTACCGTGAGGCCCAACTGGCCGGAGACAAAGGAAAACTGAAAAAGCTCGAGAAAGAACGTGCCGAAGTGATGGAGCTTAGCATGGACGTCCAAGCACAGACTATGAGGCCCATGCCATACATTCTGATCATCTCGCTACCGCTTTTTGGCTGGCTAAGTTACACAATGTCGCAAGCAGGTTCTTGGCCGACCCGCGTGTCAACTACGATCAGTTTACCCTATTTTGGAACACTGCCGTACACTCAAGGTGTCATCCTCGGTTTTCCGGTTTGGCTCATTTGGTACCTAGTTTGCTCCCTCGTCTTTACTCAAGTCATCCGTAAGACTTTGGGAATGTGACTTGCAACAGGATCAGAGTTCAGCCAGTTTCCTGTCAGTCTCCCGAGCATTGTCGCCGCTGTCTTCGAAAGGACCATTTCGATTCCACACTCAACCGTGATTAAGTCGGGCTTTCTCGCTCTCGCAGCTCAAATCGAGCAGCACTCGCTTCACCATGTCTGCGTCAGCGTCCGTCTTAATCGACGTGCCTGAAAAGTGAGTTCTCGATGCGCGACATCCGACGGTGCGTAGTCCGGTTACGAGCGTTTCAATAGGAACCGGTGGACACTTGAGTTCTCTCAGGAGCTTGTGGTAATCAAAAAACGTTACCGTATCAAGCTCATTTAGGCACCGTGTTATGATTTTCGCGGCCCGCATCTTTGTGCCAAAAACACCGGTCTCAAGGTTTTCAAGAACTTGCAGGCAGAATTTTTGATCGTGTAGAGTCCCAAGCCAGAGAGGTCCAGCCGCGGCAACTTTTGCACCACAAAACGCACAGTCGGAGCGCAGGGTAGGAAACAGCCCGGAGAGCACATAGCGATTTCCGCAAGCAAAACAGTGGGCTATGAATCCCATCGATCTGACACACGCATTGGCAAGCTCGACGCCACGATCGAGAAGCAAATAAGCCCGATAGTAGTGCTCGGTTGCGTGTGCGAGGACTGGAGTGGCAGATTTATCATATTTGACAAGCTCTCGAATGATTGTACCAATGAGTATCCGTATCCCTGTTTCAGCGTGATACTCTGTGTTCATAGGCAGTGCGGAATACCTCCTCACGCCGGCACTAAAATGAGCGCCACTTAGAGGGGCCGTGTCCGTCGCGGTCACACAAAGCATCTTGCTGGCTGACCTGCACGCTGCGTCAACAAAAGGGGCTGGGGATCCGAACGGATCCACGTCTATCACGTTGAACCTAGCTTCTGACATCAAAGCGTTCGCATCCCGGTGCTCCACGTGGACGTTCTGCTGGAATCTTTTCGCGTTTCTCTTGATCAGCTCATAAGCTGCGAGGTTATAATCGTTGACCGTGACCTCGACCTGTGCCTCGTTCGCAACTCTGAAACCTCGTATGCCACAACCCGCGAGCGCATCTAGATACGTGAGCCCACTATCGTCGCGTTGATTATCGGCAAAAGCCTGTATGCAAGCAACGCTTATGTCTCGGCTTAACTCCATTCGTGGATTGTAGAAGACCGGTGCCGATGATGGAGGGTACGACGCATTTGGATCCAAGCGCGGCACTAAAACAGAAGTTTGGCCTTCAAGAGCGAGCCTCGTTCGCACGTCTAGGACTAAGTTTTGTAAATCTTAAGGTTTTTCATACGCCGCGCAATTCGCTCGCGCGTTCGTGCGCTGCGCCCAGAAACGCCGAGCGGAAACCGGAAAAACGCGTATTAACGGACCCTCTCGAACTTCCAGTGATCGACCAGCGGTGCGGTGGCATCGACGCCCACCTTTGTTGTCGTGCCGTCGATTCCGGTGCGCGGGTCGAGGGACGATCCGCGAACGTTTGGGATAACCATAACATCTAAATCGCCTTTGACGCGGGTGGCAATTGCAAATTCTATGTCATCAGTGTCATAGACATCAATGTCTTCATCGACCACCACAACGTGTTTCAAGCTCGTGTGAGCCGCAAACGCTGCCATGATCACATTTTTTGCATCCCCCTCAGTCTGTTTCTCTATCTGGATAACAGCGTGCAGATAGTGCCGTCCTCCTGCCGTTAATACTACATTCTTCACCTTTGTCACGTTTTTGCACGCGTTGTAAATCTGCGGCTCATACGGAATGCCCATCAAAAGCGAGTGTTCGACTCCTGCTGGCAATATGGAGTGATAGATGGGGTCTCTAGCTGACACCATTCTCGTTACTTCGATAACCGGTTCAGGTCGAACGACGTCATATGTACCCGTAAGATCCACAAAAGGACCTTCATTTGTAGTTCTTGTTGGGCTTATTTGTCCCTCCAAGACTATTTCGCTTGGCGGGACAGGGATTCCATTTTCACATTCAATGAGGGTTTGAGCCGTTCCCTTAAGGGCGGCCGCATAGTTGAATTCGAGACCACACGGAACTCTCGTTGTGGTTGCAAATAACGTGACAGGATCGACGCCTATGGCGACGGCGATGTTCAGAGGCTCGGCTTTTTTTGCAGATGCTTTGTGCATCAGATACGTGTGGCGCGGCGGCACAAGCCTCACGGCTAACGAAGTCTTATCGACAACCATCATGCGATGAACTGAAGCGTTTATTCTGTGACCATATTTTGCCACTACGACGCCTGCGGTGATGTAAGGTCCGCCATCTCGCTCGAAAAACTTCATTATAGGTAACTTGCTCAAATCCGGAGTGCGTTCCAAGTCCCACGCAAGGTCTTGCATTACCGTTTTTCCCGTTGCCGCCGTGCTCAAAAGCTTATGCATGAGCCCTCGTTCGTTGACATTGAGCGCTTGGGCGAGTAGCGCGCGCGAAGCTAAGAGGTTTACGATGGCTTGAGAGCCATCAATGCGTTCGAACAGTACCGGTCCTCGTCCTCGGGCTAAGCGCGGGGCTTGCAATATCGGCGAAACGGGCTTAGTTATGACTTCTAGTTGCCCCGAGTCCTTTAAATGCTGAATGAAGCGTCTCACTTAGTCACCCCAGCGTCGTGACACCGAGTGGTCAAGCTGCAACAGATCGAGCACCCGGGCAACCAGAGCGTCAATGAGCTCTTCGATCGTAGTCGGACGTGTGTAGAACCCCGGGCTGGCGGGGACTATTAAAGCTCCACATTGCGACAATTTCAGCATGTTGCTCAGATGAATCCCGCTCAACGGCGTTTCGCGCACAACCAATATGAGCCTCCTATGTTCCTTCAAACATACATCTGCCGCGCGCGTTACAAGGTTGGAAGAAACGCCGTGTGCGATACTTCCCAGCGTCTTCATGCTGCACGGAATTATCACCATGCCGTTACTGATGTGAGAACCGCTTGCAATAGGCGCAGCGAGGTCCATTTCGTCGTACGTGCGGTTGACTAGCGACGTGACGTAGTTTAAGCTGTAGTTAGTCTCAATGTCTATAAGCTGCTGGCCACTTTTGGTCACAACGAGCTGTGTGTCAACGCCGAGTTGATTCAGAGCCTCCAGCAGCCGAACGCCGTACTGCACTCCACTCGCCCCGGTAATGGCAACTATTATCGTCATTTGAGAGCCTCGATAAGTTCATCAACAAGCGAAAATGATACATCAACAATCTCTGCGACTTGCCCTTCAGATGCATCGTGGACGTGAATCCCGACAACCACGACGCAGCTCTGCCGCAATTCCTTTGAAATTCGCAAAGCGGCTTCTTTAGCGATAATGTCATCGCGATGATTTGGAACAGTTAACACGGAAGCAAACGACCTCCTGTGAAATCCGCCCAGCGCAACGGCGCCCACGTGCGCTTTTCCCCCCACCAACGTGACGAGTAAGTCTTTTCCCACACGAGTTGCGTCGACCCTCAAATCTGCTGAGCCCGCGTTCCTCGTCAAAACAACGTGACTACGAGACAAATATCTACTCCCGCTGACAGTTTTTGGCAAATCAAAGGCTTAAGCAAGTCGACCGTCAGGCGGCTCCGGCCACACCACCTCTAATTCTATCGTGCTCTCAGTCTTAAGGCTTTTGGGTTTGTCGCCTGCACGGACGCGACTGTCGAGACTGCTATTAGCGTCCACGTCTAGCAATCGAAAGAGTTTCGCGGCCGATCAAGCCCAGCACGGCACGGCTCATCCATTCCTTGCTCGCCTCTTGCTAGTTCCCAAAGAACATAGTTCGCGATGCGCATGACATACCCATTTATTCTAGAAAAGCTCACTGGAACATCAGGGAAGAATATTGCTACTCTTATCGGGCGGAACCGGTAGCCCTAAGCTGCTTCGTGGGTTGCTTTTCTACTGTTCTGGCGCTCAACTGACCGTCATTGCTAATACTGGGGATGATATCTGGATCTCGGGCAATCTTGTTTGTCCGGACCTTGACACAGTTATCTACACCTCAGCAGGAATTGTGAGCGAACAGTGGTGGGGTATCAACGGTGATACTTTCCGTACCCACGAAAGACTAGCTAGCTTAGGACACAAAGAAGCGCTCATCATAGGCGAGCTTGATAGAGCTATTCATATTTTCCGCAGCGACCTTCTGCGACGAGGGGCAACGCTAACTGATGCAACCCTCGCTATGTGCGCGTCGTTCGAATTATCTACTACGGTCCTGCCGATGACGGACGATTTCGTGCCTACCATGATCGTGACGGACAACGGCGAGATGCACATCCAAGATTTTTTAGTAAGATATCAGCAAGCCCCGAACGTTTCGCAGGTGAGGTGCCGGACCGGCAAAATGACCAAAGAAGTAGAAACTGCGCTAAACGAACATCGTTCCGTTGTGATTGGGCCTTCAAATCCGATATCAAGCATAGGGCCTATCCTTGCCGTAAACAGAATGCAGCAAGCCCTTAAAGACCCATTTGTCATTGCAGTTAGTCCAATAATACGGGGCGAGCCGCTAAGCGGGCCTGCGGGAAAGTTCATGGAATCGCGTGGACTTCCGGTTAGCTCTTTAGGGGTTGCAGAGTTCTATAGCGACTTCCTGGACGTCTTGATCGTTGACGGTCGCGACGACATTTCGCAAAGCGATTTGCCAGGCGATATTGAACTTCTCCGCGCGGATACGATTATGTACGGTATAGAGCAAAGCAAAAACCTCGCGGCAGAGATCGTGCGAATTCTTCCATCCCAAAGTTAAAGTCATCTATTAAGAGCGGAATCTGCGTCTGCAAAGTAAAATTAAATAGCAGCAAAATACAATATTGAACGTCCGCATTATTACTTGCCCATTTCAGCGCAGCGAGTGAGTTTTGGTACGCACAGAGGTTTCATCGTGTCTCAAGTAGCCTTTCAACTGGCGATCGGCGATGTCCAAATCCCGAATCCTTTGGTTCTCGCTTCAATGGCTGGACTAACTAACAGCTCGTTTGCTATCTCGCGGAGCGTTGGACTAGCAATTCTCGGTGGATACAACCTTGACGCGTCAACCATCGACGCGGCGAAAGAGCTCGTCAAAAAGGGACGAAGCGAATTTGCTTACGAAGAACCGACGCCTGTGATCGAAAACGAGCTCGGAGTCATGAGCACGATCAACATGAAAGCTGGAATCAATGCTCGGTCAACTACACTGGAGCCACTGATCGCGATCGCCGAGTTGATTCATCAAAAAGGGGCAATTCTCGAACTAAACGCCCACTGCAGGCAGCCTGAAATGGAAGCTGTTGGCGCCGGCCAGTGTCTCACGCGCGATCTCAACAAGCTCAGCGAATGGATACGGGAGATCAAACAAACAGACGTGCCTTTGTCGGTCAAGGTACGCGCAGGCGTTGTTGCAGATATAGCGCTCGCAAAGGCTATAGACAAGGCCGGCGCCGACGCGATTCACGTCGACACGATGGATTCTGGACCCGCGTTGGTCAAGAAAATTCGGGATGCCACGGCGCTCAAGATAATCGCAAACAATTCGATCGTGGACTATAGCAGCGCCCACAAGATGTTCTCGATGGGGGCGGATTACGTCTCAGTCGCCCGTGCCGCTGTGGCCGATAACACCGCTGTTGAAGAAATCCTGGCTGAAGTTCAGTCATATCAAGAAGCGGTTGGCTGGTACAATGCCCCAAAACACATTTGCGCTGGAGGGGACTTGCGGGGGTTAGCGTACTGTTGCATGCCCGTAAAGGAGTGTCCACTGCGCTATGTTCTGAAAAGAGCGGGGATCGCCGAGGAAGAGTACGTCCAAATCAAGGAGAGCTTCAACACCACAAAGCTAGGAGCGGGACCAGGCACGTGCTTCGGCAGCATGGTGTGGTGCTGCAAAATTACAAGGCCGTGCCCGTGGAGAGATAGCTCTCTGCAGGACCTAGGTTTTTCCGACGTCGAGTACATGCAACTCAAAAAGCAACTTGCAGAGAGATTTCTCAGCTATCGAGACCTCGACTGAGCTTCTCAACATGTACGACCCAGACTTCATAGCCGGTTGTGCCGAGCTAGCAATGTTGCTCGAGGTGTCTGCGACACCAAAGCCGGGCAATGTAGATCGAACGCATGACTTTGAAGATGTAACGTACGAACATTTTCTTGCATCCGCAGTCGGCACTTTTCCTGTGTTTAAAAAAGCAGCGTCAGCTCGGCATCGGATAGGCGGTCTGATTCTCGATGCAGTTCAAGCGAGTACCACCTGGCAGAATGCTGGGAATTGTCACTTTGGCGCGATCCTGCTACTGATCCCCTTATGTGCAGCGGCACGGAAAAGCGGCACGATATCCCAACTCAAGACCAACCTCGTCCGCGTCGTCAAGCAGACTTCGAGCACTGATGCGATCCGGTTCTATGAATCTTTTCGGAGCGTGCGCGTGCGCGTCGGAGAGCGGCACTATCTTGACGTGAATGACGCGTCCTCGTTGCAAGCAATTCAGCAACAAAATCTGACGCTATGGGATGTTATGCAAATATCGAGCCCAAACGACACCATAGCAAAGGAATGGACTGAAGGGTTTCCTCGCACCTTTTACGGCGCTGAATTGATGACACACTACGTTGAATCGGGGTTCAGTATCAAGAATTCAATTGTGCACTTGTTTCTTCAACTCCTCAGCGAGTTCCCTGATACACTCATAGCAAAAAAATTCAGCACTGATGTTGCCCTTGAGATTTCGGCAAAAGCGGCTAACGCGTTAAAAAAGGACGATGCCGATGAGTTCGACAAAGAGCTCATCGCGCGGCACATAAACCCCGGGACGACAGCAGATCTCGTGATTGGATCGTTATTTGTCGTGCTCTTAGGAGGCTTCCGGTACTGATGGAAGTGCAATTTCACGAGGGCATCTCAGAAGTCATAGCAACGACGCGCAATGGCCAGCCCAACGCCGCTCCTATGGGCGTCATAAATCGCGGCTCCCTCTACATTTCCGTTTACAAGGACAGTCACACCTTTTTGAACGTTAAGAAAAACCTTCAGTTGGTTGCCAACTTTGTTGCGGATCCGCTGATTTACGTGAAAACCGCCTTTGAGGACCTCGGTCCTGACTTTTTTTCCCCCGATGAGACGGCGCCTGTCTTAAAGGCAGCGTACGCATGGGCAGAATTTAGGTGCTCTATTCTGGAAAAACCGACTCAAAAAAGCGCCGTAGTAGAGCTCCAGCCTGTGAGATCTGTTGTCCTGCAGCGACCAATAATACCTGTGAACAGGGCATTTTGCGCTGTGCTTGAAGCAACAATTCACGCAACACGTTATCAGACTCTTAAAGACCCAGCATACCTCGAGCGAATGGCTCACTATGAGAACATCGTTACTAAGTGCGGTGGAAGGCGCGAATTTGAAGCATTCAAGCTCCTAAAAAAATATCTTGGACAAGCGATATCTAAAAAGCAGGATTAAGGTCAGAACGGTTGGGGGGGCTATGGCAAGAATCGCGTGGGGCATTACGGGCGCTGGGCATCATTTGCGCGAAACGTTTGATTTGTTCGTCGAGGCAAAGGAAGCCTACCGCGACCGCGTGGCTGTGACTTCATTTGTCTCGCGGGCTGCAGAGGAGGTTGCACGGGTCTACGGCCTTTTTCAATACTTGGATCGAGTTTCACCGGGAGGGTACATGGAGGAAGTCATACTCGAACGCGAACAGGGATGGAGCTACCCAAAGACGGGCCGCTTCTCGCGCGGCATCTATGATGCATTGTTTGTGTCCCCGGCTACGTCCAATACGGTAGCCAAAATAGCTCACGGCATTGCTGATTCACTCATTACTAATGCGGTCGCGCACGCCGTGAAAGGCGGGGTTCTGGTTTTTATCGTTCCTGTCGACATTGAAGGTAGCGTTAAAAGTCCTGTGCCTTACTTCATAAACAGAGATCTTTGCACTGAGTGCCGAGAATGCGCTCAGGCTTGCCCAAACGATGCGATTGACGAGCAAATCGACTACCTCAAATGCAACGGCTGCGGCGTGTGCAAAGACGTGTGCGATTATGACGCGATCCAAGAGGGGACGGTGAACCTTGTCGTCCGCGACATTGACAAGAACAACGTCCGAACCCTAAGAGATTCGGAAGGAATCACGGTTCTTGACAGTCCTCATCAGCTTAAGGAGGCACTTTGGGCAACTATGTGACCCGCACGTCCGTGCCAAGCGCCCAGTTCGATGTTTTTGTTGCGGGTAATTTAACGACTATTCCTACTGTTCAAGACCCGCGCCTTAAATGAATAACTCGCTGACCGGAGACGTGGCGATACGCGGCCGCTCGCTGTAGATCTGCCAGCCTGTATGGCGCGTAGTATGTCCTGCACAGTGACGCCGCTCGCAGCATCTACTTCAGTGTACCCAAAACCGACCGTCTCCACATTGTGAGAATCACTTCCGCCAGTGACCCCAAGGTTCAGTTTCGCAGCTGAACGAGTCGCGAGATAATTAGAGACGCCAAGAAGGCGCCTTGAATTGAACGCTTCGACAGCGTCTATCCTCTTGTTGCGCAAACTACGGATGCCCTTTCTGAATAATTCGAATGGATGAGCCGCCACGACGATCCCATGGCCGTCGTGAGCGCGTTTGCTGGTTTCAGAAGCAGATAGACCGGGGGGCACAAGAGTGTGATTTCCGAGCGTGATCAAATGACCCTCCGCTGTTGAGATCTCAGCGCCCGGTATTATGATGAGATTCAGTCCCAGATCCTCCGTAAGCCTCACTGCATCAAAGAAAGATTGCACAGAATTATGATCAGTAATCGCAAGTCCGTCGAGACCGGCTTCTTGCGCCTGCCTAAGTATCGCTTCGACTGAGCTGTTTGAGTCAGGAGAAAAATGTGAATGAATGTGTAGATCAAACCTCATACCATCAGTAATTGTGATATAGCATATTAAGAGTATGTTGTTAAAGGTGGAAACCTATCGAACGAGTGCTTGTGGCGACCGGTCGCTGCGCCGAACAAGTCGTTAGAGGGGCTGTAGGCGCAGCCGCAGATGTGTTGGTCCTAGATGTAGACATTGCGGCGCTGATGACACCTCCCCTCCTAAGGGAGGCGTACGTCGAGTTCGCGAGACAGCATGGTCACAAGCACGATGTGATCTTGATTCCCGGCGCTGCGAATCCCGCTGACTTTGGGGCGCTTGGTGACGAGCTGAGCGTGAAAATTGCTCTGGGCCCAAAACAAGCCTATGATCTCGGCTTGGTGCTTGCGTCACTCGATCAATCCATGTTGTCGCTCAATGAGCCGGCTGACCTCATCATTCAGGAAAAGCGTAGAGACGAAGCCTTGAACCTGTTGACGCAACTAGAAGGATCTGCAGCCTATGATTTCAAAATTCGAGACCTCAAAATTGGAGGAAACTCTCGAATGAAGGTGCTCGGAGAGATTATCGACGCCCCAGTTGCAGATGCTAAGCGCATTGCTTTGCAGCACATACACAACGGGGCCGATATCATCGACGTCGGCATACCTCTCGGAACTGCGAAGCGCGAGGTGCGCCGCACCTTTGCTGAGGTCAGCGAGGTAACCGACGAGTACAACGTCCCCCTCAGCATCGATAGTCTCGATCCAGAGCTTATCTGCGCTGGAATAGAGTCAGGCGCTGAACTCGTTCTCTCACTTACGGCAGAAAACGCCGCCGAGATCGGACCCGCAGTCGCAAGAAAAGACCTCGCAGCCGTGGTCTTACCCGAAAACGGCGATGTTTGCTCTACCGTCGCTCTCGCGCGCACTTTTGGCATCAGCAAAATCATCGCCGATCCGGTCCTTTACCCGATAGGCAGCGGCGCCTCCAACTCGCTCGCCGAGTACCACCGCGTCAGATCGGTCAGCAACGTCCCACTGTTTCTCGGTGTCGGCAACATCGTTGAGCTTATGGAAGCCGACTCGATAGGCGCTAACGCTCTGCTTGCCGGTCTGGCAATGGAGCTAGGGGTTGGCGTGCTTTTTACTCCTGAGCACAGTGACAAAGCAAAGGGCAGCGTTAAGGAGCTGAAGACAGCGGCTCAGATGATGCAGCTCGCACAGCATCGAAAAAGCCCACCCAAAGATCTAGGCATTGATCTTCTCGTATTGAAAGAGCGCAGACGGCGACCGGAGTATCGAATCACCAGCACCAACGTCCTCGACACTAAAGACTTTGACACGGCGAAGTGGGCGCCTGACCCAGCCGGCAGCTTCGTGATCGGGTTTAGAGGGGGAATGATCGTTGCGAGGCACGACACGGGAATCACCGTACGAGGCAATTCCGCAAAAGGTTTGCTTGATGCTATTTTTGAGCTTGAGCTCGTATCGACGGCATCCCACGCAGCGTATCTTGGACGTGAGTTGAAAAAGGCAGAAATCGCGCTGAAGCTGGGAAGGAGCTACGCACAGGATGATGCCTTCTGAGGTCTAGCTTTGTCAAATGCAAAGGCGAACTGACTTCATCCGTCGTTGAAAAGGATGGACAAATCTCGCGTTCATTCAGACAAATTTTGGTCGCTGCGAGAGCATTTCGGGTAAAGTTAGCGGCCGATATGGCATTTGCTCGATTTCTAGGCGCACGTGAGCGATCAGCTCATTGACAGACATCGGCTCTTTTTGCCCCGAAAAGCGTGCGGTCACAGCGAGGCTTTTTCTCTGCTCCTCTTTTTCCCCGATAACAGCGACGTAGGGCACCCATTCTCTCCCGGCAGAGGCAACTTTCTTGCTTACTGACTCATCGCGGTCGTCGATGTCAACGCGTATTTTCGCATTTCTGACCTTGGTTGCGATCTCTCGCGCGTATTGAAGATGCTTTTCCGAGACAGGAACGATCCTCACCTGCGTCGGGGCGAGCCACACGGGAAGGGCCGGCACTTTCTCGAGCGCCTGCGCCTCAAGGATCGCGCAGAGCACCCGCTCTATCCCGCCCGTCGGGGACGTGTGAAGAATAATGGGCCAGCGTTCTCCCGTTTCGGTATAGTACTTGATATCAAACCGCTCTGCGCTCTCCACGTCAATTTGGACGGTCGGGCATTCGATAGGTTTCCGCGAAGTATCCAAGGCCGCGAGATCGCACTTACAAACCCAGTAATGAGCACGTTCTGACAAGAGTTCTACCAAGAAGGGGCGCTTAAACTCGCGAGCGATCTGCTCTACCCATTTTTTGTTGTCCTTATAAAACGCCTTCGTGCTCCGAAATATAGCCTGATATTTCACGTCGAGATCCACACCCGATTTGAACCCGAGTCTCAACTGCTCCATGAAGAAACTCTTGGCTTCGCTCATGTCACGGCAAGCGGTGTGCATGTCAGGCATCGTAAAAGCCCGTTGGCGCTTGAGACCAGTCAATTCGCCCCGCTGCTCATACCTGAAAGAATAAGTCGAAAGCTCGTACAGTTTCAGCGGCAGGTCTCTTTCGGTCAAATGCATCTGGTGCATCATGCTAAACATACCAAAGCAGGCAGCGAATCTGAGCATCATATCGCGTGCGCCCGCTTTCAGCCGATATTGTCGCTCACCAAACTTGCTCGCGTGTTCACTGACTGCTCTGCTGGACAGGTCATACATGACCGGCGTCTCGACCGGCATCGCTCCGTAGTTCACCGCGAGGAGATAAGAATAGTCGATGAGGAGATCACGGACTAGCTTTCCTTTCGGCAGCCACTTGAGGTGTCCCGCGTCTGACAGCGGCTCGTACTCGACGAGCTCCTTCTCTTTCATTAGCTTAATATGCGGCAACTCCGCTTCTGTGCTGTAGAGAGCGTGTTGCCCCAGTTCGTAACTAACGATGTCCTTGAATTCGGCGTCCGTCGAGTGAAACGCAGTCGCCGGAGTTATCGTACCGCTAGGCTCAAGTACGTAGAATTCGCTTTCGACGGCCTTCTTCTCCGGTTTTGCCTCTGGGTGAATAGATCTGGATAGTTCAGCAAGAGGATGCCCTTTACACTTCAAACTGAACGATTTGTACCATCCGAATGGCGCCCTCAGCACTTCAAAGCCGACGAGCAGAGATTCAATCTCCTGCAGGATGTTCAAAGCAGTCTCGGGTGATGCCAACTCGGAACTCAAATGAGCGTAGGGATAGATCACGACCCGCTTCGTGGCGACCTTAGTCGCAACGTCGCCTATTGCATTCGCTGCGTCGGCTGCCACGTCGTCAATACTCGTCTCGTCACCGCGTTCTGCGGCGACAAAGGCGACTAAAGCCTCCTCCATTCGCGCCTGTTTGCGTGAATCTTCCGTATCTTCAGCGTACTTGCTTGCCTTCGTGACCTGGTACTCAATATAGTCAACGTGCATTAGCAGAAGTCGCATGTTTAGCAGTCCTCTGTTCTCAAATCACGGTCGCAAGGTGGTTTTACAAGGGTGACAAGTGCAGCCTTCACGGCTCACGCGGTCTTTAAAACTAAAAAAATCCTTAATACAAGTGTGTTCGCCTTAAAGAAGGCCTTTGACTAGTATAAACTTTTGACGAACGTGTACAAGATGACAGTTACAGCTGCTACGATTAGGAGATCGTGAAGGTACGGGATCTCAAACAAAATCAACGAGATGACAAATACTAAGGCAAGCGTAATCCAATCAATTCGAAGTGGGTATCGCGGCCGTTGCATATCAAACCATACACTACCTTATGGTATAAAATCCTATTGCTTTTTTTGCGAAAAATAACTTGGAAGCGAGCTTGTTTTTCAAAACGAATCAATTAAGGCAGCCTATTAAATACGTCGAGGTGACTCCAGTAATGCGCACCGCATAGAAGAGGCCAAGAGGCAGTTCGCGTGGTACAACTATCGGCCTATAGTTGTCGTTGTATAACATAGTGCTTCCATTCTTGCCTTTTTCCACTGCCAGCGCCCTGTAGCTCTCTCCTATGTACTCACGGTTTCGCTGACGGGCAACGCGGTGGTGCTCCGCTGTCAGCATTCGCGATCGATCTTTCTGTACTCTGCCGGTCACAGGTTTCAAAAAAAACGCGGCAGTCCCCTCTCTGCGCGAAAAACGTGTGATGTTCACTTTGAGCGGCGTAACTTCCCGCAGTAGGTCCACTGTGGCCCGAAAATCCTCAGCCGTTTCACTCGGGAAGCCTACAATGAAGTCAGTCGATACAGTAACGTCTCTAAGTTCGTGACGGAAGCTCGAGACAATGTGCTTAAAGTCGAACACCGTATGACCTCGCTCCATTAGCTCCAAAATCCGATCTGAACCCGACTGCACCGGCAAGTGCACGAATCTGTATATCCGAGGATGTTTAAACG
>JBEKER010000027.1:0-18342 GCA_050013755.1 Halobacteriota archaeon
TGACGCATTGCGGTACGCCTTTACCGGACTGCACGCGTACCCTCTCACGCTCGACTTCGGCGTCGTTGTTGGATTCTTCATTCTGATGACCATCATCGGCACCCTCCTGTTTAGGGACGTGCATTGATGTTAGTGCCCACGGCGCGCCGCAGACGACATATATATGTAGCTCAGCGCCTTTTCGTTCGTAAGGTGCGACCATGACAAAAGAACAAGGTGCGACCATGACAAAAGAACACCATAAGGGCGAAGCAATGACGTTGTCCGTTGAGCACGCCGCACGCCTTATAGGCATTAGCCGAACGACCGCATATCGGATGGTGCAGTCCGGCGAGCTGCCGGCCGTGAGAGTCGGAAGGCGCGTCCTCATTCTGAAGAAGCCTTTGATGGAAATGCTCGAGGCCGAAGAGCATGCGGAATGAACCCCATGCAAAACGGTCATAAGGCCCCCGCTGTCACACATTCCCTTTTTTGAGCGTGAAGCAGCAAACGATTTTCGCTGTCCGTTTTTTGTGACAGATCGAGAACGCCGCCGATGTCGGCGACAAGGAAATGGCGATCTTAGGATCGCAGCTTGCGCGGCGAGCCCTTGATTTTCTGCGGTATCGACGATGATGAGCTTTCCGAGCCGCGTATCCCTCCCTTTTGAATTGCATCAGGGATACTGCTTTCAACAGGCTGCGGTGGTAAGGGCCTCCTTCAATTCGTAGAATAGGCTAGTCCCTGGCGGGTGGGATCCGCCTCATGCTCGTCTTCTACCACGCGGAAGCTTTGTTCAGCCACGCTCGCAGGAAGAGCAGTCAAAAGGTCGTCCGTAGCGGCTATCTAAGACGATCTCACGTGCAAAAAAAGCGTACCACGCGGTTCGTTTAAACCCGGGACGATCGGACAAGTGGCACGATCTAGCGGAGTTTTAAGGTCACGTAATCGAGAAAAGAAGCGTACTATACGGCTCTTTTTAACCCGTTGTGTATAAACCACCCCGTGCAGGCGCAAAAGACAGTTGAAAAGGTGGGGGGTAACTGGTCGCACACTATGCTGAAAAGCCGCGCTTCATGCTAATTCGACAGTGAGCGTATCAGCAACGACAGCGCCTAGCACTCACGAAGGATATAATTATCGCCCGGTTTTTAACACCATCTAGTTGACGCTGCTGTGTCGCAGCCGAAGCACGCTGTTGACCGCGTTGGCGATGTTCTGCGCACTTCTTGAAGTTCGGATCGTCGTTTTCAGCAGCCATCGCTTTTTTCGCGTCACCCTGTTTACTTTCCGCGCGCATATACAAAGTTTAACTCTGAGTTCATCCAAACGACATGTCTATGAAACAAGCGTTTGACGGCGTGGTGTACGACACCGACACGGCCATCCTTCTTGCGCAAAACGAACACCAGTTCTGCATTGAAACGCTGAAAACCGGGCTCACGAACGTCGACCTGTTTCGGACGCCGAGCGGGCGCTATTTCAAATACGAAAAAACAGTGCCATTCTTTGGCGACGACGAAGAGCACGACCCGGAACTGACACCACTAACCCCAGAAGAGGCGGTGACCGTGTGGAACAAGCTCACGGATAGAAGGCTCGAATTCCAAGACGCCTTTCCGGACATCGAGTACGCGGACGCGTAAATGGACGCCGAAGCGTACGCCGCTAGTGCTGCATGCGGGACGCTGTCAGCTTCACTCGACCTTCGAAAGCGAACTCTCATGCGGTCTGTATCTTCGGCAGCACCCGAGAGCGAACAGCCATCGTTGTCCCGGGCACTTTGCGAGCATCGAGCCCCGAAGCTGTTGCGTGTCGTAGAAACGCTCGTCAATCTCCTCGTCGGTATCGTGTCGGATACCGCAGAGGTGGCCATCGCACCGCAGTTCAAGCCCGTCAAATCGCTGCTGGAGGTGGCGCGTAACCACCTCGTCACGCCATTTAACGGCCGAATCTTTCCCGTTGCCGTTCTCAGCGCGCCATTCTTCGTACCGTGTTCCGCCGACTTCCCAGCGCGTTGCGTCAATAACGCACCGTTGCATAAAGAGTGGAATCTCGTCGTTTTCAATGCGCCTGTTTATGCGCAACGCCGGGGCGACACCCGCGCATAGCAGTTCGCCCGTTTGCGTGCTCGTTACATTTGTCGCCATAACGTTCACCTCTAATCCAACCTGCGCACAAAAGCGCTATAAGGCCGCGTGAGGCAGGAATTGCGTGTAAACGCGTGAGGCAGGAATTGCGTGTAAACGCGTGACACCGCGTTTGTGTCACAGCTCCGAGGCGACGGCTCCAACGCCCAACTTAAGAAAACAGCGAATATGCGACGCACCCTCAAGACAAAACCGTAAGGGGCTTAAAGCGGCCTCGCCTACATTGTAAATAGAAAATTATTGCAACCGCAAAGCTGCTGCGGCCAATATGGAGCGCGGTCCGCCGCACGTAATAATAGAAGACGATTCGAGGTAGGGCGAGCGGCGGGCCTCAAACTCCAGCACCGAGCCGTTTAGGATATAAAAACCTTCTGTGATTTTGAAACCCTTTTTTTTGATTTTTTTTGAAGTGACAGTTTCTTGATCAGGTAATAGTTGGGAACGCGCGTTGCCGCCATAAACACGAAACACCCAGCACTCCGCTCCAACGACCAACGCCTAAATTCCTCTGCAAACTGGATTGCCGGGATTTCAAGCGCGGTCCTTGCCCCTGCGATGCCTATCGACGTCAATTCGTTCGCGACCGCAGAGGAATTTCTTGCCCCCAAGATGGAACAACGGCTCAATGCGCTCGTTGAGGGTCCCATCCTTCATTGCATCGGGGTCACCTGATTTTGCCACGACTTCGCCGACAAAGATGGTGTGGTCTCCCGTGTCTAGCGTGTCGATGATGCGGCATTCTATGTGGGTCGGGCACTCGGCAATCCGGGGCGGCTTCACCACTTCTGCGGGTATGGGCGTCAACCCGGTTGCCTGAAACTTGTCCACGTTCCTTCCTGACCGGGTCCCGACGGCCCACACCTGTTCGAGCAACTCCTTCGTCGGCAAATTAACGACGAATTCATCTGTTAAACACTCATAAGTGTAGCGTTGTCTTGAAACGCTCACTGCTACGAGCTCCGGATCGTGCGAGGTGCTCATTATCCAAGCGAAGGTCGCCACGTTCGGTCGATTGGCACGATCAATGGTCGTCACCAGGCCGACGAGTTGCGGGGCAAACACAGTGCTTGCGGCATTTTCGAACTTTGTCTTGTCTTTCATACCAGTGCTCCAGTTCGTGCGTTGCTTAACCCAGCTAACACGGGATTCACGTTGAGTCTGTCTTAAGGATCTTTACCATCGGACATTGATACGCTTTCGTCTTGCCCCACGCTCGAAGTTTGTGCTTCACTCTTAAGCGTACGGCAAGAACGCTAGTTTTTACAAAAAACAAAAAAAGTAACGACCAACGCTTTTGATTGTGCGTTTTACCGTTGCAACTCTGCGATTTAGGCGATTAAGTGTACTTTGCCGTTACTCAAGCTCAAGCTTAACGCCGCCAATTCTAGGCGCCAACCAATTGTAAATCAGTGCTACTATTGCCACTATGATATAGCCGCCAATGAAGCCGAAAACCAAGCCACCGATAATAGCGGAAGCCTCGAGGCCTGCTCCCGAGCCGAGCATCGTTGTTGCAGGAAGGGCGTTTTGTATTGCCGAGACGCCAATTGCAATGCCAATAGCTGAAATGATACCACTTATGAGCCCTAAAATGGCATAAAGAACTGCACCCATCAAGGCCACTGCCCCAACAGGAATCTTTGTGATCGTTTTTAATTCTCCCATATTGTCACCTCCCCTTTTGTTTATCGTTACACGTTAACGAGTAACGCTATTTATTGATTTAGATTTGCGGCGCTTTTGTTGTGGCCATAGCAGCTCTTTTTCGCTGAAATCAAAGAAAGAGATTCAAACCAGCTTTAATATTTGATCGTGAGGCAGGAAGACGAAGTCTGAATAATTCCAGTACACAAGTGCGAGTTTACGTGCAACTTCTGTCAAGGATGCCTCAGAACCGCGCCCCTCCTTGACAGCATCAAAGAAAGCAAACAGAAACAGCGAGGTATCAGGCGATCCCCCTCTATCACTGCATAACCTGAAGCCAGAGGGGGCACTGGCCGTTCTACTTGCAACGGAAAAGAGCCTAACAAACTATAGAAAAAAACCGAGAATGGAGCACAGGCCCGGTAGCCGTAAGAGAAGACGGTTTTCGAGGCAGGCCAGATCGCGGGCCCGGCTCCTATTAATCACGGCACAATAAAGCTCTACAAGATCGTATTTAACGTTTTCGCTCATATTTTGCGCTTTTTTTGAAAATCTGGACTCGAAATGAAGGTATTTTATCGGGACAAGATTCTTCTTTTTGGCAACAGCCAATGCTATGCGCATATCTGCCGAGCCGTTTGCAGCTCGTTGAAGCTCCATTGGAACCGATATTTGTCCCACGCTCATGCGCCTCTTTAAGTAGTTTCTAGCTTTGCTGCGACTGTATTTTTGAGGTAGTACCGTGGTAATCATGAAAAGAAGCGCTCTGCGGGCTCGGCCTAATCAAGAAGCGGTGTGCTCATCATCGGCCAAATGAGCAGCTAGTGCAATCTATTATTTTCGTCATCAGCGCGTGCAGATAGATTACTCGAGTGTGCCGTTGAATACAAATTGCACCGGAAATAGCTGCAACTATTGAGTGGAAAAACCGGGCTGACCGGTGGTGTGCGTGAGTATGACTTTCTCATACCCTAGTATGAAGGAGACTGGCGATTCGAGCAGCCTCATAAAAACTCTTCCGTGGGCCACATCGAACGCTCAGCCGTTATAGCCCTATAGTGCGAAGCCGAGCAGGTAAAGCAGAATCATCAGGACGGCTCCCGGAATTCCGGCTAAGGCACTAAATCCCACGGTGATCCAATCTATCGGCACGCTGATGCCAACCACATTGGCGCCAACAAGAATAATCAAGCCAATTATTGCGTTAGGGATTAGATACAACAGTAATCGCAAGCCGACGCGCAGTAGTGCGACTAGAAGGCTCAGAAAAATGACAATGAGGATTATCCCTGCGAGGATTGTCAATGGGTCCATGCTAGCTTTGAGCAGGTTAATTCGTTATAAAAGCTATGATTTTGTCGTGCCAGCCTCAAAAAACAGTCAACATGTGGCACGATACAAGCTGACTTATGAACCTTCTTCGATGCAGCTTCCATAGCGGCGCGCCGTCTTAACGCTTTCTCGCAAAAATCACTTCGCCGATCTGTTTCTTTGCCCCATCAAGTATGTGCTCGATCTGCCGAATCTTCTCGTCATCAAGGTACGAGTAGTTGGAGAAGATCGTGCGGGCAATTTCCCCGATGCGCCGGCCGACCCCGGGAAGCGAGCTCCATCGTGGCTGAGCGGCGCGCGTGCTCAGCAGCTTGACAGTGTCGCGGTGTTCGTCCAAGAAGCGTCTCCCCGCATCGGTTAAGACGTAGACCTTCTTGTTGTCCTCCTCGTTCATGGCGACGCAACCTTGATCTTCAAGCATCTGCAAGGTCGGGTAGATCACGCCTGCGCTCGGGGCGTGACCGCTCACGTCCCCAATGGCCTTAATAATGCCATACCCGTGGAGCGGTTGGTCGCGTAGCGTCATGAGCACGAAAAACTTGATGTTGCCGCGCTCCATCCTCATGGGCCCAAACTGCGCGACGCCCAGAAACTGATCTTGCGCCCACTCTTTCCATATTCGTCTCGGCACGATGGCAGCCTCTTTTTTTTACAATATATCTGAAGCTATGCTTTGTGATATATAACCCTTTAGGGCAGTAGGAACGGCTTGCGCTACGCGCATCGAGCTGAAGGGCCGCCTCTAGGCACCAGCAGCTGACCAAACACTAAAATGTGGTGGACGGCATGTAGCCTTCACTGATAACAAACCATGCGAATTCACGCATTTGCTGCACGAGCGCCAGGGGCTGCGCTACAGCCATTCGATTACGAGCTTCACAAACTGGGCCCGTACGACGTCGATGTCAAAGTGAGCCACTGCGGTATCTGCCACAGCGACGTTCATCTCATTGATAACGACTGGGGTATCTCGCATTACCCCCTCGTGCCAGGACACGAAATCGTCGGCACGGTGGCCGCTACTGGAGCGGCCGTTGAGCAGCTCAGCATTGGTGAACGAGTAGGCGTCGGCTGGCAATCGGGCAGCTGCTTGCGCTGTGAGTGGTGTCTGAACGGCTACGAGAATCTCTGCCGGAGCAAGGTGCTGACGTGTGTCCGGCGGCACGGTGGATTCGCCGATTTCGTTCGCACGGACAGTCGTTTTACCTTCTCCATTCCGGAGTCGCTCGGCTCGGCGGGCGCAGCACCGCTCCTGTGCGCAGGCGTTACGGTGTACGCGCCGATGCGGCGCTACGGCGTGCGGCCACATCATCATGTCGGGGTCGTTGGCATCGGCGGACTCGGACACTTGGCCCTGCAGTTCGCCCACGCTATGGGGTGCGAAGTGACCGCGTTCTCGACGAACCCTGAAAAAAAGGACGACGCGGCCGCCTTTGGCGCCGATCATTTTGTAATGAGCCGCGACCCGTCGCAAATGCGAAACGCTGCCCGGACCCTCGATTTCATACTATCGACGGCCACTGCCCCGCTCCCGTGGACCGCTTATGTGGAGGCGCTGCGGCCCAATGGCACGTTGACCATCGTCAGTCGACTGTCCTCCGAAGCGGAAGCGGGGGTCGTCAGCGCACCTGCTTCGCTTCTTGTTGCCGGCCAAAAATCGATCGCCGGGAGCGTAACAGGCGGGAGAGCAGTCACGCAAGAGATGCTCGTGTTTGCCGCACGTCACGACATCGCCGCAAAAACAGAGGTATTCTCCTTTGCAGACATAAACAGCGCTGTGCAGCGTGTGCGCAACAACGCCGCACGCTATCGAGTCGTGTTAGAGACCTAACCTACCCAAAGGTGCTTATCGAGACCCGACGGCTACCTCGCTCAAAAATGAAACTCAACAAGTTCAACGCGCTCGTCGCTGTTACAGAGATATGCAAGAACTTCAGACGCATCCCCGCCGCAAGGGTTTTGGTGGAATCCGAGCGGAGAATATGATTGTTGAGGTCGCGACTTCCCTTACAGGCATTCTTGAAACGAGGGACTTAGAAAGCAAACAACTAAAAAATAGACGGTGACGGGAGATTTGAAAACATGAGTTATCAATGGGACGCCGCCGGTTACGAAAAACATTCTTCGCCCCAGCAGCAGTGGGCGCGTGACGCCATTCGAGCCTTAAAACTCGCGGGTGATGAACGGGTGCTCGACATCGGCTGCGGCGATGGGAAGGTAACCGCCGAGCTTGCGGCGCACGTTCCAGATGGGTCGGTGCTTGGCATTGACAGCTCTGAAACGATGATCGAATTCGCCCACCGCCGGTTCCCTCCGACGTTTTTCCCGAATCTGCAATTTCGCTGGGGGGATGCAACGCGCCTCGCGTACCGTCACGATTTCGACCTCGTTGTGTCGTTTGCAAGCCTTCATTGGATAAGCGACCACCTCGCGGTGCTTGCCGGGATAAAACGGGCGCTTAAGCCGTCTGGGCGGACGCTGCTCCAGTTCGGGGGAAAAGGCAATGCGGCATTGATCTCGGACGTCGCGAATGAACTTACCACTGACAGACGCTGGAAAGATTATTTTGTTGGATTCACTTACCCCTGGTTCTTTTACGGCGTGGAAGAGTACAGCGGGTTCGTTAGTCGCGTTGGCCTCTCTCCAGAACGTATTGAGCTAATCCCGAAGGACATGGTCCACGATGGGAAAGAGGCGCTCAAGGGCTGGTTGCGCACCGTTTTCCTCCCTTACACGGGGCGCCTTCCGGAAGCGTTGCGCGAGGATTTTGTGGAAAAGATCGCACGTGCGTACATCGAACGACGCCCCCCAGATGAAAACGGGCACGTCCACGTGCAAATGGTGCGGCTGGAAGTGCAGGCTACGCTGTGATGCGAGCAACTGTGTTCGTTTGATGAAGATAAGCGGCTCGGCAGGAAACCAAAAGAACACTCGGAACAGCTAAGCGCCGGACGCACTGTTGCGGCAACGGCTTGACGCGATCCTCCACTTTTTCCGTTTTTCGTAAGCCTTGAGGAGGCAGAGTGAGTCTTCAACGCACAGTGCACGCAGCAGCTTTTGGCCGTGATTCTCGTGACTGTTGAGAGCGCGCTTGCCAAAAGTAGCGTGCTTCAGCTTCGATTACGACTGCGCACATTATCTGTTGAACACGAAGCAAAGAGCGTGCAGCGGGACGTCACGGCTTGACTTTCTTTAGAATCTCTGCGCGTTCGTGTTTGTCGCATCGCGGGCATCTCAGGTACTTCCACGCGCCGTCTTTACCTACGCCCTGTGGACTTACGAAATTCGTCACACGCGATATCTCGAATTCCTCTCCGCACTGTTTGCAGCGGTACGCGTACGTTTTCGTGTGCCAGCTGACCAGCGCCACGAGCACCACAGCGACAAGGGCAAACCAGAGGATTGCCCCCATGATACGGTTGATAGCAAAGAGAAAAATTGCAGCGGTCACAATTAGGAGCATCCCGACGGCAAAGTAAAGGGCGGTTCGCTCCCACTCGTGCGCAGTGACGTTCTCGTATGGCATTCGTGCTCGCCTCGCATTTCTAACATTACGTAATGGTTTGCGCGCACTCGGTTAGCATTGGGCAGAAGGAGTGCACCGTATCGAATGTAGGGTGGGAAAGTGATATTATGCTTTTCCCTTCGTCAAGCGTAGGACCGCCAGGAAAGGTTGACTTTTTCCTTATACGTAGATTAACTCCGGTCGTCGCGCACTTCACGTGCACGCGCAGCCAGACATGCTTCTCACTCTAACAGACAGGCCCAGTCAATCATTTCGGTTCTTATATATAGTCAAAATGCCTATTTTTTGGCTATGCGGACAAGAACTATCGTCGCCATAATAGCCGCAGTCATAATCGTTATCGCCATCGTGGGGGCCGCTTTTCTGTTGACGCTCCAGGCCCCTCAAGTGCAGGGAGTGTCGGTAAGCTCGATCGATAACGTGTCACGCTCTGGCTTTACGTTAACATTTGTGATAAAACTGTATAACCCGAATGCCGTAGGAGTCAACATCAAATCCATTACGTACAACCTCCTATTGACCTCCGGCAACCAGGTCTTGAGCACCGGCACGTCAGACGGAATCCAAATCCCGGCGCGCGGAAGCGTCGACATCCCAATACAGTCAACTATTTACTTCGGCTCTGCAATCAGCACTGTATTGCAAGCCATCTTGACAAAAAGCGTGATGATGAATCTAAACGGGGTCGTCACCGCGCATCCCCTCATAATAGATGTTAACGTTTCCTTCAGCCAGACATTCGACGCATACCCATACATTAGCAGCCAGGTCAGCAAGATCGTTTGAATCGGATTGCAGGCGTGGAGAGGGTCTATTCGCTTTTTTTAGCTAACGCTTTGGGGGAATTCAATTACGAGAGCGTCCGTATACGTTCGTGCCGCAGCAAGAGTCAAGCGCCCCGCCTGACCAAAGATGAACGAGCTGGTCGGGAAAAACTACGAAGAAGCTTTTGATCTGAGACTGCTAACCCCGGAGCACGACCGACAGGAACAGCAGGTAAAGGACCCCATTGAAGATGAGCGCTGGTGCCGTCAGCTTCGCTCTGGCCGCTAGCACGCACACCCAAAGGCCCGCTGTGAGAGCAATTACAGCGCTTATGAGCTCGATGGGCCCAAGCACCCACGAGGTGAACGCTACGCCAAATGCCACCGGAATGCAGCTCTGGAACACCATTGCCCCCGTTATGTTCCCCAACGCGAGCGCATCCTTGCCTTGGCTGACCCACAGGACGCTATTAAGCTTCTCGGGCAACTCTGTTGCAATGGGTGAGATAACAAGCGCAAGCAGCATAGCACTTGCGTGGAGCTGCTCGGCGAGACTGACAATCTGATTCACAAAGAGTTGCGCGCCCACTATGATGAGGACTAGCGACAAAGCGGTTTGTCCGAGCACGAGCCATAGCGATGGAGTCTGGCGCGCAGTGACGCTTTTTAGTCGCGCTGCCCACGAGTCAAGCGTCAGCGGCTGCGACGGTGCGTCCGATGCCCCCTTGCCAGTCTTAAATACGCGCCATACATACACGACATAAATGGCCACAAAGAGGGGGGCTATGAGCGCTTTCGTCTGCTGAGGTGCGATGAAAGCCACGATCACAGCACCTAAATAAACGAGGAAAAAGACGCTCAAATCACGCCGTGTTATTTGGCTGTCAAACTTGATTTGAGCTCCCATCACCCGACGACGTCTCAAAATGAGCACGGCCATGCCGGTAATAAACAGTGCGAGGGTTCCCAGCATAAACGGGGCACCTAAGATCGCTCCAATGCCTACATCCTGGCCGGTCGTTCCAGCGACAAAGAAAATTGCAATCAGGGGAATGATCGTTTCGGGCAACGCCGTTCCTACAGCGGCCAACACCGAACCGACGACGCCTTCAGAAAGATTGAACTTGCGCCCGATCCATTCCACGCCATTCGTAAAGAGGCTGCTGCCGACGAAGATGAGTGCCAAGCTGACAATAAAGAGTAGAGCATTCACCGGCGTCTCCCCTTTGAGTTGGTGCAGATCAATGAGTTGTCCCCCACAGTCCTTCGCAGCCCAAAGACGGTAGACCCAAACTTGGGCCGAGTCGTCGCTTCTGCTGCTTCGTGTCAGAATTATGACTTAAAAAGCGCTCCCGCATTAAGGCTCTTCCGGGATTAGCTTGCGTGCCCAGGGGCACGCAGGAGAACGTTAGAGGGGATATCTAGACAGACGACGCAGCGATTCCTTAGACCTGCTTGTCCTACTAGCACTACCCTGCGGGCGCCGTTTGGAGCTAGTTGCTCTTTCCCCTCACAGATTACGCTTAGGACGTGGTCTCCGGAGCTCTTTCTCGAATCTGATCTGCCGCGCGTCTGCTTTTCAGTCACAGAACGATTTCATGACGCGGCAAATCGCGAGGCTAAGCCAAAGTTTGAGTGCCTTATCCGCTCCTCTTACCATTTTCAATTCCCAGACCCCGCTTGATCGCTGCTTGGCGACGAACCAAGCGAGCGCTTGTTTGATTCCGGTGTCTTGCCGATCAAACCCGAGCCGCGACAACGAGTCAAGCGATGATAAAAGGTCAGTAAACCAGAACGGATAGGAGAACTTCGTCCAAAAAACAGCCGCGCTTCTGTCAGGATACACGTCGCGCCGAAAGAACCGCGAGGCGAGGAGTGTGCCCGCCTCGATCGCCGACGACGAGGCTCGGCGTCGCTCGTGTGCCGCAAAAGCGCGCACGACGACGCCCGTCACGAGATGAGAAAACGGCTTTGAGCGATCTGGCTGGACCGGATCGCCCTTCATCATGAAAGAGTCAAGCTTCGCGCCTACGGTGCGCAGCGGGATCGCCCATCCCCCGTCACGCTGACGAATATGGAGCAGCCACTTGAACCCCTGCGCTATCCGCTCATCGCGCGCATAGCCAGCCTTGATCAGAAGCTCCATGATTGCCGCAGAGTAGTTTGGAGAGTACTGAGTGCCGTAAATACCTCTGAAATCACCCTCGTTCGTCTGATGCGAAAAGAGGTATTCGGCTGCTTGCCGCGTGGCCGAATGATCGCGCGTCATTCCGAATTTCTCGACCAGCTCACCAACGATGCGGTACGTTTCGAGCTGATCGTAGTTATCCGCCGAGCGCAGGTAGGTGCGGCGAGCGCCGTGGTACGGCCAAGAGCCGTTATCCTTCTGTTTCCGAACCAGCCTTCGCACCTGATTCAACTCCCACAGAGACGCTATGGATGGCACTGCTTCGCCTAAAAGATCCCTACGCGCATAGCAGCGTATTGCTTCGTTCTCGGCCGTGATGAGAGGCGGTAACGGGTCAAAAATCAGCTTTCGACGCCAAGCTTCCATAACGTCTCCTAATTACCCGTTCGTCGTGTTATGTATTCGAGGCGGGCACTCGGACGACCTTCTGAGGCTTGTTAAAATAACTGAATACGCTGTTGGCGGTCGTCTTGTCAACGGCAGGCACGGATTGGATCTCTTCCAAGCTCGCCCTTTTGAGCTGAGCCACGGATCCAAAACGTTTGAGGAGCTCGACTTTTCGCCGTTTGCCGACGCCGGGGATGTAATCCAGCGTGCTCTCCAAGAGCCGGCGCGAACGGAAGTTGCGATGTCTCCTGATGGCCGTCTTATGCGCCTCGTCACGAACGCGCATCAACACGTTGAGCGCGATCTGCGGCACCGCGACAGGCGCTGACCGACCGGGCACGTAAACGAGCTCTTCGCGCTTTGCGAGGCCCACGAGGGGGATTCTCAATCCGAGCATCGTCACAGTATCCGTGACGGCGCGCACCTGTCCCTTTCCTCCGTCAACCACGATGAGATCCGCGCGGCCCTCACGTTCCCGATATCTCCGGCCGACAATCTCCTTGAGCATCGCATAATCGTCAATCGAAGCGACGCTTCTGATCTTATAGGAGCGATACTCGCTAATCTGTGGTGTGCCGTCGATGAATACCGCCATCGACCCCATCGCCTCGGCGCCGGCGAGGTTCGACACGTCGAACGCTTCGATCCGGTACGGGTACGAGCGCAGTCGAAGGGCGTCTTTGAGAACGTACAGCGCATCGGCCGCTGTTGGCTTCTTGAGCATCGATTCGGCATTCTTGTGCGCGAGCGCGACAAGCCTCGTCTTCCGTCCGGCCCGTGGAACGCTCACGTGGACGCGGCTACCTCTGATCTCGGTGAGGAGATTTTCGATGGCGTCCGCCTCCTCAATCGCGTGCTCGAGAAGGATGCCCCTCGGGATGTATGGCCCCTCGAGGTGTAAGTAGTGTTGCTTGACAAACGCCGTCATCAGTTCAGTCGTCTCAGCGCCTTCGGTCCCCCGGAGCGCGTACGATTGTTGCCCCGTGACCCTCCCTTCGCGGACCATAAGTATGAGCGCGCACGCCTGTGGACCTCTGCGGGCGATGGCGATGACGTCTTCGTCGCCGCGACGCGGCTCGACGTACTGCTGCTCTCGCACGCTCTCGAGAACTGCAATGCGATCGCGCAGCGTAGCGGCGCGCTCGAACTCCATGTCCATCGCCGCGCCGTTCATCTCGCGCTTGAGCTCAGTGAGAATGTCGTCTTGTCGCCCTTCGAGAAACCGCTGTATGCCCGTCACAAGTTGCGCATACGCGTCGGGATCCGTTTTGCCCGCACAGGGAGCCGCACACAGCTTGAGTTGGTAGTTGAGGCACGGCCTTAGAACGCGCCGTAGATCTCTGTTACAACTGCGCAACGGGAACGCCTTACGCAGCGCCTTCACGCTTTGACGTGTGGCCAGCGCGCTCGTGTACGGGCCGAAATAGGCCGACCCGTCGTTTCTCACCACGCGCGTCACGGTGATGCTCGGATACGGGTCGTCGGTGATTCGGATGTATGGGAAACTACCGTCATCAGTCAGCCGAACGTTGTATCGCGGCTTGTGAAGCTTCACGAGGTTCGACTCAAGGATAAGCGCCTCTTTTTCGGTGTTGGTGACGATCCACTCGATGTCGTCGACCCGCTCGACGAGCGCCCTCGTTCGCGGCGCCGTCGGCGCGCCGTGAAAATACGTTCGGACTCGGTTCTTCAATGAGACAGCTTTGCCGATGTAGATGATTTTTCCGCCGGCGTCCTTCATGAGGTAGACGCCCGGACTGCTCGGCAGGTTATGAAGCCTCGCGGTGACTGAAGGTGGTGGCATCGCTCTTAGTATCCGTTCAACACCCGTTTGAGAAACTCGCCGGTGTACGTGCCCGACCGGGCGATCATCTCAGGCGTTCCCCGCGCGACAACGTACCCACCTTCGTCGCCTCCCTCGGGGCCCAGATCGATGATGTAGTCGGCCGTCTTGATCACATCGAGGTTGTGTTCGATGACGAGCACCGAATTCCCCGCGTCGGTGAGCCGGCCGAGCACCGCGAGCAGTTTCTTGATGTCATCAAAGTGCAGGCCGGTCGTCGGCTCGTCGAGAATGTAGAACGTCTTGCCAGTGCTCCGCCGGCTGAGTTCGGTGGCCAGTTTGACACGTTGGGCCTCTCCACCGGAGAGCGTCGTCGCCGGCTGCCCGAGCTTGATGTACCCCAGCCCCACGTCGTAGAGCGTCTGCAGCTTTTGCTTGATGCGCGGAATGTTCTCAAAGAAGTGCACGCCCTCTTCGACGGTCATATCGAGCACGTCAGCAATGTTCTTGCCCTTGTAGCGAATTTCGAGCGTTTCCCTGTTATAGCGCTTCCCCTCGCAGACCTCACACGGCACGTACACGTCGGGCAAAAAATGCATCTCGATCTTTATGATTCCGTCACCCCTGCACGCCTCGCAGCGGCCGCCTTTCACGTTGAAGCTGAACCGACCCTGCCGATAGCCCCGGGCCTTGGCGTCGGGAAGCTGCGCGAAGAGGGCCCGGATGAAATCAAACACCCCGGTGTAGGTGGCGGGATTTGAGCGCGGCGTCCTGCCGATAGGCGACTGATCGATCGTGATCACCTTGTCGATGTGCTGAATGCCCAAGACGTCATCGTGGTCGCCGGGCTTTCCGTACGCGCGGTGCAACTGCTGGGCGAGTTTGCGATGGAGGATATCATTGATAAGGGTGCTTTTTCCTGATCCGGAGACCCCGGTGACGCAGGTGAAGATCCCGAGAGGGATCTCAACGTCGATGTTCTTGAGGTTGTTGTGGCGCGCGCCGACAATGCGCAGCGCCTCACCGTTCGTGATCCGGCGTCGGTTCGGCACCTCGATCCGCTTAACGCGGTTAAGGTACTGTCCCGTTATGGACTCGGGATCACGTACGATGTCGCTCGGGGTACCGGTCGCCACGATGGCACCTCCGTGCTCTCCGGCGCCGGGCCCCATGTCGATGACGTAGTCGGCTGTACGAATCATCTCCTCGTCGTGCTCAACCACGATGAGCGTGTTTCCGAGGTCTCTGAGGCTCTTCAGCGTCCCGATGAGCCGCAGATTGTCGCGCTGGTGGAGACCGATGCTCGGCTCGTCTAGGATGTAGAGCACCCCGACGAGGCCCGAGCCGATTTGTGTCGCGAGCCGTATACGCTGAGCCTCGCCGCCTGAAAGCGTCTCGCTCGCTCGATCGAGCGTCAAGTAGTTGAGACCCACGTTTTGCAAAAAGTTGAGCCTTTTTTTTACCTCTTTGATGACCTCAGCAGCAATGGTCATTTTCCCGTTCGAGAGGCGCAAGCGGTCAAAGAACTCGTGCGCCGCGTCGACTGACAAGGCCGAGACGTCGGCTATTGAGCGATCGCTGATGGTGACGGCAAGAGCTTTAGGCTGAAGGCGTTTGCCGTTGCACGCATCGCACGCACGCAGGCGCATATACTTCTCAATCTCGTCTCTGATGTACTCAGAGTCGGTGTCGCGATAGCGACGCGACAGGTTCTTGATGACTCCCTCAAACGGCCTGAGAAAACGGACGTGACCGTGTCGGCCGGCGTACTCAAACAGCATTTTCTGGCTGCCCGAGCCGTAGAGGAGGAGGTGTTTCTGCTCGTCGTTAAGCTCTTCGTACGGCGTTTCCAGGCCGAAATGGAACTGTTTGGCCGCGCTCAAGAGGTACTGCGGGTAGTAATCACTCGTCGA
This sequence comes from Halobacteriota archaeon, assembly GCA_050013755.1. Lineage (GTDB taxonomy): Archaea > Halobacteriota > Bog-38 > Methanoflorentales > Methanoflorentaceae > Methanoflorens. Next base: position 15,667 of record JBEKER010000027.1, read on the forward strand.
TTTCGCCCACGGCGCTATGGCTCTCTTGACGGGGAGGGATTTGTCAGGCACGATTAAGTCCTCATCGAGGGTCTTTTCAAATCCAAGGCCGTGGCACGCCGGACACGCCCCGTGCGGGCTATTGAACGAGAACATGCGCGGCTCAATTTCTCCCATGTTGATGCCGCACTCGGGACACGCGAAGTGCTCACTGAAAAGAAGCTCTTCGGCGCCGGCGACGTCGACGATAACGACGCCGTCACCGAGCACGAGAGCGGTCTCAAGCGAGTCTGCGAGGCGCTGCCGGTCTTCATCAGCGATGGTAAGACGGTCGGTGACGACCTCGATCGTATGGCGCTTGTTCTTGTCGAGGTCGATGGCTTCATCGAGCTCGCGCACCTCACCATCGATGCGCGCTCGTGTGAACCCATCACTCAGCAGGAATTCCAAAATCTTACGGTGTTCTCCCTTTTTGTCCTTCACCACGGGAGCGAGTATCGTGATGTTCGTCTCTTTGGGAAGCCGCATCACCTGATCGACGATTTCTTGCACGGTCTGCTGGGCGATCTCCTTGCCGCACTGCGGGCAGTGAGGGGTTCCCACTCGTGCAAACATGAGCCTCAGGTAATCGAAGATCTCGGTGACCGTTCCCACAGTAGAACGGGGATTCTTGCTCGTCGTTTTTTGGTCGATAGAAATCGCAGGAGACAAACCGTCGATGTGATCCACGTCCGGCTTCTTCATCTGACCAAGAAACTGCCGGGCGTATGCGGACAACGATTCCACGTACTTTCGCTGTCCTTCGGCATAGATGGTATCAAAGGCCAGCGATGACTTCCCTGAACCACTGATCCCCGTTATGACCACAAACTTATCGCGCGGGATCTCAACGTCGACGTTCTTGAGATTGTGCTCTTTTGCGCCCTTGATGCGAATGGATTCCGTCACGCTACGCCCCTCCCTCGAGTGATCGAATCATGTCGCGAATGAGCGCTGCCCGCTCGAACTCAAGTCCGCGCGACGCTCGCTGCATCTCTGCTTGCAATCCTGCGATCGTCTCTTCGAGTTCCTCTGCGACGACGGGTATATGGGGTTCTTCATCGGCTACCAGCCCCGGCCGACGACGCTCGACAAGTTCCTCGATCGGCTTGACGATAGTCTGCGGGGTGATCCCGTGACGCTCGTTGTGCGCGAGCTGCAGCACACGCCGACGGTTGTTCTCCCCTATCGCACGCCTCATTGAGTCGGTGGTAACGTCTGCGTACATGATAACGCTCCCGTTGACGTTTCGAGCGACTCGGCCGATTGTCTGAATGAGCGACCGTTCAGAGCGCAGAAAGCCCTCTTTATCCGCATCGAGTATGGCCATGAGGGTGACCTCGGGAAGGTCGATGCCCTCTCGAAGAAGGTTAATACCGACAAGGACGTCGAACGCGCCGCGTCGTAAGTCGTAAAGGATGTCGACCCGATCAAGCGTGCTTATGTCTGAGTGAAGGTACTGCACCTTGATTCCGATCTCGTGAAGATGCTCGGAAAGATCCTCAGCCATCCTCTTCGTCAATGTCGTCACCAACACGCGCTCGCTCGGTCGCTTTCGAATTTCTGCGATCAGATCGTCGACTTGCTTCTCAGCGGGGCGGACGTCCACGGCCGGGTCGACCAAGCCCGTAGGACGAATAATCTGCTCGACTGCGTGCTCGCATTTCGCCAGTTCATACGGTCCAGGAGTGGCCGATACGTAGATAACCTGGTTAACTCGCTTCTCAAACTCGCCGAAGGTAAGCGGGCGATTGTCGTACGCCGAAGGGAGGCGGAATCCGTGCTCTACAAGGTTGTCTTTCCGGGAGCGGTCCCCCGCGTACATGCCGACTAGCTGGGGGATCGTCACGTGTGACTCATCAATGACGAGGAGGAAGTCGTCTGGGAAATAATCGATGAGTGTCGTGGGCGCCTCCCCCGAAGCGCGCCCGCTGAGGTGACGGCTATAATTCTCGATTCCGCTGCAATAACCAACCTCACGCAACATCTCAAGGTCGTATTTTGTGCGCTGCTCAAGGCGTTGGGCCTCAAGCAACTTGTCCTGGCCGCGCAAGTACTCCAAACGCTCAGTGAGCTCACGCTTTATCGAGTGTAATGCCTCGGTATACCTCGCGCGGTTGGTGATGAAGTGCGTCGCCGGGTAGATGGGGAGAAAATCAAACGCTGCCGTCTTTCTTCCGTTGACAGGATTAAACTCGTAGAGTCCCTCGATCTTATCGCCCCAGAGCGCGATGCGATACGCGGTGTTTCCGTAAGCGGGAAACACCTCAACGGTGTCGCCTCGCACGCGAAACTTCCCGCGGAAGAAGTCAATGTCGTTACGCTCATACTGCATGGTGGTGAGCTTGCGCAAAATCTCGCTCCGTTTGACGGTCTCGCCCACCTGCAACGAGAGCACGGACTCCTGGTAGTCGTCAGGAGAGCCGATGCCGAATATGCACGAAACGCTCGCAACGACAATGGTGTCACGCCGCGTCAGCAGCGACTTGGTAGCCGAATGCCGGAGCCGGTCAATCTCGTCGTTAATGGACGATTCCTTTGCCACGTAGACGTCGGTGTGCGGGATGTAGGCCTCAGGGCGATAATAGTCGTAGTAGCTCACGAAGTACTCAACCGCGTTTTGCGGGAAGAACTCCCTGAACTCCTTATAGAGCTGTG
>JBEKER010000028.1:0-16739 GCA_050013755.1 Halobacteriota archaeon
GCCCTAACGGCTGGAAGGAGAGTGAGAGAACTTGAGTGAAATATTAGTCAAAAACGGATACGTCTACGATCCTAAAAATGGCGTGAACGGCGATGTCATGGACATTGCCATTCGCGACGACAAGATAGTGGACAAAGTTTCTCCTGAAGCCAAAGTCATCGATGCTCGCGGCAAAGTGGTGATGGCAGGCGGAATAGACATACATGCCCATGTCGCCGGTCCCAAAATAAACGTTGGCCGTATAATGAGGCCCGAGGACAAGCTGTTTCACACGAAGAAGCTAACCAAAATGACGCGATCGGGTGGCGGATTTTCGGTACCGTCTACGTTTGAGACCGGCTACGTGTATTCCCGCATGGGCTACACCCAAGCGAACGAAGCGGCAATGCCACCGCTTATGGCTCGGCACACGCACGAAGAAATGTCAGACACGCCGCTGATCGATCAGTCGGCTTACACGCTACTCGGCAACAACTGGCTCGTGATGGAATACATCAAACGAGGTGAGCAGGACAAACTCAACGCCTTCGTTGCCTGGATGCTCAAAGCGACGAAAGGATATTGCATCAAGCTTGTGAATCCCGGTGGCTCAGAGGCGTGGGGATGGGGCATGAACTGTGTTAACGTCGCTGATCCCGTCCCGTATTTCGATGTGATGCCATCTGAGATCATCACCGGGCTTGCCGAAGCGAATGAGGCTTTGAACCTACCGACGTCGATTCACCTCCACTGTAATAACCTAGGACATCCCGGCAACTACACGACCACTCTTGATTCGATCAAGCTCCTTGAGGGAGTCCTGCCAAAGAACGCAAAAACCCGCGACCAAGTAATCAACTTTGCCCACATGCAGTTCCACGCGTATGGGGGCACCACGTGGAAAGACTTTGAAACAGAGGCCCAAAAGGTCGCTGACCGCATAAACAAGAACAAGAATATGACGGTCGACGTGGGGTTCGTCACGCTTGACGAGACGACCACGATGACGGCTGATGGTCCAATGGAGTTCTACCTCCATAACACGAACCACCTCAAATGGTGTAACGACGACATCGAACTCGAAACCGCAGCGGGCGTTGTGCCCTACGTCTACAGCCCGAAGATTCACGTGTGTGGCATCCAGTGGGCGATTGGGCTCGAGCTGGCGCTGCTGATCGACGACCCAATGCAGGCGTTCATTACGACCGATCACCCCAATGCAGGACCTTTCAGGCGGTATCCACGGATCATCAGCTGGCTTATGTCGAATCAAGCTCGGCTAGACCGACTTGAGACGTTGCATAAGTGGGTACCTGATCGGACAGCCATAGGCGGGATCTCTCGCGTATTTGACTTCTACGATATTGCCAAGATGACGCGCGCAGGTCCTGCGCGAGCGCTAGGACTTGGCGATATGAAGGGCCATCTCGGGGTCGGCGCTGACGCTGACGTCGCGATATACAACTACGACCCAAAGGATATGGATCCCACAACTGACCCTGAAGGCATTGAAAAGGCGTTCAAAGACACAGCGTACACGATCAAAGGCGGCGACATCGTCGTGATCGATGGAGAAGTTGTGAGCAAGGGCAACAAGCGGACGATCTGGGTCGACGCCACTAACGGCACGACGGACCCAGTGGTGATGCACGACATCGACAAGAAGTTCTTGAGGTTCTACAGCGTCACGATGAAGAACTACCCGGTCCAAGATTCGTACGCGGTGAGCAATCTGGTCGTTAAACCGGAGGCGGCGTAAGTCAAGAAGCCTCTCCGGCTTTATTTACGGACCGACGAAAAAACGACTAGATGGCAAGCAGTACCGTGCTATACGCAAGAGCGTAAAACGCTCCTGCATCTTTCTTTTTTGGCTTTTTTAGGGTTCTGCGCCTCGCTACGGGCGTGCTGACTCTCAACAACACTCGTTGTCGCTAATCGGGGATAAGCGAGCCGATCTTAAAGAATACGGCGCCAGCGGCCAGTAATATTGACATGTCACAAGGCGCTTGGGGCCTCTCCTCGGATCATTGCGTCTCTTAGACCGTAGTTCAAGTACGTAGCGGAAGCAGTTTGGCCACGGTCTGCAGGTAGTCTGGCACTGTTTCACGAGGAATAAACGTGCCGGCTAGGACCAGCATCGGGAAGGTTATTGCACTGGCAGCCGCGTTAGCCGCGTTCTCGTCTGTACAAAACAGGAGTAGATCATCCCGATTCTGGCGACGCATATGGTGCCCACAACTGAAGTAAATCTGTCATGGGGGTAGCTGGCCAACTATCCAGGCTGAAATTTATATTAGGAATTACATAAATCACGATTGCAATGTTCATGTGTGACAAGTATCGAATGGATGCATATCGGGCACGAGGCATGCTCCCTCACTGTCAGGTTCTCTGCGACGAGGATTGCACAAATCAACCAGAAACAGGCACTTATTGCGAGCATCTGTATCTTCTGGTTCAGGACCAGAGTGACCTCGTTTATAGGAGTCTCGGCATCCCCGCGGTAGATGATCCAAAGGCTATTCTAGGCGCACAAATGGACAACGTTGCCAAACGTGTCAACAGGGTCCGTGCTGATTATATAATGGACAGTGCTTTTGACGTCTCTGTGATCCTCTCAGAGCTTTCGGAGAAGGGAGCTTTGAATATCTCGGAGAATTTGATACGAGACATCGCGTATACAGTCACACTAGGCCTTTTTCTAGATAATCCAGAGGACACGCTCGATCCCAAAATGTTTCGCGTACTAGCAGCGCTTAAGAAAATATTCCCAGAACAGTTTGCGATGCGTGCTGCTGAAAACCGGCACGACGCCTCTCAATAAAAGCGAACCTTTCTGTCTTATTTAACACCGTGACTTCGAGCTTCTCGTCGGCACATGGCTTTGAAAGTGAAACTGGTTGTTATCCGCCTGCATAGTGATCGAGCTTGCAGGCTTTGCGGAAGTTTTAGAGACTGAGAAGCAACCCCGTTACAAACGGAATGGTGAGGTTATCATCCAGAGAGGGGGGCGTAATCAGTTCAGTGGCAGACGCAACCAATGCAACTAGTAAAGCTTTCGCTGGTGCAACAAAAAAAACCAGTATCGCAAAAGTACAAATAAAAAATGTAAGGGTGCCTTCAAGTGTCTTCTTCTTGAAAAGTGCGTGTTTTCCTGCGTAATGGCCGGCTATCGTTGCCAGGCTGTCACCGACAGCAAGCACGAGTATGCTAAGAGCGGCATAAAGCGGTGCGAAGAGCAGGACAGCGATGAATGTCCCGACAAAAAAAGTGATTGCCCCCTTTGCGGTGAATTTACTCGGCCTGTCAAAGTTTGTGAACAGCCAGGTTAAAAAAGCAATATCATACTTTTGAGAGAGAAAGGAAGCGGCGATCAACCCACCAATGAGCACTGCGTTGCCGACAAGTACGAGCTCGTGCGGCAGTGAAACGACCAAAAACGCAAGGAACGTGCCGAGCAGTAAATGCGCTATATTGCGTCGCAATTCGAGCATACACGGTAATGCGTCACGGAATAGAAAAGTTTAACCGCAACGGCGCACGCAAATGAAGTGAAGATTTGCCGCGAGCTTTGTAGCTTAACGGTTTGCTGGACTGAATTTCAACAGCTTCTGAGCTTCGGCAGGGTTAGCCGCTAATGCGGGTGCACATTCAAGACGAACAACGCTGAGGCAAGCGGTTAGGGAGTTTCAAACGTGCTGATGTTTCAATTGATGCCCGGCTTGCTGTATGTTATTGTGCTCACCGCGGTGTTTACGGTGCTTTTGGTGAGCTTAACGGCGGCATCGCTCTTGTCGCAAGCTCGAGCTATCGTGCGTCGGCGATACCTCGGCTCTGTCGTTAGCAGAAGAAATGTCTACAAAGTAGCGAAGCTGCGACCAATTCTTGCGACACCGACTGCCCTTCTGCTGCAGGTGAAAGATGTAGAAACAAATCGCTTGCTAACCACTTTCAAGAGGCCAGCAACGATGAGGCTCTATGAGCAATGCTTTTACATTAAGCCTTATTTTACGTCCGGTGCGTATCTTATAGGGGTCAATGATATCGACAACGTGTCAACCGCGAGCAACGCGCTCGTGGTTACATTTGTTCACGAGGATCGCATTATAGTGCTGCAATGCAGGGCCCCCCACATTTCTAAGTGGCGTGATTCGTTGCGTTGGCTGGTTTCAAATCACAAATAGCATTATAAACAATAAGTCTGATTACCTACTACCGCGATCAGCAGAGAAATGTCCCAGATCAAGCGAATAGTGCTCGACGTATTAAAGCCTCACGAACCTACTAACCTCGAGGTGGCAAGCGCGATAGGAGATATACGGGACGTCGAAGGAGTCAATTTGAGCCTCTACGAGGTCGATCAACAGACTGAAAATGTAAAAATCACGGTTGAGGGCACCGACGTCGACTACGACTTGGTTCTGCAGACTATTGAGAATTTAGGGGGCGTGGTTCACAGCGTCGATGAGATCATCGCGGGGAAAAAAATCGTCGAAGAAGAAGAAACGCTTCACGATCGTGGATGAGCTTCAGTCGGTTTTTCTCTTTTGCTGAGCTCTGCAGGGAAGCTACCAAAACACCATTACGTTAATGAGCTTCAATATCGAGGAAGGGCGCTATATAATCCTTGGATCCATCGACGGACTTCTTGCCACTCTTGGAATCATTATTGGCGTTTCAGTAGTGGGCGCTTCCAACGCGATTATCGTTAGCGCCGCTTTTGGAGGGGCGATCGCCCTCGCGCTGACCAACGGCCTGGGGTCCTATCTTGCAGAGAGCACAATTGAGCACGGCAAGCTTGCTATGACCGAGAAATCGCTTCTGCGGAAGCTGAACAACACGTACGTCGAATCTCAAAGCCGGCGAAAGATCGCAAAGGACGCCGTATCATCAGGGGGGGCCAGCTTTATTGGAAGCTTAATCCCGTTAGCACCGTGGATCTTTTCAGTGGGTTCGGTTGTTGCTTCGGTCGGCTTAAGCTTGATAAGCCTGGTTGCCTTAGGAATCTATTCGGCGTACATTTCAAGGCAGAGCTATGCAATATCAGTGGTCAAGATGGTGGGGTTGGGGACGCTTATAGTGATCGCGGTGCAACTGCTCAGGATTGGTCATTTGGTCCAGTAAACGCGATTTGTTAATGTGCTGCAGCATAACACTTAACAACGGATTCACGCTCTGTAATAATCGCCGGGAATTGAGGGTACACTCTTGAAACACGAAATCGCGAAATGTATGGGGTGGCTGTTTAAGCGGGGCCTCACATCGGCGTTGAGTGGCAACCTAAGTGCGCGGGTCGATGACGTGGTATACATCTCGCCAACGAAGGTTCCCAGCTATCGAGTTCGAGCCGAAGATGTATCCGTGGTGACGATGAAAGGCGACCATCTCGCGGGCAGATCGCCATCGAGCGAAATGCCGACGCATCTTGCAATCTATAATGTGACCGACTCTAAAGCAATTGTGCACGCTCATTCGCGATTCGCCACGACACTGTCCTGTTTGGGGGCTGACTTGCAATCACCTGACGTCGAAGGGAAACAGCTTTTGGGTCGCATACCGTTGATTCCGTACGCGCGACCGGGCACCAGTGAACTAGCGGAAGCCGTATCTAGTGGAATTAAGGGGTTTAGGGGCGCACTTTTGGAGAATCACGGGCTAATTGCGGTCGGAGCTGACCTGGAGGAAGCCTATATAGTGGCTGAAGGAATCGAAAGAGCCGCTCAGCTTGTCTTCGACTTAAGCTTGTTTAGTCGCCAATAAATTGGACTATGATCGTTCGGTTGCGAGGCCGGACATCGAGTTCGATGAACACGAGCTGCTGCCACGTGCCCAGCATTAACGTGTTGTCCGAGAATGGAATCGACACGCTTGGCTTCAGAAACGATGCCCTGATATGAGAATGTCCGTTTCCATCGTGCCATCTCTGGTCGTGTTCATAGCGACTGTTTCTTGGAGCGATGCGGTCGAGTGCTTTCGTCATATCCGCGACGAGGCCCGGCTCATATTCGATGGTCGTCACGGTCGCTGTAGAACCCGGGACAAAAACTGTGGCCAACCCTTCTTGTAAGTCGCTCTTTGTAAGCAGCTTGCGAACCTCGCCTGTTATGTCGATTATTTGGACACCGCCCGTTGTGTCCATCGTGATATGTTCTGTTTTGGTTGTCATGGGTACGCCGTACGCTTACGTGGATCGAGTGCTCGTCATCGGTGCAAAAGCATCTTCAGCAATACTTTGTCAGCAGCGTTCTATTCGTAGGCGGCAATTCTAATCCCTGCGACGCTGACAATTATGATAAATATGATTATTACCAGTATATACCCGAGCGGTCCGGCTCCGGATAGCGTGACGGAGAGCAACAACACGGCGAAAAACGCGACAGAAATAATTAACGCCACTACTTCGATTACCGTCCTTTGCATAAAGGTTAAAAACACTTACAGTGAGATATGTTTTGCTGTATGCGTAAGAGAGGGGCGTGATAGTCAAGATGAGGTTAGTGCCAAAAAAAATCTTTTTTACTGCCGGCGTTGGAACACACAAAGAGAACTTGGAAAGCTTCGAAATGGCTTTGAGGGACGCGGGCATTGAGAAATATAATCTTGTTGCGGTTAGTTCAATACTGCCGCCAAATTGCGAGATTATTGTTAAGGACAAAGGACTTAACGAGCTGCGTCCAGGAGAGATAGTTTTTTGCGTGATGTCGAGACACGCATCGAACGAGCCGAATAGGAGAGTCTCGGCGTCTTTAGGCTGCGCAATTCCCAAGAATCCAAACGAATTTGGCTATATATCGGAACATCACGCTTTCGGTGAAACTACAGAAAGTTCAGGCATCTACGCCGAAAAACTCGCTTCGAGCATGTACGAGACGTGGACTGATTCGAAGCCAAAGGAAACCTTTAACATTGCAACGTCTGAAGTCGTCGGCGAAGGCGGCGTATGGACCACCGTGGTGTCTGTCGCTGTAATGGTTTTGTAGTCAAACTGTTTAGCGCGGGGATGACCAACTCGTAGTCTGGGGCGTTCGCTAAAAGGAAAGCCCCATATTATCCTTTCGCGCGTGCATTTTTTGAGCGCTTCAGATGCGAAGGCAAAAAGGCGGTTGTCGAAACAGATTGGACGGCCCACACACCGTAAAGATCTTCATCGAATAAAATCGAGTCCGAACGCTCTTGACAGAGAAAAGGCACCCCCAAACACGGTGGACCTCTATCGTTAATATGGTCAAAGACAGCGAAATGAATCAAGTGCGAAAAAACCGCGACTTGAGCGCTTCGGGGATCGAACGCTTTCGAGAAGTGATTTATCAACATTATGAGACGCAGGGTCGAATACTGCCGTGGAGGCTTACCCGCGACCCGTACAAGATACTGGTTTCAGAACTAATGCTGCAACAGACCCAAGCTGGGAGGGTTGTTGCGAAATATGAGTCGTTTTTGCGCGAATTTCCAAATTTTGCTGCGCTCTCGCGCACTCGACTACAAAACGTTCTAGAAATGTGGCACGGGTTAGGGTATAACAAGCGAGCGCTTGCTCTGAAACGTACAGCTCAAATCGTTGATACGAAATTCGACGGAATGCTGCCGTCTGACTACGGGGCTTTAGTGGAATTGCCAGGCGTTGGACGGACCACTGCCTGCGCCATCCGCGCTTTCGCATTTGACGCGCCAGAGGTGTTCATCGAAACAAACATTAGAGCAGTGTTTATCCACTTTTTTTTCGCCGATGCGGAAGGCGTGAAGGACGCTGAAATCTATCCTTTCGTAGAGTGTACTCTTGATCGATCAAACCCGCGGACGTGGTACTATGCGCTCATGGACTATGGCGTGATGCTCAAGAAGAAGTACACGAATCCAAGCCGACAGAGTGCTCATCATACGAGACAAGCCCCGTTCAAGCACTCTAACAGGCAATTACGCGGCCAGATCCTTGCTCTGATCGTGGCTCACGCAGACATGACCGAAACTGAATTGCTGCGGCGGCTCAACGTTGATTCTGAGCTGATTTTGCGCAATCTAAAAAAACTAGAAGAAGAGGGCTTTTTCAAGCGCGAGCAGAGTAAGTTTGTCATCGGTTAGTCTGGCACAGAGAGCAAAGGCCGTCTGCGTTGTCCCTCCATTCGCTTGTACGAGTGTTGACGGATATCCTTGACGGATATCCTTTATAGTAGTACGATGAAAGTGCGATCAATGAGCAATTTTGAAAGAGAGCTCGTTAAGTCCTTTAACGTCTTTTTCCTGGAGCGTGGCATCGACGCTATTGCATATAGGATGAAGCAACACCGCTTTTCGCAACAAATGCTTGATGTTCTAGTGGATTCATCAGATCGTGAGCTCTACCTCGGCATTGAATGCAAGAGCATCTCGACGAGCAAAGGTGCCGCGGCCTTGTACTTCTCACAGCATTTTTCGGTAGATAAGAAGGGCGACCATCAGGTCGCTAAGATGCAGGAATTCATTAAAAGATCTGGCAGAATCGGGTATCTGGCCGTAGAACTGAGGATGGGATCTGGCAAATCAAAGACGGCATATTTCATCCCATGGCCAGATGTGTGGCGTCGCTACAACTCGGGGCAAGCGGGTTTCCCGACCGAAGAAATACGAAGAATCAATCCAATCGCACGCAACGATGGAAAATACTCGGTTGAGGGCTTGTTTGCTCGCTAAAGGCAGAGGCAAATCGAGCAGGTGTGCTGAGTGACGCTGAAATTCATGTCGTCAAGAATTGAAGAGCTCATTTATGGTATTACTTTTGACGCAAGGACCGCTACAGGGGCGGTGGCATTCAATACCGCAGTGGTAGCCGAAGACGATTTGGAACGCGTGTTGAGCATTTTTAAGCTCGTGTACGCCGCGGGGCTCAATGTCGGCCCCTACGTGCGAATAATTGAGGGCGGTGAGAGTTTTAATGGCGTTTCAATTCAGAACGGTTTCAGTGGCATCCTCACCATCTGCAGCATCACCATTGACGGTGTACTCCTAAAAGCAGGCATCCCGGTTAAGCCCGTTTGCGGAGGCATCGTGCAAGTAACTGAAAAAATACCCGTTAGATTTACAGAAATCCTGCGGTACGACGCGACGACACTGGACCCTCTCGACGTGCTGATGTCGCAAGAATTGACGTCGGTGTTAGAAATGATCAATACGGGATCTGGCAAGGTGCTTGCAAGCGTCCGAGAAGTGCCTATGGCAGCGAAGAACCACCTTGAGAATCTGCTGTCGGATTTGATGGAGGCTGAGTTTAAGGGAGTACTCGAGGTTGGAGAGCCCAACTCAGATCTGTTGGAAATGCCCGTTAGCAGGGGCCATATCGGCGTAGCAATAATAGGCGGAATAAACTCTATGGCCGCCGTCAGAGAAAGTGGCGTGGAAATACAGACACATGCGATTTCGGGGTTGACAGATATTCGCGATATGAATCATAATCTGCTCTCCTTGTAAGCACGCTACGACACCTGTTGTGCGACCAATCTGTTCAGATTTTTCAGGAACTCTGCTTCGGTCCCTTCAGGAATTGTAGCTCCTGCCGCAATGTCGTGACCGCCTCCGACGCCGCCGACTGAATGAGCTGCTTCACTCATAGCTCGTGCAAGGTTTAAGTGGCGTTCAACGAGACTTTGGGTTCCCCTCGCGGATACTTTGACCCCCTCGTCCGAGTTCGCCAAACCTACGATCGGCAAGTGCCTGTCCACGCCTTCTAAATTCTTACACATTCCAGCCACGATGCCGACGATCGTTTCGAGTATATGGTCGCCTGCGTGGAAATACTGCAAGTTTGAGAGCGTCGTCACGCCTGTTTGCTTGACGTAATTGAGCCCCCGGACCAGATTCTCTCTGTGCATCAACAGGAGCTCATTTGCTTTTCTGTAGCTGCCCCCTCGGTCACCTAGACAAACGTCGACCCCGATCTTCTCGAAACTGTATCGCGCGGTGGCGTTAAGTAGGGTAGCATATTCGGATGCATCCCGAAGTACCGTCCCGGGTTCCTCTTTTAGAAGGGTGTACACCTCTCCAACCAGGTTCTGGACCCTTACTGGGGGCATGCCTGCGGTCAAGCACCTTTGGATGAGGGCAGAAATGATACTGCGCCTTTCGGCGCTGCTAAGGTCTACCCATTTTTTCCATTCGCCCTCTTCTTTAAGCTCAATGTTCAAGCTAGCCAAGAGCTCCAGGATTTGCGCACCGTTTCCCGTTATTCCTGGGATAAAAGGGCTGGACGCATATTCGAGGAGCTTATGAACGGGTCGCGTTTGTCGGCCAAAAGCCTGCAAGTCCTTTTCTGCTCTCACTACTGCGTTTTTTTCGGCTTCGTCGAGTATCAGCCGGTTCACACCTCTCAGCCGCCCTTCTCTAACGTGCTGTAGATCGCCGACGGCACCCACAACGGCTAAATCTGAAAGCTCCACATTGTCGCCGAGGGCTCTGGCGATCAAATAAGTGGCCCCCGATCCACTTAGGTCGGTGGCGCCGTTAAACCCAAAAAGGTGGGGGTTGAGGTGAAATGCCATCTCGGAGCTTCCTGCTGGCTGGTGATGGTCAGCGACTATGCATACTGGTCCCAAATCGTCCATTAGATCGAGACTCCCGCTTCCTAAGTCGGTGAATATCACTGCGTCTGCGCCGGAAACACTCTGCATAACTGGGAGATCCAATTTTTTAACGATTTTAATTTCGTTGCTTATTTCCATCTTGTTGAGCGCGCGGCAGATGATGCTGGCAGCAGCAAGACCGTCCGCGTCAACGTGAGAAACGATCTTAATCTCGTCCTGCTTCTTGAGAGCTTGCGCGCATTCTCGTGCACGTTTTAAGAGTTGTTCCATCAAAATTCCTGGGTTTGGCGGCGCGTCCATCGATGCGAAGCCTCTAAATTTGTCGCCCATTCTGTATTTGCCGGAAAGCCGATATAAAGCTTACTTGACTTCCCCGAAAGCCGGCATCCTCCCGCAGATCCTCGTGCGATCTCCACTCGCACGCTCGCTTCGCGCTAGATGAACGAAGCTTGCACTCGAAAAACTTTTGCCGTTGCTTTGCTCAATGACTCAGAGACTATTGGGGATACAAAAGCTGATGCACTCTGGTAAGAGACTTATAGATGTCATGAGGCAGTCGCCCCAGAGCGCTGAGTAGTAGCCTGCACCTACCAATGCGGGAGATGCCCTTGGGCCTAAGAGCGATGTTTTTTCCAACGGAACCTCCTTTTTCTCAGTGTTAGGCCCCAGGCCACGCATCCAAGACCAAGAATGATTAGTATCGTCCCGATGTCACTGGGCGTGTTGAATGCATATGGCAGCAACGCTATGACACAGAAGCCAGCACCCATCAGGATGAAAAGATGTCCGACGTTGTCGCCTACTCTGAGCAGGTAAATAGCCAAAATTGCTGCCAATATTGGAAGTGCAAGCAGTGCCAGTAGATTCGCGTTTACCATATTTGCCGCTTTACGATTGAAACCGGTCAAACAGGTAGGCCAGATTCAAAGGTTCTTGTTGTTGAACGATCCCGTCTGACGGCTCGTGTCTGCGTCCTAGCCACGCTTGATGTCTTGGCTGCTCTTGAATAGCCGCCGGCTATCTTGGGGTTATTTCTCTGCCAATTCTTCAACTTCGCGTTTGCCGTGCTCTAGCTCATCAACTTGTTCGCTATCTATCTGTAAGAGAAGAGCGTGGAACTCGCCAACATGGGTTTTTTCTTCTCTTGCAACGTCTAGTAGGTTAGCTTTAATAGCTTCACTTTTGGTCAGGGAAGCCATCTGTTCATAAAGATTGATTGCATCAAGCTCAGCAATGATGCTAGCTCGCAAGATCTCTTTATCAACGTTTTTCGTGTCAATCTCACTTAGATCTATAGGAATCGTAGATAACATGGTCAACCTCACACTATATACACAACTGCTAAGGTAAAGCTTTTGCATATGCCGTTCATCCGCCGGACGGGCCGCCGTGGCACGAATCATCATCCTTTGCGCGCAACCTCACAATTTGAAGGTGGAGGCAGCATTACGACGTAGATCACGTAATTACCACAAGATTTATTTGAAACTGCAGTAATGCTGGGTTAATGAAACTGTTTACGACAGTCTTAATCATCCTCATCATCATCGGTTTGGGGTTGGCGTGCTCGGGATGCACAGTCAACATAGAAAACCTCACGCAAAATAAAACACTGCAAGCTGGCAAAGAACCACTAAATGTGCCAGAATATCCTAATGCGACCAGAACATCGTATTCCAATGTCCGATTTGTCGGGCAAGTCATAACCTACCAGACGAACGACACCCCAAAACAGGTTTTAGAGTTCTACACATCTCAAATGCAAGAACGAGGCTATAACATCAGCAGAAACGTCACAAGCGCGTCCGAAACTGGCGGTTTGATTATATTCGCTAAGGGACAAGATACTGTCTGGGTGACAGTCGGCCAGAATAACGGCCTAACGAGTATCGCTCTGCGCACTTCATTTCAGGCTTAGGACCTAAGAAATCTGCGCGTGTCAGCCTAGCTCCAGCTTGGCTTTGTCGCGGTGCAACCTTTGGTTTTTCTCTGACAGCAGTGAGACAGCGAGTGACGGACGTCTCGAGTGCAGCGTATTTAAAAAGCCCGGAATCGCATGAGTCCTACAAGCAGCAGCCACTCTAGAGTGAGCGAACCACAGCCCCTAGTCAATGAACCCGCACTGACTGTGGGTAGCACGCTCGTGTTGGCTGATCTACATATCGGAATTGAACACGAACTTGCGCTCAGCGGCATAAATATTCCGTCGCAGGTTGACCGGCGGATTGACCGGGCCCTCCGATATTTGGCTACCACCAATGCTGAACGTGTCGTACTTTTGGGGGACGTAAAGCATACAATTTCCAAAACCTCGGCACTCGAACGCCACGATATCCCGCGTTTTTTGCGATCGTTGGCTGAATGCGCGCCGGTCGACATTCTTCCGGGAAATCACGACGCAGGCATCGAATATTGGCTCCCCCGCGACTCACGCTTCCGAATCGAAATCCATCCTTCAAAGGGTTGCAGCATCAACGGCGCGGGGCTTGTACACGGGCACACGTGGCCTTCATCAGACCTGCTACATTGCGACTACGTGATCATGGGGCATAACCATCCAATCGTGCGCATGGCTGATCCGCTCGGCCACGTCAGTTCGAAGCCAGTTTGGATCCGGACCCGCTTTGTTGAGAGCGTAATTCGAGAGCGATATCCAGAGATCGACGGCTACGCTAATCCGCGCGTCATAATTATGCCTGCCTTTAACGAGCTTGTTGGCGGAATCGCATTCAATGAAGCCTCTTACGAAACGCTGCTAGGGCCGCTTTTCTCAAATCGAGCTATCGCGCTTGAAAAAGCACAAGCGTACCTCTTGGACGGCACCTATCTGGGAACCGTTGAGCAATTGAGAGGCATCGCGCCAAGCCACCGAACGTCACGAAGGACTCAGTCATCCAGAAAAAAGAATGAGCACCGAGCTCGTGACTAAATAACAAGCAAGCGGGCGCTTCCCTTTTGGATCGCGCAACCCGCTATTCGGGAGTCCAGCTGCAGCTTTTTGCGCAAGGTGAGCCAATTGTATGGTTGTATGCAATAGACTCTACTCGAACTCGTAAACTGTAAGTAGCTTAACGTCAACTACGAGGCTGCAGGCAGCGCAATGGCAGTGGAATGGCTCTATTTTGCATTGTTGTCGTCATTATTGATTTCTGGCGTAAACATCATTGACAAGATTCTGATTTCCGACTATCGAATTCCGCCGCTCGTATATGTGTTAGTAATTAGCGCCACCAGCCTTATGCCGCTGGTCATTCTTCCTTTCTTCACACTGACGGCGCTGCCATTCGGTGTACTCCTATTCACCATTGTTATCGGTTTCGTTCGCATCTACTACACATTGCCTTATTTCAAGGCACTCTCAGTGGAAGAGGTGTCGAGGGTGATCCCTCTTCTTCAGCTTACGCCTGTATTTGTGTTGATTCTCTCTAGCCTCTTGCTTCGCGAAACGCTCAACCCGCAAGAATACGTAGCATTCGGGCTCTTGGTTCTTGGAGGGACACTTTTCGCGGTTCGACTTGGCAAAGGAATTCGTATCTCCCTTGCTCTTTATCTTATGATCCTCTCGTCCTTCCTGTTGGCTGTATACAGCGTGGCTTTGAAATACTTGTTCTCGACCCAGGACTTTTACACTGTTTTCATATGGGTGCAAATCGCTGGGTTCATAGCCTTCTTTCAGTTACTCTCATTCAGGCCCTTGAGGGGCTCTCTTGTCACGACCTACAAGACTACGAACTGGAAAATTGGAGTCATTCTCGTTGCCGAACAGGCAGTGGCATACGTCTCAGTTTTTGCCTACAGTTACGCTATAGCGCACGGGCCAATAACGTTGATAAGCTCTGTCGGTGCGACACAGCCTCTCTTCGTGCTACTATTCGCGACGGTACTGTCCTATCGCTTTCCGCGGGTGCTGAGAGAAGAGCTCACGAGGATGGATCTCGCTCTTAAGGGGCTCGGACTTATTGCGATCCTTTCAGGAACCTATTTGATCCAGGTCTTGGGAACTTCTGTGATCTAATGATCTGCGAGTTTAGCAGAACGCGGCTTCAGTTCGCGCAGGCTCTCTGCGTCATCTTTAGAGATTGCGTACTCAAAAAATGGGATCAGGCCCGATTCTATAGATCTTTCGCCCAGCGTACTCGGCCATCTTTCCTGAGGCAAGCAAAATCACGTTGCGCGCTGCATTTGATAAGGACTTTTTATGACATCGGCTCCGAACTCAAACTTGATGTGGTAAGTCGTGTGTGGGGCACTTCGTCACTGAATTCGTGACCCCATAAAAAAAACGCGTTGCCTTTAATCGTGCGAACGTACAACCAAGTTTTTTTTGCAAAAAAGGCTGTTTTTTGAACACCGATACATTAATATTCAGGAAAAAAGAATTATTCGCTGACAACTCCTCACAGATTTTTCGTTGTATTTGAGGGGTTACATAAACCTACTGAGTTTATGGTTGGTGAAAAAATGGCTAGGGAAATAAATTTTGGTATAGAATTTGTGCCGAATATGCCGCCGAATCAGTGCGCGGATAGGGTGAAGTTGGCAGAAGACAACGGCTTTAAGTACGCTTGGATTACTGACCACTATAATAACAGGAATGTCTACCCGATGCTGACGCTCATATCGCTGAAGACGTCGACTATACGGCCCGGCACCGGTATCACAAATCCTTTCACGAGAAACCCATTGTTAACGGCTAATGCGATAGCGACGATTGACGAAGTATCAGGCGGGCGCGTTAACTTGGGCATGGGTCCCGGTGACAAAGCGACATTTGACAAAATGGGATTCGGGTTCCCAGCGCCCGCAATCTGGAGTGGCAACTGGGATATCAAGAAGCCCCTGAGTGCAATTAAGGAGGCCAAAGAAGTCGTCTACAAGCTGTTGGCCGGTAACAGCGTTGATATTGCTGGTGAGACGGTAAAAGTGACCGGCGCAAAGCTTGACTTTACCGGACCGCAGAAGGACAAGGTGCCTTTCTATATGGGCGCGCAAGGTCCTGGCATGCTTAAAACTGCTGGCGAAATTGCTGATGGAGTGCTTATCAACGCTTCCAACGAGAAAGACTACGTCGCGGCGATACCAAACATCGAAGAGGGAGTTGGAAAGAGTGGAAGGTCGATGAGCGACTTCGACGTGGGCGCATACACGGCGTTTTCTGTCGGGCCTGATTTGGCGAAGGCACGCAAATCAGCCAAGATGGTTGCTGCGTTTATTACGATGGGCTCTCCGCCGCCTGTGCTCGAGCGACACGGTATTCCACTCGGTACGGCTAAAGCCATCGGTCAAGCTATCGGAGCAGGCAAATGGGGTGATGTCGGGCCGTTAGTGGATGATAACATGATCGACGCCTTCGTCATAGCGGGCGACGCAGATGCTTGCAACAAGAAGATCGACGGGTTGCTCGACACCGGAGTGACGCAGGTCATAATTGGCAGCCCAACAGGTCCGGACGTTGAAGAAGCCATAAAGATTTGCGGAACGGACATTATTCCGTCGTTCGCGGGACGCTGCTAGAAGACAACAGACGTTTGACGTAAACCAACCCCAACCTGCCCGATAGATGGTTGGGGTGCTGCTTTTTTTGTCTTTTTTTGCTTAAGATGGCGAATGACGGCGCAGGAGAGAAGTGACTGCCACTTTGGCGGGGTTGCGGTCCGTCCATGAGACACCTATTTCATTTTGCATCCCAGATCTTCGAGAATAACGTCCTCGCTTTTTTCGAGGCTGCGATTAACACGCTGCCCGTTCCGCAGCCAATATCGGCAAATGTTTCGCTGCTTCTTATCTGGAGCTTCTCTAATGCTATCGAGATGAGCTCTATTTCAGTCAGGCCGCCGCTCACCATTTCTTAAAGCTCCTTCCGTCGCCATAATCTATCTCCCTACACTCGCATAGATGCATTGAGGGCGCCCGCTTACGCGGAGAGGCAAAGCACCTCCTAAATCGGAATTGCTTATGCAAATATCTTTAAGTCCGTTCAAGACAATTACTAATCAAGCACGAAAAGCAAAATTTTTGTCGTTTTTTTGTGACGGGCTATTTTAAGCAGTATTCGCATTATTAAGCGTGTCCTTATGTTTGCTAGCAGCAGTCCCGAAGAGCCTACGGAAAGCCTGTTGCATCCCCTCGTGAAGGGTGCATTTTTGAGTCGATTTGGCCCCTTCACGGAAGCGCAACGATTGGCAATTCCGAGCGTGCTGGAGGGCAAAA
>JBEKER010000029.1:0-15023 GCA_050013755.1 Halobacteriota archaeon
CTGCTCTAATATTCGGAGCGAGTAGCGGACTTTGTACTTGGAATGTCCAGTCACTTCTGACAATTTCGAAATCCCAATAGGCTCACCAATAACGACTCCGTTTAAAACCTCTAAGTGCCTTTCAAGCATTTCTATCTCGTTTTCCAGTCGATCCAACATTTCTACCACACGTTTAAATAAATTGATTCTAATCATTCATATACTATGAACGTGAAGGTCTCGCAATCCACCATTCGCGGCAAACTTGACGCACCTCCGTCGAAAAGCTATACCCATCGCGCTATAGTCATGGCCAGCTTAGCGAAGACTTCACGCATCATCAAACCCTTGGTCTCTGCGGACACATGGGCGACGGTAAGCGCTTGTGAGATGATCGGTGCGACGATAAATCCTGTTGGCGATGCGTTTTTCATCGAAGGCGTGCAAGGAGAGCCGCAAAGGCCTGATAATGTTATAGATTGCCAAAACTCCGGGACGACGTTGCGCTTTCTGATGGGCGTTTGCTCCTTGATTGACGGCACGACAGTTTTGACCGGAGATGCGTCGCTGAGGACTCGACCGAGCTCTCAGCTGATCGACGCTCTCAACGAACTCGGCGCAAAGGTTCTCTCGACAAAGTCAGATGGTACTGCGCCTATCATCGTCAAAGGCGTCCTTTTGGGCGGAGAATCAACGCTCGCGAATCCGATGAGCTCGCAGTTTTTGTCATCGCTTCTGATAGCCTGTCCGTTGTGTCAAGCTGACAGCATATTGAAAGTCCACAACCTTAGCTCGCGCCCGTACGTTGCCATGACACTCGAACTGCTGAACCAAGCACAAGTCAACGTAAGCACCGATTATCGCGAATTTATGATCCCCTGCTGTCAGCAATACGCAGATACAGATTTTCAGATTCCCGGAGACTTCTCGTCGGCAGCCTTTCATTTGAGTGCCGCAGCTATAACAAATTCTCGCGTGAGCGTGCGCAACCTCTCTGAGTCGAAACAAGGTGATGAGAAAATTGTCCAGATCCTCAAAGACATGGGGGTACGTATCTCGTGGGAGGGTGATGTCGTCACCGCAGACGGTGCCGAGCTCCAGGGCATCGCGATTGACGCAGGTGACGTGCCAGATCTCGTTCCTATACTCGCGGTTCTAGGCGCATACGCTCAAGGCACTACCGACATTTCAAACGTCGCTCATCTACGCTACAAAGAGACGGATCGACTGGTGGCCATAATAACGGAGCTGAGAAAAATGCAGGTCGATGTCAAAAAGGTGGACGACACGTTGCGAATCAAGGGTGGAAGGCCCAAGGGAGCTAGTTTGAACGGATATGGGGACCATCGCATCGTTATGGCGCTTGCGGTCGCAGCGCTGGGAGCCGAGGGAGAGACCCAGATCGACACTGCAGAATCGGTAAAAGTGTCATACCCGGATTTCTTTGACGACATCTTCGCCCTCGGAGCAAATCTCGAGCAGACGAGCATTGAGAGCCTCTGAAACTCATCGCAGGGGACTTGCCTCATGAACACTTGGGGACACATTTTTCGGGTCACGACGTGGGGTGAGAGTCATGGTCCAGCAGTAGGGGCAGTTATCGACGGGTGCCCGGCGGGATTGCGGATAACCCATGAGGACATTCAAAAAGAGCTCGACCGCAGACGTCCAGGGCAAAGCAGTATAACGACGCCACGTTCCGAAAAGGATACCGCGCACATACTTTCGGGCATCTACGAAGACAAGACGCTTGGCACCCCGATTTCAATCATTATCCGGAGCGAGGACGTCGACTCGCGCGGGTACGATGAGCTACGTCACGTGCCTCGTCCCGGCCACGCGGATTACACTTTTCACGCGAAATACGGATGGCGAGATCATCGTGGCGGAGGGAGAGCTTCAGCCCGAGAGACTGCCGCCCGCGTTGCTGCGGGGGCAGTGGCAAAGAAACTGCTCGGGCTTCGAGAGATCCGCGTGCTCGGGCACGTTATCGATATCCATGGGATACAATCCAAGTTCGCCTTTGAGAGTCCAGAGGACCTGCTCGTCGCTGAGAAGAGCATCGTACGATGCTGTGACGCAGCTGCGTCGGACGAGATGGTCGCGTGCATCGAACGTATGAAAGAAGCTGGCAACAGCGTCGGTGGTATTGCTGAAATCGTTGCTTTCAACGTCCCTCCGGGTGTTGGTGAGCCGGTGTTTGGGAAACTCGACGCAGAATTGGGTAAGGCTCTCATGAGTATCGGCGCCGTGAAGGGCGTTGAAATTGGCGTAGGCTTCCTAGCAGCAAAACTAAAAGGGAGCGAAATGAATGATCAATTCGCGACGACGGATGGCCGAATAGAATCCAAAACGAACAGAGCTGGCGGAATTCTCGGAGGCATTTCGACGGGGGCACCGATTATCGGCAGAATTGCGGTGAAGCCGACTCCTTCAATCGGAATGCGACAAACCTCAGTCGATTTGGAAACGCTAGAGGAAGTCGATCTGTCGATATCGGGCAGACACGATCCGTGTATCCTGCCCAGAATAGTCCCAGTGGCCGAAGCCATGTTCGCTATCGTGCTTGCGGACTTGATGTTGAAGGGGGGCTTTATCCACCCGGCGCGTCTTTCGTGATCTTTTGTGTAGCTATAAGGTCTCTTTCGGTTGCGGTCTCTCAACGAGAGCCGGAGCCCGCTGAAGAAGTTCGATCTACCTCAAAACTTCTTGTGCACGATTTCCCACAAGTATTTATCGCGGCCTGTGATAAAAAGTGCTTGAATTTGGCCGTTCGAGTATCTCAAGGAATGAACCTGTGGGAAGCAGCGTTGGTGTTGATCAAGCATGGCACGCTTTTTGATGATCAGTGGCACGGCATCGCACGTCGGCAAGAGCGTCCTAGTTGCCGCTCTATGTAGGCTTTTGGTGGATGACGGTCACAAGGTTGCGCCGTTCAAATCCCAAAACATGAGCTTGAACTCATGGGTGACGAAGGATGGTGATGAAATCGGAATCGCGCAAGCCGTACAAGCGTGGGCTGCTAGGATTCAACCGTCGGTAGACATGAATCCGGTTTTGTTGAAGCCTAAGGGGGACATGATGTCGCAAGTGATCCTACACGGAAAGCCCTTAGGTGATCGAAAAGTGCGCGAATATTATGACTCAACAGAAGCTATTTTTCAGCATGTCTGCGATTCATTGAAAGCGCTTGCTTGTTCGTATGAGGTCATTGTAATGGAGGGCGCCGGCAGTCCTGCAGAAATCAACCTCTACAAGCAGGACATCGCAAACCTACGTGTCGCGCGCAGTGCCGATGCCCCTGTAATCCTCGTAGGTGATATCGAGCGAGGCGGCGTTTTTG
This sequence comes from Halobacteriota archaeon, assembly GCA_050013755.1. GTDB lineage: Archaea > Halobacteriota > Bog-38 > Methanoflorentales > Methanoflorentaceae > Methanoflorens. The sequence goes on from JBEKER010000029.1 coordinate 3,323, forward strand.
CCAGCCTGTATGGAACAGTGCAATTGCTGGCAGAGGATGATCAGAAACGCATCAAAGGCTTCATCATCAACAAGTTCCGAGGCGATGAGAAGCTGCTTGAGCCAGGCCTAACACAGCTCGAGGAGCTCACCGGGATCCCTGTTCTGGGCGTTATTCCCTACGTGAACGTGCGATTACCGTCTGAAGATTCCGTTTCGCTTGGTGACACACTGCCGGCCGCACACAGCATACTCGACATCGCCGTGATCAGGCTTCCTCATATCTCTAATTTCACTGATTTTGAACCGCTTGAAGCCGTTGCCCGAGTTCGATACGTTTCGTTAAATGATAATCTCGGTGAGCCCGATGCCATAATTATTCCCGGCACAAAGAACACCGTTGACGATTTGAGAGCAATGCGTCGCTCTGGCATGGATAAGCGGATCGAGGCGAGTGCTAGAGCAATCCCCATTATCGGAATCTGCGGGGGATTTCAGATGCTTGGGCACACAATAACTGACGAAGGCTTCGAGGGAACGCAAAACCAAAGCAATGTCGTCGAAGGGTTGCGGCTGCTGCAAGCCTGGACTGTTTTCAATTCTTCTAAAAAGAGAACGAAGCAGGTAGAAAAACGCGTCACCGGAACGGGGCCGGTGTTCGACCGCTTGACGAACCAGACAGTACAGGGGTACGAGATTCATATGGGCAGCACAACGTGTGGGCTTCCGATATTTGACGATGATGGGGGGCAGGATGCTACGGGCCTTGTTTTTGGTACTTACTTGCACGGCTTGTTCCACAACGACAACTTTCGCTCTGCTTTGGTGGAGCATCTGCACTCTAGACGTATGCGAAAGCCACACGGTGCACACTGCACGGCTCCACAGCGATCTACTGGGTTAGAGCGTCAGCTGCCGTCCGATCAAGATGTGGATCCCTTTGACGAGCTGGCTCATGTCGTGCTCGAACACGTGGACATGGAAGCGCTATACTCGATTATCGGATTATAAACAATGTTTTCTTGGCTTCTCGTCCAGATCTCGATTCTTTTCGTTGCGTTGGCACTCGACAAGTTTCTCGGCGAACCTCCAGCCGCGGCGCATCCGGTTGTGTGGATGGGGAGAATCGTGACAATCCTGGAACGGGGCCTGTACGGGGGGACTGATAATGCACAGCGCTTCAAGGGGGCCGCTCTCGCGTTAGGTCTGATCGCGACATTTACCGCACCGGTCGTGCTTTTCGAGTGGCTAGGTTATCAGATCGCAAGCAGAAACGTCGCGTTGCTGTTGTGCTATGTCGGGCTCAGTGCCTACTTGCTCAAGGCATCATTCACGATATTCACGCTGAAAAAAGAGGCCGTCGAGGTCACGGATCTCGCTTACACAGACATCGACGCGGCCCGGTTGCACCTGCGCGCGCTCGTCAGCAGGGAAAGGTTGCACCTCGACCGCGAAAGTGTCTTGTCGAGCGTTTGTGAGTCAGTCGCTGAGAACATTGTTGACAGCGTAGTCTCTCCGCTTCTGTTTTTTGCCGTTTTTGGTGTAGCGGGCGCGCTCTGTTATCGTGCCGTGAACACCCTTGATTCGATGCTTGGCTACAGGGATCACAGAAGACACGCAGGATTGTTTTCAGCCCGACTGGATGACATTTTCAACTACATTCCGACCCGCTTGGCAATCGTTCCGATGCTGCTAGGATTTCGCATGGTATCTGGCAAATCGGCCTGCGACGACGCATGGAACGTTTTGAAAACGGACCGGCACAAGAAACCAGCCGTTAACTCAGGCATTCCCGTCGCCCTATTCGCAGGGGGGTTAGGCGTGAGGCTGACGAAGCCTTCAAGCTACGAAATCGGTGACGGTGCAGATAACATAACCAAAGCCACTGTCAACTGTGCCCTTAGCGTTATGCTGATTACGTCGATGTTTACCGTCTCACTCGCAGTCTTGTTGCTGTACGGGAGAGCCTTTACGTGATTCCCGGCGATCTGAGGCCTACCCGGCGCAATAACGCAAACAAGTTAAACTAAGAGCACACAGTTGTGTCCTGGAATGCTTAAAGGAATAGAGACGCGAGCACTCACCAAACACGCAGATGAGCGAGGATTTTTTACGGAATTAGTCCGGCAAGATTGGATCGTTGATGATTCTCTGCAGCAATGCAATTTTTCCATCACATATCCGGGTGTCGTCAGAGCTTGGCACAGGCATACTAAAGGACAGACGGACTACTTCGTGGTTTTGCGGGGGGCGATTAAACTATGTGCGTATGATGATGCGACCGCAGAACTTAACGAGATCATTCTGACTAGCGACGTTTTGCAGTCAGTACGGATTCCCGGGCATTACTGGCACGGATTTATGGTTCTTGGTGACCAGCGAACTTATTTGGTTTACTTCGTCAACAAGCTCTACGAGTACGCAACGCCTGACGAGGAGCGGCGTCCGTGGAATGATCCCACGGTTTGCCCGTTGACGATAAATGGCGAGATGCAGGACGTACGTTGTGGAAAACCGTGGGACTGGATACACACCAGCTTCAAATAGTGTAAACAACGCAGTGGTGCTCTGGACGCGAAGCAACAAACTTAAAAAAGAGGGTAGGAGGTTTGAATGACTGAATTGCCTATTGCTCCTGTTGACAGGATTATAAGAAAAGCGGGCGCAGAACGTGTAAGCCAGGAGGCAGCGGAAGCCCTTGCTAATGTTATGGAAAACTATGTAATTGATCTCACTGAGAGGGCTTTAATAATGGCACGGCACGCGGGCAGGAAGACCATTCGTGTCGATGACGTCCGCTTGGCTGCATCGCGAAGTTAAGATGGATCTTTCGGACTTTCAGAAGGTTATAAGCGAGAGGTACGGCAAGATCGACAAGGCGTCGGGCTCATTTTTCCTTCTTTCGGTTCTCTTAGAGGAATGCGGCGAGCTTGCTACCGCGATTCGACGCGAGAAAGCAACCGCGGCGGAAGAGGTCGCAGACGTCGTATTTTGTGCCCTCTCAATCGCGAATCTACTCGAGGCCGACGTTGACCACTTGCTGCAGGAAAAGTATCTGCATAGAGAGTTTGACGAGGTCACGCGAAGCTGGACCGACCTTCAGAGGTGAAACAGCCGCGGCACAATCCTGTGCACGCGCCCTGTCGAAACTTGAGCAATAGTCAGCGATTGTGCGCACCGCTCATGTGAAGCAACACGGCTGACTAAGGCGGATTCGGCTCGCGGTTCAGCACCCATCGAAATGACTTATCAGGGAATACACGTTGCCAGGTGAGGCTTTTTGCCTCATCGGCGTTCAGTTCGCGTATCAGCAATTCAGCTTCATACCTTTTTAATTCCTCTTGGTCTGCGTTTGTCGTCGGGTGTCGATGTGCGGCGGTGCAACCCGGGGAATCGCCGGCCGTTGACAGACGGTACGTTCCTATGCGTCGCGCTAGCTTGATGTTTTCTGTCTTGTCGAGACCTATCAGTGGGCGGTAGACGGGAACATCTGAGGCCTCGTCGATTGCAAAGAGATTCTGAGTGGTCTGGCTTGCGACCTGGCCGATGCTCTCGCCAGTCACGATCCCGTGCGCGTTCTCTTCTTTAGCGATCGATGCGGCGATCCGGTACATCATGCGTTTGCAAAGTACACACGTCATTCGCGGGGCTAGCTTTTTGAACTCACTCAAACTGGCCCCGTGATGCACCACTGCGAAATCGAGCGGACGCCCCGCCCACACGGCGAGCGCTCTGACGACGGCCTCTGCCCGCTGCCTTCCGGTATCATCAAGGTATGGCTCACAGTCAAAAAAAAGTGGAACGATCGTGCAGCCGCGCTTCATCATAAGCCATGCCGCGACCGGGGAGTCGATTCCTCCTGAGACGAGAGCGATTACTTTTCCTTGGGTTCCCATAGGCAGGCCTCCGACCCCCGGAACGACCTCGGTATAGAGATACGCGTTGCTCGCCCGAACTTCAATAAACAACTGGACGTCTGGTTTTGATAATCGCACGGGCGCACCAGTTGCTTTTTCAATTGCACCTCCGACAACTTCGCCGATGTCTTTGCTTGAATAGTCGTGCGTTCCCGTTCGACGTGCTCGAATGCCAAAGGATTTTCCCTTGGTAAGCAACGGTGAAACGATTCGAACAGCGGCTGACTGCATAGCATCCAGAGTTGCTGCGCTTGTTTGGACAGGGCTTGCTGACACAACTCCAAAAACGCTTGCTACCGCCTGAGCTGCTGCCGAATCACGCGTCTTCACGAAGATGCGGCCAAAATCCCTGACAACGGCCTCATAGGAGATTGCGTAAAAGCCGAGCATTCTTTTTATGTTATTCACGAGCGTGCGCTCATATCGGCTCCTGACTCTGTCGCTTTTGATTCCGATCTCGCCGTAGCGGACGAGAATGGCGTCGACTCTCTGTATCTCGTCTCCTTCACTTGTCATGATCTATCTGGTAACGCTGCGGTAATTTCTGTTTGATTCGTTTTTCCAACTGTGCCGGCAGAAATCTCTATGATGCTTATTCGTGATAAAAGGTGACAACAGGCTAAGTCTTGTAAGAGGATTCTTTATTCCGGCAACTCCTCCGATATCCGAAGCTGCGGCCAGCATGGAGCGCTGCGACGCTGATGTAAAGCATTTATATACATCTAAACATAGTAAGGTTGGCCGCCGTGGCTAAGCTCGGCATAGCGGCTGATTCGTATTTGAGCAACGCTCAAAGAATTATCAGCAGATCGGGGGTTCAAATCCCTCCGGCGGCTTGCCCAAGGTCCTACCTTTCGCAGAGATTTCGGCGCGTTGTTTTGGGTGACCGTTTTCTTCCAGAAGCTTGATATTTGGAGTCTTAACTATTAGGTCTGACAATACATAAAGTTTATCATCGATAAAGGCAATCCGAAAAACGATGGCCGGGGAAGAGAAGCATCAGAGTATGAAAGAGGACATAATCGAGCAAATTGAGAAACTCGATGTGTTGCGTGAGAAAGGGTTCATCACCAGCGAAGCGTACGAAAAACGAAAAACAGAATTACTCGGACTCCTCTGAGATCGCGCGCAGTCTGTACAGCTTTCACTTCAAGCCTTGTTTCCTCAAGAACTTTTGCATCTCTTTTTGAGAGCGAACGCCTTTCATCGCTCGCTGCATCGTTTTGTGATATTTTAGGAGCTCGCGCACGTAGTCAGAAGTGACTCCCGAGCCGCGCGCGATCCGTTTTATTCGCGAACTTCGAATTATTCGTGGGTGCTCGAGCTCTTCGTCCGTCATTGAGTCCATTACGACTTTGAAACGTTCTAAGGTTTCTTTCGTTGATTGAAGCGCCCCGTCGGGGATGTCGACGCCGAGTGATCCAAGCGGAAGCATTTGAACGATTTTGGTCAGGGGTCCCATTTTGCGTATGGCGTCCATTTGCTTGTACATGTCTTTGAGCGTAAACTCGCCCTTGAGCATCGCCTCCGCCTCTTCCATCTCTATAGGGGGTTCTTCTTCGATCATCTCGACGAGGGTCTTGATGTCACCCATGCCGAGCAGTCGAGAGATGAATCGGTCTGGTTCGAACTTCTCGAGGTCGTCGATGGTTTCGCCTGTGCCGATAAACGCGATGCCCGTTCCGACCTCGGCAACCGCAGAGAGCGCCCCTCCACCTTTCGCAGTTCCGTCGAGCTTCGTCACAACAACGCCCGTTAGGCCGATTGCTTCGTTGAACGCTTTCGCTTGTTCGCTCGCCTGTTGACCGATGCCAGAGTCGAGCACCAGAAAGCGCTGGTCTGCTTTCGACGTTTCGTTAATTGCCTTCATCTCGAGAACCAAGTCTGTTTCGAGTGCGTGACGCCCCGCGGTGTCGACGAGTATGACGTCATAGCGTTTCAGCTCGAGTAAGCCTCGGTTCGTGATCTCGACCGCGTTCCCGTTCTGCGGTTCGCCGTAGAAAGCGACACCGATTCGCTCGCAGAGCTGTGAAAGCTGATCGTACGCCCCAGGACGGTAGGTGTCTGCGCAGATGACCGCGGCTCTTAGCCCTTTTTTCTGAAAAAATCGCGCGAGCTTCGCCGTAGTCGTGGTTTTGCCGCTGCCCTGGAGGCCGACCATAATCACCGTATGACGGGTGAGCGGGACGGAGATCGGTTCACCGAGGAGCGCGACAAGCTCTTGGTACACTATGTTGATGACGTGCTGACGCGGGTTCAGCTTCCCGGAGAGCTCTTCTTTTAGCGCCCGGTCCTTAATGCGTTTCGACAGCTGTTGCACCAGAGCGACGTTGACGTCGGCGCTGAGGAGCGCGCGCTGAATGTCTTTGACGACTTCGTTGAGCGTTTTTTCGTCGATGCGATTCGCTCGCGCTATCTTCTTTAGCGTGTCGCGAAGTGAGCTGCCGAGGTTTTCCATTACCATTTACGTCTCTGCCTCGCCGAACAGTCTGCTCACCAGCCACTGGGGGTCGAACTTGACGATGTCGTCGTACTCTTGTCCCAGTCCTAAAAAGAGGATTGGCTTGTTCGTAGCGTGCGCTATTGAGATGGCGGTTCCCCCTCTTGAATCGGCATCCAATTTGGTGAGAATTGATCCATCGATGGCCATTGCCGTATTGAACTGCAGCGCGCGTTCAACCGCGTCATTGCCCGCGAGGGCTTCGTCGACAAAAACCACAAGATCCGCATCAATCACTCGCTCAATTTTCTTGAGCTGATTCATGAGGTTAACATTGGTGTGGATTCGTCCGGCCGTGTCTGCAAGCACGACGTCTTTGTGTTTTGCGCGCGCGTACTGCACCGCGTCATAGATAACAGCAGCGGGGTCCGCGCCCTGCTGGTGCTTGATGAGCTTCACTCCCAAGTTTTCCGCGTGTCGCTCAATCTGTTCAAGGGCGCCGGCCCGGTACGTGTCCCCTGCTGCGAGCACGACAGCATATCCCTGATTTTTAAGGCGGTATGCAACTTTTGCAATAGTCGTGGTCTTTCCTGTTCCATTGATGCCGGTAAACACGATGGTCACAGGTTTTGGTGCCTGTTTGATAAGTTCGTCGAAATCAAGGCCGTTTACGTCGAGCACTTTCAAGATTCCGTCGCGCAACGCCTGCTCGACTAGTGCACCGACATCTTGGCGCCACTTGCGCTTGGTGCCAATCAGCTCCCTTTTTACCGTATCAATGATCTCTTCAGAGACTGACATCGCCACATCGCTTTCAAGGAGTGCAATCTCAAGATCCCATAGCGGCTCTTCCAGGTCTTTTTCCTTTATTTCTCTCTCGAAAAGGGACTTACCCCTTGTCGCTCTTGTAGTCTCGCTTTGCATTACTCCCTGCGTCGGCGCTTCAGCCGGTTGAGGGGCCTCGACTGCCTCGTCAACGTTAACGGCGCTAGGCGTGTATGTCTCGCTTATGGCTTCTTCTGGACCTTCGGCTAGGGGAGTGGCATCATTTGCAGATGTCTCGACTTCTGCATCATCAAGCGCGCGTTCTTTGTTATTGACGGTCTGCTTAAACTGATTGAGCTTTTGCCTCAAGCTTTCAAACATCTAGCGTGCCGCCTGTGACTGCGATTGGTACGCCTGTAATTTCGTTTGGAGTTCGTAGATTTGTGAGCCGATCTGATTCAGCCGAGCCGCGAATTGTCCTTGCACGTCCGTTAGTTTTTTCTTTCGGTCGTTGAGGTATGAAACCGCGTCGGTGACATCCACCTCAGCGGAGACGTTGGCGCCGAGTCCAATGATAACCCTTTTCGTTTGAGGAATGCTGCCATAGACGAACGAGCTCGCCCCGATCGGTATAAGCGTTTCTTTGCCGATCTTGGGCTTGGAAAGCGCTTCTACAGCCGTGACTGCGTTTTCTATCTCGTTGATGGTGAAGCTGATGACCTCCATTTGTTGCTCGTACGCACGTGCTTCTGCTTCAGTTTGTTGGAGTTGGGCGACCAACACGCGGACTTCTTGCTCGCTTGCCATGCTATCACACTTCTTCCGCTTCGACGGATTCAATTCGAATCATTCTCCGCTTTAAGCCATGCTCACTGCCGATAAGTGAGTAGAGCTTTTCGGCTGCATTTTTCTCGTTGTTGCTCGAGACTTTTTTTGTAAATCGTTCCCACGAACGTCCTGCTTTGAAGGAACCCATTATTTGAAAGGTTTTGCTTTCCATACTTACACCATCTGTTAATCAGCGTGTGATAGGCGCCCGGGGGGCGGTTACAAGGCCGATGTCCTCGCTTAGGATGACTCGATCATTGAGTTATTCGCGAGGTTATCTGTTAAATAGCTATCCAAACTAACGAGCGCGGCCTTTGTGGGGCGCTTCTAAAGGCTACAGAAACCCTAGCGACTCCTCTATCCGCCCGAGCTCTATTCCTGTCGTCTCTAGGCCTACGACGTAGCCCTTCGTGTTTGCAAGAAGTGAAGATCCCACGAGCGGAGATCCATAGTTCACGGTGCCGATGTTGACGGGAACGCCGAAGGTGTCGTCCAGTTTCGAAAGCTCTCCTTCCGTCGCTTTTGGATGCGCCAAAACGCCTTTATTCGTTGCGCACGCCGCCATCCCAACCGTCTTCAGACCGGCGACCGTACCGCGCTGCACGTCCACGCCTAAGGCCTCAGAAATGACTCTGTCGGCTCGAGCGATTAGGTTGGGGTGGATCAGCGCCGCGGTATCGTTTGCGAGGATAACGTTTCCAGCGGCGTTGATCCTCCCAGGGAGCTTTCGCACGGTCAAACCTCCGCAACTCGCCTTGAGCTGTGCCATCTCGTGCCTGAGCGCATTGTTTGAAACGACAAATCCGTTCGAGTTTCCGGCGACGAGCGACCCGACGACTGTGCTTGAGCCTACGAGGAGCGGGACGGGGGTCACGTCAAGCTCCTGTAGGAAGTTGAGTTGCTCCTCCTCGCTCGGCGCTGGGGCAGTAAGCAAGAAGTCTTCGGTACACGCAGCAAAGACGCCGAGCACGGCGCTTCCGTCTATCGAGATGCGCTTGACCACGTTGGATCCTCTGCGAATGGTTTTCTTTTTACAAACGCGAACATCACGATTCGGTCGCGAGTTCTGCCTCGACGACGCCATCGTCGAACTTCATCGCCCGGACGGTGATCTTATTCGGCGGATTGCTCGAGCCTCTCTCCCAGACTTTTTGGTTGATCGAGGGATCAAGTTTGACTTTATCTTCTTTCGCGCTCAAATGGTGGGCGAGGTACTGACGAATTTCCGATATCGCCTTCTTGCTGCGTCTCCACCTGGGCGTGTGTTTCACCGCTCGCAGCGGTATGGTGTACACCCGCTCCTCCTCCACCTTCGTGTCTTTTGCCATGGACTATCACACCTTGAGGCGACCGCGTCGCCAGTGCCGCCTTTTTGGATGGGTTGTCACGTTGCGGTTTGTGCGTACAGTCACCCACGCCGGCACGCGCCTGTTTTGATTTGTGGCTTTTGCGAGTCGTTTCTTTTTCCCCTTGCTTACTTTACTCATTGCAGTCCCTCTGTAGCAGATCTCGGTGGATTGCTCGGAATTTCTCTCACCCTCACGATCAGAGTAGCCTATTTCATTTCATCGTTAATAATTGTTTACGCCAATACGGCTCAGAAAACCACGCTTTTTCGGCCCGTGACCCTTGACTGGATGTGCTCCTGTGGGAAAACGGCCTTTACAGCCTCATAGCCGTACGACCTCTCCATAACCCTGCGCAGTTCGACCTCGTAGTCAAACGAGATGCACTCCCCGTACGTGACCTCGAGAAGTGCGGCGACAAGCGCGTCGATTGCCCTTCGCCCATAGCCGAGGAGTGGCCGCACGTAGTCGATTCCCGAGCGATCCTCCAGACTTCGTGCCTCACGCACGTCTAAGAGCGGCGCCTTATCATCCCGGCGCGTGCCATCGGCCACGACCTGATAGCGTGCGGCGGCGCGTTCAAGCGCCATTTTGTGCAGGTGGTTGATTCCCCTGTTAGGGTATCCGTCCTTGATCATCGCGTCGACGGTGGCTGTTGCGAGGCGCTCTTCAAGGCCGATCGTCACGTGGGGAAAACCGAGTACGCGCGCTACTGACGCCGCGTCATTCGGCACAATTCCGAACGACATCGTAACGAGCTCAATTTGCGCGAAGGGGCTGAGAAGAAGGGCTGCGAGTGCGCTATCCTTGCCACCGCTGAACAAAACGCCGACCTTCATCTGCGCGTGATGCGTATGTTCTGCTTTTTGGGGGCGATTTGTTTGAGGAGTTGCTTAAACTGGTCGTCAGTTATCTGTCCAGTAAGTCTGCCACTTTGGTACAGGGCAAGCAGTTGCGACTCCACTGAGTCGGCAAAGTCGGGCCGCGTCAATCTGATGCTGTTCAGCCGTTCCCGAGCTTCGGGGGTGAGCACCTGTCGCAGCAGAGCGCTTCTTCGTGCTTGTGCCTGTTCTACCTCTTCGGTGGACGCCCCTTGCATTCCGCTCTGCTGCGCTTGGAGTTGTTCGAGGCGTCGCCTCCGTATTTGTTCGAGGTCATCATCCATAATCCTCACCCTCTAGGTCGCCTATGCGTTCTGTGCGAGTTCGTACGCGCTGTTGTCGAGGAGCGACCTGCCTTGTGACGAGATCTCGCGACCTTTTGGGGTCGTCTTAACGAACCCAGCGTTCTCTAGCTGTTGCATCGCTTTTCGAATTATTGAGCCACCCCCCTTGACAAATCGCTCAGGTTTTGACGAGTTGTCGGTTTTGCCTCCGTAGACCGAGCGGAGTCGCTGCGTGCCAACGGGGCCGTCCATTGCGATGCGTCGCAGCAGCGCGGCGCAGCGGACATACCACCAGTCATCATTCTGTGGCGGGTGTTCTCTGTGCATCCCCGTCTTTACCCATGACGCCCATTCCGGGGGGATGAATCGTTCGTCGCTCTTCAGCTTCGTTGCGGTAAGTTCGATCAGTTTATTGGCAGGAACATCGTACAATGTGGTCATTTAATCTCCTAATTGGACTTCTCTACTGGAATCAAGCGTCTTTACGTCTTTTTGACTTATATCATTTTCTCTGATACGCATAACCGTTTTGAGTCGTTTTTTTGACGCGATATGGCGAAAGATACACAGCGGTGGCACCTTTCAAATCGACCATCCGCGCTCCTGACGCGTGCTCGAGTTCGTGCGCGATATCTACGCGACTTGATTCGAACAAGGCGGCCTTCAGGATCTTCACTTTGACCATCTTCCTTAGCTTGAGTTGACGTTGCAGTTCAAGTACGATCGCATCGTTTGCGCCGTACTTGCCGATCCAGAGGGTCGGAACAAGCTCTGCCGAGAGGGTCTTAAGTTTTTGCGTGTCACTTTTGGTCATCTGTGTGAATTGCCATTCAATAACGCCTTAGGTCACCGCACTTTAAGCACGTGATAACCGTACGTTTGTCTTTTATGCGCACGCGTGCGTTCGTTCCGTAGGCAAAATACGTTCCGCAGCTTCTGCAAAAACGCATCTTCTTTTTCTTGAGTGGTACCCGGTGCCGGGTCGCCAGCCGCCGAACAAGCTCGACATAGCGATCACTTCTCTGCGCGTGTGCTGGAAACTCTGCGGCGGCCGCATCGAACAAACGTTCTATGCGCTGCAACACGATGTCGTTGATAAACTCTTTCTTCTTTCTTCGTTGGGACATCTTCTATACACGCCGTGCAAAGCATTAATATACGTTCTGTTAAAGTAGTTTTGCGTCGCGCACCGATGGTCTAGTGGCTATGACTTGGGCCTTCCAACGCGTGAAGAAAGCCCACAACCCGGGTTCGAATCCCGG
>JBEKER010000030.1:0-14850 GCA_050013755.1 Halobacteriota archaeon
ACCTCGCGACCGGCGGACTCCTCATTGACGTTGGGGCGCTCATCGGGATGGCCACTATCGTGAGCACGACGCCGTACTGGGTGGTGGCCGTCTTAATGGCGCTTATAGGGGCTGGGTCGGGCATCTTCTGGTCGCCAAATACGAACGCGGCGATGAGTGCTGTGGAGCCGAACGAGCGTGGCGCGGCGTCCGGCATCCGGACGATGGTCCAGAATACCGGCCAGATGCTCGCCATCGCGATCGCCTTCCCCCTCGTCCTCAGCACGCTTCCCGTAGCGGTCTTGTACCACGTCTTCCTGTACGGTGGAGGGTTGAGCAGCGATCCCCTGGTCTTGGCAGCCTTTGAGCTCGGCATGCACCAGGCATTTCTCGTGTCAGCGGCTATCTCTGCGTTTGCTGCGATCATCTCGTTTATGCGGCCGGCAATCACGCCGCACGACGCTACGGCGGCTGCGTAACATAAGCGACACCATCCAGCCACCCCGCTTTATCAGCTTACCGGAGCGCTTTTCATTTCGTTAAAAGGAAGCCACATCGGGCATCTTTCTAAGGACGCAGCAGTAAGCACCCGCCCGTGGCAAGTGTAATTTGGTTTTCCTAACGTAGCTGCAGTTGCCGTCGAGGATTCCTAATGCCGGAGGCTACAGCGCTTAAAAAGTCACGTCCCCTCTTTGACTGTCCTCGCTGTCCGCACGTAGGCAGCCAATAAGACGATGGCGATAAGCGGCACAAGAAGGTCATCGTAAAGAGCTCCGCCAGCGTTACCAGTGGCATAATTGCCGTGGACAATGATATCCATAATGTGCCCATAGGCTGCCCCCCACAGAAATATCGTCGCCGCTATCACCGTCGCGACCCAGTAGTTGCCTCTGAGCCAAATGCAGGTGATGCCCAGAATCCCGATGGCAAGGTTGGCGAAGCCGACTTCTAGCTGGAATGGACTTCCTGTCGCCCATCCGATATTGGTAGCGACGCTATCAGCAAAAAAGACGTGTCCAACAAAGCCGATAAGAGAAGCGATCCCTAGGCTTATCACTAAGAAGGAGAGCAGAAACACCCCTATCACCCGGTGCCGCTTCCGAGGCTGCTTGTCAATGAGAAGGTACACGATCGCAGCGACAATGCTGACCGGGATATACACGTATGCTATGTCAAAATTGGTCGTTCGATCACCTTAGAACTGTTATGCAGTCTGGACGGGTCCCTCGTTTATTATCCTGCCGTTTTGTAATGGTGAGCACACCGCTTTGACCAATACGCCGGTGCGCCCATTACCTGCTGCATGAGGTAGTCGCTCCTGCTGCACTGGTGAGTCGCTTAAATCACCTAGTGACCTTCTCGAGGTAGTTGGGACGTTCGGAGTCAGACGATGATCGAAGAGCAATACGCACGTATACTGTGCTACTCGACTATTGCTTCACAAGAGGGTGGTGCGTCACGCATCTGGTTTCTGCAGAGACACCGGTACGCCTCCCAACTAGACGAGCACCTCTTTAAAAGCTCTTCTTCGGCATCTTCGTTTCTGCACTGCTAACCGTCAAAATTACGTTTTCTTTGTGATCCCTCCTCTTTTTGCGCGCTATTTACGTTATCCACTTAAATATGACCTCTTCATCGCGTGGCGGCGCCGTCTGGGTATCTTTCACCGGATAGCCGAAAATGAGCGGCACCATTAAACGGTACCCTTCTGGCACGTCCAGCTCTGCCAGCGTGTCCTGATCAGAACCCAGTGGCATACCTAATCCTATCCAACAACTGCCGATGCCAAGTGACCTAGCGGCGATCAGCATGTTCTCGGCCGCGGCCGCGCAGTCGTACTCGTGCGAAGTATACGCGTGCGGCATCGCGAACAAGAGGATGAGTACTGGAGCATTGTAAAAGATGTTGAATTCCGGCATTTTCAGCGCTTTCATAATGTTCTCTGGCCGCTGAATTGCGGAGTCAGAACTCGTGCCCATGTCTAGCCACAATTTTTTCGCTCGCTCGGATAGTTTGTTCATCATCTCCCTGTTCTTAATGACCACGAACCTCCGCGGTTGGTGCCTCGTGGGATACGGCGAAAACGGCGCATACGTGCCCGCTCTGATCAATTCTCTGATAATGTCATCAGGCACGTCATTCGGCTTGAAATCCCTCACAGACCTCCGTAAGTAGATGTTCTCAAAAACGGTATTCATAGCATTCCTCCGCCGCCTCTATCGGTGCCGCAACAATTAAGCTTTTGCTACTTTGGATTCGTTAACCACAGCGGCTCAGATTTCGGGCTGCGAGGGTTAGATAGAGACCGCCTTTGCAACAAGTGTCCTGTTACACGAACCTTTATTAAAAAAAGCGCATATCTAAGCGTTTTGAAAATGGTGGCTGCGCATCGCTGCCACCTATCGAAAGGAGGTAAAATAGATGGCAAAATTCCTAGTCTTCTGGCGCCGAAACATGCTCGCCCCATGGCCTGCTGACCGCAGAGAAATAGCACAGAATACCGAAGCAATGTTTGAAGCGATAGAGCGGTACATGGATGCCGAGATGATAACGGAGAACGGCTTCTTTGTAGATGGCGATTCGGGCTGTTTCATCTTTGAGGGGGCGTCCGAGGATGTCTTCAAAATGACTAGCATGTTTTGCCCGTTCATACACTATGACGTAAAAGAGATAATTCCCTACGAGATGGGGAAAAATACGATAGTGGAAAGCGTACGCGCGAAAGCACTAGCGAGATAGAAATGAGTCCCCCAGCGTGGACAACCTCGCTCACGTTGAATGAACTGAATTTGCGATAAAAAATGCCTTCCGGGCATAACAAAAACGCAAAACGAAGGGTACCACCAAATTTCTTGAAAACCGGTATCCTCATGATCGTTGTAGGCTTCGTCATCCTTATGTGGGCAACGATGTTCGAGCAGACAAAGTGCGGCGGCGGCAAGGTGCTAGGCGGGCAAAATACGTTATTCTTAATCACGCGGTCGAGGCACGCTCGTGGCTGATCGGCCTCTGCTTTCTCCGCCCGCTTACGCCCCTCTCCCTGGGAGGAGCTCAATACCACGTGGCTCGAGCTGTTTTATGACCTTGTCGTTGCCGTCGCGCTCACGCAAGTGGCCATGCCCCTGTCGGGCGTGCTATCGCGCACCGTTATTTCCCTCTTTTTCGGCCTGTTTCTGCTGGTCTGGTGGGTGTGGACCGGCCACACGGTCTACACGACTCGCTTTGAAACCGACGATACATTGTATGTCCTGCTTGCCTTCGCACAAATGCTCGCCGTCGTAGGAATTGCGGTCGCTATCCCTCAGGTCGGTCTCGGGAACACCAGTGGCCTTGGGATCGCATATCTCGCCTGCCGCCTTATCCTCCTTGTCCTCCTCGCGCGGGCGTGGTACTATGTCATTAAGACGCGGCAACTGATGCGGATCTACCTCACCGGATTCGGAGTGGGCGCGGGGAGACTGGCAATTTACGTTCGAAGCATCAGCTTAGAATCTTTCGGGATTCTGAAGACCCGCTCTGTTGAATAGCAACTATGCTTGCAGCGAATTGCGACGACACAGCAGGTTGAGCCTGGCGCCGCCTCTGCCCTTCAAGCTCTAAGTAGTTTGTTGAAGAATCTCTTCACGTCCCTATCGATTCTCAAGCGATGAGTCGCCATCCGTAAATCTAATTACCATATGGCTACCGTCACAGAATGGCTTGTTGGAGGATGCGCCACATCGGCATAGGGCGACACGATTTCGAACTTCATAGGCGTCACCATCTGATGACGTGATCAGCACGTTACCCCGCACCCATAAGGGGCCGCTGCAGCCTTTATGTGGTTCTTCGACGAGTGCGATAGACGGTTCGAATTCAGGCTCAATCGGTTTTTCGGGCTCCTTATGCCACGCCACAAGACGTCCAGAAGTGCAATTCCCTGCCTCTTCGATGGCTAACCGCTTAGCCTCCGCGTCGTCTGAGGATCTGGTCAAGTTGCCAATTCCGCTTGCTCTCAGACAAAAACCAGCGTGATTGCACAAATCCGGAGCGTCGGTCAACCTGAGGTCTGGCCCGTCGATTTTCCTCACTCGAGTGAGGTAGGGCGCTCGGCTAGCGATCTCGGTACCGTCAAAACGTTTCTTGGCGTGAGTTCCATCGCAAAATGGTTTGCTCTTGGACTGCCCGCAGCGGCACAAAGCATACGTCTCGTTGAGAGGGTACTCGTCGCCTATGACATAGCTTTGAGGATATCCCTCGACATCCGTGCTAATGGTCAATTTGGTAAGGGGGATCCATCCTGACACAATATAGGGCCCGTTCTCACTTACCTGTACGCGCGCGCCCTTTTCACGTCCTTTCTTGGCCTGTTTTTCAGTCGGCATAATAGTTTATCGTCCTCCTTTTTCTTGAGATTCGCTAACAATAACGACGAGACGAGGTTAAAAGAACTTCTCTTTACATTCTCGGCGCTTATAGGGTTTTCAATGCGTATCTATCAAACCGTACCCGAAGGCTTTCTTTCCTTATGGTTGTCACGTCTGGCGGCGCAGCCAGAGAGAAAGTGCCGAGAGATCGCAAAATGCGACTCTAAGCGCCAAACCCCCGTCTTAACATACAAGAACCCGCTTTCCAGGTCTTCGAAGTAGCGGGTGCCCCTCATCTTGTGACAGCCTTCAGAAGCCACGCCATATTTCTGCCGGCATTCTTTGCCCGCGCGATGCCTTCATCGTCCGTGTCGACGTCACCGACATCTCTCCCGACACCAATCGCCGGCCAACCTGCAACGAGCATGTCCGAGATGAGCAGGAAGTGGAGCAACGTGTCGAGAGAATGGATCGCGCCGGTCCGCCTTTGCGCGACGGCGGCGGATCCTACTTTGCGCCTGAAGAGCCCGTTGTTTGCCATGGAAACGAAACCGGCACGGTCGACCAATGCTTTCATCTCCGCAGTCACGTCGGTGAAATAGACCGGAGAACCTAGGATGATGCCGTCAGCTCCGGCCATCTTCTCGATGCAGTCGTTGACGATGTCGTCGTCGAGCACGCACCGCCGGTCCTTGTTTTCAAAGCATTTCATGCAGGCGGTGCACCCCCGAACCTTCCTGCCGGCAAGCTGGACCAGTTCGGTCTCGATGCCTTCGTTTTCGAGTTCCGCTAGCATGCGTTGGATCAGGATGGCGGTGTTGCCGTCCTTTCGTGCGCTTCCGTTGATGGCGATAACCTTTGTCATAGTACTTCTCCTAATGGTGGCGAGAGAAACTAAGCATTAACTCGCTTCATTTCGTACCCCGTGCTATAAATATGCTGATGTCAGCGCAGTCGTCGATGGAGTCCGATGGCACGCTCGCTCTCTCTCCAGTGTCGCCCACCGTGATATCTTTCAACCCTGCCTCGACAAACCACGTGCGCATATCCTCCCTCCTAAATCCCATCCACCGATCGGTGCGCTCCTCCGTGAGAAACGCAAACGCGTGCTCATCGAGGTCGGTGATGATGAGCGCGCCCCCTTTCTTGAGAATCTGCGCCATCTCCCCAATCGCTGCTGCCGGGTGCAGGACGTGGTGAAGGCACATGTTGGCAAAAACGTAGTCCACGGCTCCGGTGCGAACGGGGAGACGTTCGGCGCTCCCGATGCAACAGTGCAGGCTCGCGGCATCGAACGCCTTGCGCCTGAGTACCTGCAGCATAGGGAGCGACTCGTCGATCGCGAGCACCTCCACGCCGTGCGCGATGAGCCCTTCGGTGATGAACCCTGTTCCCACCCCAACATCAGCGGCTAGCTTTCCCCTCTGCACCCGTGCCTCAGAGAGCGCCCGGTCCCGCACCCTTTCAGAGAAATAGGTTCGCCGCATATCGTCCCATTGTGGGGCAATCTCGTCGAAGTAACCTCTCTCGCGCATGTCCTCCCCAACGACCCTCATGAGGCACTAGTGTGCAGCGCTGGCTAACTCCGCCAGGCGCTTATTGGCGCTGTCCCTGTAGACGCCTCCGTGATAGCAGATCACCGTTTCGATGTCGTATTGCGTGAGTTTTTTCAACGATTTCAAAGCGGTGTCGATATCGTACGCTGACTGCGGGTTCGGCCCCTGCAACTCGCCGTCTGCGGAGACTAATGCATCGCCGCTAACGAGGATCTTGCTCTGATTGAGGTACAGACAGATATGACCGGGGGTGTGACCTGGGGTGAAGATCACCGTGATTCCTCCACAGTATGCCAAGACCTCCCCATCAGCGACCGCCGCAGTAACGTTCGCTTTGGGCGGGTTCGCAAACAGCGCTTCCATCTGCTGCCGTTGTTCCTCAGGCAGCGATCCCACCATCTTCGATATACGCTCCCGGTTCATCTTAATCAACGGCTTTCGGCCCTCTATGTACGGCCTCTCTTCTGCATGGGACAGCACGTCGACGTCATGAGATGATTCCCGGATAATATCCGGCAGGCTTCCGATATGGTCGATGTCCTGATGGGTAATAATCACCTTGTTGAGCCTGTCGAACCAGACCCCTGCCCTAGCCATCCCGTCACGGATCTGTTGCAGCTGGCCGGGGAAGCCCGCATCCACTAGTACCACCGTATCGTCATCCCAGGTGAGCGTTGGATAAATGATGCTCTGTCCTCTGAAACTCCTCATCGGTAATTCCAGCACCTCCACGCCTTCGGCTAATCTCATTATGCTCCAAGGCTTGTGTGAGCCTTGGTTCACCTCCTTTTGTATTTGCAGTTTGTCTTAGTTTTCTATGACTATCTGTTGTTTTGCTCAAATCTTGCTTATGAAATACGCTGAGTGATTGGGTTGAGGGTTCTCTCGACTTTATGCAAAAACTGGAGAGCCGAGGCCCGTTAGATTGTAACCGAAAGAGCGAGCGTCACGAGCGCCCCGAGTCATAATCCTCTCGTTGAATCTTCTCTGAGAACCGCGTCCTGTCTCATCCTACATTGTCATACGCAAAAGCGGAATCTTCTGTCGTACTACTCTAATGAATCTACAAGGCGAAATTACACGTGTGTGCTAATTTTACCGAAGACATAGCGCTTAAGGTGATGCACTGTGATAATTTTTAGACATTTGCTTCTGGGAGTGGAACATAAACCCTTGCTGCCAACTCGTTATCTAACATAAACAAGGCGGCAGAATCTTGAGCTATCATTTTTAAGCGCCTAACGATAGCCGTAAAATTAGACTCTTCCTCTATCTGCTCATTTACATACCATTCAAGGAAGCTCGAAGCTGCATAGTTCTTTTCTTCCACAGCAATAGTCTTTAAATCGTAAATTCTACCTGTGACAATCTTTTCGTGGTTTAATGCGATCTCAAAAGCATTTAAAACAGAGCTAAAATCTGCTTGTGGATCCTGGAAACCAGTAATCTTAACATTGCCTTCCATTTCAGCTACAAAATTAAAAAACTTCATCGCATGATCTACCTCTTCGCGATATTGCACTCTTAAAAAGTGTGAAAAGCCCGGCAGATCAGTAGCAGCACAATAGGCAGCCATTGATAAATAAATGTGGGCTGAATAGAATTCGAAAGTGAGTTGCTCGTTAATAGCTTGATTCAATTTTGTGGAAATCATTTGGTTTGCCTCCTAAAATATTGTCTTATAAATTAATATTACTACAAGCATAAAATAAAAACGGTGTTATTTCAGGCGGTATCTGCTCATTCAATGCACAAGAGAAGTAGGAAGGTCTCCCTAGACCTTCCCGAGCTAATTGGCAACGCTCAATCGACCCTCTTGAACAGCTTCCCTTCAGTGCCGCATACTTGGCAGTTCTCTGGCGGCTCATTTTCCACCGTATTTCCGCAGATCGGACAGACGTAATAGGGGAAAGTCTCTGCTGATTTGCCTTGGTTGGCAAGAAGCTTATTAAAAAGCTGAGAATGGATCTTCTCCACCTCGTTGGCGTCGTGGAAGGACATTTCGGCTGCTTTTTGCTTCTCTACTCTGGCTGTTTCAATCATCTCCGGATACATGGCCTCGTACTCATGATCCTCGCCAGAGATGGCTGCCTTGAGGTTTTCTAGAGTGGACAGGACGCCTTTCATGACCCTCAGATGGTTGTTGGCATGCACTGCCTCAGCCTCTGAAGCTGCCCGAAATAGCTTGGCTGCCTGGGTGTACCCCTCTTTATCTGCTTTGGCAGCAAATGCCTGGTATTTGCGGTTAGCTTGGGACTCTCCCGCAAATGCCTCTTTCAAGAAGTCTTCGGTTTTAGACATATTCTTTAATCTCCTTTTTCGAATGTTACTTTGAATCTATTGATCCTTTTATATAATATTAAACTGACTTCTTTGATCCCGATCGGGAGTTTGTTTGGACTATCTGTTTATGGTAAGGTCGGCCGTGAATTATCAGAAAGCTGCTGTATACCTGCTCTTAAGTATCAGCCCCCCAGCTGCATAAATACATCGTACACGTTCTCCAGCAACGGATGCTTGAAAAACCCCAATCGACTCCCGAAACGCTGTGGGTCAGTATGTAGTTTTCTTTGACTGATCCCACTGTAGAATATCGCCCATTTGTTAACAGAATTTCCGCAGAGCTCCGGGCAAGGAAAAATGGCTGCCGTGCAAAAGCGGCACTTTCCGTTGTTTTCCCCATCGTTCATGCGACTTGTTTGAACAATGCACAACGTTGCCACAGTTCTTCATCAAAAATGTCGTGATGTGATGACCATATCCTCTGCTACATTGCTTTCCTAGATTCACCATGAAAAATAGAATTCATAGGGCATTACGGCCTAAATTTGGACAAAGGGATTCCAATGCCCTATAGCGTTTACAGAGTGTTTAGCGAATATGCTGCTTAATTAATAAGCACCCCAGCCAGCATCAGCGGTAACGACCGCCCCGTTTATTAAGCTTGCCTCATCTGAAGCGAGGAACAGAGCCAGCCGGGCAATCTCTTCAGGTTCGCCCATTCGCGGCATCGTAGCCATACCCAACTGACATCGCCCCATCCCCATTTCACTTACTCCTGCAGTGTCGGCAGCTATCTCGGTTTTAACGCCGCCCGGAGCAATAACGTTGGATCGAATGTTCTTGTTTGCATACATGAACGCAACATTTTTCGCTAGGCCCAGAACCCCGTGTTTTGACGCTGTGTAAGCCGCTCCCGCGCGTGCTCCGCATAGCCCACCAAGAGATGATACAGTGACGAACGCACCACCGCCGATCTTTTCCATCTCCGGAATAGCAGCTCTGAAGAAGCGCATGGGCCCTGTCAGGTTGATATTGATAACTGCATTCCATAGGTCATCATCGAGTTCAGTAACTGGCTTCATTTTGTCCAGTATCCCCGCATTGTTGACGACTATGTCCAGTTTTCCGAACGTTTGTACAGCCATTTTAATGGCGTTCTGGACATCGTCTTCACTGGTAACATCTCCAGCAACTGCAATGCCCTTTCCACCGTCAGCTTCTATTTGAGCTATAAGCTCTGCCAATCTTTCTTTTCGTCGTGCAATTACAACGACTGATGCTCCTTCTTTTGCAAACAGTTTCGCAATTTGGTATCCCATCCCAGAACTTGCACCAGTAACCAGTGCAACCTTGCTTTCTAATTTACCCATTTCTCTCATCTCCTCGCGCGATGCGGCGTTGGAGTCGCGTTCCATACGCAGTTACGTGCCTGCGACCGTTGCCTCGACTTCGAGCATGCTCGCGCGCACGCGAATCCGCCCGCTTCGATCTGCGGGTGACAGCTCGATGCAGCGCTGCACGACCTCATTAAGAAGGGCGTCGCGCTTCTGTGCAGGAATCCGGTCGGTGTATCGATGCCATGTCGATCGTGCGTATCCCTTGAGTGCGTCGGCATCGCGGTGCGTTACCTCTTCGGTAACGAACTCGCAGCGCTGCAGCACAAAGCCGGCGTCTCTGATGAGCTGTTCGCACTCGGCGACACTGTACGCCCTGCGCTGTTCTAATCCTTCGAAATACGTTCGCCACGCCGGGCGGTCCATTACCTCTTTTCGCGCACGGTGCAGCGGTGACTTGATCTCTGCTGTGGCGCGTCGTTTTGCCACGAGCTGGGCTGCAAATCGGCCACTAGGCGCGACGCTTTGCTTGATGCCGCGCAGCGCAGTCGGCAGGTCTTTGATCCAGTGGAGAGACGCAAAGGCGACGACGACATCAAATTCATGCCTGAACGTGAGCTTCGCTGCGTCTCCGTGACGAAATGACAGGTTCGGATGCGCCGACGTGGGGAACATCGTGCGTGCGAACGCGATCATGTCGTCGGAGGCGTCGATGCCGAGCACAGAGCCGTGCGGCACGCGTGTCGCAAGCTCGGCAGTCACCTTCCCATCGCCACAGCCGACGTCCAAGATGCGCTCATCACCGTTGAGCCAAAACCTTTCGAGTAGTCCCAGTGCGAACGCGTATTGCGGGTATGAGTGTTCGTGATAATCGACTGGGTTCCATCTGTCTGTCATCTGATCGGCCCTCAACGCAGCGCGTCGATAGTGTTTCGTGTAGACGATGAGGCAGTCCCCATTATTAGCGCTTTTGCTGCGTAAAACGGCAACCCTCACCACGTGCTTGAATTGGTGTCGCTCTGCGGCAATAATCGCGAAGAGGGTGATCGCGACCACGTAACAAAGGTCGATGTGCGCGATGCTGAGGAATTTGCGGAATGCCTAGCTTAGCGTCTTATCTCTTTTTGCTTTCTAGGCTCTCCAGCTTACGTCTTTATAAACTAACACGAAAAAAAGGAAGCGTATGGTTGAACCGCGGGACACTATTAAAATTGTAAATGTAGTTGCATCCACCGGCATTGGACAAGAAATTGACCTCAAGCAAGTAACGCTTGGGTTAGACGGCGCAGATTATGATCCTAAACGGTTTCCGGGCGTTGTTTACCGCACCAAGGACCCGAAGACCGCTGCATTACTCTTTCGGTCGGGAAAAATTGTTTGCACGGGTGCTAAGAGCATAGATGAGGCTCATAAAGGCATTGAAAACGTATTTCAAAGTCTACGAAATATCGGAATCGACGTGCAGGGAACGCCGGAGATTAAGGTGCAAAACATCGTCGCGTCAGCAGATCTTCACTCAGTTTTGAATCTAAATGCAATTGCCACCGGTCTCGGGCTTGAGAACATTGAGTACGAGCCCGAACAGTTTCCCGGCCTCGTCTACCGGTTATCGGATCCTAAAGTGGTGATTCTTCTGTTTGGTTCCGGCAAACTTGTCGTCACGGGCGGGAAAACGCCCGAAGATATGGTCAATGCGGTCGATCGAATCGTTGAGGAGCTTAACAGCTTAAGCCTTATACGCTGAATGATACTCCCTGAATCAGAGCGTTCAAAGGCACCGATTGTATCTGCGCCGAGCGTGAGAGTAGGGGTGTTTGAGCCTGTGGGCTTTCGACGGGGGAGTTTGCGGCGATTTCAAGCCGTAGATCCGACACGTCGCGGTGGGCGTGCACGACCGTTTCCGTCTCGATTGTTTCTTTATACGCTCAGTAGGGCCGATTCACGAAAAAGGTCTGAATCTCGGCGGGATTTTCAATGAGTCGAACCTCATAATTTCTTGGCTTTTCCTTTTGTTCTAAAACCTCTTGCGATACCCCCAACAGAGACAGAAAGGGCAATCAGGTATCCTAGGTTATACCAAAATCCGTTATTATTAACCTGGTATAGCACAATATTGTTGTCAAACCAGCTGGCTATGAATGATAGGCAGATAATAAGACCTTGCCATAGGCCAAGCCAAAAGTTCGCTGGCGCCCCCGACAGATCGCGGGTCGGCATCCCAACATGGTATACTATTATGTAGGTTGCGGCAGCTACTAAAGCCAGTCCCACCAGCACAAAAAGTGGGATAAACTTTTTCATTTTTTCTTCCATAACTTCTCCTCTGCTTATGGTTAAATTATAATATTTTGTTTTAGCTCTAACTTCTCAAAATATGATCTGCTTATTAGACGGCTAAGCAGTGTTATTTGGCGTGCTGATCTGCTAAACTATCCAATTTAATTGCAGTTTGTTGTTGGCTTAGCTCGAAAGTCTCCCAATATCGCATATGAACATCACATGCGAGCTCAGGCAGCGGATGCCGGCAATGCGCCGACTCGACTCGATCTGGAGCCGCCGCCGAAGCCTGTATAGGCTCCGCTTATTGTTCTTGAGTCACGTTTTTTCGAGAATTTGCTTTATGAATTGGCTTGAATTTTACGATACGACGTCGGAAAGTAGAGAGAAGCAAAGTTTATAGCGTATATAGGAAATCATGCGCACAAGCATGGCAACTGCATTTGGAGGTGAAAAATGATTAGCAAAAAATTCTTTTCCGCTGTTTTGGCAACGTTAGTGATCCTCTCTATTGTCGCAGGGTCGACCGTTGGCTTCGCGCAGACGCAAACGACAACGACGGCACCTATGGGACAGACTATCATTCAGGCCTTAGCAAGCGACTCGAACTTTTCCACGCTGGTGGGCTTACTCAAGTTTGCTAACCTCACAGACACGTTGAACGGAACTACTAATTACACATTGTTCGCACCGTCAAACGCGGCTTTTGACAAAATCCCGAGCTCAACTCTTGCCGATCTAGCGAATAATACGACCGCCCTTAAGAGAGTGCTGCTTTACCACGTCGTACCGGGGACGCTTTTAGCGAAAGATATCAAGGGCAATGGAACGCTTACGACGGCAAACGGACTGTCGTTGCCGTACTCCGTCACCAGCACTGCAGTCACAGTTGACAACGCCAACATAACCAAGACGGATATCAACGCGACAAATGGCGCGATTCAGGTCATCGACAGCGTTATGATACCGCCGGCAAACGCAACCGCAGCAGCGTCGGCGTCAGCCACGGCGGCCGGAGGATTCCTCGGCTTGCCAGGCTTTGAAGCGTCGTACGCGGTAGTAGGACTGTTGGCCGTTGCGTACTTGGTGATACGACGTAGGAAGTAACGCTTTAAGGCAATACGTGAGTCCAGCGAGCTGGGCTCGCGCTTTGTTTTTCTTTACGAATTACTGTAATTGCAGTCAGATGCGCAGCCCAGCCGCACTGCGCCGCGCTCCGCCTATTTTGGGTCGCGCGTTTTTCGAGGAGCTCTTTAACCCGATTTAGATTCTAAAGCTCTCTAATATTGAATTCAAGCGTCGCAAACGTGTTCAAACAGCGGATACTATGAGATATTTCTACATAGCTTCCAATCGATGCTTTGCAGTGCGTCCACAACGTGCCTGATTTGAACAAGAAGTCATCGCATATATTAGGCGGAGGTCGCTTCGCGAATTACAACGTGGCGGTTACGAATCAACCCCACTCAGAGATAGCAGCCTTGAGGCGGCACCTAGTGGTAAAAGAAACCTCGATCATGCTCCGGAGAGCTCGCTCTTAATCTCCTTATGTTCACACAGGTCATCGAAACTGCGCGACCGACAGGTATGATAAGTTGGGGCCTCAGCAAATCGTTCTGTTATTGCCTCATCTATCATATTCGCAAGCCGAACCTTCTGTAGTTCGACGTGTTCAAGTCAGGTTTCACCTTTGACGAAAGCGCCGATTACAGCCTGCAGGCCGCACAGCAATCAGGGATCCACGCCTTGTGTCTCGTGACGCATGACCTCAGTGCGGAACCGATCCACTGTCGTAGGCAGCCGAGCATCTACTATAGCTACGACCGGCATTTGATAGGAGACGTGCACATCAGTTGATAAGCTCCTCCCAGGCACTTTTTTTTCCTTTGGTAGGAAAGGAAAAATGGATGGACGAACAACACGATCGTCAACAGCAAGGAATGCTTAAACCATAATGCGGTCAGTCCATATATTCAATTCTAAGCGGCAAAAGAACAAGCGAAGTTAATCCGCTACAATTACCTCAGCGATGGCAAAATTATTTTTCACAGTTTTGATTTCAATTTTGACTTCGTCGTTGATCTTTGTGTTGGGAACGAAGATTACGAAACCGCTAACTCGGGCGATGCCATCCCCCTTTTTTGAAATATCTTCAATTTTAACGTCGTATTCCTTTCCAACATCCACTGGAGCATCTTTAGATGATCCGCTATCATATCGGTTAGGATTGCCACCAAAACTGCTTCTCGTGCTCGGTCTGATGTAGTTCACCTCCTTCGAACTGAGCTTGCGCCGTCATCCTATATGGTCTTATGTGGGTTTGCTTAGCGGCTACTCGCCATCAAGCACCAGAGAAAGACCAATCGTCTTCGCACGGGTTTATTGGGTAAGCAAGCTGCTGTGCGGCGTTTTCGCCAATAGATCAGTAGAAGCGAGCGATGTGAGCAGTCGCCTCCTCGAAGCGTCCGTATTTCGTGGTGTGCTACGTTATTGCGTGCGATCGTAGGGTCCCATATTCGCGATCACGCCACGACATGCCTTTTTTTTAAGGTCGCACGCCGAAGCGCACCAGCACGCTGCACGACGGCGGCTACAGGGGTGTCAGAACGGCCGTCGCACGTAACCCCTTAAAAAAGCAACTATTTATCGTCCGGACGCTGTTTTGGAGCTCGTGACACGTGCCGTATCGAGCGCCGGTTAAATTTATATACCTACGGATTCTATATAACAGAGGCCTGATCTTCCGAGATGAGGTCCATCGCGGCCAACATACGGTCCTTATGTGGAATTTACTTCCAACCGTGAGGGATCGATCTCCGGTCGTGAAAAACATACAGTGGAGTTGTAAGTAAGCTGGCGTAATCTGTCAGAAACCTTGCAACTGACGTGGGTTGATTGATTCGGCTGAAACCATTTGATATGGAATCGGTCGAAGCGGATATGCATCAAGCGAATCCGCACAATTCCTTGTAGTGTGCATACAATTCTGGTTGATCCTGCCAGAGGCCACTGCTATCGGGGTCCGATTAAGCCATGCGAGTCGAGAGGGGTTATGCCCTCGGCGAACGGCTCAGT
>JBEKER010000031.1:0-13247 GCA_050013755.1 Halobacteriota archaeon
TACATCCAAATGAGTAATCGGCCTCGTGAACGATGATAGCGGCTTCAGCCTCTTCTATCAGGGGGTCAAGAAGTGCCATCCGCCCGCGCACACCAGAAGGGACGTCGACCGCCGCATACTTGAGTCCTCTCTTTGGGTCTTCTGGTGTGACGTTAATCGGTGGGCTGTCTATTCCGACTTCCGTTATTTTCCGTCGTATGACGCGCATCAGCGTAAGCGGCTCGTGACCGAATCGCGCGACCAAATCGGATAGAATCAGACTGTTTGACGGAAATATGAGTATTTTAGCCATTGACATCCTCTTTTGATTGCTCTTCAATGATCTCGATGAAGCGGTCGATCTTGAGCTTGTCGCGTGTTTTTCGTTCTTTGGCGTCCACTGGGTCATCGATGGTCTCTAAACCGTACGATATGCTCGGTAGAATGGCCGACTCCTTCTCGAGCTGGTGGAAGCCTGGTCGTGGACCGCCCCCCCTAACAGCGCGACATCTTCTTGAATCGCCGGGTGGGAACCCGCGGTCCTTGACAAAAATCCCGCATGGGTCCAGTTTCCTCAGCTCTTCTATAGTTTCATTGACCGCTTTCTCTGATCCCGTAACAATGAGCCCGAAACACGTCTCTTTCACCACGGCGTCAGTCGATAATTCATAGGCCCGTAGTGCCAGCTCGCTGGGCAAAATGGGGCTTGAGTCTGCAAGAACGACCATTTTTGTAATCTCATCTGATACCATTGCACCACTCATTCATAACGTAAGTATGTCAGCGGTTAATATTATAATTATCTAGCAATATAAATCACAGAGCTTCGTGAACGTATATTGTCTCATTTTCGCGCACGTTTTGAAGCGGGCTTGTGTGCAGTATCCTCCCAACGATGTTAGTACTGTTGAACCGCTCACCGGTTGGTCCGTACTTTTCGTTATCTTCAAGTCGTACTCCGATAAGTCCTGCGTACTTAGAGGAGCGATTTGAAACACCGATTTCGCCGGCGCTCACGCTTGTCGTGGGCGTGTTTTCCGGCACAATGTCAAACTTCTCTGCTGCCTGCGCGCGGAACATGATCGTCTTGCCGTATTTCACGTAAGCTTGCAATGAGCCTACGGGATTATCTCTCAAACCCGTGACCGTCCTCACGAACGCTACCGTTTTAGGAGCACGATCGTCAAAAAGCTCAATTTTAACAAGCTTTTCTTGTGGGACTGCAAAGGTTTTCACGCTTCTAGCTTTGAGAATGTCGACCGTGTTGAGCGGCGATTGATGCACAACGACGGCGTCTTCGCCATCGTACCCTTCGCGCTCAAGAGAGATACCCAATCGATTGACCTCCTCCTCTATCGCCGCGACGCGCAAGCCCAACAACATGATGCGGGTAGGGTCGGTATACACGCGCAATCTCTGCCCCGGCGTCGCGATTTTGACGAGCTCCAGCCCCTCGCTCACATAGCCGATGACCGAATGGCTAGAATTTGAGGGCGTATCTCTCTTGTAAATATATACGTTGCCACCGTCGTTTCCAGACGTACGGACGGTGATTGCGCCCTCGCTCCTCGCATCGAGCATTTCAAAGGGGGTCGATCGACCGCGCAAGCGCGTGGAAACGACATAGGTGTTTGTTACTGCATCCACTCGATAGCAGCCGTCCTTAGCAAGGGCCAAGAAGTGTTCGACGCCCTCAGACGCATCTCTCGAGAGCGTTGCCTTGAAGTAGGTGTAGACTTCCATTCCATCTTCAAGTTCGATGTCAAAGTCAGAGGTCGTGAACTTGTCGGTGATATATTCGAGTCGCTCAATCGGCTCGATTCTTTGAATTTCGTCTCCATTCTCGAGTTTTTCGAGGACATTTCTGCCGGCGACTGCTTTTCCAACGACGGCGTTTGTTCCATACGCGGCGGTATGCCTCTTTTTTATAAACGAAAGGTACGTATTTGTCTGGTCAAACCCGCCAAGGCTGTATGTAATATCCCAGCGCTCGTATTCTCGTTCACCGCGATCGATCTCAAGGTCGCTCGGAACGGGGCCGGCTGATACTATCTGGGGCTGGGACCAGTGGACCTTGGTCCCAACAAATATTTCATACGTGTGCAGCCAAAGGCGCCGGCTCGGTTCATCGACCTCAATTCTGATCTCGCCTTTGTTTGTGTAAACCGCATATTCCTTGATGACGTCCAGTTTTTGCGTTTTTCTCCCCTTTATGACGCCCACAAGCAGGCCGTCGCGGTAGGGGGTATTCGTGAGTTCAAACGCATCGCGGAGCGTGCGGGTTGCGCGATCGAGCACAACCTGTTTCCCATCAAGAACGATGAACTTGGCGCCCATGCCTACTATGCGTCCGTCAGCTGGCCGCTTTCTCCTGCTCTGTCAGAACGTCAAGCACCTGCGCGGTCGGTCCGATGGAGATGATCTTGCCCGCGCGCATGAGAGCGGCCCGGTCGCAGACCTCCCGAACGAAATCGAGATCGTGCGATACGATCATAAACGTCTCGCCGATTTCCTCGCGCGCAGTTAGAATTGAGTTTGACACGTCTTTCTTGGTGATTGGATCCATCGTTCCTGTGGGCTCGTCTAGTATAACGAGGTTGGGCTCTCGAATCAGCACCTGTGCGAGAGCCACCCGATGCCGCTCTCCCTGACTTAGTTCATCCGGCACCTTAGCAAGGATGCTCTCGCTCGTCGCCTCGCTGAAGCCGGCAGCCATCAGAGTCTGTACCGCTTTGTGTTCTGAAAGTTCAGCGGGAAGTTCCAAGCCGATGCTACTCGTGAGGTTATCCAAAACGTCGCGGAATGGGTAAAGGTCATATTCCTGGTAAAGTACGCCAATGTACGGCTTCGCTCTTCCTCTGTTGTCGGGTCCGGGCATCGTCATGTCCACCCAATCATCCCCAATGCGCACCTGGACCTCGCCATTCGTCGGCTCGAGCACACCTGCGATGATCTTGGAAACGCTTGTTTTCCCGGCCCCGCTTAATCCGATGAGGCCAAAGACTTCCCCTTCTTGGATATCAAACGAAACGTTGCTGACGGCTCTGATCACTCCGCGATCGAGAGTCACGTATTTCTTTTCAAGCTCGGCCACTTTCACTATCGTGTCGCCAGAGGCGACCTCGTGTTTCTTTATTTCCCCAACAGTGCTCAAAAACTCATCGACGACTTCTTTCGGGGCGCCTTCCTTGACGATCATCCCGTTGTCGAGCAGTATTGCTCTGTCGGCCATCGATTCAATGTCTTCGGGAAGATGCGAGGTAACGAGCACAGCCATGTCGTTCGTTTTGGCCTCGTGTCGGATTATCTTGTGGATGATCTCCGCTGTCTTCCGGTCCAGGGTGCCAGTCGGTTCATCAGCGAGCAAGATGATCGGCGATCTTGCCAGTTGGCGCGCCAAAACAACCCGCTGTTTCTCTCCGCCGCTGAGATCGCGCGCCATGTGCATCATTCGATGTGATAACTTAACCTGATCAATAAGTTCAGATGCTTTATAAATTGCTTCAGAATCGCCGTACCCGCGTTCTGTGAAGCTCCTCATAACGTTTTCTATGGCGCGTTCGTCGCCGTAAAGAGCGAAAGTGCGCTGTAGCATTATCGCAACGCGGCTTCTCACGTCCCGTTGCAAATCGCTCTCTTCGTCTGCCCACGCGTCGACTCGGAAGAATTGCATTTTTCGGGTACATATGGAGCACGGTTGTCCGACTCGACTGGGCACGTCGACGTGTCGACAGTCTCGACAATACGCTACGTTGAAATAGATTTTACCGCTGGTAGGTTTGTATTCTTTCAATCCTCGTATGGCGTGCAGTAAGACGGTTTTTCCGACCCCGCTCTTGCCTATGATTCCGAGTACCTCGCCCTCGTCAAGGGTGAAATCGATGCCTTTTAATATCTCAAATTCGCCGAACGTTTTGACTAAGTTTTCGACTTCTATCAAGACGGCCATTAAAGTGTTGCCTCCTTCGACCCCGTACCGTTATAACCGTTATTCGTAATAATGTTTTTTAATATGCCAGGCAAGAGCGTTAAGTCTTTTATTACGAGATCGGCTGCTTCGTAGAGCGTTGCGGGACGTCCCTCTTTCTGTTGTACCGTTAGAACTCCTAGGTCCGCGGCTCTCAATGCGGGGATGTCGTTGATCCCATCGCCCACCATCACGACGTAACGGTATTGTTCCTTAAGTTCGTAGACCAATTGCTCCTTTGCGCTCGGAGTTGCGATGTCCCTGACGTCCTCGTGCGGAATATCAATGCGGTCAGCGAGGGCATAGAGGGTGTTTTTCGCATCACCTGAGGCTACGTAGATGTCGCCCCCAATACGTTTGAGTTCATCAATCACAGGACGCGCCGACTCAAAGAGTTCTCCGCATGTGGCCAGAACGTACGGAATATGGCCTTGTTCAATATCAACGATTGCCGCAGCGCCGGTGAAGTACGACGCGCTGCAACTTTTGCTGACTTCGTCGACTACATCGACTAGATCCTTTACTCGACTCTTTGTATCCCGCGCAACAGCGCGTAACACCGTCGTTTCAGCAACCGGGACGTTGGAGCAAACAACTACAAGGTCTACGTCGTAGATGTCCAAGAAATCAGCGATGGACAAGTCAGTGGGCACGCCTTCTAGGTCTTTGGGAACATCCAGCTGAAACACAGCAAGCACGTAGTCCAGCCGCGTCCCTATGAAACTGAGGGATACTATCTGATGCAAGAGCGTGCCTTGGTCAATATCCTTTGCTACGCGATGTTTCTCGAGAAGTGTACCCGCGCAGTCGAACACAACGGCAAAACCTTTCATTGGCTACCACCGAGCGTGTAATACGAGTCGGTCATAAGAGTGTGGTCAAATCGAGAGAAATACGTGCAATGATAATTAAATCACAGGAGGAACCCTGCAGCGAGCGCAACTCGTTAAGAGCGCTCACTTACTGCCTTCAGGGGCTAGATCATCAGAAACTATAATGATATCGCCAACGCTTATGATTTTCGACCAAGGGACAATTGTTTCCCCTTTGAGCAAGCCTTTTGAGACATCTAGTGAAATTTCCTTGTTATCCCAGTTAATTAGAACATCTCTTACCTTTCCTACGTTGACCCCGCTAAGCGTCGAAACGTCTTTATGCAATACTCCACGCGTCATGATGACACCCTCCACATATTGACGTCGTGTTATGTATAAAAAATGTTGCTTTGAGCATCTTTAAATCAGAATACGTGCTCAACAAAGGTAGACTTGCAAAGAGCAGTTCAGCAGAAAGCCAGCCAAGTGCCAAAAGTTTTTGGGTATTTTTAGAAGACCCGGATACGCGATCGGCGTCAGAGCGTTGGGCAGCTACCTGATGTTAGTCGAACTTTTCAGAAGCAGATACGCTGTACGGGCCGCCGTCAGAGTTAGCGTCCTGTAGGTCGCTTTTCGGGCTTCTCCGCGTCGATCACACCTTTTGCCACGGCAATTGGGAGCTCCTGCTCTCTAATACTTAGCGGCGTCGCGTTGTACCAGAAGCTGTTAAAGAGCTCCTTTTCGATAAAAATGAACTCAGAAATGTCCGTTCTGAAGGCTGACTTGTATATCACTTTATCTATATCGCCGGTGTCGTAAATATAACTCGTTCCGAGCAGCTTGTCATCATCGGAAATAAAAATTCCTGCCCCAGTCTCCGATTCAAGATGACGAATTTCAAAATACTTCGTAAGCAGACGCGCTTCTTCGATGTTGACGCTTTCAATAGGTGCCAGCAAGCGATACGTAATCTTGGGCATCTCTCTATCCTTGATCAAATTATAGAGCCGTTTTACCCCCATGCGAGTTTGTATCACGTTGAATTCATTTTTCGACCTGTCGAGCATCTCATAGAAAGCCTTGTAGACGTTCTCCCTCTTCTTTATGACTTGTATCGTCTGCACCACTCGTCCTGCCGTCAGCTCTTCTTCTCTGTACCGCAGCTCGATTCCTGAGTGCCACATGTCTTCCATCATCGAGTGCTGCGTTTCAACGAAGCTCTGTGTATTCGTATAAATTGAATTATAAAGCTCTGCGCCCTTCTCACTAAATGAATAAAGCAACACTTGCATTGCCTGCTGATCGATGATTACCCCCGTGCTATGCACAATCTGAGGGATATGGCGCACATCGGCACGTTCCGCGATTTCTTGAGCCGCTTGCAGATTATCCTTAGTAATCTCGGCCATTACAATCACGTCAATACCTCGTTGTCGCGCATCCTTTGGAATGAGTGGTGCCAAAATCGGCAAAGCCTCGCTTCTGCTCCACAAGAATATCTCTTTTTGGGCCGTGTTTATGAGCGACGCGAAGTCTTCTACGATCTCCTGGTAGTCGGTAATGACGCGGGTGACCTCGATGGCCTTACCCGTCTCTATCTCTTGTATCCTCAAACGGGCATCTACCCCTCTGTCCCAGAGTGACTGAAACAGGGAACTCTGGATCTCAATAAATCCGCTGTTGTTCGACCACAGCGACGGGGTGAGTTCGACTCGCTCTAACTCGTCGAGATCCTTTGTTACGCCCGTATACATCGCCTCTTTGCAGTCTGAAATAACGACCGCGAAATTGCTCATCATTGGTGCGTGTCGTATCTTAAAGCACGTAGAGAGCTGCTTTACTGCATCGATATTGTTTGGCGTAATCGGAAGCAGGATCCTTAGATCTTCGATCCTGCATTTGTCCTCATCACCTACAAAATAGTCGTGAAGCACTTTGTCCCATCGAAGCAGCCAAAACTCGGTAGAGATGATCCAGAGCCTTTTTTCTGTCGCGTGAAAGGTCTCGAGACGCCGGTCGATAATATCGTCTTTGTCATACAGAACGATGAAGCCCTCTTCGATCGGACACCATTCGACGGGCAGGCCTTGCGCTTTTGTGCGCTCAACGTCCCACAGCTCGAGTAGCGTATCTCGCGCCTCGCTGAGGCTCTGTAACTTCACGGCCTCTGTACTAATGGCAGGATTTA
This sequence comes from Halobacteriota archaeon, assembly GCA_050013755.1. GTDB lineage: Archaea > Halobacteriota > Bog-38 > Methanoflorentales > Methanoflorentaceae > Methanoflorens. The sequence continues at coordinate 6,950 of JBEKER010000031.1, forward strand.
GCAAGGAGGACGGGTATGCAGCTACGAACGTTTCCGGATTTGTCGATATACGCTTAGCGAGTCCTTGTTTCGAAAGCTCTAGCAGGACCTTGTTAGCACCGTGACTAGTGAGATGAAGCGATTCGGCTACTTCAACTGCCGTTCGTCGTCCCGTCTGTAGCAGATGAAGGTAAACCTCCCCAGCTTCTTTTTTGAGGCCAAATTTTGAAAAAAGAGTTAATATATCTGCTGGCATTCTTTACCTCTAGCATCTCCAGCTCCCCGCTCTGAGCGACGAGTATTTAATGGTGCTAACTAACGATCGTTGCACCCGTTTTTTTGAAATTGCCGCAACTGCTGTTAGTTGGGGTTGGCCGGTTATGCGATTCTTTTTCCTGCGTTTGGCCCTGGAGCGAGGTCGTAGACTTCTGTTACCTTTAGTATCGCACAGCCCTTTGCAGGCAGTTTTTCATTTCGGCTCTTGATCTTCTGTTTCATCATCTCGTAGTCAGGTCCTTCAGTCACATAGTTTGCTATGCCCTTGAGTTGATAGCCTTCATAGCCCTCCCACGAAGTAAGGGCAACGTTGCAATTTGGCCTCTTCAGGTTGTCAGCAGTTTTGTGCCAAAAGTTGTCACCGACGAGAATTGTTTCGGGGTCTTTTACGATAGTGAATTGATTGGGCACTACGTTTGGTATACCGGCGTCGCTCACCGTTGCGAATACTACAGTCTTCACAGCGCTAATGTTGTTGACTACCTTTTCTGGTAGGTTCGTCATTGAATGCACCTCCATTTAGTATTCATTGGTAGAGCACTCAGCGATAATAAAAACCTTTCTCTGGCTCGGAGAGGACTGAAAAGCCTCTCTGAACGTTAACCAGCGACAGACGCAGCGTTGCTAGATGCGCCGCCTGAAAGGCTAGATGCTGCGGAGATCTCGGCGCGCAGGCGAGGGTATGCCGCTTCCGCCTACGACACCAAATAAGGCTGCCTATGCTAGCTCAGGAGCTGCCTGGATGACTGTTTGCTAGAAAAAGATGCATATTGAATCAATTACATATACACGACCGATGTCTAGAACGTACGTGCTTGACGCCCCAGTGTTTATTTATGGCGTTCACGTCTCTGGCACTATGTACACAGTTCCTGAGGTAACCCGCGAGTTGAAGAGCTCTCAAGCGACAGTAGTACTGCAAGAGTTTCTAAAGGAGGGACTGAGAATCGAAGAGCCGTTGAAAAAAGCAGTAGACGTTGTCACGGAAAAGGCTAAGTCGACGGGTGACCATCTTAGGCTGTCTCAAGCCGATATTGACTTGCTGGCGAAGGCACTTGAGGTAAGCGGTACGCTGGTTACGGATGATTATTCCGTTCAAAATGTCGCTGCGCGCCTCGCTATAGAGACGCAACCGATCCAGCAGGCACGCATCAAACGCGTGCTGACATGGAGACGCAGGTGTGTCGGATGTGGTCGGTTGTATGAAACGGAAGCGATCTGTCCTGTCTGCGGATCTGACGTGAGAGTTAAGCCGGTGAAGAGGTAATCTTTGACAGGTGGGAGGAGTCAGAACATGAACGATTTGAACGATCTCATAAGCAAAGCGCAGGAACTACGCGAGAAAGGGTTGCGTTCCGGGGAGATAGCGGACGAACTGAACATTTCACGAGAAACTGCAACGTGGCTTCTCACCCGCTCCAAGAGCTCACAAGAGCCTGCGCCAAAGGACATATACGTAAACTGGAGCGAGATTGGGCAAAACGCAGAGAGGCTCAGATTCGTCTCGCTCGCGTTGGTCGACATGATCTTGGAGACAGGCGATCCTGACGTAGTAATCGGCGTAGCGCTGAGTGGATTACCTCTTGCGACGCTTGTCGCCGACGAAATCGGAGCAGAGCTCGCAGTGTTTGTTCCGCAAAAACAAAAGGGATCTGAAAATGGCGGCGTTAAGGGTTCATTTGGTCAAAACTTCGCTGATATTGCGGGAAAAAGCTGCGCGATAGTCGATGACGTAATAACCACTGGAAGCACGGCGATTGAACTCATAGAAAGCATCAAAGAGATGCAAGCAACGCCGCTGTCGGTAGCTGTGCTTATCAACAAGAAGGGGATTGATCAAGTTCAGAACGTTCCCATCAGGTCGCTTGTCCAAATAGCCATTTTCTAATCGTTGAAACTCACCGCAGGGAGTGCAAGTGGCAACTTCTGAACTTGATGAAATTCGAGCTATTGAGAGGAAGTGGCAGGATCGTTGGTTTGGCGACAAGATATTTGAGCCAAAAAGCGCAGGGCCGAAGAAGTACTTCTTGACGACGCCGTATCCGTATACGAGCGGACCTCAGCACATAGGCCATACACGGACCTATAACGTTGCTGATATTCACGCTCGGTTTATGCGAATGAACGGCCACAACGTGCTGTGGCCGATGGCGTGGCACATTACGGGAACACCGATACTCGCCATTAGCTCGTGCATAGTGCGCCGCGAAAACGCGACAATAGCGCTTTATAAGAACTACGTTCGCCTCTATGAGGATGACGAGTCGCGCGTCGAGCAGATCGTCAATTCGTTTGTGGATCCTTGGAATATCGCGAACTACTTTGCGGAGAAGATCGCGCCAGATTTCAAGAAGATGGGCTTCTCAATCGACTGGTCCCGACAGTTTACCACTGGCGACCTTGTCTACAACCAGTTTATTCGCTGGCAGTACGGCAAGCTGATGGAGCTCGGGCTGATCGTGCGCGGACAACACCCAGTTCTCTTCTGCACGATCGATCAAAACGCCGTCGGGGAAGACGATATCGCCGGCGGCGACGTGGAGAAGATATCAATCGACGAGTACGTTGGGATCAAGTTCTCTCTGGACGACGCTTATGTCGTCACGGCCTCGCTGCGCCCTGAAACAGTTTTTGCGGTAACAAATCTCTGGGTTGCGCCTGACGCGACCTACATCAAAGCCTACGTCGATGGTGAGACGTGGATCGTTTCCCACCAAAGCGCCTCCAAGTTGCGGTATCAGCAGCGAGAGGTCACTATCATTGAGGAGTTTCAGGGCACGTCACTCCTAGGGGCGCATTGCGTCAGCCCTCTGGGACGGAAAATACCCATTCTTCCCGCGTCTTTCGTCGATTCTGATCACGGTACCGGAATCGTCATGAGTGTCCCCGCTCACGCCCCCTATGATTGGGCAGCGCTGAACGACCTAAAGCAGCAAGGGAGCACGGGTTTGGATATTGATCTCTCCTCGTTAAGGAGCGATATTGAAGCCATACAGCCGATATCTCTCGTCAAAATCGACGGGTACGGGGATTTTCCCGCATCAGAGCTGTGCGAACGCTATGGAGTACGATCTCAACGCGACGACAAGACGCTGAGCCATATTACGAACATACTTTACAGGGAGGAATTTTATACTGGGATTCTTAAGGAAACTGCCGAGCAATTTGATGGCCGGCTAGTGCGCGACGTCAAGCAGGATATCGTTGAATTCCTCAATAGTCGAAATGCTGCGTCGAGCATTTATGAGACCTCAACAAAAGGACTCTGTCGATGTGGCGGTCGTGTGGTTGTGGCCGTAGAGCCCGGCCAGTATTTCCTCAACTATGGCGACCCTCACTGGAAGGAAAAGGCATTTGAGTTACTTGACCAGCTTGAAATCACACCAGAGATATACAGAGCACAGTTCGTCCAGACGTTTGAGTGGCTCGATCAACGACCGTGCGTTCGGCGTAGAGGGCTTGGGACGGAATTTCCATTCTCAACCGAGCACTGGATAATTGAGCCGCTTTCTGATTCCGTTATCTACATGGCGCTCTATACCGTCATCCAGCACATACGCGAGTGTGACCCGAAGCGGCTAACGCCCGCCTTCTTTGACTACGTTTTCTTAGGCAAGGGCGACGCAATGGACGTCTGCCAGCAAACAGGTTTGCCGGAGACGGTGATCAGAGCTGCGAGAAACGACTTCATCTATTGGTATCCGAACGATCACCGGCACACTGCTATTGCCCACATTTCCAATCACTTGAGCTTCTTCTTGTTCCATCACGCGATACTGTTTCCCGAGACTTGCTGGCCAAAGCTCGTTACGCTCAACGAGCTTCTTGTTCGCGAAGGGGTGAAGATGTCGAAAAGCAAGGGCAACGTAATTCCCATCGCGACAGTCCCGGAGGTCTATAGCGCGGACCTCGTGCGGCTCTGTCTGGTGTCCATTGCCGACCTGAATTCAACCATTGATTGGAGGGAAAAAGAAGTCGAGATGGTCAAAAAGAGGCTTCTGCGGTTTTGGCATGCAACGAAGAGTGATGTCGAAGCGGGGAGGCCAGAATACAATGGACAGCTTTCTTTTGCCAGTCGATGGATACTGGCAGCGACTAAGGCGATGGTATCAAAAACGTCTGAAGCCGCCCATCAATTCTCGTACAGAAAGTACGTCACCGAAGCGTTTTTTGAACACTTAAACCGGGTTGAAGAGTACAAATCGATGATTTTGGAGGGTAACGAGAAGCGTCGCACGCTCTGGGATGTCATCGATATATGGCTCCGCGTGCTGGCGCCTGTTGTGCCTCATATTGCTGAGGAGCTATGGGAGAGAATGCTGAAGTCTGGTTATATCTCCCTCGCAGAATTCCCGCTGTATGACGATCTTTATGCCGAAACACTTCCGCAGAAGGGCTTCTTGGATCGGGTGGTCAGTGACATCTCAAATATACAAGGCGCAATAAAGCGGGAAACCGAATCAGTTTTTATCTACCTTCCGGCTCAGTGGAAATACGCCCTCTACGCCGTCGCGCGTGGGCTTGATGATCCCTCGGTCAAGAACATCATAGCCGGGGCCAAAGACGATCCGCTTCTGCGTATGTATGTGAAAGAAGTCGCTCGTATCGCACCCGATCTTGCCAAATCGTTCGCTCACGAAGCCCCATCTGCTGACGCGCTGGACTTCAAGGCCGAATCAGAGACTCTTCTCGCCGCCAAGGACTACATGTCACGAAAATTTGGAAAACACGTGCATGTCTGCGAAGAAAACGACAACGTGTACGATCCAGCGAATCGCGCGAGGCGAGCACTTCCCATGAAACCGGCAATATACGTCGAATAGAGTGGGCAGAACTGGAGCAGGTCAGTCCTCTTTGGCGCGTTTTACTGCTTGTTGAGCCTTTTTTGCACGCTGTTTTGCCGTGTATCCGGTTGCTTTTTCCAGAAAACAGCGGAACCGCGTGTTCGTATCGATCATTACCGCTTCGGGAACGCTGGTACTGGGTTCGGTATCGACGAGTAACGTGTCAGCCACACGTATCGTCACCGTCTTCAGTGCCCCGTAGCTTAAGCGGTATTCGTCGTCGTGCACGTTGATATCGATGCCAAAGCACGCTCTGAGTGCTTCGACAACCCGCTGATTAGCATCCTTCTTGAATCCTCGTTTGAACGCATATTCTTGAATTGTGGTCACGACCTATGGCTGTGAGGCCTATACGTTCTTTAAGGCACATTGTTTATATGCGCTCCGCAAAGGACGCACTTATCCAAGGTGCCGTTTTGAGATCAAGAGAAAAGTCGTGTAATGGATAGATAAAGTATTTACTTAGTAATGGGTCATTGTTTAAAAAGTGAGCAATTGTGGACGCTGATACATTATGAAAGCCGGAATGACTGATAACGAATACGTTAACATGATTATCGAGGAAGAGGTGAGCTCAAAGAGCCCCGTAATCCTCGAGGGATTCCCCGGAATCGGCCTCGTTGGCAACATCGTGGCCACACAAATAGCATCAGAGCTCAAGATGAAGCAGATAGGAACTGTCGAATCTCGCCTGTTTCCGCCCATTACCGTGCTCTTTGAAGGACTCACGCACGCCCCAGTTAGAATCTACGAGGATCCTCAAAACAACTTCATCGTAGTGCTATCGGATATCCTCATTCACCCAATGATTGCTTATGACATAGGCAAAACAGTTATTGGCTGGGCGCAGAGTCTGAACGCGAAACTCAACATACCGATCGCTGGCATCGCCACGATGCGCGAAGAACGCACCGTTTATGCCGCCGCAACTGGCGCCGAACAACTCAGTCTCGTGAAGGATAAAACCGAGACCTTGGTGACCGGAAGCATCTCGGGTATCGCCGGAAGCATAATGAATGAGAGTCATATTAACAAGCTCCCGGCGCTTTGCCTCTTGGGAGAAACCCAAGGTCCCACTCCTGATCCACGCGCAGCAGCTCGCGTCATTGACGTGGTAAGCAACGTATTGAACGTGAACATCAGCACGCAGAAGCTGGTTGAGGAAGCAGAGCAGATCGAAACAGAGCTACACAAGCTTG
>JBEKER010000032.1:0-13202 GCA_050013755.1 Halobacteriota archaeon
GGGAGGACGTCACGTAGCCTCCGGTCGTGTAGTTCCAGAGCTTTGTGCCGGTGGCGGCATTGAGGGCGTAGGTGTTGTTGTCGTTGCTCCCCACGTAGACCACACCATTTGAGACGGCGGGGGAGGAGAGCACTGAGTCTCCGGTCGCGCAGTTCCACAGCTTGGTGCCGGTGGTGGCATTGAGGGCGTAGACGTTGCTATCATAGCTCCCCACGTAGACCGTGCCGTTTGCGACGGCGGGGGAGGAGAAAACATTGCCTCTGGTCGCGTAATTCCACAGCTTGGTGCCGGTGGTGGCATTGAGAGCGTAGGTGTTGTTGTCGTAGCTCCCCACGTAGACCACACCGTTGACGACAGCGGGGGAGGAGCCTACGTAGCCTCCGGTCGCGTAGTTCCACAGCTTGGCGCCGGTGGTGGCGTTGATGGCGTAGACGTTATTGTCATCGCTCCCCACGTAGACCACCCCGTTGACGATGGCAGGACAGGAGAACACGTAGTGTCCGGTCGTGAAGCTCCATGTCAGATTGCCATTCGACGTATTGCTCCCCGCCACGGGGCTGTAGTCGCTGGTGTGCTGGGCGTTGTAGCGGAACTGCATCGTATCGTACTGTGCTGCTGCAGGAATAGTTACAACGCCTGCAAATAGCACGGTAACGAGAAGGATGATTACAGAAAATGAAACGATTTTGTATGTGCGCATGATTGCCTCTTGCAATGTTCGCCACTCGACGCCTAAGAACGTACCAAAAGAAACGATAAAGGCTTCGGTTGAAATGTGACCGTAGAGACTGTGTATGGTGTTCGAGTGGTCAAAAAATGAACACGCTCAGACGACCAGACGTGCGTTTGCTCACCCTTCTTTTTTCTCGTCGTCGCTGTGCTGCTTTCATTAGTTGAATCCGCGTGTTTGACCGCTATTACAAGTTTTATCAATCTCTTCTTGCTCCTTTGCTTCCTTTATTTTAAGGTCCCGGCTGCTCGTGGATTCTACTATCGTATAGCATATTGTTTGCAGTTATTTCACGCGTAAAAAGGATTGTTGGGCCTAGACGCGACGGAATCAGTAGGATCAACTTGTGCTGTTGCTCAGAGTACCCGCAGACTCAGTCACTACAACCCAGTTACTAATTCCTGCATCATAGGCGTACAAGACAGTGTACGTCGACGCATTATTGAGGGTGTTCGATTTATACCCAAACCACGACGCTTTTGTGTCCCCGAATATGGTGGAGCTACCAAGATTACTCTCCCCACTTGTATACCCGGCATTCTGTTTTTGGAGGGCTAACTGCCCATATCGTTCGTTTGCCGCAGCTTCGGACTGCGCGATCTCGATTGTCACCGCGATTTTAGCGCTTCCATTTCCGCTGCTATTGCTGCTGCTTACCCTGTACGACCCCGAGTACACATTGTCAGCTGTCTGCGATATTGGATTTATCGGGATCCACCCTACCCCTTCAATGCTTTTTGCAAGATCGGCGCTGTAATCAGACTTTGACGAGTGCGGGAAGTTTGTGATAACCATCGCAGTAAGCACCGCAGTAAGCACCGCAGCAGCCAATAACACAACGATTAACCTAAACATGCTTCGTTTCATAGTTTGCTGTTACCCTCGCGATCTGGACCACGTTTGGTGCTGACGAGATCGCAGCGTTCGATCTGGGGCAATTTGCCAACGCGTATGCCGGTTCACCGTAATATAGTTAGATATAGTGCTGGGCTACGCGCGAAGGCGAGTGCGCCCGATCGATTATACTTGTAGCACTACCTTACACTAGAACGATCCCGCACCTGCACTTGTTGCAGTTCAGAATTCTCGCGCACGAGCAACCTTACTTCTCTCAGCGCTTCAGTTTCTGCAGTAGTTCGGCAAGTCGATCCATAGTCTCGGTCGCCCCTCGCTCCATTCCCGACTGGAGCATCCCATCGCGATCTTCAACGGTCTGGAAAACGGCTGTTGCAGTCACTGTAGTCTTGCTGTCGTGCTCTTCAAACGTCGCGGTCTCAAGCGACACATGACCGTGCATGCCTTCGAATTCAGACGTTCGGACAAGCCGCTCGGGGGGCACTACGGAGTGATATACGCCTTTGAAGGCAAACTCATTCCCGTTAGAGTCGCGCGAGACCAATCGCCAAACCCCGCCTGGTCTCACGTCCATTGTATCAACGGAGGTAGTGTGCTCTTTCAGCCCCCACCACTGCGGTATAAGATTCGGATCAGTGTACGCCCTAAACACGTGCTCACGCGGCGCGTCGAAGACTGAAATGATGACGATCTCGCGTCCTCCTGGCTCTGCGGAAATATTGATAAGACCATTTTTTGTCATTTGTCGATCCTCCGGTGTTGCGGTTTATGTTACAGCGGAACGGCCCCAGAACTAAGTACCTTGTTCGCAACGGGTTCAGCTTAACCCTATTATTCAGGTTAATAACAGTTTCCCGGCCCAAAACGACAAGATGAAGTTTGCAGCTTTGAGAGGGTCAGGAACCCCGCAGAGCCTTCAACGTGTGCGTCTGGAGCCCTAACCTGTGTGTTTGCAGGCGAATGCACGGCAGTTTCAGAACGAAGCCGACAGCCGAGGAAGATCGGGCTACAGGGCGCGGACAGATGATCAACAACGAAAGCTATTTGCGCCGCGGCACTAGCCTACTTCACCTGTGGAGCGCGAAGGCACAAAGGGCGGGGAACGGAGAAATGCATTGGCCTCCGAGAAGAGCCCATATCTGCTCCAACACGCTGGCAACCCCGTCGATTGGTATCCGTGGGGGGCCGAAGCGTTCGACAAGGCACGACGCGAGGACAAGCCCCTGTTTCTGTCGATTGGGTACTCGACGTGCCACTGGTGCCACGTTATGGCCCATGAGTCGTTCGAGGACCCTGAGATCGCGCGAATGATGAACGACGCGTTCGTGAACGTCAAGGTCGACCGGGAAGAGCGACCGGATATCGACGACGTCTATATGGCAGTCTGTCAGGCAATGACCGGGCTACGAGGATGGCCCCTCAGCGTAGTAATCACCCCTGACGCAAAGCCATTCTTCGCGGCCACGTACATCCCAAAGGAGACGCGATTCGGGCGAACGGGGATGCGGGAGCTTATACCGCGCATACAGGAGGCGTGGCGCCACCAGAGGCCCGAGATCGACACGTCTGCTTCTGAGATCGTTTCCGCGCTCCGTGCGTCATCGCCCCCGCCCTCGGCCGGAGATCTCAACGCCTCAGCGATTCAGATAGCGTACGAAGAGGCCATCTGCCTCTTCGACGACGTGCACGGAGGGTTCGGGAGCACCCCGAAGTTCCCCACACCCCCCAGCCTTACGTTTCTGCTTCGCTATTGGAAGCGAACGGGTGAACGCAAGCCGCTACAGATGGTGGAAAAAACGCTTCAAGCGATGCGCCACGGCGGACTCTGGGACCACGTGGGATTCGGCTTCCATCGATACTCCACTGACGCTGCATGGCTCGTCCCGCATTTCGAGAAGATGCTCTATGACCAAGCACTCCTCGGGCTCGCGTACGCTGAGGCCTATCAGGCAACCGGGAACAACGAGTATGCGCGGGTCGTTCGGGACGTGTTTTCGTTTGTATCGCGGGAGATGACGTCGTCCGAGAGAGGCTTCTACACCGCGATAGACGCTGACAGCGAGGGAGCGGAGGGGAAGTTCTACCTGTGGCGCCTCGAGGAGCTCGAGCGAGGGCTCACCGCAGAGCAAGCAGAGCTCGCCCGTATCGTGTTCAACCTCGCATCCGCGGGCAACTACAGCGACGAGAGCACGGGGGAACGTACCGGCAAGAACATACTTCACCTGACGCGATCGGTCACAGCACTCGCAGCAGACCTCAAGATGGACGAAGAAACCCTCAGAAATCGCATTGAGTCGATCCGACAGAAGCTGTATGAACTGAGGGAGAAGCGCGTACATCCGCTGCGGGATGATAAGGTACTTGCTGACTGCAACGGGCTCATGATCGCCTCGCTCGCTAAAGGCGCGCGCGCTCTCGGGGAGCCGGGGTATGCCGCAGCGGCAGCAAAGGCGGCCGATTTTATCCTCGAGCATATGCGCGACCCTAAAGGTCGGCTTCTTCACCGGTATCGGGAGGGCGAGGCGCGGGTCACCGCGTCGTTGAATGACTACGCCTTCTTCATCTGGGGCCTATCGGAAGTGTACGAAACGACTTTTGAAACGCGCTACCTTGCAGCGGCACTTGAGCTTCTGGAGCACGTGCTGACGCATTTCAAGGATAAAGCAGACGGCGGGTTTTACTCGACCGCCGATTATGCGGAATCGCTCATCTTACGCACGCGCGACGTGTTCGACGGCGCACTCCCCTCAGGCAACTCGGCAATGCTGATGAACCTACAGTTTCTTGGCCATCTAACGGGCAGGCCGGAGTATCTCGATGAAGCGTCGAGACTGGAGCGGGCGCTCTCACACGAAGTCATGCGGGCCCCGCAAGCCCACACGCATCTTTTGAGCGCGCTTGATCTCGCCCTCGGTCCCTCGTTTGAGACCGCTATATGCGGCGACTCGCGCTCAGACGATACCCAACGCATGCTGAGGGCGCTTGACACGCATTTCCTGCCGTATAATGTCGTGGTTTTCCGGCCCGCAGAGACGGAGCATCCTGAAATCGCAGAAATCGCTCCTTTTACGAAGCTCCAGACGTGCGTCGACGGGAAGCCCACCGCGTACGTCTGTCAGAATTTTGCGTGCCGCGTGCCAACGACGGATACTGCCGAAATGCTGCGGACGCTGGAAGAAGGGCGTCGCGGCAACCGCTGACTGGATAGGTTTCGCGAAAGGAAATGTTATTACCAAGTATCACCGATAAAGAGCCCGACTGTTCTTCATCCACATGTTCGAGGATATTAGCAACTGGGTAATTGTCGTCAGCTGGATTGTCACCTTCTTCGAGCTCGTAGGCGCCGTCATCATCTTCTACGCAAGTGCCCGCGTCGTAGTGGAGCTCGTAAAGAGTGTCCTTCGCCGACACCCGCCCGACTACACCGCCATCAGATTGGATTACACCTCAAAAATCGTTCTGGCCTTGGAGCTTTTTATCGCGAATGACCTCGTAAGGACGATACTCAGTCCCAATTTTGATCAGGCTGTTATTCTCGCATTCATCGTCGGCATCAGAGTCATCATTGGCTATTCGCTTAGTCGAGAGCTAAAAGACCTCGCTAGATGAGTGCGCTGCTGCTGGCCGCCGCACTGCAAGGGATCCCGCGCAACATGGCAACGGTCATAGCATAAAATCCATCAACTACCAGCTCTGCTTCGGCCGATTCATGGTTACTTTGCGCCTATTAGGGATCCTCCGAACCCAAGCGCCCACAAAAAGATCGGGTAGGCGACCATGCGCTCCATGCCGCCTTTACCTATTCCCAGATCGTGATGCGTGACGAGTAGGACAAGGGCAACGAGCGCGATGATCCCGAGGCCCACTGAGAAGTGCGAGAGCGGCGGGCGCAGCACCCTGTACGAGATGATCACCGAGACCACCACAAACACATATGCGGCGATCGCGAAGACTACGTGGGGCGCGCTGATTCTTACAGGGAATACGCCCACCCCCACAGCACAGGCACCGGCTGCTGCAAGGGTGATGGTAAGGCCGGTGCCCAGGGTACGCCGTCCGAGCATTGACCCGATGAGCACGAATGCTCCGAACACCGCGGTTGATGCGTTGTATAAAAGCGCCGTTTGTCCCACGCCCAAGTTGCTTAGGGCGTCGATCGCCACGTTATACCCGGGATACCGCGCTTCGGCGATGACTATCACGAGAATGAACTGCGCCACACCGACAAAAAGGAGTGCCCCGAGGAGCGTGCGATTTCTCGTCATTACTCACCCAACTGTGTCTCTGGTTATTGTCGTGGGCAGTTCACTCCGTCACGATCTGCCTTCCCATTTTACACGCCAAGTAGGGCGAAAGCGCATTTTCGGCCCAAATCCGCCCTAGATCTTCGTTGATTTTTACGGGTTGAAAATGCCGAATGAGGCTTTCTTCTTGGTGCTGGCGCACGGCCATTCGCTAGGGGGACTCAGCCCCTTGTTGCAGCAGCTCCTGAATTCGCACTGTCGCTGGAACTGCTTGTTCCCAAAGTAGTTCAAAGTTGGCAACGAGGTAGCCAGCATAGGTGGGATCGTCGGTCCAGATCATTGAAATTGGCTCATTGAGTGAAGCGCGTGTGATATCGACGTTAATCGAACTCAAACAAATCTTCTTGTCCAAAACTCCGAAGGGCAACCCGCGGTAGCCATCGTAGATCCGTATTTCTTCGCCAATGTCGAGCAGTTCTTGCACTAGTTCGATGCCCGAGTATGTGACGTCAAATATGATGCCCCGGGCGTGCCCTCCGCGCTCAATAAGCCTTAGCATTTCGTCGTTTATGCCGAAGATGGAGGCGATAACTAACATCAGCTGGGGAACGACGAGCAGCACTTCGTCCTGTATAGAGATCACGCTGGCTATCGATACAGCGACGAGTTCCTTGACGCTCTTGATGATCTTAAACGTCGTTACCTCATCGGATGGCCGAAACCGCTGTCGCTTGGAAAGCTCCTGCAGCTCCCGCTTTCGCACCTCCATCTCACGAAGCTCGCTCTCCTGCTTTTTCAAAGCGGCGTCGAGCGCGGTGTCGAGGTCCACCGCCGCGTAGATGGTGGGGGCATCGAGTGAGGGGCGGACCATACCCTTTTCGATGAGACTGGTGAGCGTCCGATGCACGTCTTCGCGATACGTCTTCAGTGATTTCGCGATGGGAGATGGGGTCTTTGGGCCGTACTTCAGCAAGTGCAGGTAGAGTTGTGCCTCCTTCTCGCTGAGCCCGAAGCCAGTGAGACGGGTAACAAATGCTGCCTCGTCATCCATCAAACTGGATGTGCTATAGCCCGATAATAAGCGTTGCTCCTTGTTACCGTGCCTCAGCGGACGATGCCCCATTTGTGTTGACGCAAGCAATAAAGAGATTGCATAGAGCTTGGTTAGTGTCGCCCGTTCGTTCTGGGGTTCGCCCTTCGAAAACGCGTCCCTGGAGTGCTGTACAGCGCATGAGGGATGCGTTGACGTAGATCGTGCACCTGCGCTGGTCATGGCTATGAGGGAAAGGGGTGCAAAGGAAACAGCAACCGGAGAGACGGCTCAAGTAGTTTGTCCTGCCGAACGTACTCCACCGGCACTACGTTCCACCATACCGACTGAAATAGGGTTCACATAACGGTCTCATCTTTGCCCGTGAGTCCCTGCGGGTAGCGGCTTATCCGTTAAAACGAGAATCACGGCACACTCAGAATCGACCAGTTATCCAACCGGAATCAATCGAACGACTCGCACTAAGAAACTATTAATACGAGCGTAAGTCCAGTACGGTTATAGCTGATGATAGGATGCACGAACCTGCTACTCAGAACCGCTAGCGTAGACTCGTCACTTCCAACCAAAGCAAGTCGACAGCTCCATAATGCTGGGAACCAGGGACCGGTCATCGTATGGAGCGTTACGAAAAAGTGCAACCTCGCGTGCTCGCATTGTTATATTGATGCGGCGGATGCAGCTGCGTCCGATGAGCTGAACACCGATGAAGCGCATGAGCTCATCGATGATGCGGCAACCCTGCACCCCCCTGTCATGCTTTTTTCTGGAGGTGAGCCGCTCATACGAGGTGACACCGTTGAGCTCTGCGCATATGCTGTCTCTAAAGGATTGAGAGTTGGCCTCTCTACCAATGGAACCCTTATTACACGAGATTACGCTCGAAGAATCGCTGAAGCGGGCGTTTCTTATGTCGGCGTCAGTATTGACGGGGTGGAAGCTACGCACGACAGGTTCAGAAACGAAAGAGGAGCGTTTAAGAAAGCAATTGAAGGACTAAAAAACGCAAGAGACGCGGGCACAAAAACGGGCATACGGTTCACGGTCAACCGCCACAACGTCTCCGACCTGCCTGCAGTTACCGATCTTCTTATTAGGCACCAGATCCCCCGATTTTGCCTGTATCATCTCGTGTACGCAGGGAGGGCGAGTGCCGAGATGGATATCACAAACGAGACACGAGTCGAGGTGGTGGACTACCTCATTCAACGAACTAAAACGCTTGCAGACCACGGAATCGAGGTGCTTACCACCGATAACCACGCAGATGGCATCTACATACTTAATTCGGTCGAAAGTGCCGACAAGAGCTCTGTCATGTCTCTCCTTACCGCGCACGGGGGTTGCTCTGCAGGACAGAAGATTATCAACATCGATCCAAATGGAAACGTGCGGCCCTGCCAGTTCTGGGAGGAAGGAGTGGGCAACGTGCGAGAGACCAGCTTGAGCACCATATGGAACAGCCAGCATGAACTCCTTTCGATGTTACGTGACAAAAAATCACACCTTAGGGGGCGTTGCGGCACCTGTAGGTATGTAGAGGTGTGCGGTGGCTGCAGGGTCCGAGCATCTAGCATGGGCGACCTCTGGGGGGCGGACCCAAGCTGTTACCTCAGCGATCAGATGACACGAGGTGACAGCACGTGAAGATGCCCGCCGTCGTAGCATGGGAAGTCGCACGAGAATGCAACCTTGCGTGTCGCTTCTGCAAGGCAGATGCAGGAGGAACTGGAAGAAGCAAACGAAGCAGCAGGGGAGAGCTTACCACTGATGAAGCGTGCACATTTGTCGACGAACTTTCAACGTTTCACCCCCTTCTCATCCTCACTGGCGGCGAACCGCTTTTACGAAAGGATGTGGACATCGTGATAGAGCACGCTGCGACGTCTGGGGTGAGAACCGCGCTTGCAACAAACGGGACGTTGGTCAACGAAAAGAGGGCGAGAAGGCTGAGAGACGCGGGACTGACTGCAGCTTCGATTAGCATTGACGGTGCAGATGCTCAATCCCACGATTCGTTACGGGGTGTAAGTGGAGCGTATCGTGATGCACTTAACGGGGCTAAGGCATTGAAAGAGGCGGGGATTACGTTTCAGATCAATACCACGGTCACCAACGCTAACGTAACGTCGTTGCCTCGTATCTATAACATGGTGCGTGAATCTGGCGCATCGGCGTGGCACGTCTTTGCCCTTGTGCCTACCGGCAGAGGTAGTACGACAGATCTCGTCTCAAAGTCTGAATATTATGGGACACTCAAATGGCTTGATGAACGTGACAGGAATGGGGCCCTCCCCATACGACCAACGTGCACCCCGCAGTACCGGCTAAAAGAGAGACGGAAAGGATGCCTTGCGGGTTTAAGTTACGTCTTCGTGACGAGCAGCGGCACGGTCCAACCATGTGGGTATTTTCCGCTACCCGCAGGAGACATAAGACGCACGAGCTTTAGCGAGATATGGGAGACCTCCCCCATTCTAGCTTCACTGCGCGACCCCTCAGCATTTACAGGGGCGTGCAAAACGTGCCGTTATTCAGACACGTGCAGGGGCTGCCGTGCTCGGGCGCACGCAATGAGCGGTGACTACCTCGGTGACGACCCGTATTGTGGCGGTGGGTGGACATGAGAGCCTTTGATGCGATTGACTCACAATTGATCAACCTGCTGCAGCACGAGTTCCCGCTAACAAAAGAACCGTACAGAGAGCTTGCAACGAGGCTCGACACGCCTGAGGGCGAAATCCTCGCCAGAGTTCGAAGGCTAAAAGCCGATGGTGTGATACGGGAGATCGGTCCCATCTTCAACTCAAAAATGATCGGGCTCGCAAGCACGCTTGTTGCGTTACGGGTGCCGGAACATGCAGTCGATAGCGCTGCTCAAATCATCAACTCGTATGCGGGGGTAACGCACAATTATGAGCGGGAAGGCAAGTACAATATCTGGTTTACTCTTACCGCGACATCAGAAGAGGGGCTTGCCTCGACGCTTGAAGAAATAAAAGGGAAAATCGACCCCCTGGGCTGGCTTGTAGTCCCGGTTAAGCGAGTTCTCAAGCTAAAAACGAATTTCAAGCTATAACCGTGCACGAGAAAAGCGATTACGAAGCAGCAGACACTCGAATAATACGCTGTTTGCACCGTGGTATAGCAATTGAGGGTAGGCCGTTCCTCACACTTGCGCAAGAGCTCGGAACAACAGAAGATGAGCTGTTAGAGGTCATACGTTCATTAATTGCGGAGGGCGTTATTAGGCGATATGGTGCAGTAGTCAGGCATGAACGGGTGGGGTACTCGTCAAACGTCCTTGTTGCGTGGGAAATTCCCGAAGAGCGAATTGATGAATTTGAAGGGGTAATACAAGATCTAACAGAGGTAAGTCACGGGTACGAACGTGTGAGCTACCTTGAATGGAGGTACAACGTCTACACAATGATCCACGGTCATTCAAAAGACGAGTGTCTCGGCGTGGTAGAGCGCATCTCTAGCACCATTAAGATAAAAGACTACATCTTACTTTTTACTAAAAGGGAACTTAAGAAGCGTAAACTCGATTTAGAGGGACTTTAGATCCAGTCTATCACAGCGTCGAGGAGCGTGGTAAACTATGAGTCCCAGCGAAGCTATCACAAAAGTCTGTTCGGCGCCACTAAGCGTGCACTTCCGTTTCGTGTATCGGAAGCTCGACCCTGTCGAGTGCCTCTGCCTATTTACAGGCACCATCTCCTTGACCCGCGCCCGCGCATGTTCTCAGGAGTCCTAAATTTGTCGAGAACCTGTGCGCAACGTGCTCGCGTAATTTACCGCGAGCGAGCAGAAGCGACTCGATAAAACTCGTAGCCCGTCATGCGACGACCATAAGCGCCTAGGTAACGTCCCCGATATTCAGAGGCCCCGACATCCTCCATCAGATCAAGACCACGTTCTGCAAGGTATGCCTGAAGGAGTTCTGGGTAGAAACCGAAGGTCCAGGTTTCGCCGGCACGCTGTAGCGTGTTCCATACGTGGCGAGTCCCTGCAAATGTCGCCGAGCCATCGAGCACGCCTCTGTGCACGTAGGTGAAAACGACGCGACTTCCTCGTACTCCCCCTATATAGCTAAGGGTACTATCAACGGCTTGCTCAGTACGATAATTCGTGACCCCCTCCCAGATAAAAAAAGAACGCTCAGTGGCGTTGAATCCCGAATCCTGCATTGCCTGGCCTAATGACTGAGTATTGAAATCCACGTCGACGTATACGACGTGCTTTGGCAACGCTCCAAAGATGTGTCGCACGCCCTCTTTCTTCTTTGACAGCGTGACCGGGTGGTCAATCTCGAACACACAAATCTTTTCGATTCCCGCTATCCTGTACGCGCGACAATCAAAGCCGGCGCCGAGGATGACGACTTGATCAACGCTCTCGCGAAGGGATGCAGATATGTAGTCATCAATGAGGCGTGTCCTCGCGATGCCTGACGATCGTGCGCCGGGCCATCTCAGATCGATAAGCCTGGGGACTGCTGCGCCAAGCCATGGCGTGCGCGACAGCTAGACGACACCTCTCAATACAGGCCTCAAAAAGAAATAGGCAAAAGGATGGTCGAAGAGCCGAATACGTGACGGACGCCTGGATGGTTCAAGGGCTCGGAACAACGCCATATACTCGGCGGTTCTACTCGCGTTGTGCTCTTCCACGTTTCTTGACCCTAATCACAGTCTTCCTAACAGATATAGAGGCCCAATTAATGGCACGCAGTGCCGCACTTCTAAATTAACCCGCGGCGGTTTAAATCAGCATAGCGTGACAGGAGCGTCAGCGACAGTCGATTAGTGGCAGCAGGCACAGAAGAAACAAGCAGAGCAAAGCGAATACGCGACCGCTCGCGGTGGACGGCGTCGGAAAAATAGGAGCCACACGACAAGGAGGACGAGTGCGAGCACGATCAACAGCGGGAGTAAATGGATGATGACGGTGATGGCAAGAAGCACAATCACCAAGATGCTATGACGATGAGGTTTGCCAGTATGCCCTACCTTAGTAGGGGCGCCCTCTCGATATGAACTGCCTTGCTTATCGCTCTCGGTTTTTGATGCGCTCTCTCCTTTGGCCACCATCAGAGAGGAACGTTTTTGTAGGCGGCAACGTCTTGGAAGTATGATCAGCGTGTCACAAGGGTGACAAGCTTTTTATGACTCTGATAGGGGTGTAGACACGGACGACGAACGGATAGCCGCCTTAGAAAGACGCGTAAAAGAACTAGAGACGTGTTGTGAGAAGCTCAAGGCCTATGTGGACGACTTAGACAAGCGGAAGGCAGATCGAACGGCTGACCGCCCTCCTGTGTACTTTGAGCCAGGCGAGGTCCCGCGCTTTGAAGGCAGCCAAGACGAGCTCACGAGGCAGCAACGACGATAGTGGCTTGGTCTTTCTTTTTCTGCCTTGATGTGATAGGGCACGGCGCCTTTTGCCGATGCTCGTTATGACCTGACGAATGGTCAGGGCAAGCGTTCCGTGGATAGGGGAGACGATAGCGATGCCAAAAGGACGAATGAGCTTCCTGAGTGACGTCTATTCGATCTGGCTCCGGGAGATGACCCGGTACTTCAGAGCCCGGTCGCGGGTCGTTATCTCGTTCATCCAACCGATGGCGTGGCTCATCATATTCGGAGTAGGATTCAGCGCATCACTCGGCTCATCACTGCAATTCGCCGGGTCGACAGGCACGACGAATTACCTCGACTTCCTGGTCCCGGGGCTCCTCGGCTTTATGGCAATTCTTAACAGTCTTACCTCGTCCTCAGGCATGAGCTTCATGTTCGACAAGCAGTTCGGCTTTCTCAAGGAGATCCTCGTTGCTCCGGTCGCACGATCCTCGATACTCCTCGGGAAGGCCCTCGGCGGAACGACGACGGCAATGATCCAAGGAATTGTCGTCGTTGTCGTTGCAGCATTTCTCGGAGTAAGACTATCAGGCCCTCTGGGACTTCCCGCAGCTTTCGCCCTCGTCGTGGTGACTATGTTCTTCATCACAATGGGTTTTAGCGAGCTGGGGATGAGCTTCGCGTCCCAGGTCGAGAGCATCGAGGGTTTTCAGGTGGTGGTGGTCTTCTTGGCCTTGCCGCTCTCTTTCCTGAGCGGCGCGCTTTTCCCCGTCACTTCGCTGCCCGGCTGGATGAAAGCGCTGGTTGATATCAATCCGCTCACGTACGCCGTTGACGCATTGCGGTACGCCTTTACCGGACTGCACGCGTACCCTCTCACGCTCGACTTCGGCGTCGTTGTTGGATTCTTCATTCTGATGACCATCATCGGCACCCTCCTGTTTAGGGACGTGCATTGA
>JBEKER010000033.1:0-11410 GCA_050013755.1 Halobacteriota archaeon
GATTTCGGCTTTGAAAAGAACGGCGTGAAGGCGTACCTGGAAGTGGTCGGTTTTTGGACTGACGAGTACCTTCAGAAGAAGCTCGGGAAGCTGCGGGAGCTCGACGTTGAGAACTTGCTCATTGCTGTTGATAGAACCCTCAGTTGTGCTAAGTTCAAGGAAGTGAAAGGCCTCATCATCTTCTACGACAAGAAAGTGCCGCTTAAGCCGGTCGTCGACTACCTAAAGCAGTTAGAGGAAAAGACCATCGTGCAGCAGGCCGAAACCATCGACAGCACACGGCTCGGACTCACAGGCGACGTAATCGACGTAGCAGAACTGGCCGACGAACAGTCCGTATCGGCAGGGGCCGTCATGCGGTGGCTGCAGGCCAATCCAGCAGCGCATTACCGTCTGATCGGCACACTTCTTATAAGTGAACAGAAGCTTGGCGTAATCGCAGAGAGACTGGAAGCGCTTGAAGGTGGCACACTACCTGCTGCACTCAGTGTAATCGAAGAAGAAGGCTTCTCATCTCCAGAGAAAGTGTTGGAAGCTCTCGGCTACGTTGTCGAATGGCGCGGCCTTGACCCAGACAGCGCCACAATTCGGAAGCAACCCCACGTGCCGCTGTAGGATCACCACGGAACAAGAAGACGTTGGTCCTGCGAGGCGTTGCTTACGCGCGGCACGCGGTGTCGAGACATCGAGTCTTGGTTTTCAACTGCAGCTTCGGGAGCCCGCACTTGCACCGTCCAACGATCGCAGCGTTAGCAGGCAATAAGAATGCGGTTTTACATCCGTCGTAGTACTGTGCACACCCCACAATGATTCCCTTCCTGCGCACGATGGTTAGAGAACCGTGGCAGCGAGGGCAGATGAAGTTACTCGCTGCGAAGTGTTTGGAAATCACATCATCCATGCTCTCGCAATGACGGTCAATGCACACGTCAACGCCAAGAAGCTTAAGCCTGAACTTTGGCAGCCCGCAGCTGCAAGTACTTTCGGCGAGTTCTGCTCCTGGGGGCAGTTTGTAAAGAGCTCCGCAATCGCACGTTATTGCGCTTTCAGCGCGGTTCAACGAGCCGCCGCATTGCTTGCAGCGCCCGACGGATCTCGAGCGCACGTCTGAAACACCTTCGTTCGGCTTTGTGTTCTTCGTGCGCGTGGCGTCGTGGGGGGTCGTGAGCGGCGTCTCCAACGCTCCTGCTCGATGTGTCTCTCTAAGCGCTCCTGGAGATATCGAAAAGCGTGGGACTTCCGCCTCATCTCTTGTCCCATTGCCGGGAGTTACTGGTCCTCTGCTCGCGTCACTGGCAACTACTCTTAGTTCGCTTGGGAGCCCCGCTATCACTATTTCTTTCTCTCTGATTTGCGGAGCTTCGACGCAGTCGAGATGGTCGACTCGCACTTGATATGTGACTCGTTCGTTTTGAGAACCATAGGTGCCGATAGGAATTGATTTGGCATATCCATTCGCCAGATAGAAGCTATCGCGAAGCATCTTGAGCCCATTGGCAAACACGGTTACCGACACACGTGCGCCTCCGCGAGCGTTTGCTAGAGTTGCGTGACACATTAAGCCTTGTCCAAATGCTATGGAATCAGGCAACTGCATGTCAATCACGATTTCGGGCAGCTTGTTTATTGACTGTGCGATCCGCGTGCCGGCAACGAGTTTTGAAAGCATAGCTGGGGTGATGTCAAACGGCGACCTGATTCCCTGCGTATAGAGCTGAGTCGCCTGTTTTATGCCCACTCCGTCCAGCTGAAGCAACGGGCAAAGCTGCTCTGGCGCTCCGTATTCAAGTCTTAGAGCGAGAATTTTCGCGCGCAAGACGGTTTCCGGTGCGTTGAAACGGAGGAGGAACGCTTCGAGTGCCGATAGAAGCCGAAGCGCGTTTTGTCGGATGAGCCACGCATCGCTGCGCAGCGCTTCTGGGATTTCTCCGCGCTCAATGTATACCTTCAATATCGCATGTACTTTCGACTTTGGCCCTTTATAGTGCGCTTGTGCGCCCTTTATCGCTGACAGTTCATTGCGCCTAACGACCACGCCGGTGAACTCTTCAGCCGAAGCAACGGCGTCGAGCAGTTCCTCGTCTGAAGGCCCCTCCCTCAATTGTTTGAATCCGCGAGCAGTGTCGAGGCGAAGATAATACTTCGAGGCAAGCGTGCCAAGATCGGTCGGAAGCAGATTATCCTGTGCCTCGACCGCGAAGCCTTTTTCGATGAGGGCGTTAACGTGATCGTCCAACAAAACACTTGATTCCGGGTGTTGCACGTAGTAGAACGTCCCACTAAACCATTGTTGTGCATCCTCGCGGCTCTTGATGGTGCCCATGCTGATTTCGGCGTTCAAATGCTCACTGAGCGTTGTGTGCAACTGCGAGCGTATGGGTGGCCCCTCTCGCAACATCTGCACGAAGTCGTCCGCACGGTCGCGTGGAGCGATAATCCACCCGAATCCACGTTCGTCATACTGGGGCCTTCCAGCCCTACCGAGCATTTGGAGCAGATCCAATGAGCTTGTTTCTTCATCGATGGCTTCATTCGCGATGTCGCGAATAACGACAACACGTGCAGGTAGGTTCACGCCCCAGGCGAGCGTCGACGTAGAGACTAGTATCTTGATGTGTCCGGCTTTGAAAGCCTCCTCAACAAGGTCCCTGTCTTGCTTCACAAGACCCGCGTGGTGAAAACCGATGCCGTTGCGCACGGCGTCTCCGAGGGATTTGTTCTTGATTCGTGCTGCCACTTGTTCGGACTCTTGTGTTGCAAGTTTCGCCTTTTTTGTGCCGAAGATTTCGACGAGCTTTGACGCTGCCTGGGTCGTGTCGGACCGAGTTGCTACGAAAATGAGGGCTTGACCGCCGGCGAGGTGTGGCTCGATAAGTGAGACGGCCTTGTAAAGTCTAATGTACTTGTCTACGAACTTGTTCTTGCCAGGATTGTATCCAAAAACGTCGGCTTTGAGTGGAACTGGGCGGTACGAATCGTCAAAGGCAAAGGTTCGCTCTTCCGTGGCTCCTATCCATTGAGCGACCTCGCGAACGTTCGGCATCGTCGCGCTGAGTGCTACGATCCGGACCTTGTTGTCCCTGATGCGCTTCATCCGCGTAATCAGAGCCTCAAGCACGCCGCCGCGCCCATCAGAATCGAGCAAATGCACCTCATCGATGATAATAACCGAGACGTCTCTTACGAACTTGTGTGTCGTGCTGAACTTTCTGCTCGAAGAATCCCATTTCTCCGGCGTCGAGATGATGATGTGTGCGCTGCGGGCTTTTGCTGGGTCCAGCTCGCGTTCGCCAGAAACGACGTAGACCCTAAATCCCATTGGCTCAAACAGTCTTTGCCACTCGCCTTCCTTCTCGTTCGTCAGCGCCCGCAGCGGGGCGAGGTAGAGGATTTTGCCGCTTTGCGGCTTTGAAAGCTCCCGAACCATCGCAAGCTCAGCAAGGACGGTCTTTCCGGATGCGGTCGGCGCTGCAACGACAACATCTTCATCCGATGCGAGGAGACTTGGCAGTACGCGCGACTGCATTTCATTGAAAAATGTGAAGGGAAAGAGAGGCGCAAACTGACCGCTAATTGAATCTACAACTGAGTGCATCCTCTGGCCCTGCCCGATAATAATAGGATTCTCCGCCGAATGCTATTTTAAGCTATGCATTAGGGGGAAAAAGTAATATCGCGTCATCAGCAATGGGAAATGACAGGAACGGTGCGCGAAGATGGCGTTTGACATAAAAGGCGACAAAGTGGTGCTTTCTAGGGGTTCCTTTGCGGAGGAGGACTTCAGCTACTATGGTCGGTTGAAAGGCGACGGCCTCGAGCTGTCACTCGTCGAAGCTGCCTTCTTGATAGAACGGGATCGGCTTGAGCTGGGGGTCTCGCTCAAAGAGTTTATGAAAAGAGCTTCGGGCAAGCAACCGTACTTTGACCTCAAATATGTGGTCTACAAGGACCTTCGCGAACGTGGTTACTACGTGCAACCAAGCGTGACGGACTTCCGGCTCTATCCGCGCGGAGGACGGCCAGGCGAGGGTGCGGCTTCTGCTTATGTCTACGTGCTTTCAGAACGTATTCCCATTCCCTTTGCTGACCTCGTGCAAAAGGTCAAACTCACTCAAAACGTGCGGAAAAAGATGCTGCTTGCCGTCGTTGATGGGGAAAGCGATCTGACCTTTTACGAAGCTAAAAACGCACGCATGCGGGGCATGATGGCGCCTTTAACGGTGGATCTCTCTGAAGCCGACGCCACCCTTCTTGACGACCGAGTCGTTATCTGGGATCAGCAACACGCCGTCCAGCTCTACGCAGCTGGCTTTTACGGAAAGCTCGTTGATGGGAAATTGCTCCAGCTCTCGCTTCTTGAGTGCGCATACCTCATGCGACTCGGGTTGCCAGTTGAGGACGGGACGACGAACAAGCGCTTCACCGCTCGGCAATTCACGCGCAAGGCGAAGGCCCTCGAACCAGAATTCGTGAGGAAGCTTGACGTATACACGGATCTTCGCGATCGCGGTTTGGTCGTGAAAACAGGTTTCAAGTTTGGCAGCCATTTTAGGGCATATGAGCAAGTCAGCGACGTACGCGCGATACCGCACTCGAAGTACCTCGTGCACGCACTTCCGGAGGACTACGTCGTGATGCTTCCGGAGATGTCACGCGCCGTGCGTCTCGCACACGGCGTGCGCAAACGAATGATCTTTGCGTATGGTGGAAAAAACGGTCTCGAGTACCTTGACATTGGGCGTGCAAAACCGTAACCCGCCGGCACGTTGGCACGCGACGTCGCGACACGCCTAACTAGCAAGCACGTTGCAGCGCCCTGAGGTCTTCGCTACTATGCGGTGTCTTTATAATTGCTCGTGACTATCACTAGCCGAAATACGTATCCGAACAAGGTTGACAACGATGCCAAGCGATGAATTTCTCGTCACACCGTGGGAAGTAGAAGGCAACGTAGACTATAACAAGCTGACGGCGCTCTTTGGCACGCAGCCCATTGACGACGCGATCTTGGCGCGATTCAAGAGGCTTACTGGCTCAATCCCGCCTATGTTGCGAAGACAGGTATTCTTCTCGCACCGAGACTTTAACTGGATACTGGATCGGTACGAAGCGGGTGAAAAGTTCGTTCTGTACACCGGGCGCGGGCCTTCAGGGCACACGCATCTTGGTCATCTGATGCCGTGGATCTTCACGAAATACCTGCAAGACGCGTTTGACGCAGATCTGTACTTTCAGATGACCGACGATGAAAAATTCCTACAGAAGGATGAGCTAAGTGCTAGTGCGACGCGCGGTTTTTCGTATGACAATGCCCTTGATCTAATAGCGCTCGGCTTTGATCCGGAAAAGACTCGGATATTCCTCGACACGGAGTACGCACGAACACTCTATCCGATTGCGCTAGAAGTGGCAAAGCGGGTGACATTTTCGGCAGCTCGTGCGGTCTTCGGATTCGACAGTAGCACCAACATCGGAATGGTCTTCTTCACGAGTATGCAATCGGCGCCAGCATTTCTTCCCGCGATATTGTCCGGGCGAAACGTTCCGGTGTTGATCCCGTGTGCGATCGACCAAGATCCACATTTTCGTATAACTCGTGATGTAGCTCCCAAAATGGGGTACTACAAGCCCGCACTAATCCACAGCCGCTTTTTCCCGAGCCTCTTAGGACTGGACAAAATGTCTGCATCGATTCCTGAAACGAGCATCTTCACCACAGATAGTCCAGAGCTGGCGCGCACGAAAATTGCCAACGCCTTTACAGGAGGGCGAACGACGGTGCAAGAACAGAGGGATCGAGGTGGGGTGCCTGATATTTGTGCGGTGTATCAGTACTCATTCTACCTCTTTGAGCAGGACGATAAGCGGGCCGTTGAGCTGCGAGAAGAGTGTTTGTGCGGCGCGCGCGCTTGTGGCGAGTGTAAGAATGAGCTTGCTGACAAGGTCGTGCAATTCCTGAAACATCACCAGGCTGCGCGCGAGCAAGCGCAAGACCGAATAGAGGATTTTATCATCCGCGACTGTCAAGAATGACTTGATCAAGGAACGCCTCTTCGAAACACCGTGCGGTGAGGATCGATTATTCTCAAAGGGTTCTGCGTTTAGCGTCTGCTGACGCAAGCGCCTGGAGGTCGTGGCTGCGTCGGTCGTTTTGCGCCGCAGGCCGTACCTTTCATCCAGCCATCGAAAAAGATCTGCGCTTACTAGTTTATGATGCCGCTTCGATGTGATGCGCGATCGGTGGCGAAGTTACGATGCTACTGAAATGGAGCCCCGCCCACCCTTCACAGGCCTTTTGCGATTTTGCGAAAAGCTTCTTTCGCACGGCTGCTTTCCCTTGGATGATCAACGATCGGCGCAGGATAGCTAGGAATCGGCTTGTCCTTTAACTTGTCGAGAGAATGGACAAGGGCAGGGGCGATAGCCCGCAATTCCGGGATCCACGCTTTGATGTACGTACAATCAGGATCGTACCGTCTCTGCTGCAGCCAAGGATTGAAAATCCGAAAATATGGCTGCGCATCGCAGCCGGTCGACACGCACCACTGCCAGTTTCCATTGTTGACCGCGGGATCGTAGTCCACGAGCTTCTGTGCAAAGTAGCGTTCTCCCCAGCGCCAGTCGATGTGCAGATCCTTCGTCAGGAATGATGCGACGATCATCCTGACCCGATTGTGCAAGAATCCAGTCGCGTTCAGCTCTCGCATCCCTGCGTCGACTATAGGGAACCCTGTCCTCCCGGCGCACCACGCGCTGAATTTGGCCGGGTCGGTATCCCATACCATGGCGTTATACTGCGGATGAAACGAGCCGCCATAGACGTGGGGGAAAAAATACGCAATGTGCGAGTAGAAGTCACGCCAAAGCAACTCAACAATGAGTTGATGCTCGAGACCGAGTTGGGTCGCGATGGCATGGTAAGTCTCGCGTATTGAGCACGTGCCGAACTTGTGGTGTGCCGAAAGCCTTGTTGTCGCGTTTTTAGCAGGGTAGTCTCGAGCGGTTGCGTAATCAACGAACTGATGCAGGGTAGCAAGCACTTCGAGTGCTTGCGGGCGTCCGCCGCGCATATAGGTCCGTTGATTCGGAAGTTTCAAAGCGTCACACGGATCTCGCGTTGTTCTGACGCGAGGCGCACATTCGAAAGATTGCCGACCTCAGCAACATTTATAGGTCGGACCGGAACCGAGCGCGCTTTCCTGAGAAAATGCGAGAAGATCGTATACGGTTCCCCATCGTCTTTCAGGACGTCAGTTGGCTTGTGGAGCAGCGTGTCGGAACAGCAGCGAAACGCGACATCTTTGTTTTGGCACGCTTCTGCGATCGCGGCGTCTCGCGTTCTGCTGAAAGGGGCATAGTCTTTGTTTATGAAAACAGCCTCGGTATCCTCCTCAGCGACAAGGCGATCCACGATCGTCTCTGGGCGTCCGCGAAAAATGGATAATAGGCCACGTGCCGCCGTCACTTGGTGGGCGAGGTCCTCGAGCGATTCGATCATGAACTGGAACGCATTCGGACTGAAGTACGGATTTCGCGCTCCTTGTCTCGGGTCAAAGATAAACAACGGCACCACCGTTTTAGAGGCCTGAGACGCTTCAATCAGCCCAGTGTTGTCGCTTATGCGTAAGTCTCTCCTGAACAAGAAAATGGATTTTCCATAATCTGCCATTAGCCATCCTCCGCAAGGCTCCACAAGTGTCGTGGTGGGTGGCAACAAGCCGGTGCATCCAAGGCCGCGCTCAGGCTCAGCCAGAGAGACTCGCTGCGCGATAACACCGTCATTTTGGCTTGCATATGGTTTGTGTCGACAGGTAACAATAAATAATAACCGTGTGTAGGTGAGTAGCAATACGCGTATTTTACCCCTTATAACGTCAGAGATTCGTATGGTGCAACTATCTAAGAATGACTGGACACTTTTTCGTGCCCTTAAGCGCGCGAAGCGAGCGACCATTGAAGCTCTGTCAAAAGACGCCAGCTTGAAAACCGAGGCAGTCCTTCAATCAGCGTACCTTCTTCAAACAGAGGGGCTAGTGGAGGTAAAGGAAACCATCGAAACTGTCTACGGACTCACCGCTGAGGGCGTAACCTACGCTGACAAGGGGCTTCCAGAACGGCAGGTTCACGACTACTTGCTCATAAACGGGCCAACTCTGCTGACGGACCTCAAGAGCATCTTTCCAGCCGTGTCAATCGCTATTGGCTGGCTCAAGCGTCGCGGGTGGGCCATCATCGAGACCGCGAATGGCGACTCCGTACTCTCGCCTCGGGCGGCAGACGAACTGCCTGAGGAGCGCATACTTCAGGACGTCAAGGTCGGGATCCAATTCACCTTGAATGATGTTTCGGTTGAGCGACAAGTAGCAGAACCGACTCTCAAAGAGCTCGAAAAGCGCAATGTCGTTCGCGCACAGCAGATTGTATCACGTGAGGTCGTTTTGACCCAAGCGGGCGACGAAATGCCACTGCGTGCATCACCCGCGGCCGACTATGATATTGCTGATCTTACGTCTGAACTCATCAGAACTGGGGCTTGGCGAGGACGATTGAAGCCCTACGACGTAAGTGCCGCTACCCTCCCGCTTTATCCTGGAAAAGCACATCCGCTGCGACGCCTTATTGATGAAATGCGCGAAATCTTCATTTCGATGGGATTTACCGAGTTCAGGGGGCCGATCGTCGAAAGTGAATTCCACAATTTCGACGTTTTGTTCGTGCCGCAAGACCATCCCGCACGCGATGAACAAGACACGTTCTACCTCAGTCGTCCAGCGGCGCTGGAATTGCCAACGGACTTAGCAGAGCGCGTGGCAGCAGCACACAAGTTCGGTTGCGAGGGTTCTGTAGGGTGGGGGGGCGAGTTTGACCTCGAGCGATCGCGCAGAGCGGTCTTACGAACCCACACGACCGGATCTGCATTTCGTTATCTGGTACGCCATCCGCAGCCCCCGACAATGATTTTCGGAATCGACCGCGTGTTCCGACGAGAAAGCATGGACTCAACGCATCTGCCGCAGTTTCACCAATGCGAGGGGACAATTCACGGTGAAGACCTTAGCCTGGCCGACCTCATCAGCGTGCTTAAAGCGGTCTTTGAGCGGCTCGGATTCGATCGCGTTCGATTTAGGCCCGGCTATTTTCCTTTCACCGAACCGAGCCTTGAGGGCGACGTCTTTGTGGACGGCAGCTGGCTTGAGCTGGTAGGGGCCGGCGTCTTTCGGCCTGAAGTGACTCAGCCATTAGGGCTCAAAAGCGTTTTGGGATTCAGCATTGGTATTGAGAGGATTGCTATGCTCAAAATGGGGCTGGCCGACATCAGAAAACTCTATATGAGTGACGTCGCTTGGCTGCGCGATACGCCAAGCGTGCTGCGTTGAGGTGTCCAAATGCCAGTTGTTACCCTTAATCGTGCGGAGCTTGAGGAGATGGTTGGCGCCGACGTTCACACGATCGTTGAGTTGCTTCCTCGCCTCGGGGCAGATGTTGAGTGCGTCGACGACGAGATACAGGTCGAGTTTTTCCCAAACAGGCCTGATTTGTTTAGTGTTGAAGGGGCGGCCCGAGCGATAAAAGGGATGATGGGACTAGAGAAGGGTCTTCCCGCGTATGCGACCTCACCATCGGGCATCGAAATCGGGGTCGACCCATCGGTAAACGCGGTGCGCCCACATGTGGTTTGCGCCGTTGTGAGAGGAATTACGATCGATGAAAGGACGATTAAGTCTTTGATCGATCTACAGGAAGACCTGCATTGGGGGGTCGGGCGGGACCGCAGAAAGGCTTCCATAGGGATTCACGATCTCTCTCGCGTCTGCCCGCCGTTCAGGTACATTCTTGGTGAAGTCGCGTTTATACCACTCGATTTTTCCGAACCGATGACCCCCACGGAGATTCTTCGTGTCCATCCGAAGGGAAAGGAATATGCACACATCGTTGGCGATCACCACCCCTTAATCTTAGACGCAAACGATCACGTTCTCTCATTCCCGCCAATTATTAACGGTGAGCTCACCCGCGTTACCGATAAGACGACCGATCTCTTCATTGACGTGACGGGTATCGAGCTGAAAGCCATTCAAGACTGCCTTCATATACTTGTCGCAGCGCTGCATGACCGAGGAGCGTCGATCGAAACGGTTGACGTCGTTTATGGAGGTGGCGATCGCGTGCTGCGGACTCCAAACATGGGCATCTCGACATTAGTCGTTAAAAATAGCGACGTAATGCGGCGTATTGGCACCGAGATCGCGGACGAGGCGATCACAACCTCACTTCAAAAAATGCGGATGGACGCTGAGGCGCACGCAGGCGAGATTACGGTGTCCGTTCCGTGCTACCGGACTGACATCATGCATCCAGTTGACATCATAGAAGACATTGCTATCGGTTTTGGTTACGAAAACCTTCCGCATTCGTTTCCGAAGCTTGGAACAATCGGCAGCAAGCTGGAAGAAGAGCAGCGTTCAACCGTCGTTAGGGGCGTGCTACAGGGGCTGGGATTCCTTGAGGTTATCACGCTTATGTTGGCGTCCGATCCCAACGAAGCGGTCATTATTGAGAATCCGCTCCTTGAGGAGCACATTAGCTTGCGAACGAGTTTGTTGCCTGGCTTGATAGACACGTTGGCCCTCAACCAGCACCGAGAGTACCCACAAATGGTGTTTGAGGTGGGTGACGTGGTCCGCCTTGTCGCCAAAGCGGCTGAAGAACGTCGCCTTTGTGCGGGCGTCATTGCATCTAGCTCAGCCAATTTCACGGAAATAAAAAAGGTTGTAAATGCGGTCCTGCGGGAGCTTGACCGTCCGTTTGAGGTCACAGAATCTGGCGACCCATCATTCATTGAGGGAAGGCGTGCGACGATTATCGTCAATGGACAGGCCGTAGGAACTTTTGGGGAGACCGACCCGGATATTTTGGTTCAGCACAAACTGATTTATCCTGTAGCGGCGTTCGAGTTCCGCCTCTAACGCTTACTAGATCGCCGAGCGTCCGGCGCCTTGCGAAACTAGCTCGGGCGAATTGGCACATGGCGCTCCACCATGTCCAGAGCGAGCGTCTCATACGCCATAAAAACGAAAAAGAAAGCTATATGAGCGCATTAGAAGCGAACGGACATGCGATATGTCGCGCGACTTAGGGTTCGCAGTGGAGCCGAGCCAAGCGCGTTTCTTGGCGACCGTGCTTGCAAAAAAAAGGGTGGTCAAAGAAAAAGCTAGTCACACGCAAGCTAGTTGCGTCGCTCTATTTTTGTTGCCTCGAGACGTTACATTGTTTGTGAACGCGCAGTAGCGTTGTGCTCAAAGCGCGAAAGCGGACCCGGAGGGATTTGAACCCTCGACCGCCGGCTTAGGAGGCCGGTGCCCTATCCTGACTAGGCTACGAGTCCTCATGTGGGGGTTTCGACAGTTAC
>JBEKER010000034.1:0-11201 GCA_050013755.1 Halobacteriota archaeon
CGGCAGATTGTGGCGGGAATCGCCAAAGACTACGCGCCTGAGGACCTGATTGGCACTGACGTCGTCGTGCTTATCAATCTGCAGCCGGTGAAGTTGATGGGCATCGAATCTCGCGGCATGCTGCTCGCCGCTGAATACGACGGTAGGTCAGTCCTCATTCGACCGGCAAGAAAGATGCCGCCGGGCACCAGAATCAGATAAGGAGGTCGAAGCGTGGCCCCCTCATCGCGTAACGCGAGGATCATCGTAACGGTGACCGGCTCGGATCATCCCGGCATCGTAGCGGCCGTCACCACTCTACTCGCAAGCGTCAATGCCAACATCGAGGATATTAGTCAGACTATCGTGTCCGAGCTGTTTACCATGATTATGATCGTCAACATCGGCGCGGCGAAGTTCGAAGACCTAAAAAAGGGACTTGACGCCGTTGGTACCTCCCAAGGTGTGAGAATCACCGCTCAGCACGAAGATATTTTCCGCTATATGCATCGCGTGTAGCGCCCCCCAAATCTACGCTTGCTCGAGATTGCCCCCTGTTCGCGCGGTGGTTCTTTGGAACGTGCAGATGAGCCCGCGTTCCTCGCCTGAAATTGCCGCGGGATTGTTTCAACCCCGGACGCTTGATGTGACCGCTCCGCCGCCAGCAGCGAACCAGATGGGGGCCCTGTGCTGACAAGGCGCTTAGCTGTCATTTACGCGCTACGACGATTTCTCTTGTTAGACTCTTATGCACGTATTGCGTGTGGCGTCCTTCGATCGTGAAACCAGCATCCGTGACCTCGTGCTCAATCGGGCTATGGGATATCAAAACGGCCCGCGCGTTGCGTTTTAGCACGCGAAAAATTTCGCCTAAAGCCGCTGCCGTCAGTTGATTCAGCGAATGGGCCCGCACAGTTACGGAACGGCCATATGGTAGATCGGTTGCGACAGCGTCCACACATTCGTCCCTTAGACCCAATCGCCGAGCATCTTGGACCAGCAGATCACTCAGAACGTCGTAGTAGTCGAGGTTCATCTTCGTTCCAAAAACCATCCTACCGTCGACATCTGACCCCATGATTGTTGCCCCGAGGAGACCCGCTTCAAGCAGTATTCCTCCTGTGCCGCAGAATGGGTCCAACAAGAGCTCTTCAGCTTTAACACGTGTGAGGTTTACAGCGGCCCGGGCGAGCCGCGGCAGGAGCACGCCGGGATAGAAGTAGGGCCGCACACGCGGGCGCCTCGATTCGAAGCGCGATCGATCGATCAACGCTAATGTTGCCCCGATTATGCAAACGCCTTTGCTGAGCAGAGCCCTCACTTGAAGCTGCGGATGGGTAAGGTCGATTTCGTATCCGCGCTCAGCAAGCGCCTTTCCGATCGTAGCTTCGACCTCTGTGCTTTTCAGGCCGTGTCCAATGCGCTTGGCCCGCACCGCGACGCTGACTCGAGGTAGCTCAATGCTTCCGGCTGCTCGGTAAATTGATCCGAGCTCTTGTGAACACACGTCCTTAACCTCGAGTATCGCGTGCGTCATCGCTAAGCGGTCACCGAGAACCTGGTCATAGGTATCGACATCAATCACGAGAACGCGTTCAAGCTCTTGTACTAGGGCACCGTTGAAAAGTGCGAGAACCTCTGCTCGTGGAATGCTTTTGTTCTCTCCAGATAGCTCAAATGCGAGTTTCATGTCGTACTCCGGTCATATCTGCAAGCTCCCAAAGGCCGACTTGCCGTTGGCTCCACGACTCCGGTCGGGCCGCAATCGCTGGTTATCTTGGTCCACTCGCGGGCTGCGAACGCATGGGTCGCTCGTGAATCACCGTCCGACAAATTTATGTTGAGCACGTTGCGTAGGTGCCGTGCGAGGATATATGCTATGGCCACCGGGTAGATAAAATTGCTGTGCTCGCGTAATTGCGAATCGCGCCCGATTTTCAGGCGGATTGTTTTCAGAACACCAACGACAGCCCCTTAACGTTATATATAAAAAGCCTTTATAAAGCAACAAAGAACGGGGGAGAAAGCGTATGGTCGAACCGCGAGACACTAGTGATATCGAACCACGAGACACTATTAAGATCGAAAATGTGGTAGCCTCAACCGGCATCGGAATAGAGATAAACCTCAAGCAAATCACGCTTGCGCTAGAGGGTGCAGATTATGACCCCGAACAGTTTCCGGGCCTCGTCTACCGAACCAAGGACCCGAAGACGGCAGCGTTAATTTTCCGATCGGGAAAAATTGTCTGCACGGGTGCAAAAAGCATCGATGACGTTTATAAGGGCCTTGAAAACGTATTTCAAAGTCTTCGCAATATTGGAATCGACGTGAAGGGAACGCCAGAGATTAAAGTCCAGAACATCGTCGCGTCAGCAGATCTTCACTCAGTATTGAATTTGAACGCGATTGCGATAGGGCTCGGGCTAGAGAATATAGAGTACGAGCCCGAACAGTTTCCGGGCCTCGTGTACCGTTTGTCAGATCCCAAAGTCGTGGTTCTTTTGTTTGGTTCCGGCAAACTGGTAGTCACTGGCGGTCGAAAGCCCGAAGACGCGGCTAATGCGGTTGATCGAATTGTTAAGGAACTCAAAAGCCTAAGCCTTTTGTAGGCTGTCGAGCGCTGGCCACTCCGCGGATGATGATAATCCCTGAATCAGAGCGCTCAAGCTTGCCGCTGGTCGGAGAGAAGATCTTTGCCCATCCTGACATGGTGAGGGCAAATGAGTACGTGCTGCGTGAATACGTCGCGCCCGTGCGTGAAGTATTGATTTTTGTGCCGTGTGCCAAGGTGAAGCCTTATCACACGAGTCCAAGTCATCAAAATTACGACAAGGTCATTTTCAGCGTTTTGGAGCCAGAAGAAGTGCACATCGTCGCATTTGGCACGTGCGGCCTCACTCCGAGGGAGCTTGATACCGAGTACCCATTTGCTGACTACGATTTTGTACTCGGCGACTGCGACGTCATATCAGTCAAGAAGAGGTTCATCGAACTCGAGAGTGCGCGGCTCCACCGATATCTGGAAAAGACGCGGAGCAACTACCGCCACCGTGTTGCTTATTGCACAGGTGATTTTAGGAAAGCCATGCAACAGGCCTGTGAAATGACTGACCTTGCTGTCACCATTCTACCTCGGCAGGAGACGCTCGAACGTTGCCGGGTTCGCGGCAGGAGGTTTGAGTACGGGAGCTTAAGCAACGCGCAATACTTAGCTGACTTGAAGGATGCGTTACGTTCACTCGTGGTCGATCCTCGCGAAGACGTCCAAGTGGGGACGCTTGTAAAGGCGTTGTATGATCACGACTGGTACCTCCTCTAACAGCCATGACCGAAACCGCGTGCTTTTACTCTGAATACCTTGGGAGGTTCGTATCCGTCGCGCTAAGCGACGACGTCGTTTGTCAAGTTGCGCTCGAGGCAGCGGGTTCGTTTAACGCACGCGCTACGGCAGCAGCCGCTAAAGCCCTTGAAAGCTACTTGAGAGGAGAAAACGTTGACCTTGGCATCTTCCAGGTCAACCTTAGAAACCGCTCGGCATTCGAACGGGCCGTGCTGCAATCGGTGCGAGCGATACCAAGGGGGAGTACGGCAACTTACTCAGGATTGGCAGCGCGATTGGGGAAGCCGAAAGCGGCGCGAGCGGTAGGCAACGCGCTGCACCACAACCCGGTTCCGCTATTTGTGCCTTGCCATCGAGTCGTAGCCGCATCCGGCCTTGGGGGTTTTTCTTGGGGTGTTGATATCAAACGAAAACTGCTTCTGCTTGAAGGCGCGTGCCCGCAAGGCGCAGAGGACCCGCTCTGACGCTTGTGGAAAGAGCCCTGCCTTGGAAGGATCACGTTCGTTATAATCGATCGAGCGTGACCGTGTCACCTGAATTAAGATTAAGCTCTGTTGCAGCATCGCCTTGGTTGATAGATACCTCTACCAAATCGAAGCTTCCAACGGTCAACAACAGGTGTCCCTGAGCTACTTCGTCGTACGTTCTCACGAACCGTACCGCGACGGAACCGTTGAGAAGGTGCGTGCTGCCGTAGCCCGATCGTCGTATCATGAGGATGCCGCTGATATTGGTCACGCAGTTTCCAAACCGGTCGACGTAGACGACGGTGCCGCTGACGCCGTGCTCAGACACCTGCGGGTCTTGGAGTTCAAGGTCCACGTGAGCGGGTACAGGCTCAAGGTTTCGCAGCCGTCCCAGAGAGATATGCGCGCCCACCGGGGCGAAGACGTCTCTCCCGTGAAACGTGCTTGACTTAGCCGCCACTTCGATGCACATCGCCTCAAAATCGCCTAGAGAGCGTGCTGCAGGAATCAGAAGTCCGTTGTCGGGGCCAACGAGGTAGTGCCCTCCCGCTTCGATGACTAAGGCCCGCCTGCCCGTTCCGACGGTCGGATCAACGACGGCGATGTGCGTTGTGCCTCGAGGGAAGTACTTGACCGTCTCTCGGAGGATGAACGCCGCCTCGCGCACGTTCTGGGGCGAAATTTCGTGAGTCACGTCGACAATACTGGCGTGCGGCGCTATGCCGAGGATGACTGCCTTCATTACGGCGGGATAGAACGTCCCAAAGTCAGAAATGAGGGTGATGATCCCCATAGTCAAAGATAACGTCAGATGAGATTTAAGCCCTTTGCGATATTCGTCGCCTCGCGCCGCTCTGCATCGCTCACGAACCGATTGATTTCAGGGTAATCGGTCACGTTATATGGCGTGTACTGAAACATCAAGTTGAACTTGACGTCGCGCATGGTTTCGCGCACCCACGCGACGATCGGCCCTGTGCAGCAGTGAGCGTGCCCAGGCATTACGAGATGGCGTATCATAAGCCGGTGTTGCGATGCGACCAGATTTCGCGTCACGGTTTCCATATACTTGTCAACGTGTGAGTACCGTTTCGCGCAGCGGTCGTTGCCGTATTTGAAATCACTCAAATAGACGTCGATCACGCCATCGAGAAGCTTAGCGGCTTCCGTGGAGTAGTACGTGTTCGAGTTAAAGACCATCGG
Source organism: Halobacteriota archaeon (assembly GCA_050013755.1). Classification (GTDB taxonomy): domain Archaea; phylum Halobacteriota; class Bog-38; order Methanoflorentales; family Methanoflorentaceae; genus Methanoflorens. The sequence goes on from JBEKER010000034.1 coordinate 4,993, forward strand.
CACGTTTAAGAATCGTGCATCGACCTCTGTTTCTTGCTCGAGGTCGGCGAGGGCACGCATGGTTTTCAGAATAGTACCGATATGCGGGGTGGGATCTCCCCCGACCCAGTTCACGTTGCGCGCCCCCGCGATTGATCGTGCGTAGATTCGCCGTGCAAGCGCATCTGCATCAGCGATAGAACCCGCCTCCGGATGTCGTGTGATATCCCAGTTTTGGCAGAAGGCGCACTGAAACGTACAGCCCGTGAGAAAAATCGTGTGCGATGGTACGAGCTCGCGTTCCTCACCATAATGAAGGAATTCGGATGAATATTTCGATCGCTGGACGCCGCAAAATCCTGGCCTCGCTGCTCTGTTGGCGTAGCACCGCCGTTCACAGAAATGGCACTCACGACACATACGCTGCGCTATTTCGATCTTCAGATCGAGGAGGGACGTGGTCGTGACGGCGGTTTCCTTTTGCTCGCCTGCGGCAAAATTGTCGTGAATGCGCCACAGCTCTTCAGTGGGAGCGCTTAGAACGGCGTTTGTCTCTATCGTTCGCGCCCTTCGATACTGTGGCACGCTCTCTTCGTCCATGGCATATGGCCTCAGTCACCGTCGCTGTGAAATGGGGCGCAAAAAAGTTACTGAGGGACTGCGCTCGAACGGCCCGTCAGATCGTGCGAATTTATGGAGAATTTCTTGAGGTGCTCGAGCAAGCCGTCGCGCTTTCGACCGAGCAGGCTGTTTTCGAGAACCTCGGCGATAGAGCTAACGGGGATTATTTGCACCGTGTCTTTGTACTGCTTCTCGAGCATGACGTCGCCTTCGTTGTCTTTCGGAATGAGTATGCGCGTGATGCCCGCCTTAGCGGCTGCTTCCACCTTGGGCGTGACCCCCCCAACGGGCAGCACCTCTCCCCGGACCGAAAGGGATCCGGTCATCGCAACGGACTGGTCAACTGGAACGTCTTCAAGAGCGGAGATCACGGCGGTGGCGATTGAAATTGAGGCCGAGTCCCCCTCGACGCCCTCATAGGTACCGATGAACTGGATGTGCACGTCTTTGTTGGTGATGTCTTCGCCTGAAAACTTCTTGATGAACGCCGAGACGTTTTGCACTGCCTCAAGAGCGATCTCTTTAAGCAAGCCGGTCGCGATTACGCGGCCCTCCTCCTTTGACTGTGCAGGGGTGATCTCCGCTACGATGGGCAGGACGACGCCTGAATCATCACCCATCACCGCCAGGCCGTTTACGCGCCCCACCTCGGCGCCGGTATTTCGAAACATCTGATAGTCGCGGCGGCGCTCGAGATATTGATCTGTAAGCTGCTGTTCGACCGACCGCGCCATCTTCTTGGCTTCGATAACGTGTTTCGCGGTCGTGTATTCAGACGCTTCGGCCCGAGCGACGTCCCCCGCGACGCGGATCAAGCCGCCGAGATCTCGCAGCATCAAGGTGATGTGCCCCTTTCTCCCCGATCGTCGGCGTGCCTCACGGATTATTTCTTCGACTGCATCGGCAGTGAAGTGGGGAATCTTCTCGTCCTTTTTCACCTCTTGAGCCACAAACCGGACGATTTTTCGGCGATTTTCTGGCGTATCCTGCATGGAATCGCGCATGTACACTTCGTAGCCATAGCCGCGGATACGCGAGCGTAGAGCGGGATGCATGCCCTTCACGGCGTCGAGATTTCCGGCAGCGATCATCACGAAATTGCACGGCACAGGGGTCGTTTTTACCATGGCGCCACTTGAGCGCTCGGATTGGCCGGTGATCGAAAACTCCCCCTCTTGCAGCGCCGTGAGGAGGTGTTGTTGCGATTCAATTCTGAGCGTATTGATTTCGTCGATGAAAAGAACGCCTTTGTTGGCCTTGTGAATAGCCCCTGCCTCGACCCGGTCGTGCGCCGGCGTCTCAAGTCCTCCCGATTGAAACGGGTCGTGCCGTACGTCGCCCAAAAGCGCCCCCGCGTGCGCTCCGGTCCCGTCGATATAGGGGGCGGTCTCTTTGCCATCGTTCATAACGAGGAGCTTTGGTATTAACACGTCCTCACGGGGCGTAATGTAGCGCAGCGCGATGAAAAGCATAGCTGCGGCGATGATACCCATTATCGGTTGATTGATCGCAAAAGAGTAACCGACGATTGCGAAAACAATCACCATCGAAAGCATATTCCTGAACTGGATCTTCTTTTGTGCTTCCCGCTTGTGTGAGTCGACGATTTGCCGCCCTTTCCCTGCCGGCACGACACGCACTTTAGGGCTGTTGCCATCCTCTGGGTTGTGATATACGAGGATGTCCTGCAGCTCTTCTTTGGGGAGCAGTTCTGCCATGGCCCGGGCGAGCATTGACTTCCCCGTGCCTGGAGAGCCGATCAGCATGACGTGCCTGCGCTGCTTGGCCGCCTTTTTGATCACCTCAACGGCCTGTTCCTGTCCAATCACTTGGTCGACAAGCATTGGGGGGACAGCGATCTCGTCGGTGACCGTTATGTCCATGCCGCCAAGCAAAGCTGACGCTTTGTGCTCAACTGCTGGTGCTTCCGTGTCGGTGCTAACTTCTTCCGCTTGTGACACTTTTAAAAAAACACTCCGTATATCCTTATGGTTGATAGTATCCCGTTGATTAATTAAATATTTTCTGCAAGGTAAGTCAGTTCAGGCGGTTTATCTCGAAAGCACTGCCTTCAGTCTTTTTTTGGGCTGTTCTAGCCCTCACGAACCCTGCTTTAGGAATATCTCTATCGCGCGCGCAGCGCGCTTTCCGGCACCCATCGCACTAATTACGGTTGCCGCTTTGCAGCAACATCTTCGTCAGCAACGACGTGTTGCAATCGGGTGAGACAGTCCTCATCAATAGGGGTATTACATCTGTTCCCCGATAGATTGCCGCACGTTAGAGGAGGAAGAATTTTGGGGGTCTTGACCGATCACATCGATAAACGCCGCGTCGAGTACAAGTTGCTCCCGTTGACCTCGACGGGGCCGTATGATCGGTCTCGCAGACCCCTGTGGGATTCAGAGTTTCTTGAGGGCCTGCACAAGCTTGCCGACCGTCTCTTGCGCGTCGCCGTAGAGCATCTGCGTGTTGTCTCGGTAGAACAGGTCGTTCTCGATCCCTGCAAAGCCCTTTCCCTGCCCGCGCTTTAGGACGATCACATTCTTTGCCTGTTCGACATCAAGGATTGGCATGCCGAAGAGCGGGCTGCCCTCCCGGTGCGCCGCCGGATTCACGACATCGTTGGCCCCGATGACAAGGACGACGTCAGTGCTGGGGAACTCAGGGTTCACCTCGTCGCGGTCGAAGAGGTGGTCGTAGGCAACCCCCGCCTCGGCAAGAAGGACATTCATGTGCCCGGGCATGCGCCCGGCAACCGGGTGGATCGCGAACTTAACCCGCACGCCCCTACCCTCGAGCAGGTCGGTCAGCTCCTTCACTTTCTGCTGGGCTTGGGCGACTGCCATGCCGTAGCCGGGGACGATGATAACCCTGTCCGCGTAGGCGAGCAGGACTGCAACGTCGTCGGCCTCGATCGCTTTCACGCTGCCCGATACCTGCACCGCCTGCTCCTCCGTTGCGCCGAAGGCTCCGAAGAAGACGTTTGTGAGCGAGCGGTTCATTGCCTTAGCCATCTTGAGCGTGAGCAGCGAACCTGCAGCGCCGACAATAACGCCCGCTATGATCATCGCATAGTTGGGGGTGACAAACGAGAACCCGTCAAGTGCAACGGCCAGGCCGGTGAAGGCGTTGTACATCGAGATCACGACGGGCATGTCGGCCCCGCCAATCGGGAGCGTCATGAGGAGCCCGAAGCCGAGAGCGAGAATAAAGAAGAGCGGGAGGGACGCGTTTACGAAAAGCGGCATCGATGAGGGCTGCAGGATGACGAACGCACCGGAAACGATGGCGAGGACAAGGACTGCCATGTTGAAGATCTGCTGGCCCGTGAAGGTAACCGGCCGCGATGGCATCCAGCCCTGCAGCTTCAGGAACGCGATGAGACTGCCTGAAAACGAGACAGCCCCGATCAGGCCGCCAACGACCGCAAGCGAGCTGGTGGGGGTGGTCGGGCCAAGGAGCGCGACTGCCGAGATCCCGGCTGCCGCTCCGCCCCCCATCCCGTTGAAGAGTGCAACCATCTGGGGCATGTTGGTCATCGCAACGCGCTTGGCCGCTATATAGCCGAAGCCGCCCCCGATCACGATCGCGATTGCGATCAGGTCGATGTTGGTGAGATTCGGGGTAAAGAACGTAACGAGCGTTGCGATCAGCATCGCGCCGCCGGCCCAGACGATCCCGCTCCGAGCCGTGAGCGGGTGGCTCATCCGCTGCAGCCCGACGATGAAGAAGAAGATCGTCGCAATGTATACGGGTTCGATGGCAAAGGAGAAGTCAGCCACGTCACGCCCCCTTGCCGGGCTTCTTTCCGCTTCGGTCGAACATTTGGAGGATTCGTTCCGTGACGACATAACCGCCAGTCACGTTCGCTGCCCCAAGAACAACTGCCATGAACCCGATCACCTGCTCTGTAGGCGTATTGGCAAGGCCGAGCGCTACCATCGCCCCAACGAGCACGATCCCGTGGATGAAGTTCGAGCCGCTCATCAGGGGTGTGTGTAGGATGGCGGGGACACGGCTGATGGTAACGTAGCCGGTGAATGCCGCCAGCATTGCTATGTAGATAGCGATCCAGAATGCAGTGATCTCGGTCACAGTCTCCCTCCACGGATGAGGTCAAGCGTTGGTTGATGTCGCACTTCGCCTGCGCTCACAAGGAGGCTTGCTGCCAGGATCTCGTCAGTGAACTCACGGGTGAGCGCCCCGCCCTCATTAATAAGGAGCGAGAGGAACGACTGGAGGTTCCTTGCGTACATCTGGCTTGCGTGAAACGCGACCCGGGCCGGGAGGTTCTGCGGGCCCACGATAGTGACACCGTGCTCCTTTACCGTCTTTCCACTTTGTGTCAGCTCGCAGTTGCCGCCCGATTCAGCAGCAAGGTCGACGATGACGGCGCCCGGATGCATCGTTGCGACGGTCTCTTTCGTTATCAGGACCGGCGCCTTCCGGCCGGGGATGCTGGCAGTCGTGATAACGATGTCAGCCCGCGCCACCGCGGCAGAGACCATCTGCTGTTCCTTCACCTTCTCTTCCGGGGTGAGCTCACGGGCATAGCCGCCCTCGCTTTCCGCATTGATTTCAAGCTCGAGGAATTTCGCGCCGAGGCTCCGGACCTGTTCGCCCGCGGCACGCCGGACATCGTATGCCTCGACCATGGCGCCAAGGCGCTTGGCTGTGGCAATCGCCGTGAGGCCGGCAACGCCCGCTCCAAGGATGAGCACCGTTGCCGGCCGGATCGTGCCCGCGGCCGTTGTCAGCATCGGAAGGAACTTGGGGCAGTTGTATGCGCCGAGAATCGCTGCTGCGTACCCGCCGGCCGTTGCCTGGGAACTGAGTGCGTCCATGCTCTGGGCGCGGGTGATCCGCGGGACAAGCTCGAGGGCAAAGGCGGTGACCTCGCGGTCGCGCATCCGTGCAACGGTTGAAAGGTTGTTTGCCGCGTTCATGAACCCGATGACGATCGTGCTCGCTGAGAGCATCTCGACATCGGCTATGGCTAGGGGCTGTACGCACAACACGATTGTTGCACCGTCTAGCAGTTCGGCCCGACCGGGCGCGATCTTCGCACCGGCGGCAACATAAAGGTCGTCTGGGTAGAAAGCTCCAGCTCCCGCATCATGCTCGACTCGGACCTCGTACGCGGACGACGTGAGTTTATGGACCACCTCGGGCACAGCCGCAACGCGCTGCTCGCCCGCGGCCTGCTCTTTCACAACGGCGATCACGATGTCCTTTGGTTTGTGTGCGATGGTCGCGGTGCTCATAATTTCCATCCGAGCTGTACGGCGTTTTCGATGCTGAACAACCTTTTCACTGTATAGATGGAACGTATCCTACTAGTTGAACTATACTCTTATTATCTTACGCGCTTGGCTTCGAAGCCGCGTCTTGATTGATCGCACTGCCTCGTAACTTGACATCGCCGGTCTTCCATAGCATTGCATGGACGCCGGAAACGAGAGCAGCCTCTCAGCCTCTTGTGAATGCAGCGACCGAGCGGGCCCACAAGAGCCGATATCTCGCTGCCCCGCTCTGAGCATCGCATTTTTTTTGAGGTAAGCCCCGCTTGGAGACGAGTACTTAACTAGAAAACCGGATCATATCTG
>JBEKER010000035.1:0-10924 GCA_050013755.1 Halobacteriota archaeon
ATCATGCACATGATGTGCATGATAGTCTTTCGCGCTTGCGTTAACTCTGTACCTTGCATCGGATTGGATGTGGTGCTCAACTTAAAAACTCCGTTTCGCTATGGAGATGTTCAAATCTTTGGTATAGATAAGTAACTGAACACCGAGGAATTTATATTTTTTTAGAGCTGCAATGGTCGCGAGCGGCTGACATGCCAAAAACCGACGGTAGGGTCCAGTCTTTAGGGTCGCAAGAGCAAATGAAAGCGACTCGACAATCTTTATTACCGAGCGCGGGATAGAATCTTATCTTAGCAATGTTCGTCTCCTAGCGTGAAAAAGAAACACTCGAAAAACTAACTCAGAGGTAAGACCATTCGTGAACGAGAATGAAGGGCAAGCGTCAAGGGCAAATTCGCAGCTCGATTTCAACTTTGTTGCGATGGAGAAAACCATCCTCAAAGAATGGGATGACGGCGACATCGTCAGCAAAAGCATAAACGCAAACAAAGGAGCGGAGCTGTTCCGATTTATCGAAGGGCCGCCGACCGCAAACGGTTCACCGGGGGTTCACCATGTGTACGCGCGCGTTATTAAAGACCTGTTTCTCCGCTACAAGAGCATGCAAGGCTACTACGTCCCCCGCGTGAGCGGATGGGATTGTCACGGACTCCCAGTCGAGATTTCTGTGGAAAAAGAACTTCAATTTGAGGATAAAGCGGGCATCGAAAGGTATGGAATTGAACGATTCAACAACGTCTGTCGGAGCTCAGTATTTAGTCACATCGATGAGTGGGCAGAAGTGACCAAGCGAGTAGGCTTCTTCATTGATCTTACCAAGCCGTATACGACCATGGACCCGCGCTACATCGAATCAGTATGGTGGTCGCTTAAACGGCTTTGGGAGCGAGATCTTATGTATGAAGGACACTATGTCGTTCCCTACTGTCCCCGCTGTGGTACTGCACTTAGTACACACGAGGTGGCCCAAGGGTACGAAACCATAACTGAAGAAGCAGCTTTTGTGAAGTTTCCTTTGTCGGACCAACGCGAAACCTATTTTTTGGCTTGGACAACAACGCCGTGGACGTTACTCTCAAACGTCGCGCTTGCTGTCAACCCTAACATTTTGTATGTTAAGGTGAAGGTGAAAAATCAGTTTCTCATTTTCGCAAAAGAGTTGCTACAAACGGTGCTAAGCGATGAGCTGCATTTCACCATCGTAGCTGAGTTTCAAGGAAATGAGCTCAATGGCACACGATATGTGCCTCTGTTTGGTGACAGGCAGCCAACCGTCGTGCTCGCTGAGTTTGTCAGCACCGCTGAGGGCACGGGCATTGTTCATATCGCTCCAGCGTTCGGAGAAGATGATTTTAACGTAGCAAAGGCCGAAGGCCTTCCTCTCGTGCAGCTCGTCAAACCCGATGGTCGCTTTGACGATCATCTGCCGTTAGTCGGTGGATTGTTCTTCACCGATGCGAATGCTGTAATAGTGAAGAGCCTTGCAAGTCGGGGCTTACTGTACAAACGCGAGATGTACGAACATAGCTATCCGTTCTGTTGGCGTTGCGAGGCGCCGCTCATGTACTATGCGCGAAGGGCGTGGTTTATTCGCATGAGCTCTTTGCGCGAGGCACTCGTGCGCAACAATGAGATGGTCCAGTGGCATCCGAAAACGGTGAAACACGGACGCTTCGGAAACTTCATTGAAAATGCACGGGATTGGGCGCTCAGCAGGGAACGTTACTGGGGTACTCCACTGCCCATATGGAAATGCCGCAACAATCACGTAGTGTTCATCGGCAGCATCGATGAGCTGAAGCAGCGAATCGGTGATGACGCCACCCTAAGCGACATCCATAAGCCGTATATCGATCGCATTGTCTTTCCTTGCGACGAATGCGCTGAGATCATGCACCGCATTCCCGACGTAATTGACTGCTGGTACGATTCGGGCTGCGCCCCGTTCGCATCATTGCACTATCCGTTCGAGCGAAGTGACGACTTCAAGCTGCCGGTAGATTTCATAGCCGAAGGTGTTGATCAGACGCGCGGCTGGTTTTATAGCCTACACGCAATAGCGAGCGCCGTGTTCGGATCGAATGCGTATAGCACCGTAATAAGCCTGGGGCACATCGTGGACGAACAAGGGAGAAAGATGTCAAAAAGCAAGGGTAATACGGTTGATCCTTGGCAAATCCTGAACAACGAAGGGGCCGATAGCCTCCGATGGTACCTTTTCAGCTCTGGCAATCCAGGAACCCCTAAGCGGTTCTATGAAGACGCAATCGTTGAGTCTCAGCGTAAGACGATATCCACGCTTTGGCACATACTCTCCTTTTTCACGACATATGCTGAGATAGACCGGTACGACGTCACGTGGCACCTTGCGGACGAGCACAGAAACGTGATCGACAGGTGGTTGCTCTCCCGGCTAAATGGTTTGGTGTCGGACGTGGTCGAGTACATGGACCGTTACGACTATTATTTAGCGACCCTAGCGATCGACTCATTCATCGACGAGCTAAGCAACTGGTTTGTCAGAACATCTAGGAGACGTTTCTGGAAGAACGAAAAGGATCTAGACAAAATATCCGCTTATGTCTCTCTTTTTGAGACTCTATGGACGTTAAGTTCACTGATCGCCCCGTTCGCGCCATTTATTTCTGAGTACATGCACAAAACCCTCGCTCGATATGCTCCAGAGGCAAGAGAGAGTGTTCACCTCGAAACGTATCCTGCCCTGCGACCCGATCGTCTACTTCCCAAGGCTGAACGCGATATGGATTATGCTAAGCGAATCGTTGAAGCGGGAAGAGCCGCGCGGTCATCAGCACACATTAAAACGCGCCAGCCGCTCACGAGAATTATTTGCGTAGGACCAGAACTCGAGAGTAACGAACTCCAGACTATCATCAAAAATGAGCTTAACGTGAAGGCAATTGATTTTAAAAAAGGCGACGACAAGTTTATCGAGTACGAAATTGGCTTAAACTTCGCCAGCGTCGGACCGAAATATAAAGATCTAGCCCCCAAAATAAAACAAGTTCTTAGCACGTTAACGCCTCAGGCTGTGCTCGAGAAAATGAATGACGGCATCGAATTTGAAATCGGACAAACGCCTATTAGCTTATCGAAAGACGATCTGACGGTTTCAGAAAAAGTAAGGGGTGGCTTTATTAAAAGCGAAGACAGCGGCCTAGTCGTTTTTTTGGACACCGAAATAACAGCCGAACTGCGGAAAGAATCACTGGCTCGAGAAGTCGTCAGGAGGGTACAGGTGATGCGAAAGGCACTGGATCTGCCGTATGCCGCACAAATTAGGGTGGGGTACCAAGGCCCTGCAGAAGTCTCCCAGGCGATTCGAACGTTTAATGCTTATCTCAAAGATGAGACGCTGTCGAAATCTGTAGTAAAAGGAGATCTTAAAAACGCGAGACTGCGGAAAGAGTGGATGATCGACGGCCATCGAGTGGTGATCTCAATAGCGGAATAGCGCATGAACCTGAAAGAATGGCGGCCTTTCTACTTGGAAATAGTGGGCGAGTTCGGATTTGACCGCGCCCAAGACGAGCGCTCCGCCCAGCTTCTATCACACTTATTGGCTATAAAAACAGGCTATAACTCAACCCTGGCAAGATTGAGCCGCCTCGTCAAAGGATGTGACGTCCTCGTCTGCGGGAAAGCTCCGATACTGATTCGTGACATTAAAAGCGGCAAAATTGAGGGTCAAGAGACGATCATTGCCGCCGATGGTGCAACCTCGGTGCTCCTGTCGCAGGGGATTATCCCCCACATAGTGGTTTCTGATCTCGACGGGAGCATTAGTGATCTCAAGCGGGCAAATGCGATGTGCGCCATAATGGTCGTTCACGCACATGGTGACAACATCAATGCAATCGAAGCGTACGTACCGTCGCTGAGCGCGGTGCTTGGTACAGCCCAAACACAGCCTGAGCCGCTCTTACTCAACGTAGGTGGTTTTACTGACGGAGACCGGGCGGTCTTCTTGGCGAAAGAGTACGGCGCCCGCACGATCAGCGCGATTGGATTTGATTTTTCTGACATCAGCGTTACGCCGAGAAAGATGCAAAAATTGCAATGGGCCAAGCGCTTACTCGAACAGGCGGAAGTGAACTTCAAATGAGCTTATCGATCGCTCTCGCCGGCAAGCCCAATACGGGCAAGTCAACTTTCTTCAAAGCTGCCACACTTGTGGATGTGGAAATTGCAAATTACCCGTTCACGACTATCAGCGCTAACCGCGGTGTGTCGCACGTGCGCGTTCCGTGCCCTTGCGCTCAGCGCAGGGCCAGGTGCGGCCATTGTATTGATGGAATCCGATTTGTCCCTATTGAGCTGGTTGATGTAGCAGGCCTGGTTCCCGAGGCTCACAAGGGACGAGGGCTCGGCAACGCTTTTCTAGATAATTTACGGCAGTCAGAAGCGATTATAAACGTGATCGACGTATCTGGCGGCACCGATATAGAGGGCAATATGCTCGGCACCGCGTCGCACGACCCGGTGGAGGACGTAACCCTACTTGAAAGTGAGATCGCTCTGTGGATTGCAGGCATCATCGAAAAGAATTGGCACAGACTCGCAAAGAAAGCGCAGCTAGAACGCAACGTGGCGCACGTCATTGCGACTCAGTTAGCAGGGCTCAACATAGGCGAGAGCCAAATAAAGACTGCCGCGTTGAAGCTCGGGCTGTTCGAGCGACCGGCGGATAAATGGGAAAGCGAAGACATAGTCAACTTATCACAGCAACTAAGGAGGATAGCGAAGCCGATCATCATAGCGGCAAACAAAAGAGACGTCGCTTCACCGCAAAATATAGAGCGGATCGAAGATGTCTGCCAAGACGTGGTGGCAACGAGTGGTGCGGCTGAACTTGCGCTCCGACTCGCTCACCAGAAGGGGCTCGTGAACTACGTCCCTGGAAACACTCATTTTGTCATAGCAGCGCGGTCAAATCAGCAGCAGCGGCAGGCTCTTGAGCGACTGCAGAGGTTCATCGAAGCCGATGGCACGGGAGTGCAGACATGCCTAAACAAAGCAGTGTTCGACGTTCTCAGATACATCGTCGTATATCCCGTGGAAGATGAGCACCAATGGTCTGACAAGGAAGGGAGAGTCTTACCCGATGCCTTTTTGATTAAGGAAGGAGAAACTGCCAAGGATCTCGCCTTCAAGGTTCATTCTGATATCGGACGTGGGTTCATCTACGCTGTCGACGCGCGCACGAAAAAGCGGCTCGGTGAGCACCACATACTTCAAAACGGGGATATAATCAGAATAGTCGCGAGTTCACGCGCCAAGTAGGAAACATATATGTTCCATGGTTATCTTTTGTAAGCAGCGCTCAATGAACGCTCATTGCGCATCCTAAGGAATGTAGCTTCAATGCTGAACCGCTTGAGAGAAGATCAAAATGAAATCGATGTATGGATATATTCGGGATGCCTGGAAAACCCCCAAGCGCAGCTACGTGAAAAGCCTGACGTGGCAGCGCCTACAAACGTGGCGGCGTGAGCCGGCGGTCATTCGCATCGCCAGACCCACGCGACTCGACAGAGCAAGAAGCTTGGGGTATAAGGCCAAACAAGGTATCATCACAGCGCGTGTGAGAACGTGGCGCGGCGGTCGGAGAAAACAACGCCCGCGCGGGGGCCGTCGCACGAAACACCTCGGAGTTGACAGGCTTACCGCTCGAAAAAGTTCACAGCGCATTGCAGAAGAGCGAGCTGCACGAAGATTTCCCAACTTAGAGGTGTTAAACTCGTACTGGGTCGGACAAGACGGGAAATCGAAGTGGCACGAAATTATACTTGTTGACCCGAACCACCCTCGGATCTTAAGCGACCGCAATCTCAACTGGATCGCGTCTTCACGCGGGCGTGCCATGCGGGGGAGGACAAGCGCCGGTAAGAAAGGTCGCGGTTTGAGGAACAAAGGGCGAGGTGCTGAGAAAACTATGCCCTCGCGTAGAGCTGAGGATCGAATGGGGGCGTAAACTTTCCTGAGGGTTAAATTTGCTTCTTGTCGTGAATGGCAGCGACAGATCGCGCAGGCCTAAAAAAGCAATTCACAGCATCTCCGTCAGTGTTTTCGCCCATGCTACCGAGAATGAAAGCAAAGTTCTAGCGGCGCTGCGCTTGATCGTACCCGAACATGTCAGCGTCGATCGCCTGCCGGTTGCGGGACACTTTGGAAATCCCATGATTATTCTCACCGCACGAACCGAAAAAGCATCCGAGACTCGCCACATCATTAGCGCGATCAAGAAGAAGCTCCCAAAAGATCAGTTAATGCAACTGCGAGATGAAATCCCGCAGCACCTCAGCCAACGGTGTACACTCGTTATGAAATTTGACAAGCAGGCTGCCGCGCGCGGGTTTCTCCGGCAAGGGAAAGAAGACCCTATAGTGCTGCGCGCAAAGATAGCAGCATATCCAGCTCGTGTTGAGACCGCAACGCGGATTACTCGCGACCTCTTTAATGATGCCTGACTACGTCGATATAAGCGTTCACGCGTTTCCCGAAGGAGCAGATACGCTGAAAAGGCTCAACCTCGTTGCTCGGAGCCTTGGCTTCGCCGCCATTGGGGTAACAGCGCATTCGCCTTATTGGTCTCAGTTTTCCGATTCGAGCGTCATTTCAGGAATAGAAATTGTCGCGCACAGCGTTCGCGATCTGCGTAAGAAAATTGCGTTCTTCAGCGACACAGCCCCCATCATAAGTGTGCACGGTGGGGATGAACGAATCAACAGGGCTGCTTGCAGCGACGACCGCGTGGATCTTCTAATGCACCCGGAGAGAGGTAAACGAGGCGGTCTAAACCAGGTGACAGCTAAAATCGCCGAGAAAAACGGCGTCGCGCTAGGCTTGAGCTTTGGCTACTTCTGGAAAACAAGAGAAATTGAAAGATCTCGTGCACTCGCGCTCCAGCATCAAAACGTCGCACTATGCCAGAAGTTTGGAGTACCACTCATTATTACGAGCGATGCCTATTCACATTTCGACCTGCGGGCTCCTCGCCAACTAAAAGCTCTCGCACGGCTTTTACCTCTAGAAGACAAGGAAGCGACGGCCGCTTTATCGAGCGCGCCGCAAAATATCATGAAACGCAGTACACAAAAAGAAAAGGCGCGCGTATGAAACCACTCAGACCTACTTTGCGAGACAGCTTTCGGTACGTCGCCTTCACGCTCAGCTCTGAAGAACCCGTAAGAACGCGGGATTTACAAACAGAAATCTTCAAAGCTGCGAAAAGCCTGTTTGGGGACGTCGGAGTGAGTAAGTCGGGAATTAAAGTCGTTATGTTTGATGGCACAAAAGGGCTTGTGCGTTGTCACTACCGACACGTGTCCGACGTACAAGCGACATTAGCAACCATCGGCAAAATCGAGAACAATCGGGTTCGCGCGACGGTCGTAGGCACTTCCGGAACAATAAAGGCTGCCATAGAAAAGTATTTACAAATTGACGAGAGAATACGACGCATTATATCTTCTTATGTGACAGTGCCCGTGTCCGGGAAAGCAGTGAGGATGCGTGGCAAGGAAATTGATATAATTCCAGAAGATAGGGAAATTGTTGATCGTGCTGACGTCCAATTCATCGGCATCACGATCGATGACAATGAGAGGCTAATATAATGCAGATGGCACCACAAATGGGTTACGACAGAGCTATCACCGTGTTTTCACCAGACGGTAGACTCTTTCAAGTCGAATACGCGCGCGAAGCTGTAAAACGAGGCACTACATCGGTCGGCATAAAAGCAAAGGACGGCGTAGCTCTGCTCGTCGATAAGCGTATCTCAAGTCGGCTTCTGGAGCCCCAATCTACCGAGAAGATCTTCCAAGTGGATGATCATATAGGCGCTGTGACTTCCGGCCTCGTAGCTGACGCTAGGGCATTAGTCGACCGTGCCCGTGTCGAAGCCCAAATCAACCGCGTCGTATATAACGAACCTATTGCTGTTGAAACACTCGCAAAAAAAATCGCCGACCATAAGCAGACGTTCACGCAGTACGGAGGGGTTAGGCCTTACGGAACAGCACTTCTCATCGGCGGGATTGATGACACGGGGCCACGGCTTTTTGAAACGGATCCGAGCGGTGCCCTTTTGATGGTAAAGGCTACGGGGATTGGTTCAGGGCGAAATGCCGTGATGGAGTTTCTCGAAGAGAAGTATGACGAAAACGCTGACATTGACAGCGCCATAAAACTCGGGCTTGAAGCGCTGTACAAAGCGACGGAAGGCAAAATTACAATTGATACCATCGAAGTCGCTGCTATATACGCGGAAGATAACCGGTTTAAGAAGCTAGGCATGGATGACCTCGAGGCGCACGTGAAAAGTGTACTCGAGTCGAAGCCTCAAGAGTAATGGTTTTGCATCTTTTTGCGCCCCCATAAACGAACAGCGCACGGAGGAGTAGGTCCAGATGGTGTCTCTCGATAACGCAGTTGTAGCTCGATTTGCGAGAGGGGGGGAACACTTTGAAGTGCTCGCTGACCCCGAAAATGCATTACTATTGCGAGAAGGCGGGGATATTGATCTGGATGGTGTTCTTGCGATTGAAGAGATATTCAAAGATGCATCCAAAGGGGAAAAAGCGTCGGACGAGAGCCTCAAGCACACGTTTAGTACCACCGATCCAGCGGCCATAGCAAAACGGATCATCACAGAAGGTGAGCTACATCTTACCGCTCAGCAAAGGCGCAAGATCCAAGAACACAAGCGAAAGCAAGTGATCACAACCATAGCTGCTAATGCCATAAATCCCCAAACGGGCCTGCCTCATCCGCCACAGAGAATAGAAAAAGCACTTGAAGAGGCAAAGGTGAACATAGACCCCCTTAAAAGCGTCGACGAGCAGGTGAACGTCGCTTTGAAGGCGATACGGCCGCTAATACCCATAAGATTCGAGGAGGTCAACATCGCCGTTAAGGTGCCGGCCAATTACGCCGCAAAATCGCAGGGCCCCCTCCAGCGCTTTGGAAAGATAGTGAGACATGAGTGGCAAAAGGACGGCTCTTGGATCGGCGTGGTCCGGTTTCCTGCAGGACTGCAAAATGATTTCTATGAGCTCGTAAATCGACTGTCAAGAGGGGAAGCCGAGACGCGAATCGTTACCCGGGAAGGGCAAAAATGAAGAACCAAGAAAAAGTCGACAAGACGATCGTCGTGCCGGGAGATCTACTATCTGAAGACGCAGCTAAAGCTGCAGAAGGAACCTACGTTGAAAACGGGAAAGTCTACTCACTCATATACGGGCTTGCTGACGAAAGGGAAAAAGTACGGGTAATACCGCTTTCGGGAAAATATCTTCCTGCGACTGGTGATGTGGTCGTCGGAATGGTATCAGACATCAGCTTCTCGAATTGGAAGGTCGACATTAACTCACCATACGAAGCGCTCATGCATATATCAGAATATCCTCGCCGCATCGAATCGAGCGAAATGGCCAAGATTATGAGTGTGGGCGACCTCGCGATATTCAAGGTTATAGACGTGGATCCATCCATGAAGATTGAACTCGCGCCCCGAGAAGGCCAACTGCGTGTGCTGCGAAGCGGCAGAGTCGTTGAGGTGTCGTTTACAAAAGTCCCGCGGGTTATCGGCCGGGCCGGGTCGATGATAAGCCTGCTCAAGAGTAAACTCGACGTAAACATTTTCGTGGGGAAAAATGGCCGCATTTGGATCAATGGGAAAGTAGAAGACGAGGATCTCGCCGTCAAAGTAATCAAACGAATCGAGCAAGAGGCGCATACGTCGGGACTCACAGATAGGATAACCAAGTTGTTAGAGGAAGAAAAGCATGGAGTTCATGAAAAACGGTAAGAGAATAGACAATCGGCTCCCGAAAGAGCTACGTCCAATCAAGTTTGAGGTTGGCGCACTTCAGCGGGCCGATGGCTCGTGTTATGTCGAGCACGGTGGAAACAAGATCATGGCCGCCGTTTACGGGCCACGGGCAGTACATCCGCGTCACCTGCAGCAAGCAAACCGTGCGATCATCCGGTACCGCTACAATATGGCATCTTTTTCAGTCGAGGAGCGGCGGCGACCAGGCCCTGACCGGAGGAGCGTAGAGATCTCAAAGGTGAGCAGGCAGGCGATCGATCCCGTCATCATCAAAGAGTTTTATCCCAGGTCGACAATCGACATCTTCGTGGAGATTCTTCAAGCAGATGCCGGCACTCGATCAGCAGGGATAAATGCGGCTTCTGTTGCACTGGCCGATGCGGGAGTTCCCATGCGCGGTCTAATCTCGTCGTGTGCAGTCGGCAAGGTGGATGACACGGTGGTCTTGGATCTCGTGAAGGAGGAGGACAACTATGGGCAAGCAGACATGCCAGTCGCCATGGATGTGCGGACTGGAGAAGTTACGCTGCTCCAGATGGACGGCCATTTGACGCTGGACGAGTTTGAACAGGCGCTAGAACTCGGTAAGATGGGTTGTGCCAGCATTGCAGACATGCAAAGAGAAGCCCTGATTCAGAAGTATCGAGGGAAAGAAGATGAATGACGTCATTGCTGAGATAAAAAGAGACTATATTTACGAGCTTGCCAAGCGAAGCGAAAGGGCAGATGGGCGGGCCCTCGATGAGTATCGGCCGATACAGGTCGAAGTAGGGTTGATAGGTAAAGCCGAAGGCTCCGCGAGAGTGAAGATAGGCAACACACAGGTTCTCGTTGGTGTAAAGATTCAACCAGGAGAGCCTTTTCCAGATACGCCTGATACGGGTGTCATAATAACCAACGTGGAGCTAGTGCCACTGGCATCTCCGTCCTTTGAACCGGGTCCACCCGATGAAAACGCGATTGAGCTCGCACGTGTGGTGGACCGCGGCGTTCGAGAATCTGGGGCCATTGACTTATCTGAGCTAACATTGCCGGACGGCAAAGTGTGGCTCATTTTCATTGACG
>JBEKER010000036.1:0-10231 GCA_050013755.1 Halobacteriota archaeon
CCGCGAAGACCACTGGGAGCTGATCAAGATGCTCAAGCCAGACCATATTTTTCCCACGCACGGAGATCTAACGATGACAAGCTCCTACGTAGAACTTGCAGAAGAAGCAGGTTACAGTCTAAGGGACAATATTCACCTCCTAAGAAACGGCCAGAATATTGCGGTGAGACCTTGAAGGCCGAGAGAACCCCCGCCAAAGGCGCATTGCACTCAAAAGCAGCTGTTTCAAGGAGGAGTCAATAGTGAGTAACCTGGACGACGACTTGCTCAAAAGAAGGACAATAATCGACGAGGCCCTCAACGAGTATGTCCCTGTAGTTTTCCCCGAGGAGTTGTACAGGGCCGCTCGACATCTCATTGAAGCTGGTGGGAAGAGGCTGCGGCCGGTGGTCCTGCTGTTGGGCGCTGAAACAGTGCAACCCAATATCGCTGTTGAGACGATACTTCCAGCAGCAGTTTCAGTAGAGCTCATCCACAATTTCACGCTGATTCACGACGATATTATGGACGAAGACGCGACAAGACGTTCCATAGAGACCGTGCACACAAAATGGGGCATGTCAGAAGCTGTCTTAGCAGGCGATGCGCTCTATGCTAAAGCCTTCGTGGTGCTTTCTTACACAAAAACAGAACCAGAAAATGCAACAAAATGTCTTAGGCTTCTCTCGAAAGCGTGCCTACGCATCTGCGAGGGACAATGGCTGGATATAAAGTTCGAAAATAACAAAAACATATCAGAGGCCGACTATCTCGACATGGTCCAAAAAAAGACAGCTGTGCTCTACGCAGCTAGTTTGGCAATGGGGGGGATACTTGGAGGCGGCACCGACAGCGAAGTGAGCGCCCTGTGGGAGTTTGGAATAGCCATGGGCATAAGCTTCCAGATCCGCGATGATGTGCTCGACTTGATTACGGCGCGTGAAGTGCTTGGAAAAGATAAGGCCAGTGACCTAACAGAAGGCAAAATGACGCTAGTTATGATCCACGGACTCAAGCACGGCATCAGGCTTGACCCATCGCAACTCACAAGCGAAAAAGCAATCAACAGCGCAATTAAAGATCTACAGGATGCAGGATCAATCGATTACGCGATGGAAAGGGCAGCTGAGATTCTCCGAGTTGGCAAGTCTCGACTCGCCAAGCTAGCCGATTCAGAGGCGAAATCCAAGCTGCTCAAACTTGCTGACTACATGATTTCAAGAGCGTATTGAAGGCAGCTTATCGGGGCGGTGATGTGGAACCTCAGGTTTTAGGCACTGCAATTAAGAAGCACGCTCTGCAAAACGCTATTCTACACAAAGGTAAAGCAGATCCTAACGCTGTTGTCTCAAAGCTCATCGGCGAGCATCCGGAACTTAAACAACAAGCAAGAGAGATATCTGGCTTGGCAGAGAGCATCATCGCCGACGTCAACGCAATGACGCTTGACGAGCAGAGGCAGTTACTCCAACAGATAGCCCCGGAAGTTCAACGCAAAGCAGTAAAGGCGCAACACAAAAAGGTGTACCTCCCAGAGTTGCCGGACCATGAACGCGTAGTCATGCGATTCGCACCTAACCCTAACGGGCCGGCTACACTTGGCAGTGCTCGCGGAATTGTTGTGAATTCTGAATACGCCAAAAGGTATGAAGGGTCTTTCATTCTACGTTTTGACGATACCGACCCGCAAACGAAGCGACCAATGCTTGAGGCCTACGATTGGTACCTTGAGGATTGCAAATGGCTTGAAGCAACCCCCGACGTCGTGGTCAATGCTTCGGACCGAATGGAGACATACTACCATTACGCTGAAAAACTCATTGCCCAGGGGGCTGCTTACGTCTGCACCTGTACCCAGCTGCAATTCAAAAAACTCAAAGACGCAGGATTGGCATGCCCTGACCGCGAGAACGCCGCAGAGGAAAATATGCGCCTTTGGAAACGGATGCTGGACGGGCGACTAGCCGAAAAAGAAGCGGTCTTGCGGATCAAAACCGACATAACGCATAAGAACCCCGCTTTGCGAGACTGGATTGGTTTTCGAATTGTCGAAACGGCACACCCTAGGGGACTGGCATTTCGAGTGTGGCCGATGCTTGATTTCGAATCAGCGATCGAAGACCACGAGCTCGGAGTTACGCACATAATTCGTGGAAAAGACTTGCGAGACAGCGAGAGGAGGCAGGAGTTCCTCTACAATTATATGGGCTGGACATATCCGTTCACCCTACATTGGGGGAGGATCAGCATCCACGAATTCGGCAAGTTCTCAACAAGTAAGCTGAGGAGTGAGATTGATATGGGGCTCTATAGTGGCTGGGATGACCCTAGACTCCCCACTTTAAGGGCTTTGAGGCGGAGAGGTTTTGCACCGGAAGCCATCAGGCTGTTTGTCCTGAAATTGGGTATTAACGAGTCGGATATAAGCGTTAGCTTGGAAAACCTCCATGCCGAGAACAGGAAACTTGTGGATCCGGTTGCTCACAGATACTTCTTCGTGTCGGACCCGATTAGAATGAGCATAATGAATGCCAAGCCCACAATTGCGCGCGCTCCACTTCATCCCTCATCTTCCGCCTCTTTTAGAGAGATCCCAGTGGACGGCTGTGTATGTGTCAGTGCACAAGATCCCACCGTATCCGGCAACAGTCTGGTGCGATTAAAGGATCTTTACAACGTTCGAATTGTTAAAAAAGAGCCACTAGAGGCAGAATACGCTGGCGACGAAATCATCAAAGGCATTAGAATAATTCACTGGGCCCCACCAAACGGGCCTAAAGTCGAGGTCGTCACGCCTAGCGGAGTCGATATCGGGATAGGCGAACCTGGCATAGCTGCTGAGCTGGATCGAGTAGTACAATTTGAACGCTACGGCTTTGTCAGAGTGGATCAGGTGCTCGAACAGCACGGCCAGACGAGAATCATTTGCTATTTCACGCACAAGTAGCCGATCTCTATGGGCTTTTCGACTCAAGGGAAGCACGCTGTGGCCGCTTATCTATTGAAAATTACAAGCAGCAAAGAGATAGCAAAAGATGCTATTATCACAGATATTCCCAGAGCGCCCCCCATGGCCATAATAGCATTTACTGTACTTGCAAGCTGTGCAGTCTTTTGTGAGCCAAAGACCGATACCCCGCTAGCCTGCTGGGTGTTCATCCCAACACGCACCGGTTCAAGATTGGCCTGTGCCTCATCAACCAGTTCGATAATCGCCTTCAAGAGGATGCCGTTGTCGGCTTTGAAACCCAACAGATTAATGCCACTGTACGAGTTCACGACGTGGTTGTCAGTAGTCATGACTTCTGCCTCGTCGACTTTCAGGGCGCTGACGATGATTTCGCGCAAGTTAGACACCATGTTGTTAGCATCAACGAGCACGTAAGCCGTGCGCTGCCCAGCAACTTCAACCAATGCCACCTGAATGCCTAGATCACCCATGCCTTCGTCTCGCCCAAAAATAGGCCCCCGCCTCGCTATTCCGAGCTTGATGTCGCTTTTCAGTGGTTCTGATTGCATCAGTCTCGAAGATGCTTCCCTGATCGCATCAATAAGGTCGAACGAGTTCTTCGTACCTGCCCACATGGATGACGCGTAAGGAGCTGTGCAGTTGTGCGCATCGATCAGCACAGCGTGCTGCACGCCTCGTGTTCTCGCTTCGGCGTTTGCGACGAGACCAAGCCCATACTCGATGTCCTCTGTTGACTCTGGCGACAAAGTCGAGACAAACAGAACTGAATCGCCAAATCTTTGCGCAAGAAGCTTAATGGCCCCTTTCTGCACTCTAATTGATTTTGACGCGTCCGCAGTATATTGGGTGTTTTCCACTGCTCGTGCCGCAGCTTCAACTATTTTCAGTGATTCTGTCGCCGAAACCAAGTTGAAATCGTGCGTAGCAGTCCCATGCGGCACAAAAATCTCTCCACCGTCGTCGAGGTTGTTTACAATTCTTACGGGAAGGTTTCCACCACCAATCTCGCCGACGGGACCAGGATGAACAGCCGGCACGACAAATGTCGCTTTCAAGCGCTCGTTCGTCCTGAACGACAATGTGGTGACGGGGACTTCAACGGCTTCGCCTATCTTTTTGAAGAAGTCCTCCATGCCGGGGGCGCCTTCTACTGTCTGCGCAATGTAGCTACGAATGAAATCCATGCCGCTTACGCCAAAAGATTTTCTCAACGGCGCATCGACGTACCTGATGATGACCAACGCGCCAAGCGTGAACACTACACTGATTGCTACTAAGTTCACGACGTAGCCTGTCGCTCCGAACAGCAGCAAAAAAAGCGCTCCGAATACCGTTTGAAGCGAAGCAGGAACTAAATTTCGAACGAAGCTTTTCTGCGTGATAGCCATCAGCACCAGAATTCTGAAAGCGAAGACGGCGCCCAAAGACATGACGTAGGCTGAGATTGTCAGCTGCCACCCGATTGCAAATGAAATCAGTGCACCGACAACGCAAAAGACGCTGATTATCACGGCTCCCACGAATGCTAACAAAGCAGAGCGATTGACGGTCATAGTGCCTTGCAGAAGCCGAGCCAACGGGTGAGTAAAGGCAGCGGCAAGCACAGCTGGGACGCCGATAAGCATCAGCCCAGCGAGGAGATTTTCTCTCCATCCAAAATTGAAGACACCTGCGCCAACCACGAGCGACAAAGCAAGCGTGACAGGAATGGTGTTCTTCCACCGCGGAGCTGCAAACACATACTTCATCAAGCCCGCGGTCGTCTCCTCCATGCCCTTTACGACTTTTTCCTTGGGGCCAAATATCCTCAACTTCATCTAGTTCGCCACGTTCTCATTTGTCTTCGAGTTTGAACTCGTGAATCTCCAAGCACCCTCTCCACTGCTCACTAAACCACTTCTTTTTATAATTCATTACTTTAATGCGCCTTTTAAAGATAGGTGCGTCAACAACAAGTGTTTCGTACTCCCCGCCCTCGCCCATAATGTGCACCCCGTGTTTTCTGTGCAATACGGATAAGTCATCGACCGCCTCTTCATCGAGTTTCCTACCGAGCCACGATTCATTCATTCCGTAAGCAGCGACCTGAACAACGATGATGTCCATTGTGCTCGCCATTGCTCGTAACAAGCGTTCGCTGCCTTTGTTCCACAGAGGCGTATACAACTGCAATTCAAGCTGAGTACATATCTTCTTCAGTCGACTCATTTGGTAGTTGGACGCTATCGTACCAGCTACAACGCCGTCCGCTTCCGCGCCTCGCAGCAGGGTTTTCAACAATGTCAATTCATCCTCGTGCGAAAAAGATACACCCGACACTAGCGGAATGTCGACCGCCTCCGAAATTAGGCGAGTGAGACCTGCGCACGGCACGTGATACAGGAACGAGTCTTCTACGGCCTGTACGTTGACTAACTGCACAACCTCGTGTTCGCGCAACGCGCAGTTCAACGCGCAGACAGAATCCTTGCCGCCAGAAATCAGAGCAATCAAACGCATGCAGACTCCAACAAGGGTAACGGAAACAGCAGTAGCTACCCTTCTTTGAGGGCGACGTCAATTGCTTTCAGCGGAACGTCGGCTAACGCTTTACCAATTACCGCTTTTGCGATCTTTGCCGCGTGCGACTCATTTTCGGCACTTAAGACTTTGATCTCGAGTATCACCCCAACAAGAGCAGTATTAGACACCAAGTAGACGCTGTCGAATATTTCACCACAGGCGGGACACGACATCGACCCAACCGCCACTTCAACCTTGCTCAGTTTTGGGTTTAAGCGCTTACCCACCTCCGATATTGCTATGCCGATTGCATCATCGACCGATTTGACGTCCTTCACCAACCACGCAGCCTCGAGCGTGACATAATAATTGGGCATACTCCAGTGTAAGTCAACAAAGTTAATTAATATTGGCACAAAGTCGTTCTAACAAAGAGGCTGGCGTTAAATGAGCCTAAGAGCCACAGCTACTCTCTTTGTTGGACCTTAAGCGCCCCTACCCGAACGCCCGCATCAAGCCACCCGTGGCCATAGCTAAAGCATACCAGCGCATTGACCAAATCGCCGCTTGTCCGAAAATAGACTCCGTCCTCATAGTATGACCGCGCCATGGTCAACAAATCGTCAGAATATTTCTTGTTTATAACAATCTCTGCACATTCCAGCGCGATGCGGAGCATCGTTTCATACAGCGCTACTTTATCCACAATCTGGGACATTTTGAGCACCAGCAAACGTTTCAAGCGCTTGCTTTTCCACGAAGTGAAGCGACGCTGGTATGACAAGGACGTGCAAGGGAGGGCCAAAATCGTACTCCTTCAGCCTCGCCAACACGTCTGCTTTAACCGTCGGTGAACGCGAACCCGCTCGCGCAATGCCTACGGCGAGTAGAGATGCCAACTGATTGCGTCCTTTCTCATGTTCACTGTGAAGCAACAGTTCGATTCCTTGGCCAAGCGTCATAAGCTGTTCCTGTATATCTAAAAAGAGCAACGTGTGTAGATCGCTTCTTAAATTTGCAGTAACCGTATTGTAGGGCACGTCAGACACCTCTCTGAAAGGGAACGCAATAGTTGCCGATTTGCCAAAACGGTAGTTTTGAAGCCCAGTCAATCCGCATACCGCCGTGGCAATCGACGCCCCGTGAATAATTTGAGTGCTTATCCCTCTGTCGTGCGCCCGTATCCTTAAATCGACGTGCGTTGTAGAGATCATCGCATCGCCCGCTGTTAAGAAAGCGACATTCTTCCTCTCGGCATCTCGCAAAATTGTCTCGCCAGGGACTTGCTCAACATCATTTCGGTCGAGCAGACGGATTTCGCGCTTATAGAATTCTTCCAATTTCTCAATTGTGGTTCCAATAAGCTTTGAGCTGTAAAACTCCGCGTATACCACGTCAGCATTTTCGATCGCTTGCAGTCCTTTCACCGTTACGTCTTCTTCGTCGTACAAGCCTAACCCAACGAAGGTCAGCACCGCATCACCTCATTTCACGAGCAGAATTCGGCAAATAGCTTAGCGTCAACTGAAATAGCTTTTTCTCTCGGCAAATTGGGATCTTTAATTCGTTTTAACGCCCGTGCCTTAGGCTTTGGAGACCAGAAAGAAGATAAGCGTCGCGTGTTCTTATATCGTGCGGATGCCTGTGTCGGCGAAAAAGAAATTGTGCGTTAGTGTACCAAAGCACGAAGGCGAGCGAGTCAGGAAAGAGCTCAAGGAACTTGGCCTCCTAGATGAGAGATACAGAATAGAAGAACGACGTGATCGACTTTATATCCCTTTCAAAGGAGCATCCAATGAGGTTCGCTATGATCTTGAACCTTGCGCGTTGAAACCCCGGCTACAACCGCTTCGCAAGAGGCTTGGAATCCGGTACGACGTTATTGGGGACATTGCTGTAATTGACTGGTTCGATGGCATTCTAGCCGCCGCGACAGAGCTTCTGCAGACACGACGAGACATTAAAGTTGTGCTGGCAGCGGTTAGTGGCGTAGGTGGTGAATATCGGCTCAAGGACCTTGTCTTCGTCGCGGGCGAAAGACGGACGGAAACGGTGCACAAAGAATATGGCTCAAGATTACAAGTGGATGTTGCGAGCGTCTATTTCAGCCCACGGCTAGCTACAGAACGGCATCGCATAGCCGAGTTAGTGCAATCAAGCGAAACTGTAGTGGACATGTTTGCCGGCGTTGGGCCTTTTACGATACTGTTGGCCAAGAAAGTCAAAAAAGGGATTGCTTTTGAGAAGAATCCCGATGCCTTTCGCTGCTTGAAGAACAATATCGAACTGAACAGGTTGCATAACGTCGAGGCGTGCTTCGGCAACGCTAAAGACCTGGCCCCTAGGTTTAGAGGCGTAGCAGACCGTGTCATTATGAATTTGCCGCATTCAGCCTTTAATTTCCTGTGCGACGCCGTAACAATGCTTAGCGGAAGTGGCGGCTTTGTCCATTATTATGACGTCAAACCCGAAAACGAGTTTCATCGTACAATTGAAATCGTCAAAGAAGCTGTCGGGAGATTTGATAGAACGGTCGAGGGAATTCGCCTTAAGAAAGTAAGGTCCTACGCTCCGCGCCAGTACCATATCGTACTCGACATAAAAATTTCCCCATGCTGACGATGCTCGTTTGCTTCGCGGACGCCGCAACTCGGAAACAGCTACGTTATTATTGGAACCAGAGGGGTGTGCCTTTTGTGCTTGGCGCACAGCACTTGATCAGAGATTTCTTGAACCCGTTGTGGCTCCACGTCCAACAAGTTGGCGGTTTCCTTAACGGTTTTCTGCTTGTCAATTAGTTCTAGCAAGATTTGATCGAGGAGATCGTATGAGATACCTAGTTCTTCCTCGTCAGTTTGTCCTAACCAAAGTCCAGCAGAAGGAGCTTTCGAGATTATTCTGTCAGGAATCCCTACGTATCGTGCCAACTGAAACACTTGAGTTTTATAGAGGCTACCTATGGGTAAAGCGTCAACGCCGCCGTCTCCGTACTTAGTGAAGTAGCCCATGAACAGCTCTGTCTTATTACCGGTTCCTAAAACTAGCCGCAAGTCTGCGTTCGACGCGACGTAGTTCAACGTCATTCTGATCCGCGGCTTCAAATTTGCTTCGGCGTTCGAAACTTGACCATTTATGCGGGCAGGCAGTATAGGACGCGCCGCTTCTCTAAAGCAGTCGATCAGGCCGTTGATTTCGATTACTGTGAACGATAGCTCAAACGTTTCTGCGATAGAGGTTGCGTCGAGAACGTCTTGCGCGGAGGTGACGGCTGTTTCAGGGAGTATTAACGCCTTAGTGTTCACAACGTCGTGCGCCAACGCGGCCACAACAGAGGAGTCCACACCCCCACTCAATGCAACGACCGCCCCCTTTGCTTTGGCAGATAATATGCTGCCTTTTATAAATTTTTTAAGTTGCTGGGTTATTTGAGCAAGGGCCCGTTCGTTTAGTGAGAGGGGATACATGCTAAACGATGCCTTAAGGAGGTTTCAATCGTTAGCGCCGAAGACATCCTTGACGGTGCTAAAAACCTTAGCCTTGCGACTAGCTCGCCCTGTAGTCTCACCCTTTAAAGATGCCAGTTCTTTAAAGAGCGCCTTTTCTCTTTCGGTCAGATTCTTCGGAATTTCAACGATCAGTGTCGTGTATTGGTCGCCGCGGCCACGTCTGTGTACGCTAGGGGCTCCCTTGTTTCTCAGGCGGATGGTTGTGCCGCCTTGCGTCCCTTCGGGAATGTCTACTTTTATCGCTCCGTACACCGAAGGTACTTCAATTTGCCCGCCTAGTGCCGCAGCTGACACGCTGATTGATAGGTCGCTATAGATGTCGTCGCCCTCACGTTTGAAGATCGGATGTGGTAACACGCGCACTACGACAAGGAAATCGCCTGAAGGCCCGCCACGAGCGCCTGCCGAACCCTCACCAGGTTTTCGGATATGCAAGCCCGTATATGCTCCTGGAGGAACCTTGATCGGCACGGTCTTAGTTGTTCGTAGCCTTCCGGCGCCACTACAGCTCTTGCACGCGGTCTCAAAAACCTTTCCCTCGCCTTGGCATTGAGAACACGTTTCTATCCTGATAAGCTGCGCCCCGAAGATATTCTGAGCCCGTTGTATCTCACCGCTGCCACCGCAGGACGGGCACGTTCTTATGTCAGTGCCGGGTTCAGCACCGGTTCCCGCACAATGTTCACAGCGTTCATAATGTGGGACTTCAATGCTAACTTCCGTTCCAAAAATTGAGTCCTCAAATGACACTTGAATGTCAACTGCGACATCGGGACCTCTTTGTGGGCCGGACGGGCGCGCCCTTGTTTGAGTTCGGAATGGACTCTCACCGAACCCGCCTCCGAAAAACGTTTCGAAAATATCGGAAAAGTTGCCAAACCCGCCGAAATCGCTGAAGCCAGCACCAGACGCACCTTGCCCGAAACCTGCGTGGCCAACCCTGTCATAGGTGGAGCGTTTGCTTGGGTTGCTGAGTGTCTCATAAGCCTCTGTAATCTCCTTAAACTTGTCTTCTCCCTCGCTTTTGTCGGGGCAAACATCAGGATGATATTTTAAAGCAAGTTTTCTATAAGCTTTCTTTATCTCTGCCTCTGTGGCAGTTTTGTCAACTCCTAGCACTTCGTAATAATCACGATTCATGAGGCCTATTTACGCACTATTTCTCATCGACTACCTCGTAGTCCGATTCTTCGGTCGGGGGTTCTTGTTTTGCATCTTCTGCAGTCTTAGCGTAGAGCTCGGTCGTAATTTGATAAATCGTGTTCGTTAGTTG
>JBEKER010000037.1:0-9619 GCA_050013755.1 Halobacteriota archaeon
CGATGATTCCTTGCTCGGCGCGCACTGCGATAATCCTCGGCGTCGCGGCGACCTACGCGGGAATCCAGTACGCGCTTGCCATCTACCTCATCTCCTTCGTGCTCGTCATCGCCTCTGGGAGGCTGCTGCGATCAACTGTGCCGGGAAGGACGGCAGGGCTCGTGCTCGAAATTCCGCTCATCAGGAGGCCGGCGCTCGTCCCGATCCTGAAGAAGACGTGGCTGCGGATGAAGGAGTTTCTTTACATCGCCGTGCCCCTGCTCATTATAGGGAGTATCGTGTTCGGATGGTTGGATGTAACCGGCCTGAGTCAATTCATCGAGGGGCCGATGACGCCGATCACCGTCGGTATTTTGGGACTCCCCTCCTTCACGGCCATCTGTCTCATCTACGGGGTGCTGAGAAAGGAGATGGCCGTGGAAATGCTTGCCATCGCGTCGGGAACGTTCATATTTAGCACAGTGATGACACCGATTCAAATATTCGTATTCTGCCTCGTCGTCACCCTCTATGTTCCATGCATTGCGACGTTTGGTGTTATAGCACGGGAGCTCAGCGCGCGGTGGGCTGCGGGCATCGGGATCTTCACCATCGTTGTGGCGCTCATCGCTGGCGGAATTGCGTTCCGGGTGCTCACGTACGCGCATTGGTGATAAAAATGAGAAGCAGGACGTTTGCGAATACGGGCGGACCCGCACTCACCCCTCAGGTCGGTTTTTGTTCTTTCTTCGTCGAACCACGAATATGGAGGCAAGTGACACAACGAAAATCGCTCCAACAACCGCGAAGACCGCCGGCTCAACAAGCCCACCGTTCAGGCCACCAATGATTCCTGCGTAGGCAGATGCGACGTCGCTGCTGGGTGAAGCGTTGGTGCTTGATGAAGCAGCGGTGCCATTACCTGTCGTCGTCACCGAACGATCGAGCGCTGTGAACTGCACGCGTCCTGTGCCCTCAAAATACTTGATGTAATCGGCGAGCATGTTCACCTTTGAGGCATTAACTGTATAATTGGGCATCTACTCGATGTAGAACACGCTTTTTTTCTCACTGACTTGCGGGTTTCCCGCTATCATCGACGACAGTTGTTAGGAGTAAGAAAATCCGCCCTTCGGCGGTGCCTTGTTTGGTCTTGTTCTTATCCTTAGAAAGCAGGCAAAGCAAAAAACTGCGATAAATGGGAACGTGGGCTCTTTATTATCTACGTTCTTTTCTTTGGAATTACTGTTTTTGATGGGCTTTTCCATTTTGACGCGCGGCCGCTTGTAGACTAATCCTCGCGGTTACGACACGTGCCTCAGCATTGGATCAGAAACTATCAAGCGATGCTGCATGCAAAACGACGTATGGTAAGCTCTCGCTATTTGCCATTCAAATCTGGTATCTGGGGGTTAAGCCAGACGCTATCCTCACTCCGCTCTATTGGCGATTCTCCTCTTCGCATGACTTCTACATGTTTTTTAAGCCTGTTAGTTGTCAGTTTCACGGAGATTCCAAGCAGCCGGCCTTTTACCAATCCGCTGCCATTTTTATCAAGACGTCGCAATAATTGTGGGACAACGTGAAAATCGTGATCTAAGCACTCACCCATAAGTTGCCAATGCTCGGGCGTCATTTTCTTAGCGGTAAATGTCTCGTTACAATCGAGGGACGACCCACGCATCGAAACGAAATTCATAGGAATTATAAGCGATTTTGTCGCAATCGATTTCAATTCTTCGACGAGTTCGATGCTCTTGATCACATCGTCTGTGGTCTCACCTGGAAGCCCATTGATCATCGTCGCTGCACAAACCCAGTCGTTATCGTCGAGGATGCCGAACGCTTGAGTGGCGATCTCG
The DNA here is from genome assembly GCA_050013755.1 of Halobacteriota archaeon. GTDB lineage: Archaea > Halobacteriota > Bog-38 > Methanoflorentales > Methanoflorentaceae > Methanoflorens. Next base: position 1,842 of record JBEKER010000037.1, read on the forward strand.
TGCCATTGTTCAATTGACGAGGGCAATGCTTTGTTCTTCATATACCGCGTGAGCAGCCGTACACTTCCGGTTTCCAAGCCAGTTTGCGTACCTATCCAATCCTGACCAAGCTCCGAGCTCATCATCTGGGAAAGTGCGCTGATAAGGCCAGGATTGTGATACACAGACGCAAGGGCTACGTGACTCGCACCGATATTGTTAACCCCTTCAATAGACACCACGCGCGCGAAGAGTTTCAAAACGCGTTCTGTATCCGGCACCATTCCTGTCGTGCCATAGCGCAGGACATCCTCCGAATGGAGGAGTATTGAGCTCTGGCCTGCCTTTACGTTCGTTTTGACATCCTTTTCGATGTGGTCAATGGGCTTGTGCATTACGTGGAGCATGTTAGGCGTGCAGAAAGAGCACCCTCGACCACATCCTCTTCCGATTTCGACTAATCCGTGGATCGTGGCACCGATGATGTTAGGTATCTCCTCTAGGCGCGGGCTGACTCCAGTGACGATTCTAGGCAGCTCCTCCCCGGCAAGTATGGACTTAAACATTTGGGGGATCGTAATTTCGCCCTCGCCAAGATGCACGTAATTGATGTTCAGTTTGTCCATCGTCGCCTCGTCCGCGAGCTGCCACGCGGCTTTGCCGCCGGCGACCACCACCTTCTCTTTCATGAGCGGTTTTTGCATAAGCTCAAAGAACTTGACCCTGTTGTAAGGAGGACCCCTGTCGACCAAATCGACGACCTCAGACGTTGGCGGATTGATGCCGAGAAAATCGTGGCCGCTTACTGCTACTATCTCAGTTCTGCTGCCAACGACCTTCTCCAAGTCGTGTGGGTGCACGACTGCTACTTCATCCTCGCCGAATTCCTTCGCCAAGCTTGCTTCTACGATCCGAAGACCGAAGTCCGAATAGAGCGCTCGCAAATTCGTTCGTGGCACCGGCGGCGCCCACACGCGAAAGAAAAACCAGTCCGGAATAATCCCTTGTGGCATGCAGGTCGTGAACCCCACAAACATGCCTCCGCGGTACCGACTCATCATCGTTTCATCGGCAGTAAGCACAATTTTGGGGCTGGCGGTTCGATTTCGAGCTGGCAATTTCGTCATAGATCTATAACACCTAACTTAAGACATACTGCGACGGCGTTTGTGACAGTTGCTTTAACGGGGTTCAGCACGAAGTCCCTCTGCTTCTTTGCGATGGCCCGAGTTAAGAAACGAGGCGCGCATATATAAGTTGACGCACCCATTGACAAGACTCCCGTAGATCTCTTGTCGAAAGGGGGCTTGTGCGTGCGACAGGTTTAGCAAGGGTGAACTGGCTCCAATCGTTTACCATAAGTTCTATATCGTAATAATCGATGTTTTCATACAGCTCGGTTCCGGGATACGGGCGGTTGTCACCGAGAACATCGCGAAATCTGGGTTTATCCGTTTGGCGAGATTTATGGTATCGATAATCTTTTGGCGGTTATCTTCAGGCAACCCGACCATAAACGATGCGGCCGTCGCATACTTGTATTTTTTAAGCACGCCAAACGCGTCAATCACTTGATCGGTTGTGAATCCCTTCTTTATGAGTTTCAACTTTTCGTTTGGTGCAGACTCAATCCCAGAGAAAAGGCTATTGCACCCGACTTCGCTGAGTCTGCGCAGCAAATCCTCGTCAATGGAGTCCACACGTCCGGTGCAGGACCAATAAAATTTAAGGCGGTCTCTTCCGCACCTAAAAAAAGGCGAACCTATCCCCGACCTAGGGTGCTTTTTTCGCCTTTTCTATTGCCTTCGTGGCAATACCAGGCGTCGCCGCTAAAGGAATGACGGGCGTGAACTCAGGGTACGTGCTGAACTTCCTCGACACAATGAGCATGAGCTCTGTCATTTGTGCCTCATCCAGATCGGCTACCATGAAAACACCGCGCAGGCCGGTCTGTGTATACGACGCCTCGGGCGCGAACCTATCCATGATATATCCAATGAGTGGTCCAGGCCCCCCTTCTTCGAAGTCTAAGCTATTACCTACGTCGGCAGGAATCTCGAAATATACTAAGTAACGCACGATTGATCACCTATCACATAATTCAACGTTCAAGCATAAGTGCTTTCACCCGGGTTTGCGTGCTTCGCGGGCGCTAAAATGGCCGCGAGTCGTTCCGTAGCTCATTCAGTAGGTAGCGCTGGCGGAGCGTTGACGACACGTAGACCTAGGATCGTGGCTGTGAGCTGAAAATCGCTGCCAGTTGTTAATGTGCCGGCTCGTGCGACTAACTCCGTTCAGGAAGGAGCCCGATATTCTTGTGTCTCTACTGGATGATGGCGCAGCGGCACGGCGGGTGCGCGTCCAAACCGACGTCAGCCGTGAAGCCGCTGGCAGCCAAAGAAACTGAGCCTTGACCTGCTTCATTTCGTGCCCCGTGCCATAAATATGCTGATGTCAGCGCAGTTGTCAGTGGAGTCCGATGGCACCCTCGCTCGCTCTCCAGTGCTGCTCACCTCGACTTTTTTCAGCCCCGCTTCAGCAAACCACGTGCGCACATCCTCCCTCCTAAATCCCATCCATCGATCGGTGCGCTCCTCCGTGAGAAACGCGAACGCGTGCTCATCGAGGTCGGTGATTATGAGCGCCCCCCCTTTCTTGAGAATCCGCGCCATCTCACCTATCGCTGCTGCCGGGTGCACCACGTGGTGGAGGCACATGTTGGCAAAAACGTAGTCCACGGCGCCGGCGCGAACGGGGAGACATTCGGCGCTCCCGATGCAGCAGTGTAGACCCGCGCCGCTGAACGCCTTGCGCCTGAGTACCTGCAGCATAGGGAGAGACTCGTCGATCGCGAGCACCTCCACGCCGTGCCCGATAAGCCCTTGGGTTATGAATCCGGTTCCCGCCCCAACGTCAGCGGCTAGCTTTCGCCGCTGTACCCGTGCCTCAGAGAGCGCCCGGTCCCGTACAACCTCAGAGAAATAGGTACGCCGCATATCGTCCCATCGTGGGGCAATCTCGTCAAAGTAACCTCTCTCGTGCATGCCCTCCCCTTCTAGCTTCTCCCCATAGGCACCTATCTTGACCTCCTTTTCCTTGAAGGCAAGGATATCCACTTGGATCATACACGGTGACTCTGTCCCGTTTTCTTGCAGATGCGGCAGGAGTCATCAGCCTGATGCGATTACGATGAACCCAATCACCCGTGTACGGCACCTACGAATGTTCTAACAAAACCATTGCGGCTGTCCACGCATCGTTTGTTGTTCGCTCGTTCATAAGCGTAGCTGCCTTAAAACTGATACACCCTTCTGTATGTGGCTGAAAGCGCGAGCTGCGCGACGAGAGGGCCAAACAGCGCCCACAGACTTCGTGACATTAAACTCGCAAGTGAATAATACTCGACCTTCCTCTCTCGTCACTGTAGTCCATGAATTGCCGCATATCTGCGTTCAACGAATCTCGAGGGATGTCTCTAAAAATCGGAAACTGGTCTATGACGGTGATGCGGCCATCCCACTTTGTAATTTCGCGCGCGTCTTCTACTTCCCACGCGTCAACGCCGCTGCGGAAGGACGTCCTGAAGCCGCGCATTACCTCTAACATCTCCTTTTCGCTGAGCTGATTCCACCACGCTTCGAGATCGGGCCACGCCTTACTTTTCGGCTTTGTCGGGAGCTCGAGCGTGGCTATCATGTCGTTCAACTTCTCTTTCTGGTCTTGTGATGCCTTTTTCCACCACCCCTTTAGCGCATCCACGAGCGCTGCTCTCATCACGTCCCGTTGCTCAGGCGACAAGATATTCATCCACGCGCCAAAGCCATCGGCTGATCGTGATATAACGTTAAACACGATTTCGCCGCCGTCGAAATTGTCCGCGAGCATCGAAAAAAGCTGTTTTACCTGAGACTCCTCAAAGAAATGGAAGACCCCCCCAGCTATCATGAATATCCCATCCTCGGTGTACCGAATATCTTTACACCAGCTTGGATCCAGTAAGGATTTCGCGATGTATGTTACCCTGTCAGGTTCCGGCAGCAGCTGTCTTCTGATGTCAATGACCGCAGGGAGGTCGAGGTCGTACCAGTGAATCAACCCGTTATCGACGCGGTAAAAGGTCGTGTCCAGTCCTGCTCCGATGTTCACGACGCATGCGCGGGGGTGCTCTATGATGTAGGTTTTGAGCTTTTCGTCAAACTGCCGTGCCCTCAGCGTAAATAGACCAAATTCTGGCAGATTGAGCTTATGAGAAATACTGAACCAAATACCATGGAACGGCAGATCATCACTCGTTGAAAAGTCATAGTCAATTTTTTCAACGAGCTCGATAGCTTTCTCATCGTAAAACAGTGAGCTGTACCTCTTGCTTAACTGTGCCCGGCCGCATAAACAACCCAACAGCGTCTGCGATATGCCACTTAACTGAACCTTTACTTTATCCTGTTGCACGCCCACTCCTCTCGTTGTTTACCTGCTTGATGCGTGTGGAAGGGGTGCACCACCACAACAACGGTATCCGTGAGACATCACATCAGCGGCGTGCACTCTTCACTATGCTTAGCATATTAAGTATGTTTAGCATAATATAACTTTAGCCCGGTAACTTGATTCTTTGTTATAACGCACAGCAATCGATCGAAGAGATCACTAACATTCGACTAGGATATACGCGTAGATTAGATTACACCGCTTTGTGGTGTTTCGGTGAGTTCGACAAGGTCGGGCTTCTCAGCGTAAAGAGTTTTACGATGGGTGCGAGAGGCGAACTAGCCTCGTCGTAAGCAACATGCCCAGTTTGGTGGGGAGCATGCTCCGGCAACGCCACCACTCTAAAATCCTTCCGCGGCAATCCTTCAATCGGCACTAATGTGCAGCGCTGGCTAACTCTGCAAGGCGCGTATTAGCGTCGTCCCTGTAGACGCCTCCGTGATAGCAGATCACCGTTTCGATGTCGTATTGTGTAAGTTTCTTCAACGATTTCATAGCGGTTTCCATATCGTATGCTGATTGCGGGTTCGGCCCCCGCAACTCGCCGTCTGCGGCGACTAATGCATCGCCGCTAACAAGGATCTTGCTCTGATTTAGGTACAGGCAGATATGTCCGGGGGTGTGACCCGGGGTGAAGATCACCGTGATCCCTCCACAGTATGGCAAGACCTCCCCATCCGTGACTACCTTAGTGACGCTCGCTTTAGGCGGGTTCGCAAACAGCGCTTCCATCTGCTGCCGTTGTTCCTCAGGCACCGACCCCAGCATCTTCGACAGACGCTCCTGGTTCAGCTTAACCAACGGCTTTCGGCCTTCTATGTACGGCCTCTCCTCTTCGTGGCACAGCACGTCGAGGTTATGAGAAGACTCTCGGACAATATCTGGCAAGCTTCCGATATGGTCGATGTCCTGATGGGTGACGATCACCTTGTCGAGCATGTCGAACGGGACGCCTGCCCTAGCCATCGCTTCACGGATCTGGTGCAGCAGGCCCGGGAAACCAGCATCCACCAGCACCACCGTATCATCATCCCAGGTGAGTGTCGGATGAATTATGGTCTGTCCTCTGAAACTCGTCATGGATAATTCCAGCACCTCCACATTATCAGCTACTCTCATTACGCGCCAAGGCCTGTATGAGCCTTGGTTCACCTCCTTTGTTTTTTTCAGTATGCCTTCGTTTTCTATAACTATCTAACGCTGCTCAAATCTTGTTTGTGAAATACGCGTTTGATTGGGGGTGGTGGGGGCCTTTGGCATTATGAAAAAACCGGCGAGCCGAGGCCCGTTAGATTGTCACGGGAAGAGGGAGAGCGTCGCGAGCGCCCCCACCAAGAGTGATAATGCTTCTATTGATGGACATACGACGTCCCCCACGATGGCGCCGTGCCAGGCAGCTCGCATGACTCCGAGACAATTTTGTTTACGCGCAAGATTGCTTCGCAATGTCCTTAGATGCTGAAGAACGTGTCACAAGGTGAAACGAGTTGCCCACCATTGCGCCGCGTGACATCGAACCGAATATTAGTAGGGTCAATTCTCGCACTTGGCAGCGGGGTGGCGGGCCCGTCTGTCTAAGACCGTAGGACAGTTAGTTACTTGTTACTCGTCTTGCTGGGCTCTCTGGACTCGTGGGTTCGTTCGTGTGGTGGCAGTTCGACGACCAAAAGCGAGATAACCTAAGCCCGCCGCTTTAGCGCAAGAGTACCTCACACGAAGCACATTAGGAGCCTCGAACGTGCACACGCTAGAACTGCACAACATAAACTCGGGATACAACAAAAAAACCGTCTTGCACGACGTAAGTCTCACGATACAAGAGCCGTCGATATACGTAGTCTTGGGCCCAAACGGCGCAGGGAAGACCACACTGTTTCGGACCATCGCCGGCATTTTAGAGCCATATTCGGGCGAAGTCGTGTTTGATGGCGAAAACGTCACCTCATCGCGTGACATCAGAAAGCGGATAAACTACCTCTCCCACTACAACGCGATCCCGGAGGAGATGACGGTGTACAACGCGCTCACCTTTTACGCGAACATGCAGGGAGGAAGCGCTGATGAGGTTCTCGAGCTGCTCCATCTTCAGGAACTTCGGGATAAAAAAATCTCTGATCTCTCGCAGGGACAGAAGAAAAGAGTCTCAGTCGCGAAGGTGTTCCTAAGGGAACGGGACCTCTACTTAATGGACGAGCCCACGTCAAATCTGGACCCAGGCTACTCGAAGGAGATCAGAGACATCCTCCTGAAACTGAGCAAGGACAGGATTGTGCTTTACTCCACGCATAACCTCTACGAGGCGAACGACATCGGCACGAACCTCATCTTGATCAAGAACGGAACCATCGCGCTAAGTGAAAAGATCGCAAACATCAAACTGAGGGAATACAGGGTTGGGATTAGGACTTCAACGGACATTTCAAAAATCGTGGACGCGAAGAAGGGAGAGCAGGGCTACTACGTCATGAGCGTTTCGAGCCCCGAAGAGGCAGGACGCGTTCTAAAGACGCTAATCGAAAACGGGGTGCTGGTGACGGAAATGCGGCAGCTCGAAAACCCGTTGCAAGAGCTGTTCGAAACGGCGTAACCGGTGAACGCGTGCAGAACAACGTTGTGCGCCAACTGGGGCGCAAACCTGCAATAATCACTGTTAAGAGAGGACTCGCTCTGAGCAAATCGTACATCGTGTTCGCGATATTCTTTACGTCGGTGGCTATCCTTACTGCAAATTTTGGCAACGCATTCCTGGGAGGGGTGCCCGGGAATAGCGGCATCTACGTCGGGACGTCACTCTCGCTTCTCTCTGTCCCGCTGACCGTAATTGCTGCTGTGACGCTTGCGACGTCCGTCATTTTGCTCTACGTCTACGACAAGAATAACGGCGTGCTCGAGTATTTCCTCTCGCTCGGGATGAATCAAGAAGACATCTACAAGCGCTACCTGAAAGCGGGTGTCATTCTTGTCTTACTCCTTATGGCGGGAGTGGCCGTTGCAAACGTTGCGGTAGGATTGGTTCTGAGAGGAGGAGTTACGCTCCCTCTCGTGGCTACGGGCGTTGCCACCGCATTGTCTCTCTCCGTCGTCTCTTTCGATACGATGGCTCTGATGACATTCAGCTCATTGCAGAAGCAGAGGGCAGGAGCAAATCAACCATTAGGCCTCGCCTTGGGGGGGTTGCTGGTGTTTCCTGCGTACTTAACTGCGTTCATTTTGCCTGGTATTGTAGCAGTCGCCGTAGATCTTGCCGAAGCCGTCATCATCGCCGCTCTGTCGATCGCGCTGTTCCTCCTTTCAAGCAGACTCATCAGCAG
>JBEKER010000038.1:0-9096 GCA_050013755.1 Halobacteriota archaeon
TATTCGACCTCCTGGTAGTCATTTTTAAACTCTACCACATCTTTTTTAACCTTTTCGGGTGCCTCGCCGTTCAGCACGCGCGTGATAAGCTTTGCCACGACCCGCATCTCCGCTTCTTTCATTCCGAGTCGCGTGAGCTCTTGCGTTCCAAATCGCAGTCCGGAGGGATTCTCTGGAGCATTATGGTCATCCCAGGGTAACAGATTCTTGTTGGTTATGATGTTTGCCTTTTCCAGAGCAAGCGCCATCGCACTCGCGCGCCCCACGTCCATTACGATCTGATGGGACTCTGTGAAGTCTTTTTCAGGGCATAGCACATTGAATCCGCTGTTGTACAGCGCCGCCCCGAGCGTCTTTGCGTTCTTGATCGTCTGCTGTGCGTACGCTTTCCCGAATTCAAGCATCTCCACGAGCGTGACCGCCAACCCAGCGACGTGATGCAGGTGGTGGTTGCTTACGGTACCCGGAAACACTGCCTCATCGATCGCGTCGGCTAGCGCTTTTGTCGAAAAGATGATGCCGTGTTGAGGCCCTGGAAACGTCTTGTGTGTAGAACCAGTCATTACGTCAACACCTTCTCTAAGCGGGTCCTGAAACTGCTCGCCCGCAATGAGACCAAGAACGTGAGCAGAATCGTACACAATTGACGCGCCAACTTCGCGCGCGGCATCACGCGCGTCTCGGATTGGGTGTGGGAAGAGAAATAGACTCGCCCCAAATAGTATGATTTTGGGCTTTTTTTCATAAATCGTAGCGATCATCGCATCGCTGTCGATATTCATCTCTTCGGAATCGAACGGATGTTTTACAATCCTGAGATGACGGATACCCGCAACCGACTTCGTTCCGTGGCTGATGTGGCCACCGTGCGAGGTATCAAGCGCCATGAGTGCATCATTTCGGTTTGAAAGGGCAAAAAATGCGGCAATATTAGCGTTTACGCCAGAGATAGGTTGCACGTTGACGTGCTCAGCCTTGAACAGTTTAAGAGCCAAATCTATGGCGTCCTGTTCCACTTGGTCGATGTACTTGACGCCTTGATAATACCGGTGGCCGACCTTGCCTTCGGCATATCTGTGGCCAAAGTCGGAAGCCAGAAGCTGGCGCACGGCGGGACTGGTGATATTCTCACTGGCGATCAAAGGGAGGGATTCGCTGAACCATTTGTGATGCTCTCTCACCGATCGCGTCACGTCCTCCACCCGCATAGCACCTACAGATTATGCGTGCCTATGATAAACTTTTCTCATACTGCGCAACCCATAGCAAGATCGAATTCGGATTTTAAGACTTGAAAATCGAGTTTTAAGCTTGAAAGGACGTTACTATTTATATTCGGCATTTGACATGTACGTGCAATACGCCGGTTTCCTAGTGCTCTAAGGTGTTCGCGATTAGACCTCTGCGCAAATCTCTCCTCGTTTATGTTGCGGCCACCGTGCTGCTTGTTGTTGTATATAGCTTAGTCTTCCTCTTTTTGATGGTCTCTGCTGAAGGTCGATCTTATACCGCGGTTGACGCGGTTTATTGGGTGATCACGACGATGACGACGCAAGGTGTAGGGGATATCGTCTTTGTAAGCAGTATTGGAAGGATATTTGCCGTGCTCGTGGAGCTTAGCGGAATCGTACTGTTCTTTGCGATCTTGATCCCTATCGTCGTTGCGCCTGTGCTCCAAAGCGTTCAAGCGTCAGTGCCGACGAAGTCAAAGGCCCAGGGGCACGTTTTGATTGCGGGTTATAGTTCCATGGTTGACACGATTATCGAAGAGCTTGACGAGCGGGATTTACCATACCTCGTCATTGACGGCGACCGTGACGTCGTGCGCGCATTAGTCGAGCGGAAGATCCCCTGCATCTATGGAGATCCGACCGATGAGGTAACGCTTCAAAACGCTCAGATAAGCCGCGCAAAAAAGATCGTGCTGAATCAGAGTGACGAGAAGAATGCAATTATTGCCCTTGTCGCAAAAAAGCTTACGGCAGCGGATATCATTGGGATTGTCGAAGACATGGCGAACGCAGTGTACTTGCTCTATGCGGGTGCTGACAAAGTTGTATCACCTAAACAACTCCTTGGCATCGATATTGGCCACAAGGCCGCAATGCCTATTACGCACCAACTTATTGGCACCACTCCTTTGATTGGGCCGTTGCGCATTTTTGAGCTCCCGGTTCTTGGGGAAAGCGGCCTCAACGGGTCGTCTATTGAAGATGCCAAGATACGTGAGCGAACCGGGGCGACAGTAATCGGCATATGGAAGGGGGCCAAACTCACTTTCAATCCATCCGCTTCTGAAATCATCACAGACACCACTGTCCTTTTGCTCATCGGCACAAAAAAGCAACTAAACGCAGCTAAGGAACTCTCAATTTGCCGGCCTGATAGCACATACTGCGCGATCCGGGGACACTATATCGTTGCAGGATACGGCGACGTCGGAAAACGAGTGTCCAAAGTTTTGCGGTCGAACGGCATTGAGCACATCATCATCGATAAGCATCAAGGCGATGTGGTTGGTAGCTCGACAGATATGGCAATCCTAAAACAAGCGGGGATCGCTGAAGCTTCTACACTTCTCGTCACGGTCAATAGTGACATGGATGCTATCTATACGACTCTCGTCGCACGAAAACTTAACCCTCAGATGGACATTGTCTGTCGTGCAATACGACCGCAAGCAGTTGAGAAGTTGTATCAAGCGGGGGCTGATTATGTGCTGTCGCAGTCCGTCGTAGCTGGCCAAGTCTTGGTAAAATTCCTCGCACCCAGGCCGCTTGGCACACAATTGCGGGAAGTCCTGCTCTCGGAGGACATGAAGGTTCTTGAATATCCCCCTGGCCCATCCCTTGTGGGCAGAAGTCTCGAGCATCTGAAGGTACGATCGCGCACCGGGTGCACAATCGTCGCCATCACTACCAATGGGGCGACAACACCGAACCCGGATCCCCATCAAGTTATCCCTGAAGACTCTTTTTTTACCGTCATCGGTACAAGGGAACAGATACGTGAGTTTAAGCGTGTCTTCGGATAGCTCTTGGTGGGAGCTGTCGCAACGCTTTACTCAGCACCTTACTAAACAAAGCCTTGCTTGCCGAATGTGGGGGCACATTGGGCCTATGTGTATCCTGCCGTGAGGAAATGGGTCAAGCTGGATCGTTCGGGTACTCGCACGCTAGTGGCGTCGCAGCCACGCAGCGACGAAGGATATCACGAATAGTACGACGAATATTACTGCCACAAGCAGAACGGCGCTGTATGCGATTCCAGATAGGAAAGACAGCCCGAGCAAGCCGGCAACAACTGCAATTACTAGAAATATAATTGCCCAGTAGATTAAAGTGCCACGCCATGCCATGGTTCCACCTCCACTGCTAAATCCACGAAATCGTATATAAGCATTGTCTTATCGCTCTTTTGGGAAACGACCGCGTAGCAAGCAAAGAATAGAAAGTTTTCCCACATTTTACGGCACAAGCGGTGCCCCGTAACTGAACTCTTCAAACTCGAGGACAAACTCCCACAGCATCTGATCGGTGCAAGAAGCTGTGAATGACGCGCTGTCTTGAGAGAAAGAGAACTCTTTGATTTCTGCTACCACCTCGCGATCGCATTTGCCGCAGTTGTGCGGCCCCCGCCGTGTGCCCCCTCCGACGGGATCACAGATGACAGTAGCAGTCTCTTGCGTCCGCTTGAGGACTTCCACTGCGGACCACAACCACGGGGGCCTATACAGGCCCTTTTTCCAAAGCGCCTCAACCAAAGTGCCTTTTTGCACGTTGCACAAGTTCAACGAGATTGTGTCTGCGTGCGGGGCAGCATCGTGTATGGATTGGGTAGCATCTTCCAAAGCTTCTAATTCTGTCAGGAAAGGTGGCTTCAGGAGCAGATAAGCCTTAACGGTCAAGCCGTCCGAACGTGCGGTTTTGGAAGCTCTGACAAAGTCACGGAAAGCAAATCCCTTGTTTATGGAATTGTTCCGGATATGGTCGTTCGACGTTTCTAGACCGATTGCTACTTCAACATGCTGATTTGATCTAACGACTTCATCCAAAATCTCAGACGTCACGAATTCCGGTCGGCTCTCAACAATGACCTTCGGCGTATCCGCCAAAGCGGACAAGATAGCGTCCCGCGCGTCAATCGGCAACTCTTCTGGATCGAGAAAGCTGCCTGAGGTGAAGAGCTTCACAATCTTAAACGCCGTACCGTAGCGTGCAAGCACCTCGAACAGTTGTTTTTGAATATCCGAGCTTTGGGCGTCAGGATTCGCGTCGGCGATGTAGCCGCACATTGTACAGCCATCACGGCGCGCCCAGTAGCAGCCTTTGGTCGTAAGAAGGACGGTCAGGGAGGGCACGATCTCGCCGTTGAGCAGATCCAAGCCGCTCCACGCTAATCGGTCATTGGCTCGTGTGCGGTGGCGGCTTGTTCCTGATGCAGCCTGACGCGGATAGCGCTTGCGCGACGCTCGAGCTGTTTTCATCGCGCCTCCACGTGCCGCACAGCGACAGCGGCACCTCGTTTCGACGCTTGCATCTCCCAACCGCTCATAAGAGCTCTCCCGACTGCAATGACGTGCTCGTTGAGCACGATCACCTCGTCGAAAGGCCGTATTTCCGGATCGGCGTTGAGCACGCCAATGGCAAAAACCGTTCCTTTCGGCACAAAGTCATCAATGCGTACGCAATATCGATTTTCGATTGCGCGGAGATACCGTCGCGCGCCTTCTATTGTCAGGGCAAGAGTGCAGTACCTACCTGCGATGGTCGCGATGCGCGTTTCGCCGTCTGAGGCGTAGTACGTCGGGAAAAGGCCGCGGACCTTCGGACTCTCTGCAAAAATAGCCGTGGAAGTGTGCGGGCCAAATTCATAATCGGCGAGATCCTGTAGGTAATCAAACCGTAAATCGCGCCGCTTAGGTGAAGATTCGGCGATAAGCTCCTGCGCGACCGCGCACAAGCGTTGGAGTGAATCGGAACTGAGAATATCCCCGTCCTCGACAGTATGGACTAGATCAACTCCGAGTGCAGCCGCCGCTTCGTCGCATACCTTTCGGTAGGGGCCACTCACGTGTGCTACCACCGTGTCGAAGGCGTTGGCCTCGAGATACTGCGTGAGACGTCCGATCACCCACTCACTCTCGTCACACGTCCATTTGCCGGTAACCGGTATGTCGTAGTTGCTGGCAGGGTACATGATCTCGAGGCCGCGGGGAACGATGCCGATAGGCGACGTTACTATGGCCTCGTGTAGAAACTGGCGTAGTTTGTCCAAACGTCTAAGAATAGTCCTGTGCGATCGGGAGCGCGAGTATGGTTTGCGCGCCGAGCAGGGAAGCAGCAGGAGGATTCCATCTCTCTTATTAAGCCGCTCGATGACGCGTTCGCCGAATCGGAGTATTTCTGGCCGATTCAGCGATTCTTGTGAACACGCGAGTAGCGTGGCCGTACGTACGATGGGCGATCGGCGCTCAAAGTAACTATGCTCCTCGTCCAGCAACCGCAGCAGCGCTGTTAGCATCGGGGCAGTTCTGCATCGTCCCTCGACGAGCTCTCGCAGAGTCCCGCGCTCGATGTTTTCGCGCGCAATACAGAGCTCAGCTTTGAGGGCTTGCCTGTTGTGCGCAGACAGTACTGTCACCCTCTGCTCTGGCGGGAGGTCGGCTACGTTGACGCCGCTGCAGGCGTCGCACAAACAATAAGAACGAGAAATCGCGTCAAACTGACATTCGCCTTCAGCAGAGAGGAGGTACCCTTCGCGCGCCTTGACCTCTGCCATAATTGGGTCGACGAGATCCACCCCCGCATAGACGAGCAAGCTCACGTTGTTCGGGGTCGCCAACGCCGGGACATAAAGCGCTGAATCAGGATTTGTTGATTCTCTAGCTCTTACGAGCGCTTTGGTGAGGCCGCGTGGATCATCGCTAAATCTCGGCGCACCTCCAAGAATGACAACGTCGGCATCAATTCGCTTTGCTCTAGGGTCTTCCTGACTTGTGATGACCGCTACGTCGAGCTCAGCTTTCTGAATCGTCAAAGCGTGCAGGAACTCAAGTTCCTCTTTGGATTCAAAGCTAGAAGGGGTGGTAAGCTCTTCACCTCGCCACCTGAGCGTTCCGAGGCGGGCAGCTCCGTCCCGCCGTGTCACCTCAAACTGTCGCGGCATGTCTCCTCATAAGCGTAAGAGCGTTGCAAAGGAGCTTAATTCGGCGAGCGCGTCGTGATCCCATTCCTCGTCATAGGCGAAGGTCGCTTCGACATTTTTGGATTTAATGAACTCGATCAGGTTTCTCATAGCGGATTTGATTGAGGCATAGTCTGGATCTGGAACTTCAGATTGGCCGATAGGATACGTTTCGGCTAGTTCTGGTGGATAGGGACCAAAAGGCGCTTTCATGAGTAGGGTCGTATCGAACTCGTGTTCCATGGTCCGTGTCTTCTGCCTGTTGGTCGTGATGAGCACTCGGCCGGTCAGGTCAAGTCTGTTGAGCTTTTTCACGTAGCGCGCAACTTCTGGCCGCGCGGCAGATTCTGTGCTAGTATAAATGAAAGAATGTTTCAACGGTTCGATAGCTTCGAAGGAGGCAAAGCCCTCTTGGATCGTTCGCAGGGCTTGTAGTAGCGCTGGATGTCGGCATCGCCTCTCCACGAGCTCCCAGAGTTGTCCGTCGAGTATCGCTTGTTTGATGGTGCTGAGCTCACTGAATGAAACCCAAAGATTGTGTTCGGCAAGTTCCCGTTCCGTCAGCTTCCGATCTCCAGAGGAGCAGACCGGACACGCACACGGCAGGTAAGTCAAGTCTTTGAGCTTGTGAGTGCCACTCGGCGTCATATAACGCCCATCTCTCGCGTAAAGCGCATAAGCGGCCGAGTCGAACAAGTCACAGCCTAACGCAACGGCGAGGGCGAACATCATGGGATGCCCCGCTCCAAACAGGTGAACAGGCTTATTCAACGCTAGTCCCTTCTTGCACGCCATAATGACGTTGCTCAGGTCAGCATATCGATAGGATTCCATAAGCGGAACGACGGCACCGATAGGGTAGACGTCGGCGCTGAGCTTGCTGAGCAGCCCCGCATACCGTTCGCGCAAATCGAGGTGGGTCGAGCCCTGGATGGGCGCCGCTAAGAGCATGTCGGTGCCGCAGCACCTTGTCGCCTCTTGAATGCGTTCGAGCGTCACGTCAAGCTCCCTGAGCGCACGGTGACGTGCAACGTCTGGGGGTGTCGGGATATCAATTGGTGTCCCGATGTCCGACCCAACATCGCGCTGAAACGCTACTATCTCTTCTGAATGGATCTCGATATCACCATACGTGGCGAGTTGAAACGATCCTGAATCAGTCATTATCGGCCCGTCAAATCCGAGCAAACTGTGAATCCCTGCGGAGAGCGCCGCTTCCCGCAAACGGGTACTTCGGTAAATGATATATGCGTTGGTCATGAGCGCTTCCGCTCCGAACTGGCGCATCTCGCTCGGCGCGATGAGCATTAGGTTGAGATTTACAACCGGCAGTAAAGCTGGCGTTTCGATGTGGCCGTGTGGCGTATCAAGCTTGCCAATGCGCCCGAATACGTCCTTGTGTGTGATTTCAAATCGATCAGGCATCGCCACCTCGCGGCATGACGATGATCTCCCTGATGCGCGCATCAAAAAAGTTGTTCATGTGCGCGGGACGTATCACTACCGCTGTATCGGAACCGCTCCCGGTGCCGCCTACGGCGACAATGTCGGCGATAGGTATAGCTCCGGCATCGGCCGCCATAATGGCTATCTCCACGCACACTTTGAGCCCGTGTCCAAGTAGGGAACGAAGGGCTTCTGCGATAGTCTCGACGCGCGAAACCCCGCCGAACTTCCCAGAGATACTCCTTTCGATTCCCGAAAGCACGTGTGATTGCGTCAGCACCGTGATTCCCTGCAGCTCGAGCTTTTTCCGTTTTTCCGCGTCGAAACGCTGCGCGCCTTCTTGACTGAAACCCGTGTGGTGTGTTACGACGATGAGTTTTGCCTTGTTTTCAAGCGCTTTTGCAAATTTAGTCGCGGTGGAGCCCGTAGTACTAGCTACAACGACTCGCTCGAGACCGCTGCTTGCTATATAGGTCTCTACGGCGCTGATTACGACTTCAGTGTTTTGAGGACCGGGCCTTCCTAGATAAATGATCTCTGCCTTTCTCATTCTGCATCCCTTGCCTTCAAGCCAAAAAAAGAGTTTAGCGTCAAGACCCGCGCGTCTTCACCACATCTTTGAGGATTCCGAGGGTCTCTCGAGAGAACATCTCTGCGATATCTCTTCCGATGGAAAGGCTTTCGTCCGGTTCGATCCCGCACGAGGTCAGGCTAGTGATGGCGATGCCTTTGGGGGTTCCCGTAGCCGTTACGTTAATTCCTAGGTGTATTTTTTCGCTAGTTATGCTTGCTGTCGCAATGCTCACCGTGAGTTTCTCGTCAGCTATGTAAAGATCATCACCGGTTCTCGCTGTTTCGATCCCGTACATATTGAGGACCGCTTGCGCGGAAATAACGAGCAAGCGCTGCAACAAGTACGAGATGAATATGTTTCCTGGACTGTCGAAACGCTCAACGATAAGATGAAGGACATCATCGCCGGTTATCTTAGTTTTGCCACGCAGATCTTCGCAATCTTTCATGCGCTCTTCTGAGACGTCCATGCCGCCTCTAAAAACGATAATAGAATCCCCGAGTATGCCGGAGTGTTTGTAACCCCACAATGGGTCAATTTGTGATCCATCGTAAAATACGGGCTCTTCTAGCACCTCAACAAGCATAGTCCATAATCTTTTTCTGAACTTAAATAGTGATGGTTACTGGCTTAATGCATATATAAGACCTGAAATGAAACCTATTTGCAGTGAAGATTATTGGCTTCTCGTCTCTAAAAAAGACGCTACTAGCGTATCCTTCCATGGAGCTGCTGCCGCTCTCAGGCAGTCTCTCGCTTGGGATAGGCCGGCGAACCTGCATCGGCACGTGGCAGGCCGGTGTGTATCGTCCGTGCGATAGTGAAGAAGTCCCGGTGTGCGGCAGTTGCCAGGAGTTTAATGCCTGCGCAATCTGCACCGGGACGTGCCT
>JBEKER010000039.1:0-8757 GCA_050013755.1 Halobacteriota archaeon
TCGCACTTACGAACGCCCACCCTGACGATCAAGAAGTGCCCGCGGTGCGGCGAAGATGTCGAAATCTTTTCATCAGACGTTAAGGTCAAATGCGGCAAGTGTGGGCTCACGGTGTTTAACGACATGAACCTGTGCATTCACTGGTGCGCCTACGCAAAAGAGTGCGTTGGCCCTGAACTCTACGAGCAATTAACAAAGGGCGATAAGGAGCAAAAAAAGTCACCGTAGCGTTTTCAGCTGCAGAAGCGGCAGTCCACGGCGATTTCTCAAGGGTGAAACCTTATATCTACAAACGCTAACGTGTGTTGACGACTCGACATTCGACCACCTACCGTATGGATTGTTGGGGGTCAAGAAGTGAACGAACGCAGCGATGCACCACGTGAGCGCTTCGAAATAGTGTCTGGCTTTCTCCGCGCTTTTTCTGATGCCGCGGTGCTCACGGACGCTGAAGGCATCATCCTCGCCGTCAACGACGCAGCTGTCGAGCGGTTCAGCACTAGCGCTCCCACACTCGTCGGCACCTCCGCATACGATGTTCTTCCTGCCGAGGCAGCGCAGCCGCGCCAGAGATGGATGGCAGAGGTCATCGCCTCAGGTGCTCCGATGCACGTCGAAGAATCGTGCGAAGGGCGACGTTTTCGAATATCCCTCTATCCTCTTGCCAAAACGAACGGCTCAGTTACACGCGTGCTCATGCTTGAGCAGGCCGTGACGGAAGAGCGTGACGTCATTGATGAACAACAGCGTCTTGCTGTGCTTGACTCGGCAACTGAGGCGATCATCATTTTTGATCTCGACGGGCACATAAAATACTGGAATAAGGGTGCCGAACAGCAGTATGGGTGGAAGCAAGACGACGTGCGCGGGATAATAATCCACACGTTGCTTCACACTGTCTTTCCATCCCCCCTAGCTGACATCACGGGTCAGCTCTTGCGTGCGGGAAGGTGGGAGGGGGAGGTACAACATACCACTCGCGCCGGTATCGCCATTACGGTCATGAGCCACTGGACGTTGCAGTACGGTGCACGCAATGTGCCGGTGGCAATCCTCGAAACGGCACGGGACATCACTGAGCGAAAGCAGGCTGAAGAGAAGCTCCGTGTCGCCTCGCTCTACGCGAGAAGCCTTATCGAAGCAAGTCTCGATCCCCTCGTCACCATCAATGCTGACGGAAAGATTACGGATGTCAACAAGGCCACCGAGGGGGTGACTGGCCTTTCCCGCGAAGAGCTGATTGAAAGCGACTTCAGCAACTATTTCACTGAGCCGGAAAAAGCAAAAGCGGGCTACCGACAAGTCTTCACCGACGGTTTTGTCAGAGACTACCCCTTGGCCATTCGGCACAAATCGGGCAGAATCACGGATGTGTTGTACAACGCGACACTGTTTAAGAATGAACGGAACGAGATTCAAGGAGTTTTTGCAGCTGCGCGGGACATCACTGAGCGAAAGCAGGCCCAACACCAGCTGCAAGAGCACGCGCAGCGCACTTCGGTGCTCAACGAGGTTATCCACGTCATCAACGAAGCTAGCGACCTTCCTACATTGTTTGGAGAGGCCCTCGCTACGACAATTGAGCGGCTCGGGTTTGCTGCTGGATTCATTGGTACAGAAGACGAAGCTGGGCGGATGCAGGTCCGCTATGCCCATAACTTACCTTCAGCTTTCGTTGAATCCATCCAGATCGATATCGACGCCACCCCCTCCGTGCGAGACGTGTTTCGGAAAGGGGAATCTGTAGTCTTTGAGGAACTCCCTGCTGACGCGCTTGCTGCCAGGCACGGATTGCACGGAGCTGCCGTTTCCGTTCCTGTCTTCACCGAAGGTGCCCTTGTTGGACAATTCACGATATACGCGATGCGACCGCACTCGTTTACGCCAGAGGAGCGAAATCTCCTTCGCACGATCGCAACCGAATTCGGCACGGCGTTATCGAAGCTTGAGGCGCAGGCAGCCGCTCACCACTACGCCGAGGAACTCGCGCAATATTCCGCACATCTAGAAGAGCTCGTAGAGAAACGCACTGCGCAGCTCAGGGACGTCGAGCGCCTCGCCGGCATCGGTGAGACCGCCGCTATGATCGGTCACGATCTCCGCAATCCCTTGCAAGGTCTCCAGTACATTGTCGATCTGCAGCGGCTCCGCTTCGAACGCATGTCTCCCGCCGAGCGCAGCCGCGACGAGTGGCAAAAAGAACAAGCGCTCTTTGTCAGGATCAGCGACCAGATTTTCTACATGGACAAGATTGTTGGCGACCTCCAAGACTACGCCCGTCCGATCGTCCCTGAGCGCGAAGAGATCGTTGTCGAGAAGCTGATCGAAGACGTCGTTCAATCGCTGCCGCACACGGATGGTGTGCGCATTGCGAGGGAGGTTCCAGACCTGCAATTGATGGCGGACCCCCACCTTATGCATCGCGTGCTAGCAAACCTAATCCTCAACGCCGTGCAGGCGATGCCGGACGGCGGGACGGTCACCGTTAGCGCATCTACAACCGATGGCTCGGTGGCGATAAGCGTGCACGATACCGGCATCGGCATTCCGACCGACGCTAGAGACAAGCTCTTTAAACCGCTCTTTACCGGCAAGGCGAAGGGAACGGGACTTGGTTTGGCAGTGGTGAAGCGGATCGTCGAGGCGCACGCTGGGCAAATAACTGTTGAGAGTCAAGTAGGAAAAGGATCGACGTTTACCGTAAATTTACCCAGCGAAGAGGAATTGAAAGTTGAACGCGACTCGTCGTCCAGAAGTTAACGTGTCTGGAGCTGCTGAAGCTGCTTACGCCCCCCTTTTTCTTTGTTTTTAGTCGTCCTAAAGCGAACTTTCTTGGTGGAAGGTTCTTATTCACACCGCGGAAACCCATTCTGAAGAAAGGGGATGCGTTGTGCAGTTGTTGGCGATACTCCGTGTTTTGGAGTGCGTCGCGGGCGCTGAAGACGGCGCGTCTCGTGAGAGTTAGGGCCATAAATGCAGCCGATGATGATATCTGGCGCCGCCAAACAGGGGTTAGACGTGGGCGAGCACCTCGCAGAGACCAATCAAAAAGAACGCCGAGATCAGTTCTTCTGCCAGCTTGCACGTCGCCATCTTGACGCCGGTGAAAGCGACAATGACGGCTGGGTGGTCGTTCTCGAACCAACGGCAACGTCAGCCGGTTACAATGAACGTGAAATACAAAGCTTTCTTGAGCGCCTTGTAGAGGATGGGTGGATCGAAGTGCAGAATCCTGTTCGGGCCGGCGAAATCCATGCACGATTAACGCCAGCAGGCAAAGCGCGTGCGCAAGTGATCTGCAAGGACGTGCCGCTTGCTCGATAGTAGTTGGCCTGCAATCTTCGTGCGTGGAAGGATGGCGGGGAACTAGTGGCGCAGAGAGACCGAGAAATAGCTGTAGCGCGTAGCGGTCGAAGGCGAGCCACATCCAACATCGAGCGTCGTTTGTTCGCTGACTCTCTCGAGTTTTCGCTGGGCGGTTTCATTGACGTGCTCACGCGCGTGTCGTATCTGACGCGTATGACGACGACGAGAGTCCACTGCACGCTTCCCACCAGCTAATTAAGTAATGAATGCACACGAACGAGCGGTGATGGTACGATGGACTTCAGCGAATGCATCCGGTTTGCAACGGAGCACCCCATTTGTGCGGCAGCGACCGTCGACGGCGACCAGCCGCGGGTTCGCATGTTGGGAATGTGGTTTGCGGCCAAGGAAGGCTTCTATTTCTCCACCGCGAAGGTAAAAGCGATGTGCCGGCAGCTGAGAACAAACCACAAGGTTGAGCTGTGTTTTTACGCCCCGCCGGGACGCCCGACCGGCGAGGGAGGAACAATGGACATAGGAAAAGTGCTGCGGGCATCAGGCGTGGTCGCGTTCCTTGATGACCCGAAGCTCAAAGAGCGCCTTCTTGAGGAGCGGCCGTTCTTGCGTCCTACTGCTGAGAACATCGCCATATTCCGCGTTGAGAAAGGCGATGCGTGGTTCTGGACCTTTTCCGACAGCGGGCGCGAGTCTGCAATTGAACGGATCTCATTTTAGGTGAGCACAGGAGGAAGCGAAGCCAGAGATCGAACGGAGAGCGATATGACAACTCAAGAACTTGCCACCAAAGACGCGATCGAGCAAAGGCGCAGCATTCGGAAATTTAAAAACGACCGCATTCCCGAAGAGCATATTTTGGCGCTTATAGAGGCTGCTAGATTGGCGCCCTCAGCCTCTAATACGCAACCGTGGCGGTTCAAGATTGTTTCCGATGACGAGACCAAGGCCAAACTGGCAGAAGCAGCGTATCACCAGTCATTTGTGGGGCAGGCTCCGGTGGTGCTGGTATGCTGCGCCGACCTCCAGGGGTACTTCGAAGGCATCGCCGCGAGAAGTCAAGATTTTGGGAAGGAAGGGGCGCTTGAGGAGAGCATGGTGCGCGTTCTTCGTGAGAGGGCCGAACAACTGAAAACGATGAACGTCCAAGATATGGCTCCTGGTATTGCGTTCAGCGTAGCTATCGCGATTGAACATATTGTGTTGCGGGCCTTGGATTTTGGCTTGGGGAGTTGCTGGGTGAGAATGATCGATGAGCAAAAGATCAAAGGCATTTTTGGCTGGAGTAACGCAATGCACGTCGTTGCGCTGCTGCCGCTCGGCTACCCTGATGAGGCCCCCGCTCCACGAAAGCGGCGCACTGTCGAGGAGATCCTGCTGGACTGAAATAGTACTAGGGCACACGCAAGTTTGGCCGAAAGACAGATCAGCGCAAGCTGAGGCTTTCAAGATCTCTTCGGTCGTTTTCAAATCGTATTTGGTTGAGAAGACCTTTGAGCTCGGCTTTTTATTCGTTCACTCTCTTTTCTAACTGCGTCACGCGTTCCTTTAAATCATTTATTTCGCTTTCGTAGTCCATTTTTGCAGGCCGCCATTTCTTTGTAATGATCCTGTGAGACGCAGCAGCATTAATGCATTACGATGGCTCGCATGCCCCCCCGTACTCGCGCTGCTGATGCGATCGCACCCGTATCTTCCGTACAATCAGTCGCAGTTGCTGCCGGGCGCCGTCAGGAAGCCACGCATCGTGCGCACGGTCCTGCAGGTACTGATACGCTTTCCAATTACACGAACACTTTCGTAGCAGTTTTTCAGCCGCCATATCGGCGTAGTCGTTCTTGTAGTCCACGAGTTCGAGTATGAGCTCGTCGACTTCCACGCACTCGTTGTTCACATTTGAAAAGGCACGTGAACCCGGCTAGTCATTGGCTGAGAGCGGCGCGGAAGTGGTCTTGTGGTCATTGCTCATATCCCCGGCCTACACACGCTGGTGTGACGCAAACGTTCTGTCACGCTTTCCCCCACAAACGTTCTGTCACGCTTTCCCACACAATCACTGCCTCACGCGGCCTTATGAAACTACTCTGTGCAGTTTGGATCGGAGATGAACGTTATGGCAACGAACATAACAAGCACAAAAAACGGCGCCTGTCTGTACGGGCTTCGCTTCGGCTGCGAGAACACGACAAACGATCCGAACTGCAACAAGTGTGCAGAGCGCCTCGCTAACGCCGTGAACAGCGTGCTTCGGCCAAGAGCACAAAACAGCTAGACGAAAACGTGCTGCAAAGCTCGCTGCGACTTTTTTTGATTAACTCGTCCGGCACGTTGTGGTTAAGCTCTTTTGCGGGCCGACGCAGTCACAGCGCTTCGACGCTGTTTTAGGGCGTTTCTGCCAATATACGTTCAATTGCTGATTTATGGCACCACCAAAAAACGGGCCACGAACTGTGAGGGCGCGTAGGTGCTATCCCCTAGGTAGTCGATCTTCAGTGTGTGCCATCCGACCGCTAACTTTGTCGTGTCGTTGGGGTATAGGTAGAGCCCTCCCGCCCCACCTGGCATTCCGGCGGGACAACCTTGCCAATATAAGGGTTGTGGCTTTGTGATATCCCACGTGCCGCCTGCCGCTTGGTTATCGATGTAGTAGTTCGCCAAGCCACACGGGTGTTTGCCATTCGCGCCGTTGATCACGTAGCGGACTTGCTCAGAGCCCCCCTGCTTGAGCGTCACGTGATACGTCGGATAGTCAAGCCAAAACGCGGGCTGGCCCATATATCCCTCCCACACGCTGAGGGTTGTGGCGACCCGAGTCCCGGTCGGGGTAGAGGAGGGTGTGGGCGTCACAATCGGAGATGGTGTGATCGGAATTATTGTCGGTTGGCTGTTAGTGGGCGATGGCGTGGCGCTGGCGGTAGCTGTTCCTGTTTGTGTCGACGGGGTTGGGCTTGCGGGGTTTGCGAAAGTGCAGCCGGCCACGACGCTGACGACGCTCACGAGCGTCAGCACGACGCACATTATCGCGACTTTTTTTATCATGCGATTGGCCTCTTAGCTCGTTCGCGCTCCAAACAAGCAAAGACAGAGACATGAAAAGAAGTGCTGCCGCTTAAGCATTTTCCTTTGATCTCGGATTGCCCTTGGACGCCACGTTTGGAGACAAGGCTATTCGCGTTCTAGGCTGCCTCACGAGCTACCGAATTCGGTGCATCTGCTGTAGCCAAACCGTCGTCAGAGTGTCACGGGGGAGATGGCAAGTATTCATACGCACCGATCCAGACGTATTGATCAGTCTGCACAATCAGATTACCCGGAATTCCTAGCGACGATCCTGTATCATAAATGGCATAAACAGTCGTTGCGTTCCCTTTTGCCCGCTGATTCGCTTCTGGACTAAGCTTACTCGGATACGAGGTCGCTACCAACCGATAACCAGCGTTGTTATTATTAACGTACGTTGTCGCCGCGTCAGGAGAACCGAACCGGATCAGCGTGACGTTTTCACTATAGGTGAGGTTTACCGCGCTGTTGGTTGACGACGGGTACGTCCACGCATCTTGTATCTGTGCAGACGATGCGTTTATCGACGTGACGCGCCATGCAGTCAAATTATTTGGATGTTCGGTCTTCAGCGTAGCGTTGTACGCCTCGATATATTGCGCAAGCTGCGGGTCTGGCGGCGTCACTGGCGTTGTGGTTGACTTGACGCAACCGGCCATGGATAGGGATGCGACGATAAGGAGCGCAATGACCGCTGCCTCTTTTTTTGCCATCCGTTTCGCCTTCTTAAACGTCATGTGCTTTCAAAAGAACCAATCAAATATGTAGCATGGGTGAGGGGAAACTTAAGCCTTTCTAAGCCGGTGTCCAATTGCAGCAAACAAAACAGCAAGAGGCTTTCGCCGCCGATTGGGGTGGGTCGAATGCCGATTGGGGGCAGTTTGGGCGACCGTTATGCGTCAGGCTCCTCTTTATTTATTGTATAGCTCTCGGCTGGCGTAAACAAAAGAAGAATGGGACAGAGGTGGTTGGACTCACACAGTTGGGTACCGACGAAAATGCTGAGTCGTGTTGAAATGGGCGACGTCGGTCACCCCATATGGCGTTCTTTCCTATCCTGCAGGGGCCACCGAAAAGCTTATCAAATTCTTGACAGTTATATTGCGAAAGGGTCCGAGGAAAGGAGCCCAATCCAGATTTTCAGCGCGTTCAGGCACGATTAGCAAGCAAAAAGCTCTTTAAAACCAGCTCAGAGGGCAGATAGGACAGTATGACCGATGCCATCGTAACAGAGAACCTAAGCAAACAGTTTGGCCAGTTCGAGGCACTGAAAGACCTGAACTTGACAATAGAGCCAGGCGTCTGTGTGGGATACCTTGGCCCCAATGGCGCCGGCAAGACCACCACAATCAAGATTTTAACTAGCCTTCTTCGACCGACTGGTGGCAAAGCGTTCCTCAACGGAATCGACGTCGTACGCAACCCTAAAGAAGCGCTTGCAAGCGTTGGAGCTGTTGTTGAGACGCCCCAGCTTTATCCGCAGCTCACCCCTCTAGAGATTCTATCGTACGTGGGGCAGTTACGCGGCTTGGACAGCGATGTGATTCGAGAGCGCTCGGTCACAGTGCTCGACGAAGTAAAGATGTCGGACTCAGCCCACAAGCGAACGGGGGACTTCTCGACCGGCATGAAGCAACGAGTTGCGATTGCTGCGGCGATTCTGCACGATCCATCCATTCTGATATTCGATGAGCCAACTATCGGACTTGACCCGCGCGGCATGATAGAAGTCAGGGAGCTCATTATGCAGCTTAAAGAGAGAGATTTTACTATTTTCATGAGCTCTCACCTCCTTTACGAAGTGCAGGAAGTGTGCGATAAGGTCGCGATCGTTGACAAGGGGGCGCTCCTTGTCTATGATACCGTCGCCAACCTGTCGAACGCAGGCGAGGGCGGCGTCGCGCTCACCGCCGTTGAGCCCATAACTGCGGAACAATGTGCCGCCGTGCAAGCTCTGCCTAACGTGAGATCGGTAAAACGAGTCGCCACGTCAGAGCTCCTTATAACTGTTGAGGGCGGATTGCCCGAGCAGTCGGATCTGCTTGACCACGTAAAGAGTATCGGCATACGCGTGGCGTTCTACAGACCTGTACGGTCTGCTATTGAAGATGTTTATTTGAGGCTTGTGCCACAGGAGGAGTCATAGTGCCGCCAAGTGACCTCAGGCAGATGGCGGTTGTGACAAAATACGAGCTCCTCAAGTACTTGCGCAGCAAGAGGCTGCTCATCATAGGTGCTCTGCTTGCCATAATACTTATCCTTAACTTAGTGGTGCCTCCCACCATAGGATCCGGATACGACCCCGATCCGATGACATTTACGTCGGGGATGCTTGCCGAAATCGGAATCCTTATAGTGCTCTGTGCAACGTTCTTC
>JBEKER010000040.1:0-8093 GCA_050013755.1 Halobacteriota archaeon
ATGTTTAGATACGATAAAAAGCAAACCGTTTTCGAGATAGGCGGTTTTCACGTTGGCGGTCAGCCCGGTGAATATCCGACCGTGCTCGCCAGCTCGATGTTCTACGACAGGCACAAGGCGGTTATAGACCACGTCAACGGTGTGTTTGACAAGGACGTCGCTGAAGCGCAATGGAACGCACAGGTCGAGCTGTCGGACATGACAGGGCTCGGCTACTGGAACCAGCTGATCGCTGAGACCGATACCGCGATACAAAAGTACATCGACTGGCACCTGGAAATCGCCCCCGGCATCGCCTTCCTAATCGATTCGAGCGTGCCGTCGGTGCGCATGTTCGGGGCAAAATACGCGGATGAAATCGGCGCGGGAAACCTCGCCGTTTATAACTCCGTCAACGCAAGCGCTATGCCGGAGGAGTGGGAAGCGGTAGGCAATACCAATATCAGCTCGGCCATCGTTTTAGCATTCAACCCGGCGGACGTAAGCGTCAAAGGCCGAATCGACATGCTCACCATCGGCGGTACCGGGCAGGAACAGGGGCTCCTAAAGTCCAGTGAGGAGGTCGGCATCACCAGACCGCTGCTCGATGTCGCTTCGCTCGCACTCGGCGTCGGCGCGGGACCATCAATCCGCTCGATGGTCGGATTCAAGGGCGTGCTTGGGTTGCCGACGGGAGGTGGACCACACAACATCCCTGATGCGTGGACGTGGTTGCGCAAATACAGGAAGGCCGGCCACCCAGAGGTGTGGGAACCGTGTAGTATCGGCGCAAACATGATCTGTGGTATTGTCGGCGCCGACTATCTCTTGTATGGTCCGATCGACTTGGCAACGATCATCTTCCCCGCTATGGCGATGATCGACATCATGGTTGAGGAGAGCGTCAGAGAGCTAGGAGTCGAACCGCAGACGGAAAACACACCGCTCATGAGGCTGGTTTAACACCAGCACCTTTCTCTTTCTTTTTGCATTTTTGTGTTTCTGGAGTGCTTGAGCGCACGAGCCGGACAACCAGCTCGTCGCGAAACTTGTGCTAATATCGCTCAAACGCGCTCCATAAGCATTAATACGAATGCGAACGAACTAAGAGGTAGAGAGGAAAAACGGAATGAGCGATGCAATTGCTTACGATATGAAGAATCAGGCCATTAGTGTTGGCTCGCACGTAAAGTACGCGGGCACACACACGCGCGGAAAAGTGAAAGAGATCCGCGTCGCTGGCGATTCAACCTGGGTGCTTATTGACTCGACGAATCTGTATTATGATCCTCAGCACCTAGAGCTTGTGAGCAAAGAAATGGAAACCGCAGACAGAGAAGCGCAATCACTCGAAGAGTTCCGTAGTCGCCTTGATCAGAAAAGAGAGCTACTTCACGCGACTATGGAAGGCTTTGATGAACCAGGCGGTTGATCTCTACCACAAGTGCTGAAAAGAGATTCGCGTTCGTCACTGTTACTCGTTGATGAACTTTCTCGTCTCTTCAACGACGAATTTGCGGATCTTTTCTATGGTTTCCTTGTCCGCTCTAAAAGCGAGAAGGTCACGAGACGTCACATCAGCAAGTCCAGTTTCCACATCGGCATAGGCTGAAACAACGTCCGTGTTGAACTCCTTGCACGCTGCGATTATGACCTTGCTTGGAATGCCTGGTGGTAATACAAGCTCGTAAACGTCCTCATTTTGTTCGCTAGTGTCATTTTCTGCTTCTGAAGGCATCGAACATAGTTCTACCTCTTGCTACTAGTATCTATCGACAATGGCGCGCGTGGGGCACGAGGCGCGCTGAACTAATGTCTTTTCTGGTGTTGACCAACGGCACCCCAAAGTTTTTCAAAGTCGAATCGCAAGGTACTTCCAGCCAAAGCCAACGTCTCTGCTGACGCTGAACGGGAGGGAATGCGATGGACACAGCGATTAGCTCGAAGGAGAAACTTGGTTTCATCATCGAAGGTCCAAAGACTGTCTGGAAACTGCTAGGGATTCATCCCCGTTTCGGCCCTAGCTGGGCGCGCGTGACGAAAGACAACGAGGGGGGGACACACGAAATAACGGGATCGTTGGGAGATATTTTCAAGATCTACTCTTCTGATTTTGATTACACGTTTGTTACGATCGCAGAGGGCGCCAGCCTTAAGGAGATCAATCACATCGTGTTTGAGGATTTCACGTACTCCATCTCTCGTCGCTGGTACAACATACTGCAAAACATCGGAACGTTCAAAGGAAACCTAGATGAAGAGGTTGAGAACCTCTAAGGTCAATGTTTTTTGCTCAAGCCTTCCGACGGGATCCTCGGCAGCGTACGAGTGCGTTAATTCAGTCCTTTTTGCCACAATACGCGGCAACGCCAGCTAACGATCTATTTATTAGGCGGTAATGCATGTCGTACACGGGAGGCTTCACGCTCTAAGGCTCTCCATGGCAAACAAATAGCGAATCGCGGCAAATTCGAGGCACTATGAAAGGTAAAATCGAACTGCACTCTGCACCAAAGGCCTATTGCGTCGACACTCACAGGGTGATGCCGCCAGCAGAAACCCTTGAGCGGATAAAGTCGGTAATACCTGAGGTCGGAATAACGCGCGTAGCCGATATTTCGGGACTTGATCGCGTTGGTCTACCCGTTTTTTCTGCGATCAGGCCTTCAGCGGCAGACGGCGCGATATCAGTCTATGCCGGCAAGGGTGTTACCGAATCGGAGGCTCGCGTTTCAGTGATCATGGAGGCTGTAGAACGATTTTCTGCCGAAGTCGAGAATTTCACGCAGCAACTGTTGTTCGACTCCTATGAAAACCTCTCAGCTGACAACAGCGCCCTTAACCCGGCCGACCTTATATTACCAGGCCATCTTTCCCCAGACACCAAAATCGAGTGGTTTCCGAGCTGGGACCTTCTTAACGACGAGGAGGTGCTCGTCCCGGCAAACGCCGTTTTTCACCCATACAGGCCGCACCAAGGCAGATGGCAGCTATTCCGCAGCAACACCAATGGTCTTGCCTCAGGCAACGTCATTGAAGAGGCGATCTTTCACGGTCTCATGGAAGTCGTCGAAAGAGACGCGGTGAGCATCGCCGAGATCAACCGAAATCCAGGCATCGGTCTCGATGTGGGTGTTGGTCCGGCAGGCGATATCATCAAGAAGTTCGAAGCACAAGAGATCCGCGTACAGCTGTGGTGGGTGCCTACTGACACGGACACTCCAACGATTGTTGCTGCCTCTGATGATGAAAAGATGCGTGATGCGGCTCTGTTGGTCATGGGAGCCGGAAGCCACACTGATCCGCAAATCGCAGCTCTCCGAGCACTGACCGAAGTAGCTCAGTCGAGAGCTACACAGATACATGGTGCGCGCGAAGACACCGACCGAGAGTCTATGGCTCGGTTGATCGGCTATGAGAGGATGAAAAGACTCAACAAGCACTGGTTGGCAGAACCAAGCAAGACCCTCGAGCTCGACGCAATCGAAACGTCAGCTACGGACTCTATTGACGGTGACATCAAGCTCACACTTGGGCGGCTGAGCGACGTGGCAGACCGTGTTATCGTCTCTGACATTACAGTGAGCGCCATCGGCGTTCCAGCGGTTCGTGTTATCATTCCCGGGTTTGAGGTTTACTTCTTAGATCGAGAGCGAAAAGGAAAGCGCGGTAGAGGATGGCGAAGCACGACTGCATAATATTCACGGGCCCGAGCTTATCGTGGTCTGAAGTGGCGTCTATAGACAAGCGGCCGCGCTGTTGCGCTCCTGCAGTACGAGGGGATATCTCTGGCGCCGTTGAAGCGGGGGCAAGACTCATCGGCTTGATTGACGGGGTTTTTTATAATCGCGCAGCTGTTTCGCATCGGGAAATCATTGATGCTGTGCGGTCAGGCGTGACCGTTGTTGGTGGATCCAGCATGGGGGCTTTGCGTGCTTCGGAACTTGACGGCTTTGGGATGATCGGAGTTGGGAAAATCTATGCCTGCTTCAAGCAAGGTCTTATCGAAGCTGATGATGAAGTTGCCGTAGCGTACAACCCAGTTACTTTCGCGCCTGTATCTGATCCGCTCGTGAATATCCGGTTCGCCTTGCACTCGCTTGTGCAGACCGGCGTCGTCGATACTGGCACAAGTGACGCACTCTTAGGCTTAGCGAGGAGCACCTTCTACCTGGAACGAAGCATTCCTTTGCTTTTGAGCATTGCAGAACAACGCGCACTTGTAACCAAACAGGGGCGTATCGCGATCGAGACTTTTCTCGCGGCCCATGACTATGATCTGAAAAAGCGAGATGCGAAGCTCGTGGTCCAAGCAGTCATTAAACTTGATAATCAGCTGCGTTAGGTGCGACCGTGATAGACCGATTCGAGTCTGACGTTAGCCACCGGCTGAAGAGGTGCGCCGGCACGAAGATCGCACTCTTGGGCATTGGAAACGAACTTCGACGCGATGATAGCGTCGGACTCGCTGTTATTGATGGGTTAGGTGTGCTCATTGACGATCCCTCGATCTCTCTGGTGAAATGTCACGAAGTACCAGAGAACTTCACAGGTCGCGTCAAGCGCTTCAATCCAGCTTGCGTGATACTCATAGACGCAGCCGATTTCGGCGGTGCTCCCGGTGAAGTTCGCGTCTTTGAGCTGAACGAGCTTGAGGGTATCGGGAACACAACGCATCGGCCTTCGCTCGCGGTGCTGGGGGAATACCTTCAGTCAGAAACTAGCGCCGGCATTTTTGTAATCGGGATTCAGCCTCAAGACCAAGAATTTGGAGAAGGCCTGAGCCCCGCCGTGAGGAGAGCCAGCACTATGGTTGCGGACGCGTTGAGAACAGCTTTAAATCGTTTTGGCGCAAAGAAGGATTGAGGTTCTCCTGATGGTTGCCCCCGATTTTAGTCAGCTGCCCTGGATAGTGCCCTATCAAGACATACTCGCGATCGCAGGGACGGACTGTGTCGAGCTGCTTGAAGTAACCAACTGCTACGGGGGTGCCGCGTGGGCGCGCTACCACTATACCCAAACGAGTCCGCTGATCATCTCAAGCCGCGCCGTAGGAAGTACGACGCGTTATCTAGTGAGAGTGGGTACATCGAATCTAAAACTCAGGGCTTCCGTTTCAGCTGGGGGAATTGAATCGGTCGAACTGTCCGACGATGCCGTGAAGGTGACGTACGCGGGTCTCGGAGGGGGCGGCGTGGGCGCTACCATGTGCCGGGCGCTAGCCCGCGACGTCATCGACTATGATTTGACGCCTGCAGGAGGTAGTAAAATGAGTCGCGGGACGCTTACATTGCCGAAACGGTCGCGCGTCATCGTTGGAGTAGACGATACAGACACGAAAGAAGAAGGTGCGACGTGGTCGCTCGTAAATAATATAGCCGCAATGGTCGACAATAAGACACTTCGATATGTGTCCCACGCCATCGTGCAGCTCTACCCCGTAAAGGCGAAGACGAAAAATTGCGTGGCCACAGTTGTGGAGTTTGCTAGTTTGAACGCTAACAAGCCCATCAGAAAGTTTCAAGAACTGTTAGAGGATTACACGCTTTCAGATCAAACAGGCATGGCTGTTTTGAACTCATTTGGCGCGAAAAGCCTCTCAAGTTACGGCGACGCCGCTCGCTCGCGTGAAGTATCGCTCTCAGCGGCTATGGAAGCAGCCGATGCGGCCGGCGTAGAAGTTCGTTTGCAAGGGCGCGGCATTATCGGCGCGATTGCCGCTTTACCGTTTTTCTCACAATGTGATCAATCTGTCAAGCTTGACCAGATCCCCCGTTCAGAGATCGTGTGAGACACAACTGCAAGAGCAGCCCTTCGTGTGCAGGCCCATTTCCCGTGGCACTCCGCGATACCATCCGCCCAGCCCAGCCGGACAAAAAAGAAACTGGCGTGAGAGCGCCAACTGCACTGATCAGCCACCAGACACGACTTTTAGCACACGGACGGTTCCGGGTTGCACCGGCGCATCGAACGGCACGGGCTCATTGTCTACGAAAATCAAGACTTCTTCAGGATTCAGCTTGAGCTCAAGCAACAGTTGCTCATAGTTTGCCCCAGCGGGAATGTTGACCACGTTTTCCCGCCCGTTTAGACGAACGGTGACACAGGGGTCCTTTGTTGGCATCCAATAAGCTTTATAGGAGTTTTGATATAAGAATCACGCGTATCGGCACGTGCCGGGGTGGCAGAGCGGACTAATCGGTTACGAGTCCCAACGCGGCAGGCTCGAGACCTGTTGATGCCTTGCATAAAGAAGCCTGCTGGGCTTTTGTAGAGGACGCATCGCTTGGGTTCAAATCCCAACCCCGGCGTCGATATCACGGAGAGACCGTTCGCTGCTACGCCGTTAGATATCAATCGAGTTCGAGCTGATTTTGAAGATACGCCATCAGCTGCGAGGTTTTGAGATATACTTCAACTAACAGCTGTTTCACGTTTGTGACGTCTGTCCGGTCGTCGCCAGTATATACATAAAGAGACATCGCAGTCAGAATGTCCGCGACGTCCTCATTTGGAAGCAGCAAAAATAACTTGTTGCGATAATGGTTGTATTTTTTTACGTACTGATTCGCATCGATATAGGGCTCAGTCAGCGATCGGTCTAAGGTGCCATCGAGAGACGTGTACAACTCATTAACTCCGCGCAGCGTTTTTTCAAGCTCCGCTTTCGTTGTCGGTTCCATCAGCGGCAAGCTCCTTGACTAGGTTGGGGCAAAATAAGCGGCCGCGGCCACAAACACAGGCTTTGCGTCTAGTAATTGTGTTCTGTCGTCGTTTTTCCTTGCACCTTTCCCAAGATTTCGAACGTGGTGTCTCGCACTTTATCGAGAGACTCATCAGTGCTTCGCACGCTGATTATTATCGTCCCAAAGCTCATTGAAACCTCGTTTATTTTTTTAAACTGCAATGGTTTCTCTGCCGCCGTGTCAATTTCGTCCATGGTATCTAGCAACACACTTAGGCTCTTCAAACTTCTAACTTTCGTTTGGAGAGAAGTTCGGCAGCCCTCAAAGCACTGATGCTTGGAGATATCGTCAGCGTTATAGACGATCAGTGCGTGTATAGGTCGATGATCAAGGTCGGAATCGCCGGCGTGCCCTTGGCGCTCAAAGGCAAGAGTACGGCAGAGGGCGTCGAGTACTTATCTCGTATTGGACTTGACGCGCTTGAAGTTCAGTTTGTCAGGCGTGTATCAATGAAAGAGGAAACAGCGGTAGAGGTGGGCAACGTAGCGCGCAAGGCTAAGATCGATCTCTCCGTCCACGCTCCGTACATGATAAACCTTGCTTCAGAAGATCCGCAGATCATCGAAGACAGTAAGAATCGCATAAAGCTGTCCGTTGACAGAGGTCACGCGCTTCGAGCACGAATCGTCGTTTTTCATTCGGCATATTATACTAAGAAGTATACCAAAGACGAGACGTACGAGTTAGTCAAAGACGCGTGCGTGGGTTTGCTTGATTATATGCGGGACCGCGGTATTGGGCAGACGCAGCTCGGGGTCGAACTCCTAGGTCGGCAAAGTCAGTTCGGAACGGTTGACGAGTTGCAGAGACTGCATCAGGAGCTGCCAGACATACGCCCCGTTATTGATTTTGCACATTTGCACGCACGGTGCAATGGGTGCTTGCACACCGTTGAGGACTACGCGCGCATCCTTCAGGCTCTGTTTAGTGACCACAGTCACCTGCACAGCCACTTCTCCGGGATTGAGTTTTCGAAGGGAAACGAGCGCCGGCATCTGCCCATCGACCTCGCGCAGTTTAGGCTACTTGTCAGCGCGCTTAAAGAAAATGCTTGCGACGCCACCATAATCTGTGAATCACCACTGCTCGAACAAGACGCCTTAAAGATGAAGCCGTTTGTCGAATAGTGGCCAATCTAAGCATTTTTTGGTTGAAGCGCGCCGAATTTGGTTAGAAAGTTTTATCTATCATAATGCTTTTGTGTCTGTTAGATCCTCAAGGGAGGCACAGTATGACAGACGACAACATAATCTACGTAGGCAACAAACCTGTAATGAATTACGTGCTAGCCGTGGTAACGCAGTTTAACAACGGAGCCGACGAGGTCTTGATTAAAGCTCGGGGGAGAGCTATTTCGCGGGCAGTTGA
>JBEKER010000041.1:0-7794 GCA_050013755.1 Halobacteriota archaeon
CCTACGGTGAGTCCTACGGTGAGTCCTACGGTGAGTCCTACGGTGAGTCCTACGGTGAGTCCTACGGCGACTGTTTATGGTCCTAGTTTTATTCCGAGTCCGACTGCTACCCCTGTTGTTCCTTTGTAGAGTGTAAGCCGCCAGGCTCTAGATATCTCTCTGGCGAAGTTTAAGAGGACGAGTAGGGTTAAGCTGCCATTCTCTAAACACTTCAAAAATAAGCCGCGTGTTATCGTCTGCTCCAGCGCCTGGAAACAAGCCATTGAGCATTCCACTCGAAAATATTCTGAGCTACACCTGCGACAACAACAGTGGGATTGAAGCTTACCAGGAAGGCGCAAGACAGATGCTTCTAAGCAGTCAACGGCGACGGCGCCATCGAGTGTCTGGGGCCTGGCTTGGCTCCTCACTGAATGTGGCGCATAATAACGCCAGTAGCACTCTTAAAGGCCACACCCCCAATAAGCTTTTGATTTTTGTCTCCTAAACCAGCAATGCTCGACTAACCAGTTTTTTGCGTGTCCTTGATCGCTTCCGCCAAGCTTGCTGCTAAACTGAGCATTTGTATTTTCGTTTGTTATTGCTCCATTTTGACATAACTCGGGTACACTGCACGCCAAAGCTTCATCTTTGGCTGCGACTGAACCTTAAAAGACCGTCAACGAGCGATAACCAGTTTGAAGTCGAGCCGCTTGGTGTTGTTTCTTGAGGACCGAAACCTCACACATCAGTGTTTATTGTTCTTCGAAATCTCCTAGTGCGATCCATCGCTCTTCTACGAGCGACCACCAGTCGACCGCTAACCCTTTCAAGACGTATTCGTACGGCAACCAGCCGTATCCGTTCTCGCCCCAACCAGTTCCCCAGGAGTTTCTGATGAGCAAGGCGCCTGTATGCTCTTGATTGCACGCGTTCGCAATTTTCATCGTGTCATCATAACCAACGGCGAGTATTGCGTGGCCGCCCTCAACTTGCTCATTTGGACACGGGAAGGGAATCTTGCCGTCCGTTTGCGCTTGTCTAACGGAGGAGTAGACCGTAAAGCCAAACATCGCCGGAAGCTGGGCTGCAATATTTTTCTTAATACGGTCGAGCAGCACGTCTTTGGGCGTCGCGGGCGGATCGAGACGGAAGTACTTGACCGCCGCATAATTTTGCCCGTAGGCGTAGCAGAACGCCGGAGGCTCGGCGTTGAAATCCGGCTGCTTGTCGGTGTACGGCCAAAACTCCTCGGGCGGCGCCCCAAATAGCACGAGCGCCTTCATCGTCGTGCGAAGATACGCGCCGTCATCTGCAGTCTCGTGGAGCAAGTTTCTCGCAGCCTTGTACACGAAGAGCCGGGACACTTTGATGTATGTACCGAACGCTTTGTTTTGAAAGTATTCTATCAATCCTGCGCCTGCATTTGCAGTACACGAGCCAAGCTGTAGCTGGTCATCGACTGGGGGGCACCACTGCCTCAGATCCGCCGAACTCGGTAAGCTTGGCGCTTCTTGTTGATAAACGCCGATAGTTCCAAGGGTGGTCTTGACCTGATCGTGGCTCAGATTATAGTCGCGGTAATCGGGGAGGTCGCGCCTCCATCCCATCCCTTTTCCATCAAGCATTTTTGCCATAGTTTACTCCTCTATTCCATTTTTTAGGGCACTCACTCTTTTGTAACGGAAAGATTCGCAGAGCTGATTATCGTCAGCTTCCATATCATCTGACTGTCTTCCTTAATATTAATTGCGATAAATTTAAATATGAAATTGTATTGGGGCCACAATGTTGCACGTTTTTGTCAACATCAGCATAGTTATTCTTTCACCGTTTGCTGGACGGAGCACAGGCTGTCGAAAGTCTTAACCGTTCAAAATAGACATTTTTTTTCGGCTGAGGGAGCATGAATCTTCCCACGCACTGGATCGCAGCGCTTGCTTTAGGCATTGCCCTGTTCCACAACGTAGAGCTGGCGCTCATCATGAGTATGGGGGCGCTGATTCCAGACTTGGACAGAGAGTATTTTTTTGTCGCGAGGGACTTCATCGGAAAACATCAGCTTCATCGAGCGTTGTGCCACAATTTTGTGGTTGCCGGGATACTGTACCTCGTGAGCCCTTTCTTAGCTCTCGGCGCTGTTAGCCACTATTCTTTGGATATCTTCACGTCAGCTACCGATCGAGGTGTTGAACTCCTGTTTCCGTTCACGAGGCTGGCCGGTGAGTGGCTGTACGGCATCGAGGGCGAAGCAGACAACGGAGCAGAGAAGTTCGCGTACCGCATCAAGCCGGAAACAAAAGATCGAGCAAAGAAGCCACTATGGTGGGTCGAAGACCCGTGGCGTCTGCTTCAGGCAACGACCGATCGCGACCTGCGAGAACCCACTGAACAACCGTGGAGGCGATCGTACGGGCCGTTCAAGAACAGCCGAATCGTGGACTGGGGTATATTTTTCACGAGTATTGTCTTTCTAGCTTCTTTCTTTGCACTGCGACCGGCCTTCTATTCACTGACGGAACTTCTCTCGCTTTCAAGCGTCGCACGCTGGGGGTTGGTCATTTTCTTCTTAGGAGTCGTGGCGTTCTTCGGACTGGGAGAATGGTACCAGAGACGGCCTGACGAAAAGAAGGTAGAGACGACCGAGTGGCTCACTGCGGGACTGATCCTTGGACTCATCTTGTTCCTAGCGGCCGGTGCCTTGGGATGGATAGGCGGTATCTTCTTCGAAAGCTTGCCCGAGAGCTCAACCCTTGAGGTGCTCGGTGTCGGACTCATCGCAATAATCGTTGGATTCGTCATATCCTACGCATACAGGAGGATAACTCACGACTTGACCCTGTAAAAGCCAAATTCTCGCAACCTCGCTAGAGGCCATCATGACTATCACGACGAAAAAGCGGCCTGATCTTAGCGGCATGCCGAACAGAGGTTACCGGTGACTGCTCCGCGCTTCGATGCTTTGGAGCCAATTTCGCAATTTCAAGGTGAAGAAAAAAAACGCGACGCCTCCAGCCTAACAGGGTTAGAAGCACAGGAGAGAATCGTTATGAAACGACTGATTGGGTACAAACTCGAAAACGGACAAACTGTATCAGTTCAAGTTGATGAACCTGAGGATGCTAAGCCGACGGCTGTGGGACTTTCGTGGCCTGGAAAGCAAGATGCTGAAGTAACGTGGGAAGACGCACTGCAGAACGTGAAGCCCGCGACCGAGGCAATTATCAATACCATTCAGGGGCTAGCACCAAAACAGTACCAAGTCGAATTTGGTCTCACATTTTCCGCTGAAGCCGGTGCGATAATCGCATCAGCAAGCGCCGAAGCCAATTTCCGAGTTACACTCACTTGGGGTTAGACTTTCGCAAAGAGAGGCGCGGGTGATAAAACAGTTTGATCTTCGGCACGCTACCGACACTTATTGCGTCGTCCTGACGATCCGAGTCTGCGTCCGAAAAAGCGCTTGCGGGTCATTGGCAACTGATGTTTGACACGAGTAAAGGAAAAAACCATAGGAGGAGTAAAAAATGTCCAATATTGGAGAATTTAGACGCGGCTTGGGATATATACCTGACAAGCCAGACTCGAGAGACTATTTGTTTGTTGCAAGGCCTGAAGCGGTTGCAGCACTGCCGCCTTCGGCACTACTCAACGACCAAACTCCGGTCGAAGATCAAGGAAATCTCGGCAGCTGTACGGGTAATGCCGGTGATAACGTATTCAAAATCCGCGACTTCCTTGTGACCGGCACCTACTTCAACGGTTCGCGTTTAGCGCTTTACAAGTGGGCCCGCGACCACGATGGCTCCACTGGCGACGCCGGCTCAACACTGCGGAGCATGGCATGGGTACTCGCGAATAAGGGAGTACCGCCTGAGAGCGAGTGGCCGTACGATATCTCACAGTACGACGTGGAGCCCCCCGACAACGTAGCCCAAGACGCCAAGAAGGACGAGGCTACGAAGTACTACCGCGTGGATGGCAGCGCGCAGCAGCAAACCCTGACGAACATAAAGACAGCGCTTAGCCAAGGCTACCCTGTCATGCTCGGCATTACCGCCTATGATTCAATCTTCAAGGTTGGCTCTGACGGCAACATCCCGATGCCTCAACGGGGAGAGCGGCCGGCCGGGGGCCACGCTATAGCCATTGTAGGCTACGACGATGCGCACGACAATGGCGACGGCACTAAAGGCGCTCTGAAGATGAAGAACAGCTGGGGCACAACGTGGGCGGCGAACGGTTACGGTTGGCTATCGTACCGTTATGTGCTCGATTTAAAAGAAGGCGGTGTTCAGGACTGCTGGGTCCTCGCGGCCGAGTCAGAGTTTCAGGGGCCTACAATGCAACGCTAGCCGCACGATCATCACTCGTCATATTTCTATACACTGACGTTTAGGAGACTCGGCCGCCAAGCTTTGAGTTTATCTTTGCTGAGCTAACAAGAAGGGCCAACGCATTTAGCAAACAGTTCGGACGAGACGCTTGCATTTCTTGTCGTTGTCTCAAGCGCAGCTACAGACAAAAGTGCTGACACGTCGGAAAACACCGCGCTAATCGCCGAATCTTCCGTATTCACACGAAAGAGGTCGTCGATTCGAATCCGGCCGAGCACATCTTCCTTTTTACAATTCACTCATTTCATAAATGGAAGCTTATGTTCAACAAACGTGCGTGTCGTCGTAACCCCTTGGATGAGCTTTATGTCATCAACCACGCGGTTCAATTCGGTAAGTTCGTTCGCTTCGATGATGGCGACATAATCAAACTCTCCAAAAACATGCACAGCTCTTGTTACGCCACTCATCTTCACCAGTTCTTGCCACACGTCGTATTCTGAGCCTTTATTAACGTTCATCATTGTGAAACCAATTACCATTGATCAGTCCTCCTTCGTCATTATCGCACAACACTACCTTATCTTCTTTCAGCTTTTCACATGACAAAAAGCCGGTAAGTAAGCCGTTTGAAATGATTCCTTAAATCTATTTGAATCCTACGTCTATCCAACCTCGCATACATTCGTGAAAAATGGCTCCGACAATAGGTGTTTATCGCGCTTCTAGTCGATATCGCTCACGCTGCGCGTTAGTCGATGCAGTCAATTTTTTAGGGAGCCGCGTTTTCGCCTACATCACGCAAAGAACAGTATTTTAAAAACAAAGAAGGAGACACCTGTTAGGGTAATAAAGGACTTCCGATCATCTTGATAGAAGGAGAACAATCCTATGGACAAAATGATTCTCATCGAGTTTCCATTCAGAAAGACAGGAATCCCCGCAACCCTCCTTATCGAAGAAGAACCCGAAATGTGCCAGACCCTGTGGGATCTTTTAGGCCAACCCATGAAGATGATATGCCACCACACATTGTCCACAGGGGACTTCTTCCATGGTTGTGGCCGGCCGCCGAAACATCCTATTGCCATAGGTTCGCAGGCCAGTCCCCTCGGAAAGAAACGGCTTCTTCTCACCCAACTGAAGCCAGGCTCCGTCGTGTACAGCGGAGGACACGATATCGCAATTGCCTATGGGGCAGATATGACCGAGCCTTTAATGGCGAGAGGGCCGGTGGTGGCGAGAGTCTCTAATGAGTTTCTAGGAGGGCTCTATGAAGCAGGGAGGAGGATTTGGAACGCCCAATTCATCACGCACCAACTGCAGACGATCACTCTAAAGAGAAAGGATGTGTAAGTTGTGGCTAAACACTGGCGAGACGTCAAAAACGCAATCGAGGAGGAAATAGACCGTATATGGTGGCAGGAACCAGAGGAGGTCATGATGAGCAGACTCGGAATATTTCCCAGCGGAGCGGGGACAGATGGTCAGGTGTTGGGGAACCTTTTATTCCTGGTCTCGGACACTCAGGCTATGGGGTGGTGGACGATCGAGCCTGCGATGCGATCCGCGATCGCAGATCCTCTCTTTCCTCTCGAGCACTGCAAGAGAATGTGGAAGTACTTGACGGTGCACATGGCCAAGCTCTTGGGCGATACCGACCCTCCTAAATGCCCAGCTCCATGGCTGAATTTGCCCAAGCTTTTCGAGCTCTGTAATGACATTGTGGACTCCTTGGATACGGTCGAGACAAAGGAGGAGTTTGCCGATCTCATCTGGAGCTGGGAAAATTACGTAAACAGACTGAACAAGTGGTTCTCCCTGGTGTTCCCCTGGCACCTGGGGCTTGGCTTCCCTAGGAGAGGACAAGAACAGATAAACGAGATGGCTCGTTTGTCCCATATTTGGGAAAAACGGTGACTATGGCCCCTCTTTGGGCGCATCGCCAAAATCGTGTAGATGACGTGCGGCCCCTGTTGCGTGCGCACTAAAAATGCTGAGCCCGAGAACGCAAGGCCGAGTCGTCCTGAGCGCCTGTTTTGAACGCGCCAAACGTATCATACCCTGCTTACGAGAGATAGACGACGTTACACGTTTCTCAAAAGGGCAGGTCGGAAAAACGTCAAAATTAACTAACCTCTGCGTCTCAGCGAGGCGCTTGTCGTTGCTACTCTCTTTACTCATAATGATGTCTGTGACTGATTATAACTGATTCTTATAAACGGAATCACTTTCTCCACGTCAGTCGTTTCATCAACACGTATTTGTGGCCATTTATTCACTGTTCGCTTTCCTGCTTGAAAGGGCTCAATCTCAAATTCTTTTGATAATTCAATTTTATCTTGTTCACTCACTTTTGTGAGGACAACGCCGTCCGTAACCAAAAATGCAAACAATTGTTCGTTATTTTTGTAACATGGACAACCATACATCTTTTTCGTCGTTACATTGGGCCAATTCAGAATTTCTTTTTCTAGTCTCAATCTAAGATTTTGCATTTTTTCTTCGCTGTAATATTGCATAGTAACACGCTATGAGAATTAGGTACTGAATTATAAGGCCGAGGCAGAAGCGCTACATAAGGAACTCTATCAAAGATACTCCGCAAGCGCTCTCCCATGTAGTCGTCGAAGAGCCGTTTCCACGCCGCGGCGTGGACGGTGGCGGTCTTGGTCACCACCCCGTCCATATCGAAAACGACGGCGTCGAACTCCTCTCGTCGCAGAACGACGGTTTGCGCTTCGCTCACGGCTGACCCCGTCCCTGTGCGCGACACCGCCCGTTGTGCACGTCGCCGGCAGACTTGCCGACCGCCTGGTCGCCCATTTCTAGGGTGTCGACAATCCGACACGTGATATCGGTCAGACACGCAGCGACCGCGGGGATGGGCGTCAACCAACCGACTTGAAACTCATTCATTTATCCCCCCGACAGGGTTCCAACGGTCTATACTTGTAGCGCCATCATGCTTAATACTCTCTTTAACGTTAGGGCTTAACAGGTACAACTCCGCTTTCGTTCAACTTAACAGAGTTCGAATTGGTACAGCAGCGCTTCACGGCTGAACCCTTGTGCGAACCGCAACCGAATTGCAGCAAGAATAGTAGTTATTGTCTTAAAAAAATAAAAAAGGTTGCGGTTTACGCGAAGTCGAACTCTTTTGATGCTCCGACGTAGTGATCAAACAGCTCACGACCCCACATAATGCCGTCGTTGCTATAACTTAACAACTGGTCTGAATGGTCATAAGACCCGTCCGATCTAAAGAGTCCGATCATAAAGAAATAGTCAGTAACCGTGAACGCCGTTTTTGGGTTTTGTTCAATCACAAACAGCTTAAGATTTTTCTTGAGCGGATTTTTGAGCGGGCTGCGGGCTGCGAGCTCTAGCATGTTTTCGAGCACTTCGTGAGTCACGACAAGCTCGATCGGTATGCCTTTTGCAGCGAGTTCGGCGTAGACATCAAACAAGTCTGGCG
>JBEKER010000042.1:0-7751 GCA_050013755.1 Halobacteriota archaeon
GCGGTCGATCGAATCGTTGAGGAGCTTAACAGCTTAAGCCTTATACGCTGAATGATACTCCCTGAATCAGAGCGTTCAAAGGCACCGATTGTATCTGCGCCGAGCGTGAGAGTAGGGGTGTTCAGTACGTGTGCTCCTCATCAACGGATGACGATTCTAGCGGGATTTTGGATCCCTAATTTCCGCGATTGGGCCCTTGCAACGCTCCTTTTGCTGACCGCTTAAGGTACCTTTGTGAGTTGGCTTATATACGCAACAGCACATCACCTGCTGCAACACGTCAATGACCTGACGAAGCGGTGGCTCCCCAGCACTTTCCGCATCTAGGCACCAACGCGGTCCTGCTAGAATCGATGTGACAAACGCAGCAAGGGTCTGGGCAAGCTGTTCTTTTAGCTCAAGCGCAAACATTCGCAGGTACGACCCTTCGAGCCGTTCGGCCCTGGCGATGCAGTAGCTGCAGGCCACCCCGTAAAGCACCACATACCTTAGTCTGGCGTCTAGCCGGGCCCGTTCAACGCTTTCTATTAACTCTTCCAGCGGTATTGTGTGAATGTAGGCAGCAAAGAGCTTGTAGAGGGCCTGCTTCGTCTCGCCTATACTGGGTCTGGGCTGGGTTGCTTGCACAACTCTACTATTGCGCTACGGGTGATTATCCTGCGGCGAGAACGTGTTGAAAGTGAAGAAACGGTAGGGAGAAGGGGGACAGATCGATCCTCACCCTATTAGACGTTCAGCGCATTGCAGCAAGAGACTGCTAGTGGTCAAATGCCCAAAGACTTGATACAGGATCGCAAAAAAATAAACCCGGGCTGCGACCGGCTGAATCACTGCAAGCAATATAAGCTGCCTTAGGGCTTTGACCAAACACTAGGTTATCTTGTTAATACTATTTTAACGCTTTGAAAATGATCAGTTTTTTGATAAAGAAAGCCCATCACGAACCATGCAACGCCTGTGTCTCTTGCATCAGGTTCTGCATCTGTGGATAGAGCTGACCTTTCGCCGCGCACATCCTGATCCACATATTAGGGAGAGGCATCGAAGCAAGTGCTTTTTTCTTGTCCTCACTTCTTAGCGGTTTTACGATTTCTCTCGGGCACCTGCTGCTTATTTGTCTCTGCCATAACATCGCTCGGGTTGAGTTCGAGCGACTTATCGAAGTACGGAATCGCATCTTCGTTGTGACCTGTCATGTAAAGGGGAAGTCCTTTCTCATACCATTCATAACTCCTTTCCCTCGCTGTCTGCCCTTCCTGCGTTGCGCCTCTCTTTTAGCCTCCCCTTAGCGCCATGCTCTCCAATTCTTTTTTCGATTTATAAGCCTCAGAGCTGAATGCTGTCTCTCGCTATTAGTTTTATAACTTTTTTATATCAACATTGATAATTTTAGGCAATATTTAAATACTTTAACAATATTTAAGTTCTAAAGCAATAGCGCGGAAAAAAGTCTTCGCAGCTGTGGCTGGAGGGATAGAAAAACAAACTTATGGAGTTGAAATAAGAAAATGAAAATCAAATGCGAGTGCAGCCGAGAAATAATGGCCCGGCGTGACGTGTATATGCCGAATTATGAGGCCATAACGTGGTATTGTCCGTACTGCAGCCGAAGCGGCACCAAGCTCATCAAGCACTGCCGACACGGCCCCATGGTGATATTCGACCGGCGCGAGCGCATTGCGCCTGTTGCAGACGAACCGCATCATCATCGAATACCTATCGTCGAATATGGGGGTGAGCGTACCTCCGTACCGTTTGTCTATACCGACACGAAGTAGCACGACTTTTGACGCCCATCTCGTATTTGTCGAACGATAACTGAGCCCGTTACCGAGGTTCTAGCCGGATGGAATCACACTAAGGCGTTTCGGCACGTTTCTGTGCAGTTATATCGAATTCCTTTGAGTTCACCTAACTGCCGCAGCGTTCCTCTTGCTTTTCCTTCCAGCGCCAAGCAAGCGCGCCCGCCAAGCGTCACCATCCAGGATTCAATCGAGCTTTTGTCAGGGGCCATCGGATCGTCTCTTTTCTCTTCCCACCGGCTACTCGCTACTCTTCTTCC
This sequence comes from Halobacteriota archaeon, assembly GCA_050013755.1. Lineage (GTDB taxonomy): Archaea > Halobacteriota > Bog-38 > Methanoflorentales > Methanoflorentaceae > Methanoflorens. The sequence continues at coordinate 2,063 of JBEKER010000042.1, forward strand.
AAATCGGGTTGGCCTCGGTGTTGAAGATAGCCTTCTCGAAGTCGAAGGCCTTAGGCGGGACGAATAGCAGGTAGAAGTATTTCATGGCCTCCGCCAGAAAGTAACTCTCCATCGCGTCAGTCTTGACGCCCGCGCGGACGTCGGCGAGGGCGGCGAAGCCGGCGTCGGTCTTGCACCGCTCGACCAGGAGTTTAAAAAGGTCGCTCCTATCCGCCGATACTTCTCGTCGCCGGTGTAGTGGTAAAGGTAATGGGCCTACTCGACGAACTCGGGCCGGAGGTGGTAGGAGCCGACGACGACCTTCATGGTGTTGTAGTCGAGCAGTTCGGGCGCGATGCCGTGGAGGGTCCACATCTTGTAGCACGAGTCTTCGAGGCGGGCGGCGCGGTCGAGGTCTCCGCCAAGAGCGAGAACGGCGGGGAAGAAAGCGTCGAGTGCACCGAAGACCGTGGCCCGTTGCTCACCGGGGTTCATGTTAACGCGGCCGTACCAGAGCCCCCCGCTGGCCTTATCGGCCACGTGCGCGTTGACCGCCGCGATCGTGTTCTGCCACATCGCCCAAAGCTCGGGGTCGTCGAACAGGATCACGCCCTTTAAAAGATACTCGTAGTAGCTGTCGATCCCGCGCCCGACGTGACTGTCTTTGGCTAGCCACCTGCCGGTCTCGACGTCGATCATCGATCCGACCAAGCCGATCTGCGAGCGGCGATGATAAAGCGCGACTATCGCTCGTTTGGCGGCGTCGAAATATTTGGGGTCGCCGGTGAGGGGGGAGAGGGCCCCGTACTCGAGGACATAGGTGCCGATCTCGGCGGGGTTCGTGAAGCGGCCGCGGGTCGCATGAGTTTTGAGGTTGACGAAGCGGTAAGCCATGCCGGTATTGGAGTCAAAGACGGGGAGCATGCGGTCGGCGAGGTCGATGGCAAGCTCGAGGAAGCGGGGGTCGCTGTCGAGTTGCTGGGCGGAGATCAGGCCGCCCAGAATGCGGATGGCCACCTCGAAGTGCTGGACCTCCATGTCGAGGTCGAAGTCGAGCTGGGACAGGATCAAGTCCTTGGCCTCTACCGCCTCGGCGGAAAGGCCCATCAGGATCATGGTGTCGAAGGCGTCGACCGGGGTTATGAGCAAGGGGGTTGGGTACCAGTCGGAGTAGGTCTTGGACAGCGGCTTGAGCTCGTCGTGGCCCCAGGCGTATTGTTTGTAGCCGTTCCAGGCGTGGAGGAACTCGGCGCGGACGCGGTCGAAGGAGACGGTGGCGGCGTCCGCTTCTCGTTGGTTTTTAATCACGTCACGACAATCCCTAAAACGATTATCACGATTCCAATCAGTGCTCTCACGTACCTCTCGCCGTCGAACCACATGTTGTGGTACTGTCCGTGTTTGACCAATACACTTGCAACTCCGTCCACGGCGACATAAATTCCGATCGCTATGAGCACGACGTTAAACCATTGAAGCACCATTTCCTTTTCCCCCTTTTGTGAACCGTCAGTACGACCTTTTCATGCCATAACTCTATCGAGACCGTGTGGCAAGTGATGGCGTGAAGATGAAAAAAGCTGGTAAGAAGTCAGTCTGGCATCTCTGCTGCACTATTCCTGACCGAACTGCGTGTACAAACGTCGAATTAACCGGAGACAATCTCGCGGCCCGAGATCTGTCGTTTAGCCCCACAGAAAAAGCTAAGTGCGCACAAGTTGCTTGATTTGGGCATGAACGGGCTGAATGTCGCTGGCGCACTCTTCTTCGTCGCAGGAACGCTGATCCTTTTAAGAACCGTAACTGCTGAAGGGGTTTGGCAGGATCTGATGAGAACATCGCCGGGCACGACGCCGTCTCAATGAACAGTCGTGGTCTAACCGCGCCCTCCCAGTCGCCTTACCAGTTCGTCATCGAATCGATAAATATCGGGCACCAACCGTTCAGGACGTATTTTCTCCCGAAGTTCTACACAGCACGCCTCGAGTTGTTCGACTCGCCTTTTGAGATCTTCAACATCGTCTTCGATCAAGTTGCTCAACCTCCGTTATAGGCGATTTTGAGTCGCAACTTAGATAAAAAGACCGCAGCTTCTGTTAGAGTACCGATCCCATTGCGGCGAATCTCGTGACTAACGATCTTAGAAGAATACTGCGAGCGACAGCCGACATACTGCAGTAGCCAGTCATCCCTGCTTCGGCGAACCGGATCAGTCATCACAAATCATTTCAGTATAGTGAGGAGCCTTATGCCCCGTATCTGTCTGAAGTTGGCGCCCTGACTGACACAGCAGAGGGCTTGCACACTGTCAACAACCATAGTCCCTGAGACAGCATCCACGCCGTGTTCAAACAGGACAGGCGATAAGGGCGTCGTATCGCCCAATACAACCACATAGGCGTTAGGGTTGCACACAGAAAGCAGTCGATCCATTGTATGGTTGGTCAAGGCACTCCCTGTGACGCCCACGACATCAGCTTCAGGCAGAAAAACGTCGGCTTGTTCTTCCGTAAGGTCGCCTTCACGGGGATTTTTTTCAATCACTTTTAGGTCCCTTGAGATGTCCCTCAGCTCATTAACGAATGAGAAGTGGCCACCATAACAACCTTCTTATCTTTGCCCTTTTCGGCTAGGAGGTCTCCTGCATTAAGCTCAACACATCGTTCCTCATCGACCTAGATAAGCGAATTGATCGATGCCATGCCTATAGCGGCTTCGAGGATGCTGTCGGAAAACGACATCTGTACAAGTTCTGAGGCGCTTTTTTCCAAAAGACGGCCAAGCTCCTTTATCAGGGGAGGGGTCTGTTTAAGGGCATCTTTCGGAAGGGTGGCCGCAAGGCCGCACCTCTGTGTAAGGACTCCTGTATGGAATACCCCCTCGCGAATATCCCTCACTTCAGCGCTTAGATCCAGGGTTGCGATAATGTCGGTCAAAATATTCATACGATCACCGAATCCAGCGGAGCCGGAAGCAAACGATCTCCAGTTTCTCACTTACAATACAACATTCTTTTGACGCAATTCATAGTCAAAATGAATCTCAATGATAAATGCACGCGACCGCCGAGCATAGCTTTTTATCGCGTGTAACGAAATTGACTTCAATAATCGCTGCGTCGCGTGATCGTGATGCGCCTAGCTCCACGAGGAGGATGGCCGATGATAAGCAAGGAAGTGATGCTCAAGGACCACCTGGTGGTCGTCGATCTGAATTGTCCAGTGGCGCGGTTCCCGGGTAACCCCGTGCTTACGGCTAAGGACGTAAACCAAGTGTGGCAGGACCCAGGCCTCCAGGTCACGACCGTCCACAACGCCGGCATCGCGCTGCACGGTGGCGACACGGTCATGCTGTTCCGGTCTCATCTTCGTTGCGGCGTGAGCATACTCGGGGTCGCCCGCAGCAGCAACGGCGTCGACGGCTGGCGTGTCGAGCCGCGACCGGCCATGGCGCCAGCCGTCGAAGGGGACGCCTTCGCCACCGGCACCGATGCCAGGGCGCTCATCGAGAACGAGTCCGGCGGCGTCGAGGATCCCCGGATCACCCAGATCGGCGACACCTACTACATCACCTACAGTGCGTATCACGCGACGGTGAAGAACCGTGTGCGCGTCTCGCTGGCCACGACCCGCGATTTTGCCCACTTCGTGCGCCATGGCCCGGTGCTCGAGCGAGACATGCGCAATGTGGTGATTTTTCCCGAGCCCATCGGCGGAAGCTACGCGGGTCTGTTCCGACCCAATGACACCACGGGCGGCGAGGTCGGGGGCATCTACACGCAGATCAAGCTCGGCTGGACGAGCTCGATCGAGTCTAATCGATGGAAGCTCCAGGCGGAGCCTATCATGAGGACCGGCCGCGGCCCGAGCGCCTTCTCGGACAAGATCGGTCCTGGCGCGCCGCCCTTCAGAACCGCCAAAGGCTGGCTCAGCGTGTTCCACGGGGTGCGCTCCACGATGAACGGCAACCCATACGCGCTCGGTGTGGCGCTGCACGACCTGGCGGACCCGGCGTTGGTCACGATGTCGAGCATCCCCATCATGCTCCCGTCCAGGGCTGACTGCCGCGTCGAGGATACCGCTTACACTCATGTGCCGCAGGTCGTGTTTACCTGTGGAGCCGTGCGCCGCGACGGGGGCAGCGTCCTCATCTACTACGGCGGCAATGATACGGTCATGAACGTGGGCGTGACCCACGAGGACGTGCTCATCGCGCTCTGCGAGAGTTACGGCCAGGACCCGCTGACCGGACATCTTAAGTACAATATTCGCGGCCACCAAAACTGAGAGCTCGAAAGAGCGGTCATCAGGGCACCAAGACCGTTCGGTGCGTCGGGAGCAATGTCGGTGTCAAGACGATGGTCCACGTGGCCCTGGCTCTTCGCGACCTTCGCAGCGTGAGCGGTTTATAAATCTTGGGGGTCAGCGTCCCGCCCGAGATAGGCCCACCCAATATCGAAAAACGCACAGGGAAAGCGCTTCTCAACTTCGCGAACGATCTTGAATTTTCCTGAGTTGAGCTGCCGGCTTGACCGGAGGGTGACGCTCCACGTATAGCAGATCCGAGGAGTGCGAGATGATGATCAAGATAGCGTCATCCTGATATATCGTCGCGCAAAGAGATGATATTTGAAGTGTGATATTATGGTCTTCGGGTTCGGCACGCCAAACGTAGAAACGATGAGACAGAAGCAGGACGTCAAAGGGCTCATCAAGGCATTAGGCTATAAGAAGGAAAGTGATGTTCGCATAGACGCTGCGAGCGCCCTTGGCGAGATCTGCGATCCCCGAGCCGTTAAGCCGTTAATAAAGGCGCTTAACGACGCGGACAGTGATGTTCGACGCAGCGCCGCGGAAGCCCTCGGCAGGATCGGCGAACCGGCAGTTAAGCCGTTAATAGGGGCGCTTGGAAACACCGGCGAGCATGTTCGCGGGGCTGCTGCGGAAGCCTTAGTCAATCTCGGTGAACCTGCCGTTGAGCCGTCAACAAGAGCGCGAAACGACTCGCGTTATCATATGCGCAGCGGCGCTGCGGAAGCCCTTGGCAGGATCGGCGATGCCAGGGCAGTGGAGTCGTTGATAAAGGCGCTAAACGACGCGGACAGTGATGTTCGACGCAGCGCCGCCGAGGCCCTCGGCAGGATCGGCGAACCGGCCGTAGAGTCGTTGATAAAGGCGCTCGGAGCGACGAGCGAGCAAATTCGCAGGACCGCTGCAGACGCCTTGGGCAGGATCGGCGAACCGGCCGTTGAGCCGTTAATATGGGTACTCAACAACCCGGACTGGGGTGTGCGCGAGAGCGAGACCGCTGCGGAAGCCCTCGGCAGGATCGGTGATAGGAGAGCGGTGGAGCCGCTAATAAGGGTACTCAGCAACGCAGATTCGCATGTGCGCGAGAGCGCCGCCGCAGCGGAAGCCCTCGGCAGGATCGGTAGTGACAGAGCGGTGGAGCCGTTGATACGGGAGCTTAACGATGCGGATCGTGATGTTCGAAGTAGCGCTGCGCAAGCCCTCGATACGTTGGGGTGGACTCCGGACATGGACGAGGCAGCGGCCGCCTACTGGATAGCGAAAAGACAATGGGATAAGTGCGATGCAATCGGCGAACCGGCCGTTAAACCGTTGATACGGGAGCTTAACGACGCGGACAGTGATGTTCGTAGCAACGCTGCGGACGCCCTCGGCAGGATCGGCGAACCGGCCGTTAAACC
>JBEKER010000043.1:0-7285 GCA_050013755.1 Halobacteriota archaeon
CATAAGTTTAGGCCACAGCGCTTCGCGCGATTCAGGGAACCGTGTACGCAGCAGCGCGTTCGCGTTTTGACCTTCGGCCTCGTGCTTTGTCCACCCATACAGGCGCTCGGCGCCACGGTTCCAGTACGTGATGGTCCCTTCTGGGTCTAAGGTCACGATGGCGTCGTGCGCCGCATCAAACATCGTCGCGTGCTGTCGCAGCTCTTCTTGCACCCTATGAAGTGCCGACTCCGCTTTCTTGCGCTCGGTAATGTCACTGCTTATTTCGAGAATAGCGGACGGATTGCCCTTCTCGTCCGTCATAAGGGTCCAGCTGCTCGTCACCGTGACCGGAACAGCGTCGCGCGTTACGTGGATCAGCTCCCCCTCCCACAGTCCGTTCTCCATAAGTTTAGGCCACAGCGCTTCGCGCGATTCAGGGAACCGTGTACGCAGCAGCGCGTTCGCGTTTTGACCTTCGGCCTCGTGCTTTGTCCACCCATACAGGCGCTCGGCGCCACGGTTCCAGTACATGATGGTCCCTTCTGGGTCTAAGGTCACGATGGCGTCGTGCGCCGCATCAAACATCGTCGCGTGCTGTCGCAGCTCTTCTTGCACCCTATGAAGTGCTAACTCCGCTTTCTTGCGCTCGGTAATGTCAACGATGATACCACGCAGCCCGACGACAGCACCATCTTGCCTCATTAGTGCAGCACGGATTGAAACATACAACGTGCTTCCGTCCTTCCGCAGTCCGGTGTACTCCACCCGGCCGACATCTTCCCCAGCCATACTCCGACGAAACACCGCGCGTGCTCGCTTTCTATCGGCAGGAGCGATCAGTTGAAACAGAGACATCCCCGCTTCGAGCTCTTCTTTCGTGTAGCCGAACCGGTCAAAGGCCGTCGCATTACCGAAGGTGATACGACCAGTTCCATCTGTTTCATACACAACGACAGGGAGCGCGTCGGTGATCTCACGGATGCGTCGTTCGCTCTCCCGCAGTCTCTCTTCCGAGCGCTTCCGCTGCGTGCTGTCGGCGGCAATCCCGCGAGTGCCGATAACAACCCCGTTGTGGGAGATTGGCCGTGCGCTGACAGAAAGGGGGATCGTGCTTCCATCTTTCCGCAACCCGGTGTACTCGACCCACCCGAGTTCAGTCGCGTCCATTCTCTGGCGGAAGGTTGTTTGACCTCGATCCCTGTCGTCTGAGACAATAACGTCGAATACGGTCAGTCCTGCTTCAAATTCCTCTTTCGTGTAGCCGAACATCTCTAAGCACGAAGCGCTCACAAAGCTGAAAGCTCCAGTTGCGTCGGTCTCATAGACGACCTCAGGGAGCGCGTCGGTGAGTTCACGGATGCGTCGTTCGCTCTCTTTAAGCGCATCATCTGTCTGCAGCTTTGCGATAACCGTCCCCACCTCGTTACCAATAGCGACGAGTAGTGCTTTCTCGGCTTGAGAGAAGGTATAGCGCTTGAAACTCCCCACAAGCAGCGCCCCGATGTGCCTATCATAGCGATACAACTGCACCACGGCGAGAGACTTAAGTCCCAATTCAGCGAGGTGCGGCAAACTCAATGCCTCGCGATCGTCGACAAAAAGGGGGCTCGGTTCAACAAGGAAAGCAGCGTATTGCGCGTCATCAAGGGAGATATCCCTCATAGCTTCAACCGCGGTGTCGGGAATGCCGGTGGCGTACTGCAGTTTCGCGCGGCGACCGCCATCGTCAAAGAGATGGATCGTTCCGGAATCGAAGTGCATGAGCTCGACGGTCAAATTTGTCGCCGCTTCTGCAAATGACTGCACCTCAGTGGCTCTGTTTCCCTCAGTCACGATGCGGTTGAGTATCTCTATCGTGTGACTGTGTTCTTTGATCTCATCTTCGGCCAGCTTCAGCTCGGTAAAATCAAGTATGACGCCGCGCTGCCCGATGACCGCACCGTCTCGCTTCATTAGTGCAGAACGGATCGAAATCGGGTACGTGCTCCCGTCCTTCCTCAGTCCGGTGTATCCCACCCGGCCGACATCTTCGCCACGCATTCTCCGACGAAACACCGCACGTGCTCGCTTCAAATCGGCGGGGGCGATCAGCTGAAATATAGTCATCCCCGCCTCGATCTCCTCTTTCGTGTAGCCGAACAGGTCAAAAACCGTCGCATTCACGAAGGTCATGCGGCCAGTTGCGTCTGTTTCATACACAACGACAGGGAGCGCGTCGGTGAGCTCACGAATACGGCGATCGCTCTCGCGCGCCTTTATCTCGATCTTACGCTTATAAATCGCGATTTCAATCGCAGCTCTCAGCTCAAGCGTATCAAGCGGTTTGATGAAAAAACCGTCGGGTTCAGCAGCAATTACGCGCCGCACCGTCGCCTCGTCAGCGTTGGCGGTGATGAAGATGATCGGAATGTCGTGGAGACTCTTGATCTGTTGTGCGGCTTCGACCCACTCCGTCCCTCCCTGTAACCTAACATCCATCATGATGATGTCGGGACGTACCTCATCTGCGCGTGCGATCACCTGGTCGGCTGTGACCGTCAGGGCGGCGATATCATAGCCCATCCGCTGCAATCGGGTCTGGATATCCTGCGCACTATTTGGATCATTTGCAACGAGTAGTATGCGTGTCATGCCGATGCTTCCCCTACAAAGTGCGCAGAAGAAAGATATATCTTATGTGCATTGCTTCTCTCGCGTCTGTTGTGGCTGAGGGCGTGAGCTCTCGTTTAGTGTGGTGAAGCAAGCGGATGCCGCCGAAGAGCCGCCGCCAACTCAGCTTCTGACCACTTGATGCGTTCAGACTGCCTCGTGGCTGGCCATGCGCAGGACAAAGTGGCTTATTGGTGGTCGTGTCGTTGGCGTCATTCAACACCCCGCTTAGTGCACAGGCCCTCATTCTCGCCCTCAGCGGGGGTTGTCTCGACCCCTCTTCACCGATCGGATCAGCGAGCGCTGGTCGGCTTCGTGGTAAGTCTTATCACCACCCGCGTAGCTCAACACTACGACGTAGCCACGACGCATCGTTGATGCCCCGTCGTCCCTCCGCGCGGTCAGGCGTTGAGACCCACGCCTTGTGAGGAGTAACGTTGCATACCGAAGTTAGAACGGTCAGAAAAGCGATATTTTGGGTCATCGACCATCGCTTGCCAGCCGCACAGGAGTGACGCATGCTCGCCCTAAGCATTAACATCATTGAGACGCTTGGTAACTTCGCTGTCACCGTCATCGAACGGCTCGGCTATGTGGGCGTTTTCGTCGCGATGACCCTTGAGAGTACCGGCTTACCGCTGCCGAGCGAGATCATCATGGGCTTCGCTGGGTACGTCGTGTGGGAGGGGCGACTTACTCTTCTCGGCATCACTCTTGCCGGTACGCTCGGCTGCCTTAGTGGCTCCCTCATTGCGTACGGAATCGGCGCGTACGGCGGCAGGCCACTGCTCGAACGCTATGGCAAATACGTGCTCATACGCAAGAGCGAGCTTGACCGCGCCGAGCAGTGGTTTAAAAAGCACGGGGAAAGTGCCGTTTTCATCAGTCGGCTGCTCCCCGTCGTCCGCGCGTTTATCTCCTATCCCGCCGGCATCGTCCGGATGGATATAAAGAGATTCTCCCTTTACACGGTGCTGGGGTCGCTTCCGTTCTGTTTTGCCTTCGCGTACCTTGGCGTCGCGCTCGGGCCCCACTGGGAGAATATCAGGGGACTCCTCAGGTACTTCAATATCGCGGTCATCGTGGGGGTGGTGGTGCTTATCGGGTACCTCATCTACCGCAGAGCGTGGGTCATGGAACGTTTGGGTGGTATGGGCAACAGATGAGAGACTCGAGAAAAGAGCAACCCTCCGAACCTTTTTGGGGATGATGAGCCGCTACCGTGCCTGCGACCGAAGAAACTGCTCGAGATGCCCATGCGTGCAGTAGGCCTGACGTACGATGCAGTTACACTGAGAGCGTCGTCCACTGTTCGACCAGCGCGAGTGAATGAGCGGCCCGTGTGCACCGATGTACGTGCCTGTTGTCCGCGGTTTCGACTTAATATCGTCTCAAAGACGATTATTGCAGACGGTGCGCTGCGGCAACCTAATCGTGCCCCCGTGCTCGCGAAGAGCTAAGTCGTCCAAACGACGCTCGGGCCTTGAGACGCGTTCTTTTGGGATAAACGACGCATTTAGTGTCGTGCAGAACCCGCAAACTGGCGTGATGAGCGACGAGCAAAAAAAATCGCACCAAAAGCGCACCAAAAGTTAACCACGTGCGTGCCGTGGGAGCTTGTAATTGTCGTGGGGATTAGTTGAGCGTGTAGCCCTGAACGCGATCTTCTCGCCCCTTTTTGCGTTCGAGCCTTACGAGTATGCATTATTATTCATATATTTTTATAAATTAATAAAAATTTTAATTATTCAGGGTTGGCGGAGGGGCTCGAAACAGACTGTGGGGGGTACATCCCAGAGCACAACTGCCGGTGGGCGTGCGACGTGGCGTTCACCTGTCTACAGATGTGTGCGACCAGATACGGCGGACTGTGCACCACTTTCGCTCTGCACTCGGAAGCTTCGTGTGGTAGAGCAGATAACACTACATCAATGAAGGATGCAGAGACAAAGCTTACGTGCTTCACACTGCGTGCGCAGGGAAAATCACTTTCGACGATCGCGGACACGGTCGGTGTGCGGGGACAGACAGTGGCGAATTGGCTCAAAGAGCACGCGGAGGAAGTCGAAAACCTGAAAGCGCTGGAACTCGACGCATTGCGCGAGACCTACTGGATGACGACACGAGCACGCATCGAGCGCCTGAGCACGAGGCTCGAGAAGATCACGGCCGAGCTGGAAAAACGTGACTTTTTCGATTTCTCGACGGAGAAGCTCCTGGAGCTGGAGCTGAAGACGTGCGCGGAGCTTGCCAGAGAGTTCCCTGAGCCCCGAATCCGCAGTGAGGAGGAGCTGCGCGACGCGAAGGCCACGAGAACGTCGCCCGCTCCCTACTCCCAATATTTGCAGAAGGGGGGCGACACCACTCTGTTGCTTGAGCCCGAAGAAAGCGGCAATGGACGAAAACGGTCACGCCAAGCTGATTAAACGAAGGGGCGGCCGTCATTATTGGTGTTTATTGTCGCAGGTCTCTCGTTACCTAGTTACACTGGTGAGGGGGAGTGTGAGTCGACTCGAGGTTGAGCGGCCTTGGGCTCAGAGCGGCTTCGCATGTCGGGGCGCGTTTAGCTAGTTCAAACGAGAAGCCTCCTTGCGAGACTAGGGGATTGTCACTTAACAGTATTATATAGGCCATTGTGGGGATCGGCTGTCCGAAAGCGTTACTGTGAGCTGCGGCGCACTACCAGTCGCGAAAGGCCACAGAGTCACTGAAACATCTTTTTTTTGACAGCGCGTTGCGCAGTGATGAGTGCATAAGCGGAAGGTTGGCGCGACCCAGCGCGTCTCCGCCAATGTGCGACACACGCGCAAACTGCCGCAAGCGCCTCATTCGATCGTCGTGCACAGTCTGGCGCTACATGTGTTTCTGAGTCGAAATTCACTGCCCTTCGCGACGGCGGAACCGCATCGCTTAAGTAATTGAAATTGTCTTTATTAGGTAGCTTCTAACGAACTGGGCAATTGACGCTACTGAACTCAGCAACGGACGACCAAATCAGGCGTGACAAAAGGGGGGAACGCCAGTGCTCTTGGACAACGGGCGAACAGGCGAGGCGAGAGAGTCAGTAGCTATCATCATTCCGACGCTAAACGAGGAACGTTCAATTGGTACGGTCATCGACGGCGTGCCTGTTGCCGACCTCTTGCAAAACGGCTTCAAAACTGACGTGTACGTGATCGACGGGCAATCCACCGATAACACGAGGGAGATCGCCGTCGAAAAGGGTGCCCAGCTCATACTTGAAGAGGCAAAAGGAAAGGGTCAGGCCATTCAAATGGCATTTAAGTCCATCACCGCCGACTACGCGATTATGGTTGACGGGGACGATACGTACCCTATCGAAATGGCGGCGGAGATGACACGCCTGCTCAAGAAATACGACGTCGTCATCGGATCGCGGCTGAAAGGCACCATAGAGCCGGGAGCCATGACCAGACTGAACGTTGTGGGGAACACGCTGCTCTCGCTTCTCGCGCGGGCGCTCTTTGGTGTGCACATCAGCGACGTGTGCACGGGGTTCTGGGGCTACCGAAGCGACGCGGTTCGGCGTCTGGAGCTTGCAGCGAGCGGCTTTGAAATTGAAGCCGATATGTTCGCTGAATGCGTGCGGAAAGGGCTGCGCATCGCGGAAATCCCGATAACCTACCGAGCTCGAAAGGATCAACCGAAGCTGTCGTCACTGAGGGATGGCATCAAAATCGGCCTTTTTTTGTGTAGGCGACGTTTGCAGGGGACAGACGGGAACGGCGGCTCAGGCTCGCGACGTTAACCAAAATCATTGTGAAGGGTCGAATCCCAACTTTTTTTAACAGCAGTGCGGCGCTTTCGGCGTCTCGTAGGTGAGCTTGATGATGGGCGACGAAGGGCGCCTCGCACGCGGCCGCGGGAGATTTTTCGACGAGCGATCAGTCAGAAAACGCAGCATGCAAACAATAACTGAACGCGTTCGACGCGGTTGTGGGAGGAGGACTCGATTGAGGCGAACGATCCAGAGTGGAAAGCATCTTCCAGTGGCACTTCGATAAGTCGTTGTGCTGACGCAGCATTTCCAGCATCGTCACGGTTTCGGCAAGGAGATCGGTTGTACACCCTACTACGCCAAAAAAAGACTGGGCTGGCTAGCGCCTCCGACTCACTATATAAGAGGTGATTACCAGTCCAACAACAGCTAGCGCTATCTCGAAGCCGGGCGTCGTAGTCTGACTCGCGACTGCAGCTCCTGTGCCGATGGCGTATACGTTACCATCCAAACTCCCTATATAGACCGTGCCATTCACGACGGCGGGGGAGGAGAGCAAGACGTCTCCGGTCGTATAGTTCCACAGCTCGCTGCCGATGGTCGCGTTCAGAGCGTATACGTTACCATCCAAACTCCCTATATAGACCGTGCCACTCACGACGGCAGGGGAGGAGAGCACAGGGGCGTTGGCTGTATAGTTCCACAGCTCGCTGCCGGTGGTCGCGTTGAGCGCGTAGGTGTTGTTGTCATTACTCCCCACGTAGACCACACCGTTAAAGTAGGAAGGGTCGTAGGCTGTGCCACCTGTCGTGTAGTTCCACAGCTTGCTGCCGGTGGTCGCGTTGAGCGCGTAGGTGTTGTTGTCATCGCTCCCCACGTAGACCACACCGTTGACGACAGAAGGGGATGAGTCCA
>JBEKER010000044.1:0-6659 GCA_050013755.1 Halobacteriota archaeon
CGTGCTGGATCCAGAAAAAGCCATCATTCAGAACAAGATGATCTAAAGTGAGCGAATCGATTTGCGATGCTGAGGCGGTTATCGCCTGCTGTGGAAACCCACTGTACGGTGACAACGGCTTCGCGACATCCTTGGTTCCTGTTCTAAAGCAGAAATTGAATGCCGCAACTCGACTGAAGGTCGTCGACATCGGCAGAGGGTACTTCTTGTTTGGAATTTTTGAATGCAAGAAGCTCGTGCTGGTTGATTCGATTGACTTCGGTGGCGCTCCAGGAGAGTTAAAGAAGCTTTCAATAGACGACGTCGACGAGAACCGTTACGCCGACCATCAATGCTGGCAGACGTCAACACCACTTAACGACTTGAAAGAACGATGTGATGTCACCATCATTGCGTGCCAGCCGAAACGTCATACGCAAATCGAATTTGGACTTACAGAAGAAGTCAAAGGATCGATTCCTGATGCTATGGAGCTAATCCAAAAGGAAATAGAGGAGTATTTATGAGCCCGTTTTGGAAGAAAGAGAAGAAATCTGACGCCGAAAACATCGCGGAGATGCAGACGGCCAGCCCTGCGGCTGCAGAAGAGAAAACGGAGGCCGCTCAACCTGAGATAACAGTAAAGCCCGCAGAAGCGGAGGCGGAGGTGAAAGAAATGGCTGCTGCAAAGCCGAAGGTGCTAACGGCAGTGATGAGTGGATGTACGGGATGTCTTATATCGCTAGTAGACAACTACGACATTCTTCTTGATTTGCTCGACGCGATAGACTATCGTTATGAGACCACGCTTGCAGACGTACGACAGATCCCCGATGATCAAATGGATATTGCCATTGTTCACGGTTCTATTTGTCTGCAAGACAAGAGACAGGTTGACGACATACGCAAGATCCGACAGAATTCGACGTTTTTGGTCGCCATGGGCGGTTGTGCCAGCTCAGGCTGTGTGACTCGATACAGTGTAGGTGGACAAGCGGCGACGCCATCGCACGAATCGTTCGTTCCCGTAGCGAATCTCGTTAAAGTCGATTTCGCACTTCCTGGGTGTCCTACTGGTCCAGAGGTGATCGCTAACACGATACTCGCGGCGGTAGGTGCGGACCTAGAGTACTTGAAGCCCCTCGCTGAACTTGCGGGATTTGCGTGCGGCTGTGACCTGTTGACAAAAATCATCGGAAACGGACTGTGCATCGGGTGTGGCACCTGCGCCATGTCGTGCCCAACGCGGGCGATTGACATGGACTACGGGCGCCCGCACGTCAACCAGGAGCTCTGCATAAAATGCGGAGCGTGCTATGCGCAATGTCCGAGGAGCTTCGAGCCGACGTTTGAAATGATAGAGAAGCGCGTCATGGGGGTGGAGTGAATGGTTCTAGGTAAGTACCTCGACATTATGACGGTTAAGACGACGGACAAGACTCTTCAGAAGTATTCACAAGACGGCGGTATAGTCAGCGCCCTTTTGATCCACGCGCTTGAAACCGGCGTGATTGAAGGCGCGGTCGTCGCTATGCCGACCGACGAACCTTGGAATCCGGAGCCATACGTCGCCACGACGCCTGAGGAGATTATCGCGGCGGCCGGCACAAAATACGTGCTGTGTCCACTCAACAACGCGCTAAAGATTGCGGCACGTGAGAACGGCCTCGATAAGATCGGGATGGTCGGAATGCATTGCCTGACCTATGCGGTCCGTAAGATGCAGCTCTATCCGTTTGGGGCGCGTCATCTGCCTAACAAAATGGCACTGCTTCTCGGCATATTCTGCACCGAGAACTTCAGCTACACGGGAATTAAAGCGATCGTCGAAGAGCTTCACAAGGTGAATATTGAACACGTCCAAAAAATGGATGTTTCAAAGGGCAAGATGATCGTCACGTCAAATATGGGCGAGCGGGTTGAAGTCCCGGTGAAACTTACCCACAGTTACGTTCAGCCGGGCTGCTATATATGTCCCGACCTGACCGCACGAACTGCGGACATCTCGACGGGATCGATCGGCTCGCCTGACGGGTGGTCGACCGTCATGCCGCGGACCAAAGTCGGAAAGGATCTGTTCCAAAGCGCGGTCGATATGGGCCTGTTTGAGACCAAGCCAATAGATCCCGGCAAATTCGGCATGGAAATGCTGACGAGGCTCGCGCAGAATAAGTGGGATCGCTCTGAGAAGACCAGGGCGGAAAGAGCGGAAATTGGACTTCCAAATCCGTTCTAACCCCCTCTTTTTTTATTTTTTGCAAACTTTTATATTTTTTAAATTATAATACTGGTTAATGGAATTGCCGCGCGAATAGGTGATCGTATGGAGCTGCTCGCAGACGTGGGGGGGAAGCCCGGGGTTGATTGTCGCGGGTTTTGCAGCTACTGCTATTTTAAGAAGGTAAAAGATTTTAAGCCATTTGGGTGCCGCTTCTGTTCACCCCTCAGTGAGGGCTGTGACTACTGCGGAAGAGCGATTGCAGAGAAGTACGCGGGGTTTAAGCCACTTTTGCGCGTAGCGCAAGATGTCCACGCTACCCTCAAGATGAGTTCAAAAGACCCTGAAAAGGTCACGATAAGTGGTGGGGGGGACGTCAGCTGTTATCCCGATTTACTCGAGCTGACTGAGTTGCTCGCCAGCCTCCAAGTCCCGATCCATCTCGGGTACACAAGTGGGAAAGGCTTCGACAGCCCGGAAGCTGCCGAAAAGCTAATCGATAATAACGTGCGCGAAGTGTCATTTACCGTTTTTGCGACCGATCCTAGCTTGCGCAAACGCTATATGGCAGACCCCACCCCTAAGGCTTCACTTCAATGCCTCTCGAGCTTTTGCGCGTCCTCTGACGTTTACGCCGCCGCGGTAATCGTACCCGGGGTCAACGACGGCGACGTTCTCAGAAAAACGTGTGACGATCTTGAGGGCATGGGTGCACGGGGTTTGATCTTGATGCGGTTCGCGAATCACTCGAAGGAAGGGTTAATTCTTGGGAATGCGCCCATAATGCGCGACATTGAATCTCAGCCAATGGAGAGCTTCAAGGAACTAGTTAGCAGTATCAACGACCGCTACAAGCTGCGAGTGACCGGTACCCCGCTGTGGGACCCTGAAATCGGGTCACCTTTCTACGTGGCAAGCAATCCCGAAGCGCATCTTCCTAGAACTGAGAAGCGCGCCACTGTAATCACCGGAGCTGTAGCCGGGCCGTATCTTCGTTCCATATTTCAGCGGATAGCGCCAAACGTCAACGTTGTGAGCACCGAAAAAGAGATCGCCTGTCTCATCACGCTCGACGACATTCAGAAGCTGGATTTGGCGGATATGAATGAGACGGTCATCATCCCTGGTCGAGCAATGGTGCACGACAAGGCCGCTACGGCGGCGCTGCGCGCCGATGGAGTGTACCGAATTGTGCGACGAGGGCCCGAAGAACTCACAGTTGATGGCGAGATGAGCATCGGCCTGAGGCGTGAAGAAGTGTTGAGACGTGAGGTAGCAAGCTTCAAGGAACTAATTCGGACGATCAATGCGATAGGGACGTGACAGCCTAGAAATCGTCGAGCAACGGTCGATTTGCCTGCGCCGGGCGTGTGCAACCCGACGGCCTTCAACTAAAGAGCAAATCCCGCGACTGATTTCGTTTTGATCTTTAAGATAAGATATTCACGCATAAACGAAGGCCTAACTTCCGCTACGTCTGAGAGGGTCGGGCCTTCAATGAATTTCACATCCCGTATTTTTTCGCAGTACTCGTCGTAAGGAAGCTTAATTCGCATACCGTCTAAATGCATCGTAATGGGTGTGGGAGAGAGGCTTTCGCCAACTTCTGGAATTTGTTGCGTGATCTCGTCCATGAGGCGGAATGGACTCACCGATAGTGGGTCCTTCTCAAGCTCTTCGCGTCTCTCATCCAGAGCTTTGCTGATCATTCCGACGATGCTATCCAGGATTGCGAACTCAGATTCTCGGTGAAACCCTTTAGCGCGTCGTCCTATCCCCCCAATGTATGCATACGCGTAGGGAACTGCCTCGCATTCCGGCCCTCCAGTGACTATTATGGGGACGTCGAGATCCTCATAGAGCTGATATTTGACGTCTGTTATGCAGCTTAGGAAATCACCAAGAATAAACAACGCCAAATCGTGCTCATTTATCAGCCCGCGCTCGCTCTTTGTCAGCTGTGCCGCGCGACGTCCCACTCCTCGAGCCAGGCCAATGATATTTGTCTTTGCGCCGTTCCTTCGAAGATACTCTGCGATATCGCACGTCGGATGGGGCATGTGGTGATAGGCGAGGCTCGGTGCGACAACGGCGATTTCGGTGCCGATGAGGGGGGCTCTAGTGATCGTTCCTAAGAGCTCTGCCGCTTTTTGCTCTACCGCGCTTATATCGTCCGCTGGAACGAGTATCAAGAGCACGACTTCGAGCTGCATGACGTTCTTTTGCAGAAGGTGGCCGCCGAGATCCTCAACAAGCTCCATCAACTCGTCGTGTCGGTACACGCCACCAGTGAACATGAGAGGCTCTAACATCCTACAATCCCGCCTCTTTGAGCAACCTGCGCCCCCGGTCTATCCATTCCTGTTTGATCGGCTCCTCTGACGCAATGAACAGGATGTAGTCATCCGTAATGTCGTGCTTTATGATTCTGTAGCCTTCGGGCGCGACGCGCCGTATCGAATCGATGACTTTGCGCTTCAGCTCCGTCGTGGGTTCATAGATGGTTTCGTCAGGAATATCGTCGTCGGTCGCGACAAGGACGGTGTACCGATCGAGCTGCAAAATGTTGGCCTTGCCGTATCGCGCAACGAGCTTATCGAGCAGATCGTTGACGTGCCGTTCGTTCTTGATATCCAGCTTCAATCCATCGTCGGTATGCGTCATCGTGGCGACGTCGGAGATCTTTATATCGGGAAGTGCGATCGCAAGCTTACCATATAAGATGAACACCGGTTCGTCGGGATCGATGAAGATTCTGATGTTGTACAGCGATTGGGCGACGTCCAGGTCAGACAAGATGTCAGACGTCAATTCTTCAATCAAGCGCGCCCCCTGTGTATCGGGAGACTCTACTGCCACTTTTTCAGAATCGATCATGTCGTATGCAATCTCTTTGTAGGCAACGGCGACGCCCCGCTGAGTGTTGCTTCATCGGGGCCTCATTCTACAAACCCGCTGGCGAGTAGCGCAGATCCGACTGCGCCGATGTATTGTGAATATTTAGGCACCACAACTTTCGTTCTGAGCAAGTCTTGCATCGCTTCCACGAGGCCGCTGATGAGCGAGGTTCCACCGACCATGATGACGGGTTCTACAATTTCTAGCTCTTGAAGCTGCTGGTCGAAGACCTGTTCTGCGACACTGTAGCAGGCCGCACTTGCGACGTCTTCTTTGCTGGCTCCGAGCGAGAGTGCGTTGACAAGGCTTTGCGTTCCGAAAACGATGCAGTAGCTGTTCATAGTCAAGTGGTTATGGTCTCCTTTGGACGCCAAGGGGCCTAATTCACTGATGTCCACCCCTAACCGACGTGCGGTCATATCGAGAAAACGACCTGAAGCTCCGGCGCAAATTCCGCCCATGGTGAAGCTGCCGGGAATGCCATCGATGACCGAAATAGCCTTGTTATCCATGCCGCCAATGTCGATGACCGTCGCGGGTCCTTTCTGTTTCTCTGCGAGATAAACCGCACCCTTCGAGTTTACGGTGAGCTCTTCTTGAACGAGCGCAGCTTTCATCGCCTCTCCGACGAGCAAGCGACCGTAACCCGTGGTCCCAAGCGCTTGAATTTCAGATTTGTTCACTCCTGCCATCTTCAGCGCTGTCGTATACGCAAGTTCGGCACTCTTCAATACTTCGATAGTGTCGACCCAGCCAACTCCAATTATCTCGTTATCTCGCATTACCACGGCTTTTGTGGTGGTCGATCCTGAGTCGATGCCGGCAGTTAATCCTGTCTGTTTTTCACGCGCGAGCAAGGTTCGTCTCAGCGCGGTGGTTACGAGAGCTTCCATCCGTGTAAGGAGTGTTTCTGCAGTACTCCGTTCCGTAAATGAGTAGCTAATAACTGGCAAATTAGCACGCTCATGGATATAATGCCGCAATTCGCTTCGCGTTATGGCACCTTCAGCGCATCGAAAGCACGTAGTTATAAATACTGCGTCGACTGGGAAGCCACCTTCGACTATAGATTTGGCCCGCGCTATCATAAGCTGCAAATCAGGGCTGGCGACTTCTAGTCCCCACTCGCGTACAGCGTCTTTGATCGTGTCCGTATCTACTTCGGGATAGACTATCTCAGCATTCACGGCCGCGACAGCATGTTCAATCTCTTTTTGGATCCCACTGTATTCGGAGCCACAGGAGAGGTGCGCTATCCTGATTTTTCGCGTCACGCGGGTACCTCCGCTTTGTGGGTCAAGGACTCGCAGAAGTCGCGTATCTTTTGCACGAATTCACGCGCCTCATCGTCATTCGTCGGATATACGAGCTCTAAGCGCGGAATATCCTTGTTGCGAACGATGTACTTGACCAGTTCATTCGTTCGGGCGCACCCCATACATCCAAATGAGTAATCGGCCTCGTGAACGATGATAGCGGCTTCAGCCTCTTCTATCAGGGGGTCAAGAAGTGCCATCCGCCCGCGCACACCAGAAGGGACGTCGACCGCCGCATACTTGAGTCC
>JBEKER010000045.1:0-6256 GCA_050013755.1 Halobacteriota archaeon
TTGAAGTGTACGGAAAGCACATGAAAAGCGAGTTTGAGCCCGTCGTCGAGCGGCGCATCCATCAGTTCATCAACTATGCGGAAGGCGCGTGGCATACGGGTCAGAGAAACTTGATCTGGGTGCGACTCAGCAAGAACAGTGTGGCCAACGGGCTCCGCCTCAAGCACTTCGGAGATATCCTTTACCACAAGATGAAAGAAGAACTCGGCGGTATTATCAGCCGGATACAAGTCACCATCATGACCGACGAGAAGGAGGTGGAGAAGCACCTGCCAGAGGCTATGGAGGCTTATGCAGAGCGGGACCGGCGGATTGCAGGGCTGACGGACGAGAGCGTTGACGCGTTCTACTCGTGCACGTTGTGTCAGAGCTTCGCCCCGAGCCACGTGTGCATCATCTCTCCGGAACGTCTTGGGCTGTGTGGCGCACTGAACTGGCTAGATGCAGCTGCGGGGTACAGCATCGATCCAAACGGGCCAAACAGGCCGGTTGAGAAGGGCGCTACGATTGATGAGCAGAAAGGCCAGTGGTCAAACGTGAACCAAGCGGTCCGCGAGCTCACCCACGGCCACATCGAGCGGATGAATCAGTACACTATGATGGAGGATCCGCAGACGTCGTGTGGATGCTTCGAGTGTATCGTGGCGATTAACAGTGATCTGCAGGGGGTGATCGTCGTCAACCGCGAGTACACGGGAATGACCCCGATCGGCATGAAGTTCTCAACGCTCGCCGGGTCTGTCGGTGGGGGCAATCAAACGCCCGGATTCATTGGCGTCGGCAGGCAGTTCATTACGAGTAAGAAGTTTATCCGTGCGGATGGGGGGCTAGCGCGCGTTGTTTGGATGCCGAAAGACCTGAAAGCGGCGCTACGGGAAGATCTGGAAGAGAGGGCAAAGGAACTAGGCTTGCCGGACCTGGTGGACAAGATCGCCGACGAAACTATTACGACGGATGCGGATGAACTAGCGGAGTACTTGGCGAAGGTCGATCACCCGGCGCTACGCATGTCGCCGATGGGCATGTTCTAAACGCGCCGTCGTGAGAGGCTCAGGGGTTACGGCGATGGTAGCAATTCCAAAGGAAAGTTGGAGTGGAAAGATAAAGGAGATCGCATTCGGGGCAACCGATGACGAAGGCGGAACGAGGGATAAAAAACTCCTTTTAGGTGGAGAGACGACTCTTCCGTTTTTGGCGTTCGAGGGCAAGGTTTCGCGGCCGGCGATCGGAATGGAGGTGATCGATCACGTTGGCGACGATTACCCCCACATCATCATCGATGAAATCGGCGACGTTATCAAGGATCCCGTTGCGTGGGCGCGTGCGTGCGTTGATGTCCATGGCGCAGACTTCATCTGTCTGAAGCTGCTGAGCACGAATCCAGAGGAAGCAAACGTCAGCGCTGAAGATGCGGCCTCCCTCGTGTCGACCGTGCTCGCGCAGGTGAAGGCGCCGCTCATAATACAGGGAAGTGGCGACTATGAGAAGGACGCCCGCGTCATGGAGCTCTGCGGCGACGCCGCCAAGGGAGAACGGTGTTTGCTCTCCCGCGCGGAACAGGACGGTTACAAGTCGATCGCCGTTGCGGCGACCGCCAACGGCCACGATGTCGTCGCATTCTCAAACATCGACGTGAATATCGCCAAGCAGCTCAATATCATGCTCACCGAGTTTGGCGTGCCGGTCGACCATATCGTCAGTGACCCGCTCATGGCGGGAATTGGTTTTGGGATGGAATACGCATACTCGGCCATGGAACGGATTAAACTCGCCGGCCTCGTGGGAGATAAGATGCTCCAATCTCCGATGATCGCCGACATCAGTGTGGCGTGGAGCGCGAAGGAGGCATATCGCGTTGACGCTAAGCTGGGCGACGAGAGGGAAAGGGCGATCTTTTGGGAGGTAGCGTCTGCGTTAGCGGCTTTAATGGCCGGCGCGAATGCGTTGATTCTCCGACACCCTCAGTCTGTATCGATCACGAGACACGTTGTCGATGAACTAATGGGATAACGACCATGCCGATGACAGCGCTCGATATATTCAAACTCCTCGCCAAAAAGAATTGCGGCGAATGCGGGGTCCCCACGTGCTTGGCGTTTGCCATGATGTTGGCGAACAAGCAGACAGAGCTCACGAAATGTCCGTATGTATCACCCGAAGTGGTGCAACAACTCGAGAGCTCCGCTTCGCCGCCGATGCGCACCGTCACGGTCGGAGACCTTGAAATCGGAGGCGAAACCGAGCTGTTCAGACACGAGAAGAAGTTTTTCAACCAGACGGCATTTGCGGTGGTAATCGAAGACGACAGCGACAACGAAAGCATCGTGGAAAGGGCCAAGAAGCTCGATGCGATGAAATACGAGCGGATTGGCACCATCTCAGGCGTGGACTTGATAGCTGTCGAATCGAAAGGGGATGCACAGCGGTTCTCTGAAGTGGTGACGCTCGTGAAGGAAAACAGCGGATTGCCGTTCGTTTTGATGAGCGATGACCCCCAGGTCGTTGAGGCGGGGCTTAAGGTAGTGTCGAAGTCCAAGCCGTTGATTTACGCCGCTAATGCGAGCAACTGCACTGCACTTGCAAAACTCGCGCGGCAGTACGCGTGCCCGCTCGCGCTCTACTCAGACGACGTCGATGAGCTCGTCTCGCTGTCTGAAATAGCGAAGAGCGAGGGCGCTGATGACATCGTATTAGATCTGAATCTTGGTGCCAAGCCATTGCGTGAGGCATTAGAATGGCTCACCATTTTGCGTCGACTCAGTGTCAAGAAGCTCTTCCGGCCGCTGGGCTACCCCGTCATGCTAAACGTGGATAACGGGACGGACGTCGAAACGCAAGCGATAAGGGCCGCGATAGGAACGCTGAAATACGCGTCGCTGATCATCTTTGGCGACCTTGATGCCGCGCGGTTATACCCCCTTACGACGCTGAGGACTAATATCTTCACGGACCCCCAGGCGCTCATACAGGTCAATCCAGGTCTCTATGACATAGGAAAGCCCAGCCGGAACTCGCCAGTCATCGTCACCTCAAATTTCTCCCTCACATATTTCACCGTCGCAAGCGACATTGAAGCAAGCAAAGTCCCTGCGCGCCTTCTTGTGGTCGATACCGAAGGCCTCTCGGTGATGACTGCATTCGCCGCTGACAAGTTTACGCCAGAGACAATCGCACAGGCGCTTGAGGAATACAAGGTCGCAGAAAAGGTGGATCACCGAAAGCTCATAATTCCCGGCATGATCGCCATGCTGAAGATGAAACTCGAGGAGCTTACAGGCTGGGAAGTCATCGTTGGCGTCAAAGATTCGTCTGCACTGCCAAAGTATTTGAAAGAGCTTGCAAACGGATAGCCGCGCTCACGGCGTTATTGAGTGTTCTGCAATCGCGCTCACTGCTTTAAACGCTGCTGAATCACTAGGCAGTTCAAACAGAGATTTTCCCTCCAATGCATACTCTCCAACCAATGCATCTTTTGGGATAGCACCGATGAGGTCTAATTCCTGTTGCCGTATCTGGTCCTTGATGCTTTCCGGTATACCGTTCTCGACTTCGTTCAAAACCAAATAGGTTTTTCCTACCACAAGATTGAGGCCCTCAGAGAGCTTCTTTATCCGACTCGCCGTGACTATGCCTAGCACGGTCACGTCGCTCATGATGAACAGCACGTCAACATCTCTCGTCGTGCGTCGTGATAGGTGTTCCATACCTGCCTCGTTGTCGATCACAACATAATCGTAATTGACGGAGAGCCTGTCGAGGACATCGCGCAGCACGTTGTTGATGTAGCAGTAGCAGCCAGGCCCTTCAGGCCGTCCCATCGCGATAAGGTCAAACGTGTCTCCTTCAACGAGAGCCAAACGTATCTGATACTCAATAAGTTCACTCTTGGCGACCCCTGCGGGAAACTGCTCTTTGAGCAGATCCTCTCGTAAGTCGCCAATCGTTTTATCGACGTGCATTCCGAGCCGCGCGTCCAAGTTTGAGTTCGGATCTGCATCGACAGCCAAGACAGTGGCGCTGTTAGTGCTCAAGTGTTTTACAAGGAGCGAAGCAAAAGTCGTTTTGCCTGTTCCGCCTTTACCCGTTATCGCAATGGTTGGCACGCTGTCTCTCCGTAATGCTGTGTGGGAAATCCCCACCGCTAAGCCTACGCTGCTCTTCTACTTAAATCCAGGGCACTTTTGCGACTTATCTCACCATTGGGTGACCGGCAAGCGGCCGCCTCGCGTAGTCAGTGATCGACAGCGCGCACTCATCTCGCAAGAGGTGTATCAGGTGAAAAGGATACGCCGCGCTATTTACGTGTAGACCCGTGTTGCAATGTGGGGAAACTGATCAAGTTCAGTGTGCGGAATGAACAGAGCTGAGGTAAACTCTTTGAAGAACATGCTGCTGACGCTCAGCTCTATGTGTGTCATATTTTCGACGATCTCTGCTGCTTTGTCTTGCAGGTCCTGCGAGAGCAATACCATTCGCGCTCCGCCAAGAGCCCCATTGCCAATGAACTTGAACGTATCGAGAGGTAGGTCAGGAAGCAATCCAATCGTAATTGCTTTCTTGGTGTCAAGGTAGTTGCCGAAGCTCCCTGCGATGAAGACGTTGCACAGGTCGCCAAATTTGTAGCCAAACGTTTTGAGCAGCACATTACAGCTCGCGTAGACCGCGGCCTTTGTTCGCAGTATGTTTTGAATGTCCACGTCGGTCATGACTATGTTCTTGTCAATGGCGGTGTCCTCTTTGAACGCCACGACGAACTGGTTGCCGTTGCTTCCGACCTCGGTTCTGACGTTGTTCTTGTCTAGCTGAATTTTCCCCGTTCGGTCAATAACGCCACTACTGAAGAGCTCTGCGATGAGTTCTATGAGACCCGATCCGCAAATGCCCTTTGCCTTTTCGTTGCCGATGGTCGAGTACTCTACCAGACCGTTGTTGATCCACACGCGCTCAATTGCGCCGTTCATCGCCCGGACGCCGAACTCAACTTCCCCACCTTCAAAGGCCGGACCCGCTGAACACGAGCACGACACGAGGAACGTATCGTTTCCCAATACTACCTCGCCGTTGGTGCCGACGTCGATCAGTAACGAGATGT
This sequence comes from Halobacteriota archaeon, assembly GCA_050013755.1. Taxonomy (GTDB): domain Archaea; phylum Halobacteriota; class Bog-38; order Methanoflorentales; family Methanoflorentaceae; genus Methanoflorens. The sequence goes on from JBEKER010000045.1 coordinate 5,093, forward strand.
CCTTATTGTCGCTCATCCCAGATGCGATGATGTCAGCTGTGACGTCGCCGCCGACGTAGCTGCTCCTGCACGGGAGCGCATAAATATAGGCGTTGGGGTTAACGCTCAGGTCGAGCTTCACCGCCTTCATCTGGGGGACGAAGGACATTACTGGTATGTAAGGCTCGTGGCGTATGTACTTGGGATCCAGCCCATAAAAAAGGTGCATCATAACGGTATTGCCTGAAAGAACCACCCGACAAATTTTTTCATAGCGCACGTTGTTTTCGATAACGAGCTCTCGTATGAGGTCATTGATACCATACCTGATGGTACTTGTCAGTTTGCTGAGGCCATCGTCGTGCTCTTCGGTGTACATCACTCGGGAAAGGACGTCTTCACCGTACACGACTTGTTTGTTATAGTCAGATCGGGCGTCAATCACCCTGCCAGTTGTCAAATCCACTAACTCGACGACGATCGTCGTAGTCCCTATATCGACGGCGATTCCGATCAAGTCGTTATCAGAAGGAGGACCGATATCGATGATCTCTTTTCTGTCCCATAGATCCATCAGCGTGACGTTCACGTTCCATTGGTTGTCTCGAAGCACTCTGCTTAGTCTCTTTAATGTGGGCAGCCCGATCGTGACGTGTCCGATGTCGAGATTGCGCAGCGCGTGCGTGACTCTATCGAGGTCGCTCACGTAATCCGCTAGTGACGGGGGAGTCAGAGAAAGCGGTACCTTCAGCACGGGCGGGTCAATCGCAGGCAAAGGGGTGACGCTTTTCATGAGTATTTGGTGCGATTCCACCCTACTTTCTTTGGGCACGGTCACTTTCAAATTGCCTGCGACTCGAGCCAAACACGCCAAAAAGTAGCCGCCTGCTTTTTCTTCAGCGGTTAGCAGGTCAGTCTCGTCGCTTTGGACGTTCCCCTCGATGAGGACCTTACACTTGCCGCATTTGCCTCGGCCTCCGCAGATGCTATCGATGTAGATGTCGGAGCTCGTAGCTGTGTCAAGTACAGTCGTGCCTCGTTCAACCTTGACAGTTTTGTTGTCAGGTTTAAAAACAACCTTGAATTCCTTCTTCAAATTGCCCCAAAAGCCTCACATTGTGTTCAAAATTGACGTGTCTTTATATACTATATTTTTATATATAGGTTGCGAGGTGGGTAGCGTCG
>JBEKER010000046.1:0-6189 GCA_050013755.1 Halobacteriota archaeon
GCCAAACAAGACATCTGAGATGTTTGAGCTTATGTTTTCGCCCGTGACATCGCCGAGTGAGCACTTGATCCCCCCGAATATTAACGGCACCGGATCAGCGTCGCAGCCCATGTGCGTTCTGTGCATCACTTCCGTGATCCCTTTATCAATGTTGGTTGCGATTACGTCATTTCTCTCAAGGAGTTCCAGCCTCTTTGGCGGGAGCATGATCTTGAGCCAGCTACACGCCTGGTCATCGTTTCGCGAAAAGTCCTCCAAAGCAGCATTCGCCACCGCCACCGCAAGTTCACTTACGCTCTTCTCGTTCTCGAGACCGAGCTTTGCAGCAAGTGCGCGCAGTTTCGCCTCATCTTTTATGCGATAGTCAGGTGCCTGACCCTCACCGACCCCTTTAAGCGCGGACGCCAAGTGCCGGCCGTGGTCAGAGTGTGCTGCACAGCCCCCCGCCATCATCCGGATCAGATTACGCGCCACAATTGTGTAATCTTTCGCCCCACAGACTCCTCTTTGTGGCTCTTTTCCGAAAGGATTGATCCGGCAAGGTCCCTGCAAGCAGATCCGACAGCATAGACCGGACTCGCCGAACCCGCACTGAGGCTGCATGGTTTCGGCCCGGTCCCACATCGTTTGCATGTTGGCCCGCTCTGCACGTGGCAGCATCTCGAGCGCCGCGGGATCCACAGTTACCGCTTTCGTATTTCCTTTGCTACGTCTCTTGTCCATATACCAATGCACCACACTTGCACGCAAGAACGCACGACAACTCCGCTGCGCCCTCGCATAGATCGCACTTAACCGCTTTACTATCGCGCGTTAATACCGCCCCAAACGGGCACGCATCAATGCAGGCGAAACAGCCGGTGCAACGTTCGTCGTCAATCGTCACCACGCCAGCTTCACTCTTTACGATCGCACCCGCTTCACACACGTCGACACACTTCGGCCGCTTGCAATGCAAACACCGTGTGAGATGCAACCTGCCATCCTTATATCCGACAGAAAGCCTGGAGATCGGGCGAGGATGCTCAGACATCGCAGTGTTAATATCGCCTGACTGGCTGTGCCGCAGGGCGCACGCGAGCTCGCACGTCTTACACGCTACACAGTTCTTCGGAACAAACCTAGCGATCAACATGAACTACCGAATACCATACCGTTGATTTTATGGAACCCCTCGCTGCGATTGAGTGCGCTTCACGGTATTCATAATACTACTTAGCCTCCTCACAGCGACAAAAATCCCTGAGCCACTGGGTGCTTGTGAAAATGCGGACTCCCCCCAACGGGGGACGAGGCAAAGTGTCTTTTGCATTCTGCTTGAGTGAAATAACGCGATATTAAGCAGTAGGCAACGATTTAATGCTTGTATCATTTTATATAACCTTAGTCATATATATGTATGGTCTTGCCAAAACGACAGAAAGTTTTTATAGTGCACTAAAGCGACTAGGTTACTGATGGGACTTGTGAACGTCCGTTTATTCGCAAATTTGCGCGAAATCGTGGGACAGCCCCACTTAGCGGTAGAGGCAGGCACAATACGCGATGTGCTCGTGACACTTCAGGCAGAACACCCGGCATTGCGGTCCGTGCTCTGTGACGACACCGGTGAGGTTCGCTCATATATCACGATCCTCGTAAACGGCAAGAATATACGCGAAATGGAAGCGCTCGCCACGATTCTGGCGGATGGCGATGAAGTTGCTATCTTCCCGCCTGTTTCGGGCGGCTAACGAGTGCGAATATCAATCAGAGAGGTCGACGTACCATTTGGTAAGTTGGTTCAATGAGCCTTCCATGCCTTGATAATCTCCGAGAAGCTCATAACCGAACGCAGTCAGCTTAGCTCCGCCCCCCTCTTTTCCGCCGCGCGTCCTCTCAACGAGAGTCCGACCAAGCCGTTTTTCTACGACTTTTATGCGTTCCAGAGCGTAGCGATACGACATCCCCAGCTCACGCGCCGCGGCGCTTACAGATCCAAGCCTATCTATTTCGACAAGGAGCCGCATCGTGCCGAGGCCAAACACGAGTTCCCCATCTTCGCCGACGAACCACAGTTTGAATCGTGGTCTGATTCTCATGCTGGTAAGCTATAATAGTCCATGTGCACACTTAACCATAACGATGAAATTCAACACACGAACTCCGTTCGAAGCAGCGCTGGATACGTTCCTCACCACCATCGTGCCGATCGAAGAGACCGAGGTCACGCCAATACGAGAGGCGCGAGGAAGAGTGGTAGCGCATCAGATCATCGCACAAAGGGATGAACCCAACTATCGACGCGCCGCAATGGATGGCTACGCCGTCGTCGCCAATGACACGTTAGGAGCGAACGAACATTCACCAATTGTTCTTAGAGTTGGCGACTCAGTGAGGCGCGGCGTGGTCTCGCGGGTTCACACCGGATCCAAAATACCCGACCAGGCCGACAGCGTTGTGATGGTGGAGGACGTAGAACGTCTCGGCGACGTCGTTGAGGTTAGAGCGCAAGTACGTCCGTTCGAAAATGTCGGCCTCAAAGGGGAGGACATTGGCCGCGGTGATGTCGTTGTTGAAACCGGCCATCAACTGCGACCTGCGGACATCGGTCTGCTCGCCTCCCTCGAGGTTCGCGACGTTACCGTCTACCGGCGACCAGATGTCGCAATCATACCGACCGGAGAGGAGCTCGTTGAAAAAGAGCCTTCAGAAGGGGAAGTGGTCGAAACAAATGGTCTTATTACCGCGCTCCTAGTAGAACAATGGGGGGCTCGTTACCGCTATCGAAACATCGTTACCGACTCGCGAGAGCTCATTGAAGCCGCGTTGTTGCGGGACATCGATGCCGACCTGATACTTACGACTGGGGGGACCTCAGTTGGCATTCGAGACCTCGTGCCAGAGGCGGTGCGTAAGCTTGGCAAGCTTCTGGTACACGGGATTGCGATCAGCCCTGCAAAGCCTACTGCGCTTGGGCTTGTAGAGGATACCCCCGTCGCGTGTCTGCCTGGATTTCCGGTCGCCTGCATCGTCGCTTCATACGCATTTATCAAGCCAGCGGTCCATCGTTTCGCTCACTTCGAACATACATTTGAGCGCACGGTGACCGGCGTACTGGCGCGTAAGATCATGGGAAAGCCCAGCTCGCGAACGTATGCGCGAGTGGCTATCAGGAACGGACGCGTCGAACCCATTATGGTTTCTAAATCAGGCATACTTCCTACATCAGGCATACTCAGCTCTATGGCTAAAGCAGACGGATTCGTTATCATTCCAGAAAACGTCGCAGGGTACGACGAAGGTCAACAGGTAGAGGTCGTGCTGTTCGACTAGCGATCAACGTCGGCTAGAAGCAGGGCTTACCGCTCTTCGGAAGGGAGTTACCGATTTACGCAGGGCCTCAAGTTCGCCCAGTTGAATCAATCAAGTGAATTCGCTGGGTCGCTTCCATCAGGCGTGCGAACCTAAGACAAAACGCACTTGTGAACCAGATTGGCTAGATGACCTAGCAGTGGAAAACGCCGGGTGTGCCCGCCTAGGTCCTCGATGGAACGAGCCACCACGCTTTCGGTCCGCCCCAATATCGACGCAAGCAAAAGCTGTCTCTTGGCTTGTCAAGCTCTGCCCCTGTTCTAGGCAACTTTTTATTGTCAGAAGTCCCATACCAGTTGCCATCGGGGTAGTAGGGTAGCTTGGTCCATCCTCGAGCGTTTGGGACGCTTGGACGGCAGTTCGAATCTGCCCTACCCCATACTTAACACGCGGCATCGAACCCCCACATTAGGACTCGTAGCCTAGTCAGGATAGGGCACCGGCCTCCTAAGCCGGCGGTCGAGGGTTCAAATCCCTCCGGGTCCGCTTTTGCGCTTTCACCCGTGCTCATGCGACATTTAGTCGACGCCAACGATGAAATGCACAAACGGTCTGGATAGCACCCCCCTTATAGATGCAATCGTTCGCTCGCATTTAGATTTTGGCCTCCCTAGCGCGCAACTCGTCACGAACGCCAGCTGAACTCGTCACAACTGGGCACACGCTTGAAAAGGGTGGCAACATGCTAATTCTATGCTAAGCTCGAGTGCTAGCAGCATCGAACAGCGGCCAACCCGTACTCGTTTGCCAATTCACCACACCTAGTTTCGCAAGGCGCCGGACGCCCCGTCGATCTAGCCAGCGTTAGAGGCGGAACTCGAAAGCCGCTACAGGATAAATCAGTTTGTGCTGAACCAAAATATCCGGGTCGATCTCCCCAAAAGTTCCTACGGCCTGTCCATTGACGATAATCGTCGCACGTCTTCCCTCAATGAATGATGGGTCGCCAGATTCGGTGACCTCAAACGGACGGTCGAGCTCCCGCAAGACCGCATTTACGACCTGTTTTATTTCCGTGAAATTGGCTGAGCTGGATGCGATGACGCCCGCACAAAGGCGACGTTCTTCAGCCGCTTCGGCGACAAGGCGGACCGCGTCACCCACCTCAAACACCATTTGTGGGTACTCTCGGTGCTGGTTGAGGGCCAACGTGTCTATCAAGCCAGGCAACAAACTCGTTCGCAAGCTAATGTGCTCCTCAAGGAGCGGATTCTCAATAATGACCGCTTCGTTGGGATCGGACGCCAACATAAGCGTGATCACCTCAAGGAATCCCAGCCCCTGTAGCACGCCCCCGACGACGGTTGAACGCTGCTCTTCTTCCAGCTTGCTGCCGATAGTTCCAAGCTTCGGAAACGAAGGCGGAAGGTTTTCGTAACCAAAACCGATAGCAATGTCTTCTATGATGTCAACTGGATGCATGATGTCAGTCCGGTAGCACGGAACGGACACCGTAATCTCGCCTGCATGCGCCTCAGCGTCCATCCGCATTTTTTGAAGTGAGGTCGTGATCGCCTCGTCCGCGATCTCGGCGCCAATACGCCGCATTACGTCGCTATTTTTGACGACTAATGTCGAGATGCCCATGTTGGGGGTATGCAGCACCCGATCGCCACCTTCATAGACGACGTCAACCGTCTCGATCGACGCTCCTCGGTCATGCAGCGCTGCGACGAGTATATGAAGGCAGTCTTGAATGGCTTTCAGCTCGATACCCGTCACGTCAATGAAGAGATCGGTCGTCTTATCTGTAACGCGGGTGAGCTCACCGTTAATAATAGGCGGGAATGAGAGAACGTGATCGTTTGCGTCTAAGATTAAGGGGTGGTGATCGCCAACGATGTGTGCATATTCCTTTCCCTTCGGATGGACGCGAAGAATCTCCGTGGGGGTCATCGGTTCGGAAAAATCGAGTGGTATAAACGCGACTTCACCAAGAGTGTACCTGAACGGCGGGCAGACGCGAGAGAGATCGTGAATCCCTATGGAAGCCTTTCTCCGGTCCCGCCCGACCCCCCAATGCAGGTCTTCCTGTAGATCGATCAAAGACTTTATCGTCCTTTCATCGATCGTAATTCCTCTCACAACGGCGCAAACCACGTGTGGGCGCACCGCGTTTACCGATGGGTCGACCCCGATCTCGATGCCCGATGGTGAGGTCGCATACGCGGGAAGACCCCTCTCTAGTCCCATCATCCCTTTGATCGCCCGGGCCGCCCCTTCAACACTAAACAAATCAGGCCTGTTTGGGAAAAACTCGACCTGTATCTCGTCGTCGACGCACTCAACATCTGCCCCGAGGCGCGGAAGCAACTCAACGATCGTGTGAACGTCTACGCCGACCATCTCCTCAAGCTCCGCACGATTAAGGGTAACAACTGGCACTTGGACACCTCAACGCAGCACGCTTGGCGTATCGCGCAGCCAAGCGACGTCACTCATATAGAGCTTTCTGATGTCAGCCAGCCCCATTTTGAGCATAGCAATCCTCTCAATACCAATGCTGAATCCCAAAACGCTTTTGAGCCCTAACGGCTGAGTCACTTCAGGCCGAAAGACGCCGGCCCCTACCAGCTCAAGCCAGCTGCCGTCCACAAAGACATCGCCCTCAAGGCTCGGTTCGGTGAAAGGAAAATAGCCGGGTCTAAATCGAACGCGATCGAATCCGAGCCGCTCAAAGACCGCCTTAAGCACGCTGATCAGGTCGGCCAGGCTAAGCTCTTCACCGTGAATTGTCCCCTCGCATTGGTGAAACTGCGGCAGATGCGTTGAGTCCATGCTTTCTCGTCGGAACACGCGGTCGATTCCGAAAATCATTGTCGGGGGCTGCGGATG
>JBEKER010000047.1:0-5156 GCA_050013755.1 Halobacteriota archaeon
TCCTCGACGTTCATCTAAATCCCCCTCTACAACCTGAGTTGTTTTGAGCGTGACTAGGAGTAGCATCAGTAGCACCATAAGCGTGCCCCCCTTTTTTTGGTGGACGCGATCGTTTTTGGGGAACCAGCGGATATCTCACGCGTGGCGTGTAAAGCGCTCAGCGATGGATGCAACCAGCTGACAGGGGCAATAGTCCGATCGACCTCTTGGGGCCTGCAACGCTCTTCGATGCGGGCGACCTTCTTCTCACGCAGCTTAGTGGTACGCTCGGAGCCAGAACGCCGTTTGCGATCCATAATGAACCGTTCCTTGGACTCTGGGCGACCGCCGCTCATCGTCTTGTGATACAAAGCGCCCTTCGCGGCACTCACTGCGGGAATCATTGCAGAAGTGCTGGCGACTGGAGGTCTTGGGCCCTAGCGTGACTACTGCGAAGAAGGTAATTCCAGAAGTGCTGCCGCAAAGCGCTCTACCTTCTCGGCGTACGCCCCGCTTTCCACGTTGTTAGCGGGAACGTCAAGCATGCCCCCCGACTTTTTTCCGGAAGGCGTTTCCATGCTTTCCAGCATCTTGGCGCCGCTCTCGCTGCTTGGTTTCCGTGCGTGCAAAAGAAGGCGACACTGATAAACCTATCTTTGTTTTGCGCAATGTACGTTCGTATCGGGCTGGACATCTTGCCCGTCACAGGACTGCCGACGACTACCACATCATAGGATGCGGCGTCGTGCATTGTTTGTGCGATTTTCGCGTGGACCCGCAGGAATGCCTGCTTCGCCAACCTACCCATGCCCTTGTCTTTCGTGTCGGCGGTGATCGCTTCAACATCGCGTTGAGGTTTTCAGCAAGCGCTTCAGCGACCTTTTTCGTGTTTCCGGTTCGCGAGTGAGTAATAGGCGAGTGTTTTCATCGCTATGCGCAATGCCGCGCCCGCGTAATAGTCTGGCGGGTTACAAGGGCGAAGTTAAAGTAGTAGATCCGAGAACTCACTATAAGGTTTACCATGCAGGCGATTGAAGTCTCTCATCTGGTCAAGAAATTCGGCGACGCCACTGCCGTCAACGATATTAGTTTCTCGGTGGCGGCCGCAGAGACCTTCGGGTTTTTAGGCCCTAACGGCGCCGGCAAGACGACCACGATCCGCATGCTCACCGGGATCTCATCGCCGACCTCGGGAATGGCAAAGATCTTTGGCCACGATATCGTGCACGAGACCGTTGCCGCACGGCAATCCATGGGCATCGTCTCCGAGACCTCCAACGTATACACTGACTTGACCGGGTGGCAGAACATGATGCTTGCCGCGCAGCTCTATCGAATTGGCAGAAGCGAGCGGGATAAGAACGCGACCGAGCTTCTGAAGCGCTTTGAGCTCTATGAACGCCGGGGTGACGACGTGCACGGGTACTCCAAGGGAATGCAGCGGCGGCTGACCATCGCCATGGGCCTGGTCAACCGCCCGCGCCTGCTCTTTCTTGATGAGCCCACCTCCGGGCTCGATGTCGAGAGCAACCTTATCATCCGCGACATGATCAGCGACCTCATCAAGGAAGGGGTCACCGTCTTCTTGACGACACACAACATCGAGGAGGCTAACGTCCTCTGCGACCGGGTGGCGATCATCGAAAAGGGACACATCGCCGCCATAGACGCGCCCGAACGGCTGAAAAAGACGATTCAGAGCGTCCAGTCAATTGAGGTCTCTTTTGACAGCAGCTCGCCCACGCGGCTTGACGAGCTCCGTCAGCTCTCGACGGTGAACAACGCACGCAAGGAAGGTGACAAGTTCAAACTCTTCACCGAGGACCCGTCTGCGGTCATCGACGGCGTGATGGCATACGCTCATACGCACAACACACGGGTGATGAGCATCACGACGCTCGGTCCGAGCCTTGAAGACGTCTTTGTCAAGTTGACCGGACTGCACCGCTCAGGTGGTGGGATTACTGCCATCGATTAACTTTATAGGGTTCCAAGACCGCCTCTCCCGCGAGCTCATTGCGGCGTGGGCGATTGCGAAAAAAGACGTCATCATCTATTACCTCCGGCCAGGGACCATCGTCGGCGGGGTGCTCTTTCCTCTTTTCATGTTCCTCGCGTTTACGGCAGGAAAGCTTGGGACCGCCACTGCGCTGATCCCGGGGCTCGTTGGCATCACGACCCTCTTCTCAGCGTCATCTATAGAACCGGTATCGATCCCGATCGAACGCAGGACGGCTACGTTTGACCGGCTTCTCGCCGCACCCATCTCCCTAAACGCGTTGGTGTTAGGCGAGAGCCTCAGCGGTCTTCTTTACAGCGTTGTTATCGCGTTGATTGTGGTTGTCGCGGCGCTGCTTATCTTGGCCACGAGTATCGTGAGTATCTTCCCCATTCTGGTAGGGATCCTTCTCAGTTCACTCTGCTTTGCGACGATGGGGACCCTTTTTGCGGCATATCCGACCGAGAGTCCAGGGGATATCATTTCGATGGTAAACGTCGTCAGGTTTCCTCTCATATTCATATCTGGCGTCTTCATCCCTCTCGCGACACTACCCGCCGTCGGCCAGATGATCGCATATGTTTCACCGCTCACGTACGCGAACGACCTCATCCAGGGCGGATACAACGGTAAAATGACGTTCAACCCGTTTATTGACGTTGCGATGCTCGTCGTGTTCATCCTGATCTTCCAGTTAGTAGCAAACTTGCTGTACAAGAGATTCAACGACTAAACCGTGACAGAGGACGGGGCCGCAAATAGAGGTCCTGATTATCTTTTCGCTTTTATATGTCCAATTCAGTGAATGAGCCGGCAAGCCGGAGAAGCGGGCCGGACAATGGTCCTGGATGTAACGACGCGGTCGATTCAACGAAACGTATCTTGCGCATCGCCGAATGAAAGTGACCCATACGTCTCCAGCCCGAATCGCGCGATCTCGTAACGGCTGTTAAAGGAGAGTCGTTTTGTACTCTGCTGCGCGAGCGACTGCTCGCGAGCGCATAAAAACGAAATTGATATATAGTGACTTCTACGCCCTGATTACTGACTCTTCTGTCGTTTGGTGGGGCGTGATGGTGGAACGGAAATTCGTCTGGGCTACACTCTCCATCGCCTCTCTCGCTACCTTCATCATCGTTATCGACTCGTTTTTCCTGAACGTCGCCATCACGACCCTGGTGCGCGACCTGCACACCACCGTGGAGGTCATCCAAGGCATCATCGCGGCGTACGCGCTCACCATGGCGTGTCTCATGCTGCTCGGCGCAAAGCTTCAGAACATCTTGGGCAGGAAGAAGACATTTCTCTACGGCGCGTTCATCTATGGCGTGGGCACCACGATTGCCGCGTTGAGCCTCAACGCCCCCATGCTGCTTTTTGGATGGTCACTGCTGGAAGGGTGTGGGGCGGCGCTTATGTTGCCGGCGACGGCGGCGTTCATCTCCGGTACGTACGAGGGCGATGAGCGCGCGTTTGCATTCGGCATCTGGGTGGCCATCGGTTCGGTCGCGGCAACTGTTGGCCCTCTCTTAGGCGGCTTTCTCACGACGTTTCTGAGCTGGCGCGTCGGCTTCGGGCTCGAGGCGGTCATCGTCGTGGTGATATTCGCGTACTCAGGACGACTCACCGAAGCGCCTCCGACCATCGGCTGGCACGACCTCGACGTCGTGGGGGTCGCGCTCTCGGCGGCAGGCTTCTTCTTGATCGTCGCCGGGATGTTGCTGCTCAACAATCTGAGCGCGTGGGGCATCGTGCCAATCCTCGTCGGTGCGGGGCTCCTCCTGCTCGCCTTCTTTGCGCTGTGGCAGCGACGCCGGATGCGTCACGGGCAAGCCCCACTCACCGACATTTCGCTCTTCAGGAAGAGCACGTACAGCGCGGGGAACATGGCGAACCTCATCCTGCGACTCGGCCTCGCGGGGACGCTCTTCATCCTTCCGGTCTTTTTACAGGCCGTTGCCGGTTTGAGCGCCTTTATGACGGGCGTCGCGTTTGTCCCGCTCACCGTTGCATTGCTCGTCTTTTCACTCAGCTCGGCGCGGCTTTCGGCTCGCATAGCGCCGCGCTACCTTGTTCCCCTCGGATTTCTCGTGGCCCTCTCCGGCTCAATTCTGCTTCGAGGTGTGTTCAGCCTTAACACCCAGATCGTTGACATCTTCCCCGGGACGATATTGATCGGCGTCGGGCTCGGGCTGTCACTAGGCCCGCTCAACAACATCATCCTGTCATCGGCCTCGGATGCGCAACAGGCAGATGCGTCTGGCGTCGTGAATACGACAACCAACCTAGGGAATGCGTTAGGCACTGCCGTCATCGGCGTGCTGCTCTTGGTCAGCATCTACGCCGCACTTGGCCCTGCCGTCCAAAAGGCCTACCCCGGCCAGGTGACGGCGCAGGACGTCAAGGCGCAGCTCCCCGCATGGGTGCACACGCTCAAAACGACGAACTTGCAGGTCGCCAAGGGGGAGAAGAACACAGCGACGCAGATCGTTAATAACACGGTCAGCGCCGCCATGCAACACGCCGTAGACGGCATCTCGGTTTTTCTGTTTGCCGGATTTCTCGTCTCGCTTTTTATCGGTCGAGGGCGCGCCGCCCCGACGCATTAAGCGATTTAACTGTCCAGTAAGCTCGCTCGTGCCGGCCACGAAAATGAGCGCTTGGCCCTGACATCGATGAGATCGGCTCTAGCGCGAGCAAGAAAGGGGGGGCAGACTCGCGATGCAGGCCATGCGGACGATTCGCCCAAAACATAGCTGACATAAAGAAGGACCCGGCGTCGTACGATCCCGTAATCGTCGGCCCCCCGTGGTCACAGAACGTATCGAGTCCTGTCCTGACCTCGCAACGAGAAGAGGTGCAAAAGCGGTGCATTCTGTTACGCGTGTCGCGCGAAGGTGAGCGACCAGAGACACAATGATATAGGGTCGCTTTGCGGAGCAAAATCTGTTGGCGCTCGACGTTACGACGGACGCTGTGCAGCACTACGGTCACGTTGAGTTAGCGGCTGGAAGCGTCGTAATCCGTTAGAGTTATGGGCGAGTACCCGCAAATACTCGATCGTCGGCAGTACGCAGTGCAGCCTGTTCCACTCTTTGTTCGCAGGAATTCAGGAGCGCGAGCTGCTGGCGAGTGTGTGGGGGGCGGCACGGCGTGAAGCAAAAAGTCATCGAATTGA
>JBEKER010000048.1:0-4898 GCA_050013755.1 Halobacteriota archaeon
TATCAGCAGCCAACCGTCGTCATACCAAATCTTTACGCCATCGGTTGTGTCGATGTTTCCTTCGACAGATGAGCGAATTTGTTGCATTGTTGCATCCCGATCGCGACAGGTGACTTTCGTCTTGTCCATATATCGTTTGGGAATTTCTTTGACGAGCTCAGAGATTTTCTTGCGACGCTCGGTCATTATTTCAAGTACCTTCGCTACCGTCATCGCCCCATCTCGGCAGTATTGATGTTCAGGGAATATGATACCCCCATTGCCTTCCCCTCCTATCACAGCATTTACTTGCATCATCATCCTCGCGACGTAGATGCTCCCCACAGGAGTCCATATGACGTGACCGCCTGCTGCTTCAGCCACTTCGACTATCCGCTGCGATGAGCTGACAGGGGTAACAACGGGGCCTACTTTCTTGGAGAGAACGTGCTTGACGATAATTGCAAGTAGTACGTCTTCATTGACGAAATTCCCCCCCTCATCAATAAAAACCGCTCTATCGGCATCTCCGTCATGTGCAACGCCCAAATCGGCGCCGTTCGAGATGACGATCTTTCCGAGATCGGTGAGGACGTCCTCTGTCGGTTCTGGATTTCTACTCGGGAAAGTGCCATCGATCTGCGCATTAATCGTCGTGACTTTGCAATTGAGTTTGCTCAGCAAGAAGGGCGTAACAATGCTGCCCGCCCCACAGCCAGTGTCGACGGCCACAACGAACCCGCGTTTTTTAATGTCCGAGGCGTTCACCTTTCCCATAATTCTCTCCATATAAGCGGGTATCACGTTGGTGTCCGAAAGTTCCCCGGTCTCGCGCCAGTCAGCAAGCTTGAGACTACCTTTGAAATACACGTCTTCGACAGCGAGTTCTCCTTCGATTCCGAATTCTGTTCCATCTCCTGCGATCAGTTTTAGCCCATTGTATTCGCGCGGATTGTGCGATGCGGTGATGACGATTCCTGCGTCGGCATTGTCACGCACGAAGTACTGCACCGCGGGAGTCGGCGCTATGCCGAGATTAATAGCCTTGCAACCCGTTGCGAGCAGTCCGGCGATGGCCGCGTGACTAAGCATATTACCGGACACGCGCGTATCCTGTCCGACCGCAACAGTCCCCCTTGTAAGTGTTCCCAAGCTCATCGCCAGCCGCAGGGCGAGCTCTGAGGTTAGATCCTGGTTGACAATCCCCCGCACACCGTTCGTTCCGAAAAGCCTCATGATAATCCCCCTCGTCCAGGTCTGGCAGAAAGAATAGGTGCCCCTCTCATATTCCTACCCATTTGTCACCCTGCTCAGTAAGTTCCTTTTTCCAAATTGGAACCTCTTTCTTGATCCGTTCTATTGCATCCCTTAGTACCTTAAATCCCTCTTGTCGATGCGCCGCCGCAACGACGATGTACACGATGTCTTCGCCTTTATTGACGCGGCCTGATTTGTGGTATATCTTTACATCGACTATGCCCTCTATTGCCGTCAAATCGTGCGCGATTGAAGAAATTCGCTGCTGGGCTTCTCCTTCATAGATGTCAAATTCCAGGGCTAAAGCCTCTCCGCGGACAACTCCGGTGAACGTGAGTATCGCTCCTGCTTTGTGAATATCGGGGTGTGCGCGCACGGCTCTCACGAGTGCACCAAGCGTTATCCATTCTGGTGCAGTCGCAAGCGACTCGAAATGTTGTTTAAAGTTCAAAGAGGGGGCTAATCGCGCCTCGTAAACCTCGTGAAAGGATGCGATTCTTGATGCAAGCGTGCTACCCACAACAACAACAAAATCAAGGTCTTCCCGTTCCGCCAGCTGATCGAGCTCTCGCGCGATCTGATTTGCGCCATCTATAGCGCGCTGCGTCAGAACGTATCTGGAGGGTGATTGTATGGAAAGCAGGTCGTCTGCGACTTTTTTCGTGAATGACGCCGGTTTATCGTTGTGTTCCTCACGGAGCGTCGCCACCTTGCAGCGGCGAGCAAGCTCAGCAATGAAGCGCTCACGCTGTTTTACTTCACCCGTGAGTGCAACAACCCTCACATCCCCATAGAACACAATAAGCGCATAAATACGTATTGATGACAGCCAACCGAGCTGAGCGCATCAATGCAATCAGAGAGCACGCGGGCGCCCTTGTCATGATGTCCAAAAAACTCAGATAAGCAGGCCGACCTTATGTAGATCGATACGCGCGGGGCAAGAATAGCGCAGACACGGTCCCGCAATCTGCAAACGCAAACGTGCATAATGCTAGCTTGGCGCGGCTTGAGCCGGAGTACGCTCAGCACCTCAGTGCTCTGCGAACTTAATTCGTCCTGCGCAGTGAGAGCAGACCCAAAGAACGCTTTCTCCTTTTTTTTCGCGTCGTAGGATTTTGATTCGACCTATCTCTGCCTTTTCGAAGCTGCGCTGACAAAGTTTGCAAACCGTAGTCGTGTCCTGCCGCCCCATGCCCTACTCCCGCAACAATCGACTGCCATACGGAGTGCAGTCAAAACTCCGGTAGTACTAAAAGGACAACGTACTAAATAATATTTGCCTGGCCGTTTACCACGCGTCTACTGCCCGCAATCTGCACCCGCCGGCAGCGCTTTGGTGAGCCGATGTTGAATTTGAGATTCACATTCCGCGAGTTGCAAATCACCAGCAGTTTTTCATATTTTCAGCTAACGTAAATAGTGATGATCAAGATTGACGGCAGCATAGGCGAGGGAGGAGGACAAGTGCTGCGCGTTTGCTTAGCGCTTTCGGCCTTGACGGGAGAGTCCGTCGCAATCAAGAACGTGAGAGTAAACCGCGCAAATCCTGGACTGCGAACTCAACATTTGACGGCGGTGCGAGCCTTAGCGGAGGTCGCCAACGCGAAGGTGCGCGGGCTCGGGCTTGGCTCGTCTGAAATAACTTTCGTTCCAGGGCGGAGGCGCGGCGGGATTTATAGCTTTGATGCGAAAACGGCCGCTAGTACGACACTTATACTGCAAGCCATTCTGCCCGTGCTTGCGTTCGCCGATCAACCTTCATCTGTTACCCTTATCGGTGGCACAAACAATCCTTTGGCACCGCAAGTCGACTACGTGATCAATGTTTTAAATCCTGTACTAGCTAGCTTGGGATTTTTCTACCAATTGCGCCTCAGCAAGAGGGGATTTTATCCTCGCGGAGGGGGGCTCCTAAAGGTCGCAATCACGCCTGTAGAAAGACTGACTGCCATTAATGTCGCCACCATGGGATCTCTACGAGATATCAGAGGGATATCACACTCGCGCAATCTCCCGGCTCACGTCGCAGAACGCCAAGCCGAAGCAGCGACACAACGCTGCACGAGCGCCGGCTATCCAAATGTAAGCATAGAGCGAGATTCCGACCAGAGAGAACAAAGCCCGTCTACTGGAAGCGGCATACTGCTCTGGGCGGAGACGTCTACTGGGGGCAGATTAGCAGGGGATGCTTTAGGCGCGCGAGGAAAGCCTGCTGAGCTCGTTGGACGAGAGGGGGCAGCGAGGCTTCTAATGCAATTGTCGAAAGGGGCACCGTTCGACGTGCATCTGGGCGACCAGCTGGTTATCTGGCTGGCGCTAGCGGAGGGACGTTCTAGAATTGGAACAAGTGAGCTGACGCTTCACACCGTCACTGCCGTGGAGGTTACTGAGATGTTGACTGGCTGTCAGTTTAAGGTCAGTGGCGAGATCGGAAGCCCGGGAGTAATCGACTGTAATGGCGGCATCACGCCGCGGTAGCAGACGGCACCTTTGTTAAGCGGGAAGCTTGTAGAGGGCTGTTGCCGATCTCGTGTCACTCAAGCTTGCAACGTATAGTGTTTTGAGTAATCATGCCGACCATAGCATCTGTTTGATCAAAGACCGCAACACCCTCCACGTCGTGTTTCAGCATCAGATCCACCACTTCAATGCACGGGGTACTAGTTCTCACAAATACGATGTCAGTGATCATGATATCATCGACGACGAGTTTCCTTACCCGTGAATCTTGATAGTGGGGCTTTACTACACCTATAAATTGGCTCATCGCCTTCGCGATGTCATTCTCCGTTATAATGCCAACGACCTTACTGTCTTCAACGACCATCATCCACCACGCATCTTCGTCGATCATCCTTCGTCTTACGTGGGTTACTCTGTCAAAAGACGAACACGTTACGGGCGGATCCATGATTTCGCCTGCAGATCCGACCGGTCTGCTTGCTTTGACGATCTCGTTAAACGTTATCCACCCTGTAGATTGCTCACAGACGACGACCAATACCTCGGAAGATTTCATCAAATGGTTGATCTCGCCTATCGTCATTGCGCCGCTTACGGTGGTTAAAGTTTCATCTACTGCCTTGGTCACGTGAAGTGATGAAGCGGGCTTAATGATGTCGCCACTTGTTCCCAGTGTGCGTGCTATCCCTTTTTTCGTTAAAACGCCAACGATCTCCCCTTCGTTCGTGTCGAGCAGTTGATTGATGTTGTGTTTTTCCATAAGATCGAGGGCATGGGATATTCGATCAGTTTTATCGATAACGTACACGCGCGCCGCTAGATCTGATGCTGTGTTTGAGGTGTAGTTGTCGAATCGCATTAGCTACTCCCGTCGTTGATTAAGCCAAAGAGGCAGCCACCAGATTCTACCATCCTCTTAACGATGTCAGTTTTTGATATAACGCCCACGACCGACTCCTCTCTGACGACAGGAATGGTATCTACTCGTTTCGCAACCATCAATCGCGCGGCGGCCACTGCTCTTGAATCACTACCGATGGTTATGAGCGGCTCTGACATGATGTCTTCCGCAACTTGCAGCACTTTTCGCACGTATCGATTTTTTTGGACGCCTGAGTGTTCCGCCTTTCTCACCATCACGACGTCTTTTGAACTCACAAACGGCTCTTTGGAAAAAGTTAGATTAGTGTGTGTAA
>JBEKER010000049.1:0-4721 GCA_050013755.1 Halobacteriota archaeon
GGTCACGGTGACGAGCAGCTGGACCCTTATGACGGACGAGAAGGGCAATCCGTCCGCTATTCTCGAAATAAGCAGTGACATTACCGAGCGCAAGAAAGCGGAGTCGGCACTCGCGGAATCTGAAGCTACGTTGCGCATCACCTTCGCAACTATGGCAGACGGAATAGTGATCGCGGAGTTGGACGAGAAGGTTACCGATTGCAATGAAGCCATCCTACGTCTGGCCCAGCGATCTAGAGAAGAGATACTAAGAAAGCCGTTCAAGGATCTCCTCCCTCCTGAGTTTCGTTCGCTGATCTCCGATGCACGTAAGCTCCTTGTCGGATCTGTCCTTGTCAGTACCGTGCCTAGTCATGGGAAAAAAGGAACCATCCGAACTGACGCGCAATTGCTCCGGAAAAATGGAGAACGTGTTGACATAGAAGCAAATATCTCCTTGATTGAAGATTCCGCGGGGCAACCGGCTGCGTTTCTCATCGTCGCGCGAGACGTCACTGAGCGCAAGCAAATGGAGTACCAGCTCGACAGCACACTCGCTGATCTCAAACGATCCAACGCTGAACTCGAACAGTTTGCGTACGTCACGTCTCACGATCTGCAAGAACCGCTGCGCATGATAACGAGTTACATTCAAATAATTGAGGAGGACTACAAAGGAAAACTTGACACGGACGCTGACCAATACATCGCATTTGCCGTCGACGGCGCGAAACGAATGCACACGCTCATCAATGACCTTTTGGCGTATTCGCGCGTGGGCACGCGGGGAGAGCCGTTCATGCCTACCAATATGAGTAGCGTCCTTTCCGCAGCGATTGCGAATCTTGATGTCGCGATAGAAGAGAGCCACGCAGTGGTCACGCACGATCAATTGCCGACCGTGCTCGGTGACGAATCCCAGCTGATCCAGCTTTTACAGAACCTGTTAGGCAATGCGATAAAGTTTCGGAGCAATGATACCCCGATGGTTCACGTCGGCGTTAAGGAAACGGACAGCGACTGGGTATTTTCGGTGCGTGACAACGGGATCGGTATTGACATGCAGTACGCAGAACGGATTTTTGCGGTGTTTCAACGCCTCCACGCGCGCGAGGAATACCCGGGAACAGGCATCGGACTGGCGGTCGTTAAGAAGATAGTTGAGCGTCATAGGGGACGTATATGGGTCGAATCAGAGCCAGCAAAAGGTTCGACGTTTTACTTCACGCTTCCTAAGGGGGATAGCACACCATGAGCGATCGAAATAACATGAACTACATAGAAATCTTATTGGTGGAGGACAATCAAGCCGACGTCGTCCTGACCAAGCGCGCCCTCAAGGCCGGCAAAGTGCTCCACAACCTACACGTTGCAAATGACGGAGAAGCCGCACTTGCCTTTTTGCACGATGTCGAATATGGGCAGGCTCCGCGTCCGGACCTGATCCTGCTCGACCTTAACCTGCCAAAGGTCAATGGTCGAGAGGTCCTCGCAAAGATCAAATCCAACGAAGCGCTTGCGAGCATACCAGTCGTCGTCTTAACGACGTCCAAATCTGACGAGGACATCATGAAAACATACGAATTACACGGCAACAGCTTCATCACCAAGCCAGTTGACTGGCCACAATTTATGAGCGTAATACAGAGCATCGAAGAGTACTGGTTCACGGTTGTGAAGCTTCCGCTGCGCGAGAGCTGAGAATGTACGCACGTGACCGAGCACTTAGCGTCCTTCTCATCGAGGACAACCCAGGTGATGCTCACCTCATAAGACGGCTCCTCACTAAGTCATCCGCAACAAAGCACGCGCTTGATGCCGTGAATCGACTCAGTGCCGGGATAGAACGGTGCGATCAGGGGAGTTTCGACGCTGTGCTGCTCGATCTGGGCCTTCCTGATAGCCAGGGCTTCGCCACCGTCGCGACGATGCGCGCGGCAGTGCCGCACGTGCCGATCATCGTGCTGACTGGTCTCGACGATCTGGAATTGGCAGTGCACGCGGTGCGTGAGGGTGCGCAGGATTATATCGTGAAAGGAACGGCGACGGTCGATACCCTCGAACGCGCTATGTACTATGCCATCGAGCGCAAAAACCTTGAAGAGCAGCTCACGCAGTACTCTGAGCACCTTGAAGAGCTGGTGGAGCAAAAAACGGCTGAACTTAAGCAAGCGGAACGCTTGGCGGCTATCGGACAAATGGCGGCAATGGTCGGACACGATCTCCGCAGCCCTTTGCAGGCCATTCTTAACACTATTTACCTCGAAAAAAAACAGGTCGACTCGCTAGAAGGGTGCCTCGCGCCTAGTGAGGGGCCTAAGGCGCAGCAGCTCCACGACGGTTTGGACAAGATAGACGAGCACGTTGCTTACATGAGCTCCATGGTAACCGACCTGCTCGACTTTGCTCGGACGCCGAACCCGAAAATCACGCGGACAAGCACTGAGCAACTCGTCAACGATGCCCTTCGTCGCGTTGCGGCACCAGCTAACGTCGCGATCGAGAAGAAGCTTGATCCGAGTCTGTCCGCTCTCGATGTCGATCCGTTCCTCATGCAGCGCGCACTCACGAACATTATAGGCAACGCGTTGCAAGCGATGCCTGAGGGCGGCACCCTTAGCATAAAGACCAAGAAAAAGGGACAGAGCGCCTCCATAAGTGTAGCTGATACTGGAATGGGCATACCGCCGGAAAACATAAGTAAGCTCTTCGAGCCGCTGTTCACCACAAAATCACGAGGTGTGGGGCTCGGCTTAGCCATCGTGAAGTCCTTGATCGAAGCTCACGGCGGGACCATTACCGTTGAGAGTGACGTCGGCCGAGGTTCGACGTTCTGCATCGCCCTACCGCGTCGTGGCTGAGAGACGCGATTGCACGAGCAACCGGTTGGCAAGAAGGTGTATCAAAAAGGGATGAGCAGAGGGCGCCAGTTCGGTAATTTTGTTCTAAAAACGTTGGCTACGCTCGCGAGTGGTTATTACGATATCTTCTTTGGATTCAAGAATCCTTGATCTTAGCCTGTTTTTTGGAGAGTGCAACCAGTCCGAAGGTTCTTACCGCGCGATCTTTGGACAAGACAAGCCACGCCACACCCCCTTCGCCGTGGAACTCGATCAGCCATCTACTTTCGTCGACAGGACAGACGCAGATCATGTTGAGAGCCTTCGGCCAATGATCGAGATGTCAAGACGCTTTGCACGACACAAGAAGCAAATCGATCACATATTGCACTCGCCCCGAACGGTTCATTGGATCGAAAAGAGACATGAATCCTTTCCGTCCTCGCTCGAATACGATTGACAGGTGATGCAGCAACAAAACGCAACACATATGTACGCCCATAGAGGGATATATACGACTTGCCGGAGCTGGTTCGCGCCAAGCTCTCCGACCAGGCAATATAAGGTAAGTCGCAGACGAGAATGCAAACGGCAAGCCTTCTGAGGGCTATTGCGTCCTCATTGGACATCAGCGGGATTCTTGGCTAATAGCGGCAGGCAGGTGATACTATCCAAAAGAATACCGTGCTCATTGTTGACGACGATCTGGCCATCCTTGAGAGTACCAAAGCCATCGTCGAGAGGGCAGGCTACGCCGTACAAACGGCAGAAACCGCGCGCGAAGCCATTCGCAAGGCAAAAAGTGACTGGTTTGACATCGCGCTCTTAGACATAGACCTTCCTGACATGCAGGGCACCGAGCTGCTTGAGCGTCTCCAGGAGATCAAGCCGCGGATGATCAAGATCATGGTGACGGGGTCCGCGAGCTTAGACAACGCCATTCAATGTGTAAATTTGGAAGCAAAAGCTTACATTGTTAAGCCTTTTAACCCTGACGATTTGTTACAGATAATCGGGGAGAAGCTAAAAGAACAACGTGCCGCTGAAAGACTTGATGAGGATAAGGTGACGGACTTCATCGAAGAACGACTCCAGAAGCTAGAAACGTTGCATTCACTCGAACCAAGCGATAAGTGAATGTGAGCTCTAACAAAACTGGCCTTCTCAGCGCTAACGGACGGGTCACCATGAGAATTCCACGGAGCTAGCACGATGGCAATCACCCGAGATCGTCTTGTTGCTTTGCTAACAGAGTACGGAATCGAAGACAAGACCATCCTTAGCAACGCTGATATCAGCGCCGAAAGTCTTATTTTCGAACTAAATCGCCACAGGATCACTGTGCCTGAACCTTTTTTCAAAGCGTTAGCGGATGCTCTCCACCTCACATTTATCCCAAAGGAGCAAATCCTAAGTAAGAGTTACTTGGCCCCCGGGTTGCCGTATGCGGTAATGAAAGAGAATTTGATGTTTTTACTCAAACTCTCGCGCGAGGGGGCGGAATTCGTCACAGCAAACCCCCTCAATACCACTTTTTTTGCAAAGCTCGAAAATATTTTCAGAGTGCCCATTACGATACACGTGACGTCAATCGATGCTATTGAAGAGGCTATTGATCAAGGGTACACAGAGCTACACGCAGAAAGAGCACTTGAGGAATTAAGAGAACGAGCACCCGATGAATCTGCATACCGCGTCCTGTACCCTTGGCAGCAGTATGGTATCATCATCGTACTAGTCGGCTTTCTTCTGTTGTTCGTAGGAAATTATCCAGTGTCACTTATTCTACTTTTTGCCGTGATAAACGTCGTATATTTTGGGCTAAATCTGTTCAAGTTTTATGTGTCGTTCCTCGGATTCCAAGGCTCACGATCAGAGGTCACCGTACGAACTGAAGACATT
>JBEKER010000050.1:0-4501 GCA_050013755.1 Halobacteriota archaeon
CGTTCACAAAGACGATGAGATCCGCTTTGACAAAGATGATCAGAAATCGCTGTTTGTTCTTGTCGAAAAGAGTTTTTTTGAAAAAGTCTTGACGAAGCTGAGATAAAGCGTCGCGACAAGTGCTTTGGTTGTTGGCGTTAGGAAGAGCCGCTTTCGTGTTTCACAGGGGTATAACTCAACAAGTTCTGAGCCGTTTTCCAAGAACGTCTCGTTCCAGGTGGCAGGTCACCTCGCGCATCCAACCACTTTTTCAAAAAAGCAATCGTGGTAACGTCTGACGGATAACCACTGCCAATAGTGGCACCGAGGGAGCGCTCGAGGGCTCTTATGCTGCTATCTCTGCTTACTTTGGCGATGATTGACGCAGCCGACACAATAGCGTAATTTGTATCTGCCTTGTGCTCGGCGATTACCTTGTTTATCCCGCTCGCTTCCTTCACGCGCTCAGAGAACCGCGATGCGTTTACGTCAGCAGCATCAACAAATGCTACATCGGGCTTTAAATACCGCAAGGCTTGAGCATGGCCTTTCACGAGGATTTCGTTGACAGTCAGCACCGTCCTTAGTTCATCTATTTGTTGGGCGGTAATCTCCTGCAATTGCACGGCGCATACCTTTTCGATCCGTTTCGACAGAAATTCGCGCCGCTTTGCGCTTAGTGCTTTTGAGTCTTTAAGCCCCATCCTCTCCAAGTACTTTAGTCCTGAAGAGTCAATACAAACTCCTGCAATAAAAAGAGACCCCAGGACAGCTCCTTTGCCTGCTTCATCCACGCCAGCAAGCTTCATGTCGCTCAAATTGCCTCAAAACAAATGACGCACTCCAGCTAGCAGTCGCGGATTGCGGGAGATAATGCGCCTTACTATTCCTGCAACGCTCATCTCCTCGAGCGGCAGCCCTTCCAGTGAGCGGACGAGCTTGTTCAACTCGTCATCGGATAGATTAACAAAGATGTCCTTTATTTTGTAATTTCGTTCGAGCTTCTTCCCGAAAGACGCGCGCCAAGCCGCTTCATATCGCTTCAAAACCTTAGCAGACGGGTCTTCCGCTCGAATAGCTTCCTTGGCAACCTCGCCCGCTAGTCTGCCCCCCTCTAAGGCGTTAATTATGCCGCCGCCAGTTATAGGATCAGTGTGATGCGCAGCATCACCGACTAGCATAATGCCGTCTCCTGCGGTTTTACGGACGGCGTTGCTGACTGGGACTCCTCCAACGTTCAATTCAACTGGCTGGCCGCTGGGGTAATGCTTGTCCACAAACGCGTCTAGATAGTCGATTGGATGCTTGCCGTCCAGTTTGTTCGCTAGGACACCAAGCCCGATATTTGCTGCATGTGATCCCTTCGGGAATGCCCAAGCGTAACCCCCGGGAGCTGCTGAACCGAGATAAAAATCGCAGCAGTCCTCCAGCAAATCGACGTTGGCCATAAGGTACTGGGCGCAGCTTTCGAGGTCTTTGGGTCGAAGAGTAGTGTTAATGCCGGCCCAGCGGCCGACTTGTGACTCGATGCCATCGGCCGCGATGACGACAGATGCACGGATTTCAAGGGATTCGCCTAAATGCCGAGCCTCGATGCCACGTATGAACCCATTTTCTGTGATGACCCCGGTCGCGCGCGTCCTGACCACCACATCTGCTCCTGCGCGAGCTGCACGCTTCGCAAGGTCTCGATCAAAAATCTTGCGCTCGAGCACATAGCCTACCTCGGGACCCGCAAGTTCTTCTGAAACGTCCAATCTCGTTCCATCAGGCGCAAATATGCGGGCGCTGGCCACTTTGTTCGCGATCCACCTTTTCTGGGGTCGTAGAAACTTCGAGAGCCCCACTTTTGATATGCCTTCAGCGCAACGAACGGGATCGCCGATTTCTTGGCGCTTTTCCATTAAAAGAACGTCACATTCGGGTGCGGCTGTCGCCGCCGCAAAAGCTCCTGCAGGTCCCGCACCCACTACTATGATATCGTATTCGCTTTTCACACTCACGCCTCCCTATTCAGGAAACGAAGAGCGCGCCGACGGGGCATATTGTGATACACGTTTCGCACGCCGTACAACTTTCTGCAATTTCGAGGCATGACTCGATGAGCGTTATCGAATTAGTCGGGCAAACTGATACACAGGCGCCACAGTGTCCACATTTCTCAATATTGACTTGAATCACAGTTAACCTCCTTCTAGCTGCATTGGCGAGTAAAGAGTGCGTAGCAAGAAGCGCAGAACGTTTCGATGCTGGACAGGCGAAATTCTAACGTATGTAACGGAGATCCTCCTCGCTCGCCACTTCGTGCATCCCTGTTTGCTCCATTTCCCTCAGTCGAGCAACAATTTTTTCCATATCTTTTGCGCGGTCTTCAAGCGCTCGCATGTTAATGTCAGTTTTCAATGCCTTACATAGAACCCTCAGTACAGCCTGGGCGCTCTTTGGATCGACCAAGTAACCAGATGTTTCTCCCATCAAACAGATCCCGTCAATGCCCATAAGGCCGCCAAGCCCCAGCAACAATCCAGAAGCCCCTACGATGCCCCCTCCTGGCTCGTTCTCTTTGAAAACCACGCCGTATCGTTTCATTTCTTCAACCAGCGCCAAGTTGTTCACAGCCCCCAAGACCGCAGGTTTCTCGACAAGCTGTCCGAGACCGTAGCCGCCAAGTGTGTAAATCCTTTGCACGCCGTTTTCTTTGGCTAGTTCCAGGTACGCACTAGTCAGCTCGTAGTGCCCTTCGTTTGTCGCGCTTTGATGATCACCGACGAGGATCAGCAGATCCTGCTTGCCGCTGTTGACCGCATATAATTCGCTTCTAACCATTCTGACTGAGCCATCAGCAAGCACGATCACCTGCGGGGGAAAATGCGAGGAGTACACTTCGGCGATTTTTTTCGCGCCAAGTTCGTCAATCATGTGCTCAGCTACAAGCTTTCCCACATGTCCAATTCCTGGCAATCCCTCTACCAGAATCGGTTTTTTCAATTTCACGTCTGTGATTCGCTTGACTTCTATTCGCTCCATCTAGATCCCACTTGTTAAAAAATTCTTCAAGCTTTAAGCTCTCACTTTGATCGTGTGGTGGTCTCGCGCTTGAGCATTCTCCGATACCTGCCGTATCGATCCTCCGGTGAGAATCTCGCTGGGCGCGCCGTCACAGTCGGTTGTCCGCACGTACGGCATTTTTCCTCTAATGTGTAGCCGTGACATTTTCGAAGCTTCATCTTCACCTTGGTGAGATAGTTAGACTATATTATGATGATTGAAGTTCTCTATGAAACTTTCCCGTGCCGCCGGCCTTGACTACCACGTCTATAGATGCGTTAGCCGCCTTTTTCATCGCGTTTTCGGCGATCTTATAATCGAGGGCAACTATCCTTATGCGGTAACGGGGCGCGCCGATGTAACTCAAGTCAAAGCGAATGTCATCATCTTCGGACTTCATGGCGGCTTTCAGCGCACGTTTGATAACGTCTATCCCGTTCGGTTGAGGACATGTCAAATCTACGTAGCCTGTGATGTACACGTAAGGTATTTTTACGTTCTCCTTAGCAACGAGTGCAATTTGAGCGGCAACCTCCGGCTGAAGTCCCTTGAGAGCTTCTGGGCCGCGCATGGCTGCGTCCTCAAAGACATAGTAAAGACCGTCGAATTTGTCAGCGAGTTGATCATAGAGCGCATCTTTGTCCACCCCCGTGGCGTCGGCTACAAATTCTAGCCACTTTTCAGCTTTTTGTTCGCTCTTCCATTCCTGAATTTTAGAGCGTCTCTGATGCTCATTAACGTCCTTGAACGAGAGATCTATATGGCTCCGACTCGGATCAACGTTCAGGACCTTGCACACGATCTTTTGACCTTCCCTTACGTGATCTCTTATGTACTTTACCCACCCAGACGCAACTTCGGAGATGTGAATTAGCCCCTCCTTCTTGTCGTACTCGTCGAGTTGGACAAATGCTCCAAAGTCGACTACGTTAACCACTGTACAAACGACCAAGTCCCCGATCTCTGGCCAAGCTTTTCTCATAAGACCTCAAGTATTTGCGTCCTTATCTCTGCCCTCCCGCCGCGCGGCTCAACAAGAGTTCTCCCACAGACTATGCAGTTTACTACCGAAGACGCATTGCCGAAAACAATTTGGATATTCTCACAATCCGCACATCTTACGCGCAAGAATTTGCTCACCACTTACACCTCCACTAACTCGAACTTCGATACTCTGAATCCTTTCCTTGTACGCGCTTTGTTGCATTCGGTGCAGCGGTAGCGAACGTTGATGCGCTTCGTAGGTTTATCTCCGCCTGGAACCTTAGAAAACTTGCCGAGATTACCAATGCCGCTGCGCCGTTTTTTTTGGCGCGCAATCCACGTCAACGACGATGCGCGCCCTTTTCGCACCTTCTCAACTTCGTGAGTTGTGTGCTTTCGACACACCGGGCATATTGACCTAATCTTCTTTGGCATCTTCAAGTTTATCACCGACTATGATACCCATATGACGATCGCACAACGCCCGAGC
>JBEKER010000051.1:0-4130 GCA_050013755.1 Halobacteriota archaeon
AGGATGGACCAAGCTACCCTACTACCCCGGGGCAACTGGTATGGGTCTTCTGATAATAAAAAGTTGCCTAGAACATGGGCAGAGCTCGACCAACGAAGGGGCATGCTTTTGTTTGCATCGATACTGGCGCGGACGCAAGTCGTGGTGGCTTGCTCCATTGCGGACCTAGGCGGGCACACACAGCGTTTTCCACCTACTAGGTTACCTAGCCAATCTGGGTTATAAGTCCGTTCGCATAGGTTCGCACGCCTGGTAGCAGCGACCCTGCGAATTCACTGGACCTGGAGCTGCAAGAAATCGCTTCACCGGTGGCTCATCGAGACGGTCTTCCGGTAACGAAGTCGTACTTCTCATCAGCAGGCGGACTGGACGCCAAGCTGTTTAGATCGGCGATGGGTGTGCTCCCTATGTCGGCATTTGCTTTCCCGAATTTCACCACAAAGGCACTGCGCTGTGCGTTCGCGCCTAATAATCGTCCATCTGATTGAGTCAACGCGGCAAACGTGAGCCGCCGCGCAATAACTGCTGAAGCAACATGCCGGTCATAACGCGAGTTCCTGGCTAGGCATTCCGGTTGATAAACTGCGCTTCAGTGAGATCAGCTCTCTTCGGGTGATAATCCCGTGCTGCCGCAAATAGCCTTTGACGAGCGACACCGTGAAGGCGTACTCTCTCACAAAGGGGAGATGTACTCCCCGGACGCACTCAGCGGTGCGCTTGCGATATCGGCAATTCCCGTCCGAAGATCGGTAAGCCCCCCTTCTAGCCGACGTTGATCGCTAGTCGAACAGTACGACCTCTACCTGTTGACCTTCGTCGTACCCTTCAACGTTTTCCGGAATGATAACGAATCCGTCTGCTTTAGCCATAGAACTGAGTATGCCTGATCCAGGGAGTATACCTGATTTAGACGTCATAACAGGTTCGACGCGTCCGCGCCTGATAGCCACGCGCGCGTACGTTCGCGAGCCAGGCTTTCCCATGACCTTACTCGCCAGTGTGCCGGTCACCGTCCGCTCAAATGTATGGTCGAAGTGAGCGAGACGATAGACCGCTGGCTTGACAAATGCATATGAAGCGACAAGGCAGGCGACCGGAAACCCAGGCAGACACGCGACAGGGGTATTCTCCACGAGCCCCAGCGCTGTAGGCTTTGCGGGGCTGATTGCGATCCCGTGCACCAAAAGCTTGCCAAGCTTACGTACCGCCTCTGGCACGAGGTCCCGAATGCCAACTGAGGTCCCCCCCGTCGTAAGTATCAGGTCGGCATCGATGTCCCGCAACAATGCGGCTTCAATGAGCTCTCGCGCGTCGGTAACGATGCTTCGATAGCGGTAGTGAGCGCCCCACTGTTCTACTAGAAGCGCGGTTATAAGACCATTTGTTTCGACGACTTCCCCTTCTAAAGGCCCTTTTTCAACGAGCTCCTCTCCGGTCGGTATGATCGCGACATCTGGTCGCCGGTAGACGGTAACGTCGCGAACCTCGAGGGAGGCGAGCAGACCGATGTCCGCAGGTCGCAGTTGATGGCCGGGCTCAACAACGACATCACCGCGGCCAATGTCCTCTCCTTTGAGGCCGACATTTTCGAATGGATGTACGTGCGCTCTAACCTCAACGACGTCGCCGAGACGTTCTGTGTCCTCAACCATCACGACGCTGTCGGCTTGGTCGGGTATTTTGGATCCGGTGTGGACCCGCGAGGCCACTCCGCGCCTCACGGAGTTGCCAACTCCAAGAACGATTGGTGAATGTTCGCTCGCGCCCAACGTGTCGTCAGCGACGACGGCGTAGCCATCCATTGCGGCGCGTCGATAGTTGGGTTCGTCCCTTTGTGCGATGATCTGATGTGCTACCACTCTCCCTCGCGCCTCTCGTATGGGCGTCACCTCGGTTTCTTCGATCGGCACGATGGCGGTGAGGAACGTATCCAGCGCCGCTTCGAACGGAGTTCGTGTTTTTAATTTCATCGTTATGATTAAGTGTGCACATAGCCTATTATAGCTTACCAGCATGAGAATTAGGCCACGATTCAAACTGTGGTTCGTCGGTGAAGATGGGGAACTCGTGTTTGGCCTCGGTACGATGCGGCTCCTTGTCGAAATAGAGAGACTTGGATCTGTAAGCGCCGCGGCGCGCGAGTTGAGGATGTCGTATCGCTACGCTCTGGAACGCATAACCGTCGTTGAAAAACGGCTCGGTCGGTCTCTCGTTGAGAGGACGCGAGGCGGAAGAGAAGGGGGAGGGGCCAAGCTGACTGCGTTCGGTTATGAGCTTCTAGAGGATTATCGAGGCATGGAAGGCTCACTGAACCAACTTACCAAATGGTACATCGACCTCTCTGATTAATATCTACACTCGTTAGCCGCCTGAAACTGGCGGGAATATGGCAACTTCATCGCCATCCGACAGAAGCGTGGCGAGCGCTTCAATTTCGCGTATATTCTTGCCGTTTACGAGGATCGTGATGTATGAGCGAACCTCACCGTCGTCGTCACAGAGCATGGCCCGCAATGCCGGGTACTCTGCCTGAAGTGTTGTGAGTACCTCGCGTATTGTGCCTGCCTCTACAGTTAAGTGGGGGTTTCCCACGATTTCGCGCAAATTTGCGAACAGACGGACGTTCACAAGTCCCATGAGTAACTTACTCGCTTTAGTGCACTATAAATACTTTCTGTCGTTTTGGTAAGACCATACATATATATGACTAAGGTTATATAAAATGATACAAGCATTAGATCGTTGCCTACTGCTTAATATCGCGTTATTTCATTCAAGCAGAATGCGAAACACACTTTGCCTCGTCCCCGTGGGGAGTCCGCATTTTCATAAGCACCCAGGGGCTCAGCGAGTTCTCTGCGGCTATGAAGGGACCAGGTAGTATTATGAATACCACGAATCGTACTCAACCGCAGCGACGGAGTCCATAAAATCAACGGTATGTTATTCGGCTGCTTATGTTGATCGCTAGGTTTGTTCCGAGGAACTGTGTAGCGTGTAAGACGTGCGAGCTTGCGTGCGCCCTGCGCCATAGCCAGTCAGGCGACATTAACACTGCGATGTCGGAACACCCTTCCCCGATCTCGAGGCTTACCATCGGATACAAAGACGGCAAGCTACATCTCACACGATGTCTGCACTGTAAGCGGCCGAAGTGTATCGAAGTGTGTGAAGCGGGTGCGATCGTAAAAAGTGAAGCGGGCGTGGTGACGATTGACGACGAACGCTGCACCGGCTGTTTCGCGTGTATTGATGCGTGCCCGTTTGGGGCGGTATTGACGCGCGATCGCAAAGCGGTTAAGTGCGATCTATGCGATGGCGCAGCGGAGTTGTCGTGCGTTCTTGCGTGCAAGTGTGGTGCATTGGTATATGGACAAGAGACGTAACAAAGGAAATACAAAAACGGTAACTGTGGACCCTGCGGCGCTCGAGATGCTGCCACGCGCAGAGCGGGACAATATGCAAACGATGTGGGACAGGGCCGAATCCATGCACCCTCAGTGCGGGTTCGGCGAGTCCGGTCTATGCTGTCGGATCTGCTTGCAGGGACCTTGCCGGATCAATCCTTTCGGAAAAGAGCCACAAAGAGGCGTCTGTGGAGCGAAAGATTACACAATTGTGGCGCGTAATCTTATCCGGATGATGGCAGGGGGCTGTGCAGCCCACTCTGACCACGGACGGCACTTGGCGTCCGCGCTTAAAGGGGTCGGCGAGGGTCAGGCACCCGACTATCGCATAAAAGATGAGGCGAAACTGCGCGCACTTGCCGCAAAGCTCGGTCTGGAGAACGAGAAAAGCGTAAGTGAACTTGCGGTGGCGGTGGCGAATGCCGCTTTGGAGGACTTTTCACGGAACGATGACCAGGCGTGTAGCTGGCTCAAGATCATGCTCCCCCCAAAGAGGTTGGAACTCCTTGAGCGAAATGACGTAATCGCTACCAACATTGATAGAGGGATCACGGAAGTGATGCACAGAACGCACATGGGGTGCGACGCTGATCCGGTGCCGTTAATATTCGGGGGGATCAAGTGCTCACTCGGCGATGTCACGGGCGAAAACATAAGCTCAAACATCTCAGATGTCTTGTTTGGCGCGCCGCAGATGGTAGTCTCAGAGGCTAATCTTGGAGC
>JBEKER010000052.1:0-3786 GCA_050013755.1 Halobacteriota archaeon
TTGGGGCAATTTGAAGAAGGAATTCAAGGTTGTTTTTAAACCTGACAACAAAACTGTCAAGGTTGAACGAGGCACGACTGTTCTTGACACAGCTACGAGCTCCGACATCTACATCGACAGCATCTGCGGAGGCCGAGGCAAATGCGGCAAGTGTAAGGTCCTCATCGAGGGGAGCGTCCAAAGCGACGAAACTGACCTGCTAACCACTGAAGAAAAAGCAGGCGGCTACTTTTTGGCGTGTTTGGCTCGAGTCGCAGGCAATTTGAAAGTGACCGTGCCCAAAGAGAGCAGGGTGGAATCACACCAAATACTCATGAAAAGCGTGACCACGCCTCTGCCAGCGATTGACCCCCCCGTGCTGAAGGTCCCGCTTTCTCTGACTCCCCCGTCACTAGCCGACTACGTGAGCGACCTCGATAGAGTCACGCACGCGCTGCGCAATCTCGACATAGGGCACGTCACGATCGGGCTGCCCACATTGAAGAGACTAAGCAGAGTGCTTCGAGAGAACCAATGGAACGTGAACGTCACGCTGATGGACCTCTGGGACAGAAAAGAGATCATCGATATCGGTGCTCCTTCAGATAACGATTTGATCGGAATCGCAGTGGACATAGGTACTACGACGATCGTCGTCGAGTTAGTGGACTTAACAACTGGCAGGGTGATTGACGCTCGGTCTGACTATAACAAGCAAGTCGTGTACGGTGAAGACGTCCTTTCCCGAGTGATGTACACCGAGGAGCACGAAGATGGCATCAGCAAGCTGACAAGTACCATCAGGTATGGTATCAATGACCTCATACGAGAGCTCGTTATTGAAAACAAGGTGCGCTATGAAAGAATTTGTCGGGTGGTTCTTTCAGGCAATACCGTTATGATACACCTTTTTTATGGGCTGGATCCTAAGTACATACGCCACGAGCCTTACATACCGGTAATGTCCGTCGCCCCCCAGATGAAGGCGGTGAAACTCGACCTGAGCGTCAACCCCAACGCCTATGTTTATGCGCTTCCGTGCCGGAGCAGCTACGTCGGCGGCGACGTCACAGCTGATATCATAGCGTCTGGGATGAACGATAATACGGACATCTCATTACTAATCGACGTTGGCACCAACGGCGAGGTAGTGTTGGGAAACGACACGTTCCTCGTGTCGTGCTCGTGTTCGGCGGGTCCGGCCTTTGAAGGTGGGGAAGTCGAGTTCGGTGTCCGGGCGATGAACGGCGCAATTGAGCGCGTGTGGATCAACGACGGTCTGGTAGAGTACTCGACCATCGGCAACGAAAGGCCAAAGGGCATTTGCGGGTCGGGTCTTATTGAACTCATCGCAGAGCTCTTCAGCAATGGCATTATTGACCGAACGGGGAAAATTCAGCTAGACAAGAACAACGTCAGAACCGAGGTCGGAAGCAACGGCAACCAGTTCGTCGTGGCGTACAAAGAGGACACAGCCATTGACAAGAACATAGTCATAACCGACGTTGACATTCAAAACATACTGCGGACAAAGGCCGCGGTCTACGCAAGCTGTAGTGTGCTGCTAAAAACCTTTGGCTACAAATTTAGCGACCTGAGCAACGTCTTCATCGCAGGGAGCTTCGGCAACTACCTTGACACCAAGAAAGCGATTACGATTGGCTTGCTTCCTGACCTACCCCTCGATACGTTCAAGTTCATTGGCAATGGGGCCCTTGGCGGAGCGCGAATGGTATTGCTCTCGCGGGACCTGCAAGACAAAGCAGCAGAGATTGTCGAAAATATGACACACATAGAGCTGAGCGTCAGCAGCATGTTCTTCAAAGAGTTTACCTCAGCCCTTTTCATTCCGCACACGGAACTTGATCAGTTTCCCCACATTGCCACACGAGTCTACACGTAGTTGGCGTATCCGTTTCACCTGATAAGCCCTTTGCGAGATGAGTGCCCAGCCTCGGTCACTGACTACACCAGACGGCCGCTTGCCGGTGCCGCAATGAGGAGATAAATCGCAAGAGTGATCTGTATTTAAGTAGAAGAGTAGCGTAGGCATAGCCGGTGAGGGTTTCCGCACACGGCGTTACGGAGAAACAGCGTGCAAACCATTGCGATAACGGGTAAAGGCGGAACCGGCAAAACGACTTTTGCTTCGCTCCTTGTAAAACACTTGAGCACTGACAGCGTCACCGTTTTGGCCGTCGATGCAGATCCGAACTCAAACTTGGACGCGCGACTCGGAATGCACGTCGACCAAACGATTGGCGACTTGCGAGAAGATCTGCTCAAAGAGTCGTTTCCCGCGGGGGTTGCCAAAAGCGAACTTATTGAATATCAGATACGCTTGGCTCTCGTTGAAGGAGACACATTTGACCTTATCGCGATGGGACGACCTGAAGGGCCCGGATGCTACTGCTACATCAACAACGTGTTGCGAGATGTCCTTGATAGGCTCTCCGTCAATTACGATTACGTTGTCATCGACAACGAAGCGGGTATGGAACACCTCTCACGACGCACGACGAGAGATGTTGACGTGCTGTTCATCATGAGCGACGTGACTGTGCTAGGCATAGTCACCGCGAGTCGGATCAAGAAGCTCTCTGAGAGCCTCAATCTT
Organism: Halobacteriota archaeon; assembly: GCA_050013755.1. Lineage (GTDB taxonomy): Archaea > Halobacteriota > Bog-38 > Methanoflorentales > Methanoflorentaceae > Methanoflorens. Next base: position 2,597 of record JBEKER010000052.1, read on the forward strand.
GTCGTAGGAAAAACATATTTGGTGTTGAACGAAGTCGAGAACCCCCTACCGGAAGGCATCAAGGACCAGATACGGCAACAGGGATTAGACCTCATCGGCGCCATCCCAAAAGATGCCGTAGTTGGAGAGTATGCTTTGGAAGGGAAATCTCTGTTTGAGCTCCCTAGTGATTCGGCAGCGTTTAAAGCGGTTAGCGCAATTGCTGAGCACTCGATAACGCCGTGACCGCGGCTATTCACTTGCAAGCTCTTTCAAATACTTTGGCAGTGCAGACGAATCTTTGACACCCACGATGACTTCCCAGCCCGTGAGCTCCTCGAGTTTCATCTTCAGCATGGCGATCATGCCGGGAATTATAAGCTTTCGGTGATCCACCTTTTCTGCGACCTTGTATTCCTTAAGTGCCTGTGCGATTGTCTCGGGCGTAAACTTGTCAGCGGCGAATGCGGTCATCACCGACAGGCCTTCGGTATCGACCACAAGAAGGCGCGCAGGGACTTTGCTCGCTTCAACATCGCTTGCGACGGTGAAATATGTGAGAGAGAAATTTGACGTGACGATGACTGGCGAGTTCCGGTTGGGCTTTCCTATATCATAAAGACCTGGATTGACCTGTATGAGCGCCTGGGGATCTGTGAAGATGTTCGTCCTCAGCGTCGTAAGGGGGTATAACCGCGCGGCATCGAGGTCGCCAAAGATAATCAGCGACGCGTATTTCAACGTTCCTATCGCGGCCCTTATCGCTTGCGTTTCGACGTCCATCCCATTGTGCAAGTTTAGCATGACCGGATAGCCCAGCGGTCGGAAAAGCTTCTTGACACTGAGTCGACGCAAGATGGTGAGCCATTCCAATGCATCGCGCAATGGCTTGGCACCGAGATTTAGATCTAACACGATGTCATCCGCGCCTTCGCTTTTTGCTATTTCAGAGAGCGACACAAGCTCATCGACGTCGTCTGAGTAGAGCGCGAGCGGGCACGCGTACTGCCGTGCAAGTTTTGCAAGTGCCGCGCAGTTGTTCGCATTACCGGCGTAAATCAACGGCTTGGCCTTCGATACGACCTTAAGCCCCGCTTCGGCTACCTGAGGGTCATCGCTCATCAAAACGAACGGCAATCCGCTATTTTCCTTTACGAGCGTCACCACTTCAGAGAACCGCTGTGCATCCCCTTTCGATTCGACCGCGATCA
>JBEKER010000053.1:0-3358 GCA_050013755.1 Halobacteriota archaeon
CAGCGCGTCACCGCCGCGCTTATTAAAAATAGGAGCTCTTGCGGCAGTGTGTACAGAAGTTTGGCATATATAAGGTTTTGTTGGGAATAATAAAAATGTGGCTCACACTAAGACATCACATCAGGATGTCATCTGTTGAACCGTCTATGACATCGCCTTTACACGGCGAAAATCAAGCGTTCAAATCGCTTCGAGCCCATCGTTTATTTTTCCAATCAGAGGCCCTAATCGTGGCGGATGATGAGCACGACGAGGATGAGAAGTTGCACAACTCCAGTGACACACCTGATACAGACGACGACCAACCAGAAGAACAGACGAGAGAGTTTACCTACGTAGTTGATGTTGGCGACTTCTCCCCGATATATTAGCGTAGAGAGGAGGACGGCGAGTTGCATAGTTATGAATTCCTTCCCGAAGAGCTCATCTATCCAGATGGATTTTTTTCAGAAGAGGAGCTGCAGAAAGCGGCGAAGATGAAGAGGATAGGGGCCGACCTCGACATTGTCAAAGTAGTACAGACGCCAGAAGAAGCAAAAACCTCTTCACGACCCCTATAGCGCCCGCAGCTCTTGTATCAGATTCAGCACCTGCGTATAGAGCCGATCCTGCACTGCGCACGTCCGCACCCAATTGTCACTGTCTGACTTTCCGGTCGTGGCAGCACTGGAACCGTTCGTCATATTTTAATCGCCGAATCGCCGAACGGCCACCGTCGCCACCGCGATCGCGACGAGTGCGAGAGCGCCGCAGACGATCAACGCCTGTGCAATCGCTGTCCAGTCGTAGCCGGTGAGGAACAGTGGCCGCACCGCGAGTATCGCGTAGTTAACGGGATTGAACCTCATGACGGTTTGTACCCAGTCAGGAGTTAAGCTCGCCGGTATCAGCGCGCTGGACAGGAAGATCAACGGCAGCGTTATCAAACTGGACACAAATACCAATGGTTCCGGCTTTTTAACGCGCAGAGCCAGCGCAGTAAGTAGGCCAGTGATACCCATTGCTAACAGACTTACGATGACAAACGTAAGAAGGACGCCGCCCACTCCAGTTACCACGCTTGCGCCTAGCAAGAAAGAGACGCCCAATACGATCACGATTTGCGCTATTCCGGTCACCGCTACGTAGAGCAGGCTGCCCACGATCAATCCGTACCTGTTAACCGGTGTCACGAGCATCTTTTCAAGGACGCCGAAGTTAATGTCGCTAAGAATCTGGAAACCCGAAAAGTTCGAGTTAAAGACCGCCAACGTAACGATAAGGCCCGGCGCAAAGAACTGCACGTAACTGCTCGTTGAAAAACCCGGTAACACGGTGATACTCTTAAAAATTTGCGTAAAGAGCAGAAGCCATATCAGTGGCTGAATCAAGTAGATGACAATCCAGAAAGGAGTGCGCACGAAGGCGCGGATAAGCCTATCCAACGTGTACCACGTACTCCGCAACAAGCCTGTCATGCTTCACCCTCCAAACCACGTTTTTCTCGCGCCGAGTGCCTGTCCTCGCTCCTCGCGCATCGTCCGGCCGGTGTACTTGATGAAGACGTCGTCGAGTGACGCCCGCGAAAGGCTAAGATCTTCGATGACCACCCCTGCGTCCTCGACCACGTGCAAAATCAGAGGTACGGCAGCGCCCCTTTGGTCGACGTAAACGTTGAGGCCGTCGTTAGTAGGCTGAATTTCTCTGACCAAGGGTTGGTCAGCCAAGAGTTGCCTCACTTTTTCGAACGTCTTTTCCCACTGGTCAGGCTCCTCAGGTGGCAGGGTCAACGAGACCACGTCGCCGTGAATCTCACCTTTGAGTGCGTTAGGCGTTCCCATAACAACGATGCGGCCATAATCGATAATTGCCACCCGATCACAGAGCTTATCGGCCTCCTCCAGATAGTGGGTGGTGAGGAGGATGGACATCCCGTCGCTGTTGAGGGCGCGGATGTGATCCCAGATACGAGCACGGGTCTGGATGTCTAATCCGAGCGTGGGTTCGTCCAAAACGAGCAGTTTCGGCTTGTTGATGAGCGCGGTGGCAATCTCTAGACGCTTCCGCATGCCACCTGAATACGTGCCCGTCAGTCGGTCTGCGGCGTCTGTTAATTCCAGCAGTGCAAGCACCTCGTCGACCCTACGCCGTATCGTCTGACCGTCGAGGCCATAGAAGTGTCCAAAGAGCGTTAAATATCCGCGACCGGTAGCCTGCTCATCCACGCCTGCTTCCTGCGAGGAATAACCGATTATCTCCCGCACCTTGCGTGCTTCCTTGACGACATCGGATCCCGCGACGAGCACACTACCTGAGGTGGGGCGCGTCAAGGTCACCAGCATGCGAATCATCGTGGTCTTTCCGGCTCCGTTTGGGCCGAGCAAGCCGAATATCTCTCCCTCTCCTATGTCGATGCTCACATTGTCGACGGCGCGGATTTTTCCGTTATATACCTTCGTCAGATTACGGGTTTCGACGATCTGCTTCAAGATGCGCCCCCTTCACGTTCATAGTGCAGTTTATTGGGTTTCATGCTCCTCTCGGATCGATTTCATAATCTTCTCATACGGCATTGACTCGGTCTCCCCCACGAACTTCGAGAATAGCGTTACGAACTGCTCCTGTTCATCAGGAGTCAGCCTTGACATGCCCTCAGCTACGTAATCGAGCACTTTCTGTTCGGTCTCTGCTACCCACGTTTTCGCTTTCTCAGTCGGGATGACAAAGACGTCTCGCTTATCCTTTTCACCGCGGACTCGCTGTACATAGCCCTTCTTCTCAAGCACGTCGATATGGTAAGAAACCGTGCTCTTGACCACATCGGTGGCTTTTGCGATGTCCTTCATGTTGACGTCAAAAAAATTACATCGATATACGACGAAAGATTCATTCGTGGACAGATCGCTTCGTATTCCTGGGCCTATTCCAAAGGCTTTGTTGGTGATGGCTTGAATTATCGACAGATAAAGATGAAGCCGATATGTCTGCTTGTCCACAATAGTTCTAATATTCGAACTATTATATATCCATTTCGAGCATTTTAGCTGTGCGTGATCTGTGCTTGGTCGCGGAGGCTAACCGGAACCAATAAATGGCAGCGCCGATTTTGCACGTACTATGTTAGCCGCTGAACATTACCCATATCATGATGCTTCGATGCCAAACCGCCAGCTATTGGAAGTCCATCGCAGCAAAATCTCGCTCCACCACGCTAGAACCGACTACAACTACCCAACGATACGGCTGCCCTACACGTTCTCAAAGCTTGCAGGACTGTCGACGCGCATCTATCAAACGGTGCACAATGGTGCGCTTGCGTTTCTTGTTGTTATATCGTCTGGTGGCCAAGCGACAGAAAAAAGTCCAAAGCAAGCGGAAA
>JBEKER010000054.1:0-3305 GCA_050013755.1 Halobacteriota archaeon
CGCTGCTAGAAGACAACAGACGTTTGACGTAAACCAACCCCAACCTGCCCGATAGATGGTTGGGGTGCTGCTTTTTTGCCTTTTTTTTGCCTCAGATGGCGAATGACGGCGCAGAAGAGAAGTGACTGCCATTTTGGCGGGGTTGCGATCCGTCCATGAGACACCTATTTAATTTTGCATCCCAGATCTTCGAGAATAACGACCTCGCTTTTTTCGAGGCTGCGATTGACGCGCTGCCCGTTCCGCAGCCAATATCGGCAAATGTTTCGCTGCTTCTTATCTGGAGCTTTTCTAATGCTATCGAGGTGGGCTCTATTTCAGTCAGGGCCGCTCACCATTTCTTAGAGCTCCTTCCGTCGCCATAATCTATCTCCCTACACTCGCATAGATACATTGAGGGCGCCGCTTACGCGGAGAGGCAATGCACCTCCTAAATCGGAATTGCTTACGCAAATATCTTTAAGTCCGTTCAAGACAATTACTAATTAAGCACGAAAAGCAAAATTTTTGTCGTTTTTTTGTGACGGGCTATTTTAAGCAGTATTCGCATTATTAAGCGTGTCCTTATGTTTGCCAGCAGCAGTCCCGAAGAGCCTACGGAAAGCCTGTTGCATCCCCTCGTGAAGGGTGCATTTTTGAGTCGATTTGGCCCCTTCACGGAAGCGCAACGATTGGCAATTCCGAGCGTGCTGGAGGGCAAAAACCTACTTCTTGTCGCTCCCACAGGAACGGGAAAGACGGAAGCAGCGATGCTGCCAGTATTTAGCAAGCTGCTGGACTTTGAGGACCGCCACGGAATAAGTGTGCTCTACATCACGCCGCTTCGAGCGTTAAACAGGGATATGCTGGCGAGGTTAAACTGGTGGGGCAGTCAGCTAAAAATCTCGATCGGCGTTCGGCACGGCGACACAACGAAATCAGAAAGGCGGCGACAGGCACTCGAACCGCCTGATGTGTTGATCACGACGCCTGAGAGTCTTCAAGCTATTCTCATGGGACGCCGACTGCGGGAAAACTTACGGTCCGTCAGGTTTGTCATTATCGATGAAATCCACGACCTTGCGAGCTCAAAGCGAGGGGTCCAACTGGCAATCGGTCTTGAGCGTTTGGCGGACTTAGTGGGCGAGTTCCAAAGGATCGGCCTTTCCGCGACCATTGGCAGCCCGCAGGAGATCGGCCACTTCCTTGCTGGGACCGGCAGAGCGTTCTCAGTCCTCGAGGTCTCTCGGGCAAAGATGTTGGATTTTGCGGTTACACGGCCGCAGGTAACCGATGCGGATAACACGGCCGCGAAAACAAGAATGATTGCGCCGGAACTCGCGAGTCACGCTCGCATTGTGCGCGACATAGTCGACAGGCATAAGTCCACACTGATTTTCGTAAATACGCGACAAGCGGCTGAGGTGCTTGGATCCCTTTTTCACGGCAGTGACGTTGGCGTGCATCACGGGTCACTATCGAGAGAGGCGCGCATCGAGGCAGAAAATGAATTCAAAGCCGGCATGAAAAGAGGTTTGATCTGCACCTCTTCCATGGAACTGGGGATCGACATAGGGGACGTCGAGCACGTCATACAATATAACTCTCCCCGCGAAGTGACGCGATTGCTTCAACGCGTGGGGCGGGCGGGACATAAAGTCGGCGAGAGATCTGAGGGCACCATCATCGCGACACATCCAGACGACATCATGGAGTCTTGGGTGATAACGCTTCGAGCGAAAAACAACGCGATCGAAGATGTGAACGCTGATTACCAAGCTTTGGACGTTCTTGCAAACCAGCTCTGTTTCATGACCTTGAACGGGGCTAAGCCCGCTAAACTCGCGCTACGCATCATCAAAAAGGCATTTCCATATCGAGACCTAACGCTCGAAAAGTTCGTCGGGGTAGTTAAGCTGCTGCAACAGCAGCGGCTATTGAAGCTTGAACGTGAAGACACAGAACCGCTCATCAGGATGATGGGAAAAACGCGCAGGTACTGCTATGAAAATCTTTCTATGATTCCCGATGAAAAAACTTACAGCATCTATGACACGATAAACGGGAAGTGGATAGGAACTCTTGACGAAACATTCGTGATTGCTTTTGCTGAGCCTGGTGCCGTGTTTGTTACAAGGGGAGAGATGTGGCGGATTCTGGAGATTGACGAGCAGCGCGTGAAGGTCGAGCCCGTGGACAACTCGACAGGCGAGATCCCTAGCTGGGCGGGCGAGCAAATACCAGTGCCTTACGAAGTTGCTTCGGACGTTGGGAAACTACGCGGGCAAATAGCGAATTCAAGTGAAGATGTGATTCATAGCCTTCTAAAGGATTACTGTACGGATCCGCACACCGTACAACGCGTTGTGAACCTCGTGCGGCGACAAAAGAAATTCGTTGTTCCCACGCATAACGTGCTTGTGGTGGAAGTCGACGGCAAGACTGCACTTATACACGCATGCTTTGGCCATAGGATTAACGAGACATTAGGTCGCGTCATCAGTTCGCTGCTCGCGGCCCGCTTGGGCAGCAGCGTCGCTTTGGAGGTTAATCCATACTGGATACAGCTTCAACTCCCGAACGCGCTGAGCGCGGAACTCGTCGCTGAACTAGTCCGACAGCTAAAGCCGGAGTTTCTTACGCCGTTGATTGACATGACTCTCAAAAATAGCATGCTGCTTAGGTGGAAGCTAGTGCACGTGGCACGCAAGTTCGGCGTCATCGAGAGGGACGCGGAATCTAAGTATCTCAATATCAACAAGCTGATGGATCTTCTGAAAGATACTCCCGTTTATGAGGAGGCGATACGCGATATCGCACACGACAAGCTCGATCTGGAGCGCACTTGCCATATTCTCAGGGAAATTCAAGATGGCGACATACGAGTAGTCACGTCGAAACTGAGCCCCATGAGCCGGGAACGGCATTATGGTGCACGGGATCTGCTTGTAACCGACAACGCAGACAGGTCCATTCTCATGGCGCTCAAAAACAGAATTATGAATGATCGTGTAATTCTTTTTTGTCTCACGTGCAAGAAATGGAGATCGAAACGAAACGTGGCAAGCGTGCCCGAGCAGCCACAATGTCCACTATGCAGTTCTAAGTTGATTGCAGCGCTGAAGCCGTGGGAAGATGAGGACGTAGTCATTGTCACCAAGTCTGAAAGAGCGAAAACTGCTGAGGAGAAGGCGCGGACAAGGCGCGTCTATAGAAATGCTAACTTGGTTCTTTCTCACGGGAAGAAAGGAGTCATCGCTTTAGCATCGCGCGGCTTGGGCCCTGAAGCCGCATCAAGAGTCATCCGAAAAGCGCGCCGAGATGAA
>JBEKER010000055.1:0-3053 GCA_050013755.1 Halobacteriota archaeon
TTCGACGGGCGTCGCATCAAACGCGGGGTTTTCAACCTGCACAGTGGTCGGGGCAATTTGTTGCCCACCCCAGAATCTGAGTTCATTGGCGTCGCGCTCTTCAATCTTGACGACGGAGCTTTCATAATCGAAGGTTGACAACGGCGCCGCAACGTAAAACGGTATGCCATGATTCTTGGCGCAGATAGCGAGCATGTACGTTCCGACCTTGTTATAAACTTCCGATCGGGTAATCCGGTCTGCCCCGACGATTACGTGGTCGATTTTTCCTTGCCTCATCATCCAAGCCGCCATGTTGTCGGCGACTAAGGTGGTTGGAATGTTATCTTCGAGCAACTCAAACGCTGTGATGCGGCTGCCCTGGTTGAGTGGTCTTGTCTCACACACATATACGGCGATTCGCTTTCCTTCCTGTGTTGCCGAGCGAATGATTCCCAAAGCAGTCCCCCAGCCTACGGTGGCGAGCCTTCCTGCGTTGCAGTAGGTCATGACGACGTCACCATCTTTAAGCAAAGACGCGCCCACGCCGCTTAGAGCTTTATTGGTGATCACATCTTCTTCTGCTATGCGTATCGCCTCGCCGAGCGCCGTTTCTCGGACTTCGTCAGACGTGATGCACAGATCTATCGCTTTCAGAACGCGATCAACTCCATAAAACAGATTGGCGGCAGTTGGTCGTGTTTCTAGAATTGACCTCGCTGCCGCATGCACGTGGGTCTTTAACTTAGATACAGTACGAGCCGTCGAGTTGTGGGCCGCAAGAGCAATGCCGTAGGCGCCGGCCGCTCCGAGAGCCGGCGCTCCGCGTATTTTTAATTTATTTATTGCGATGATGAGCTGGTTTATTGTTGTAATCTTGATGAGCTTATAGGCGATTGGAAGCTTCGTTTGGTCGACCAACATAATGGCGCCGTCGTGCCAGAAAATCGTTAGTTTCTCGGTAAACTCCCGGTTCATATTCTTTACTAGGAATTCAAGTTTACAAGCTTAACGGTGGCTATGACTCCGAAGCTCGTGCCAACGCCTCAAACGTTCGGGCGAACGGCTCTTTACCTCTCTAAAACAGAATGAAAGCCTCTAATCCAAGCCTAGTACCGGAATCTGGTGCAAAAAAGGAACTATTTTCTAGTTTTGTACAATTCATTATCCTATAACAACCATTAAATAATAAGTGTAGTTAACTGTCTGCAGAAATCGCCATGCTTGCAGATGATCTTATTCGGGCAACGTTTTCATCCGACGAGGAACTCAAGAGCGCTCTTTTGCAGGCGATAAAAGAACTTGGATATACAGTTACCAAGTTTGCTGACATATCAGGCGTGTCATCTAGCACGCTTTACAAAATTATTTCAGGAGAACGCGAACCAAATCTCAAAACACTCAGAGAGATCGTCCGAGCAGTCAGACGACTCGAAGGAGCCTCAAAGAAGGGCGATCTTATTGCCGTCGTCGCTGCACGGCCGGTGCTAGACAAGATAACGGAAAGGACCATGATGATAGAAGGAAAAGAAATTGTGATCAGAGAGTATCCAGCAACGTCAATTGAGGAAGCTTTGATTGCAGCTATCCACGCTGAGCGCGATGGAGCGCTCGCATTGGTTTGTGCCCCAATCGTCAGTCCTACAGTTGAAAAAATCTTGCGGATCCCCGTCGCATCCATTATGCCGCAGAACAGCCTGGTCGAAGCGATCAGACTCGCAGCCCGGAAAATCGGTTGACCGATGTCGTGCAGCAACTCCGTTCAATCGGCAAGCAGCGTTTTTCTTAGGCCTACAAACCCAATGAGGACGTCTGCGACTAAGAATGTTCGGTAGCGCCCTGCGTCTTGATCACCGAGCAAATCCGCTTGCGATCGCGCGTAGGTTTGCGTAAGATGGTATACAATTTGCGCGCAATCGAAGTCAATGCGCTTGCGATTTGCGGGAAGCGTTTCAAATCAAGTATGTTGCGATATCCCTATCGATGATGCTTTCGCAGTAGCCACAGCGTAGGACAAACGAATCAAGAACTCTAAACTTAGAATAGATCGGCTCTGCGCTATTTGAAATGCAATTTAGATTCGGGCATCGAACGACGTGGGTTATCAAATCCGGCAAGACGACTGACTTCTTTTGTACCACTTCGTAGTCCCTTATGATGTTGATCGTCGCCTGCGGGGCTATCAGCGCAATTTTGTCTACTTCTGCCGGAACTAGCTCGCGGTCTTCAATCTTGACGATATCTTTTTGTCCGAATGCCAGCCTCTTGCTTGGCACATTCATGACCACACTAACGATAGCGGTCGTGGTTCCAGTTATGCCGAGTATTCTTAGCACGTTAAGGGCGTTTCCGGCCGTGATATGGTCTATGACAGAACCGTTTCGAATCGATCGGACTCTCAGTTCCTCCTTGTCTTTGTCTGGAATCATGTCGCACCATTCAAGAGAATCGCAAGCAACGCCATTCTCACAGGTATCCCATAGAACGCTTGTTTGAAATACTTCGCGTATTTTGTTTGATCAACTTCTTGGGCTATTTCGTCTACGCGCGGCAGCGGATGCATGATAATCAGATTATCGCGCACCCCCTCCAAAACTGGCAGCGTTATCCTGTAGCTTTTGGCGACGCGCAAATATTCGTTTGGATCAGGAAATCGTTCTTTTTGTATTCGCGTGACATAGAGCACATCTACGTCGCGAATGACCTCGTCGATGTCTTCAGTTAATCTGACGGAATCTAGCGTACTAACGATGTGCTTGGGCATTTGGAGCCCCTCTGGTGCTACGAGCGTGATGTTTGCATCGTACATATTCAAGGCATAGGCCAGGGAATGGGCAGTCCGTCCGTATTTCAGATCTCCTAACAAAGCAATGTCGAGGTCGTGTAAATGACTCTCCTTTTTTATTGTATAAAGATCGAGAAGAGTTTGAGTGGGGTGATGGCCTGCTCCATCGCCTCCGTTAATGATAGGGACGCTTGATATTTCGCTAGCCATGCGCGCTGCTCCTTCCCTCGGATGTCGCAATACGATCGCATCTGCATATTCACCCACGACTTTTATCGTGTCAGCAAGG